>QHUL01000056.1 GCA_003222115.1 Gemmatimonadota bacterium | reverse complement strand
GAGCGGCCAGCGCACTGGGTGACGCACCAGCACTCGAGACAAGGCCCGCGCCTGGCGTCGTATTACTGCGACAAGCATCACCCACCCCGTGCGCGGCCGCTCGCCAACGCCACGCGCAGCGACCACTCCGCGTAGAGGTCTAAAAGCGGCTGGCTCGCGCGCTCACCACGAAACCGTGGAGTTGTCCTGCTTCGGCTCGAGCGACTGCAGGTAGGTCACGAGCCGCCAGATCGCGTCGGGCGGCAGGATGCCTCCGAACGCGGGCATCCCCCGCGGCCGCCCGTAATAGATCGAATGAAACACCTCCCCGTCGGCGCCGCCGTAACGCCAGCGGCCGTCCGCGAGGCTCGGCCCCACGAACCCCACCGCCCCGCCCCCGTGACACCCGTCGCAGTTGAAGATGGCGAAGAGCTTCTCACCATCCGCCACGGCCTTCATGTCCCCTGTGAAGGGATTCTGCAGCGTGCCCGCGGGCGGCGGATTCCCGCCCGCGAAAACGTGCTGCTCGTAGCGTATGGCGGGCGGCACCGGCTCCTGGGCCGAGCTGACGAGCAAGCCGAGCAGCGGCGCGGCGGCTAAAGGGCGAAGAGCCATACGATGCCTCCCTGGCTCGTGTAGCGCGCGATGTCCGGCATGAAGTCTGCGGGCGGCCGCACGTCCGCGGGATCGTCGGACCGGACGTCGCCGGAGAGCAGGAACCAGTCGCCACCGATTCCGGCGTAGACCGCCACGTACTGCCTGTTGTCCGCGCCGGTGAAGGTGATCGGGTTCCCCACCACCCCGGACCCCACCTTCATCTTCCACAGCGGGGCGCCGGTCCTCGCGTCGACCGCCTTGAACCACCCGTCCAGCGTGCCGTAGAACACTACGTCGCCGGCAGTGGCGAGGGCGCCGCTCCACACCGGGTACTTCTCTCGGATCTCCCACACCTTGTTGCCGCGCGCCGCGTCCCAGGCGATGAAGGCACCGAGCGAGCCGCCCGGGCCGGGCTTGTAGGGCGTGCTCGCGCCGATGAACGGCGTCCCCACGAGGTACGTCGCGCGCACGGCGGCGTAGTCCATGCACAGGTTGTTCGTGGGAACGTAGAACAGCCCCGTGCGCGGCGAGTACGCGGCGGGCTGCTGGTTCTTCCCGCCCTCGAGCGTGGGGCAGATGTCCTTGACGGTCCCCCGCGACGCGCCCGTCCGCTTCGTGGGGTCGACCTCCGGGCGACCGGTCGCGAGGTCCACCCGCTTCGCCCAGTTGACGAACACGTACGGCTCCGCGACCAGCACCTCGCCCGTGGCGCGGTCGATGGTGTAGGCGAAGCCGTTCTTGTCGAAATGCACCAGGACCTTGCGCCTCCGGCCCTTGATCGTGAGGTCGGCGAGAATCATCTCCTGGACGGCGTCGTAGTCCCAACTATCGGCCGGCGTGAACTGATACGCCCACACGAGCGAGCCGTCGGCGGGACGGCGCGCCAACACGCTGGTCGCCCACTTGTTGTCGCCCGGACGCTGCTCGGCGTTGTACGGCGCCGGGTTCCCCGTGCCGTAGTAGACGAGGTCCAGCTCCGGATCGTAGGACAGCCACCCCCACACCGGCGCGCCGCCATGCGTCCACCCGCCCTCCGGCCAGCTGGTTCGCCCGAGATCCGCACCCCGGTCGTAGTAGGGCCGGAACGTGCCCGGCCGCGCCAGCACTTCGTCGTCCGGGCCGGTGTTATAGGCCGTCCACACGACCCGGCCGGTCGCGAGGTCCAGACCCTTCACCCAGCCACGCACGCCGTACTCGCCGCCCGAGGTCCCCACGATGACTCTGTCCTTCACCACGAGGGGAGCCATGGGCGTGGTCTCGCCCGCGCGCACCTCGGCCACCTGGGTCTTCCAGACCTCTTTCCCCGTCGCCGTATCGATCGCGACGGTGTGACCGTCGAGCAGGTTGTACACGATCTTCCCGTCGGCGTAGAACGCCCCGCGGTTGATCACGTCACAGCAGGCGATCCCGATGGCAGCCGGGTTCACGTAGGGGCGGTACTTCCACTTCAACGGGTAACCTTCCCGCGTGAGGTCGAAGGCATAGAGCACGTTGGGGTACGGCGTCACCGCGTACATCGTGTGGTTCACCACCAACGGTTGCCCTTCGTGCCCGCCGAGCACGCCAGAGGAGAAGGTCCAGACGGCCCGGAGCCGCTTCACGTTCGCCGCGGTGATGTCGGTGAGTGCGCTGTAGCGGGTCGCGGCGTAGTCCTTGGCGGGCATGGTCCACTGGCCGCCGTCCGGCGCCGGCGAGGCGCTCGCGGGCGGGGCCGCCCGCTGCTGTGGCGCCCCAAGGGCGACGACGCTACCGAGGAGAAGTGCCGTTGTCGGGTCGCGCATGCCCCAAACTACATCGCCGAGCCACCCATGGGGTCGCTCGGCGATGATGACGTGGTGGACGAGGAGGCCTAGTTCACCACGGCACCCACCGGCGCAGGAAGCTGTCCGGCCTTTTGGATCCATCCCTCGCGCTCGTTGAGCTCCACCCAGAACAGCAGGCCGCTGCTGCCGCAGTCCTCGCACGTCCCCGCCAGCATGTACACACCCCACTCACGGGTGACGCCCGCCACCTTGCTGGGCCAGATCCGGTGCGCACGCTTGGCATTGCACACGCGGCACTCACCTTCGACTCTCTCCGGCCACTGCCCGTTCCACCCGACCGTGGAGGGAGTGGACACTCTTTCGTGCAGGGCGTGGGTCTCCAAGAACTCGCGGACGCTCGTCGCCATCGTCGGCTCCCTGGTGATGCCGAACCGCACGGTTCGGCGGGCTGACCTGTTGCCGCCAAGCTACAGCGGGTACTACACCGGTCAAGGCAAGAGTCGAAATCTGCTGCGACACGGTGGTCTCCGATGCTACTTGCTACGTCGCAGCAGCACTTCGATGAGCGCCCGGAACGCCCGTCCCCGGTGGGACACGCGGTGCTTCGCCGCGGGCGGGGCCTCGGCGAAGCTCATCCCGAGATCGGTCGAGAAGAACAGGGGGTCGTACCCGAACCCGCCGGCGCCGCGCGGCTCGGTGAGCACGCGGCCTTCGGTCGTCGCCTCGACGAGCTGCGGTGCCGCCGTGGGCGTCTCGACAAAGGCCGCGACACAGCGATACCGCGCCGTGCGCCGCTCGTCGGGCACGCCCGCGAGCCGCTCCAGCAGCAGCGCGTTGTTCGTAGCGTCGAGGTCCCCTTCCCCCTTGCCCCTTCCCGCTTCCCCGTACAGGTGCGCGTACCGCGCCGAGTGAACTCCTGGCGCGCCCTCGAGCGCGTCCACCTCGAGCCCGGAGTCCTCGGCCACCGTGGGGAGCCCGCTCCGCTTGGCGAAGTAGCGTGCCTTGGCGACGGCGTTCTCGGCGAAGCTCATCCCTTGCTCCAGGTCGCCTTCTTCGGGGAGACGCTCCAGGAACTGCTCCTGCGGGAACACCAGCTGAAAGGGCAGCCCCGAGAACAGCTCGCGGATCTCACGCGCCTTGCCGTCATTGCGGGTTGCGACCAACAGCTTCATCGCGGCGGGCGCCGCAGGCGATCGAGCAGTGCGGTCGTGGATTGGCCGGGCACGAGCGCCACGCGCACCACCCGCCCGCCCCATCCCTCCACCTCGTCCGCCCCTACGATCGCGTCGCGCGGGTAGTCCGCCCCCTTCGCGAGCACGTCGGGCCGCAGCCGCCGGACGAGCGCGAGCGGGGTCGGCTCGTCGAACAGCACCACGCAGTCGACGCAGGCGAGCGCCGCCAGCAGCCGTGCCCGCTCGCCTTCCGGAACGAAGGGCCGATCCGGCCCTTTCACGCGGCGCACGGAGGCGTCGGTGTTCAGGCCGACGACCAGTGCCTCCCCTTCCGCGCGCGCCGCTTCCAGCAGGCTGACGTGCCCGGCGTGCAGCAGATCGAACACGCCGTTCGTGAACACCACCGGCCCGCGCTGGCGCGCGCGCCACTCGGCCGCGGCCTCGAGCGTGCGGACCTTCGCCGCCGTGTTCAGACGAGGAGGGGCGTCCAGCGCCACGCGCTACATCGGCTGCGTGACGTTGGGATGGAGCGTGAAGGTGTGGTGGAAAAGCGGCAGATCGACCGTCTCGCTGTACTGCGTGTAGATCTGGATCTCGCGGGGCGATCCGCGGCGGACGATGCGGACGTTGCCCGCCGCCTCGGGCAGCCCGATCTCCTGCACGGCTGCCTGGATGCGGCGCTGGATGGTGCCGTCGTCGAGCGCGGCCGCGAGGCGCGCCTGCGTCCCCATTTCGTCCAGGAGGCGGTAGTAGCGGAAGTACACCTCGCCGATGCTGAAGCCGTAGTAGAGCGCCCCGACGAGGATCAGGAGCGAAACGAGGCAGCCCATCGAGCTCGCGCCGCGCAGACGTCCGGGAAGGCGCCTCACCATTGGGACTGGGCTCCGTCCACGATCTCGTTCACGAGCTTCGAGAGCGCGATCTTGCGCCCGTCCGCTTCCTTAGGGGGGTCGTACTCGCCGTCCACGGTGAGCCCCTGGCGCTGCCACAGCGTCTTGCCCTCGCGCTGGTCGAGGATCTCGACGTCCACGCTGATCTGGACTCGGCGCTGGGTGACCGACACCTGCCCCCGACCCGGCTGGAGCGCGACGGGCGTGTCGGGATCGTAGCGGGTCACGCGGCCGCGCACGACGGCGTCGGCGTTCTGCTCGCCGGCCTCGCGCAACCCCAGCCGGCCCTCGAACGCCTCGCGCACCGCGTCGTTCACTTCCTTGGTGAGCTCGGGCTGCGGCGTCTGGTTGTCGAACGGCAGGATGGCGACGGTCTTGACGTTGGGCAGACCGCCGCCGGAGAAATGATACGGGCAGGCGGCGAGGGCGAGGACCAGCGCGCTAGCGACGAGTGCGCCACAGCGCCGGTGCAATGACCGCCGCGGTATCGACCGCCACCACCGTGAACTCAAGCCGGGCCGGGACCTCCGGAAAATCGATGCGGGCCGTCGCCGGCATCGCCTGCTCGTAGTGCGTCTCGCTGCGCGCCGCCACCTTGCCATCCCGCCGCCACTCCACCTGCAGCACCTTGCCCGAGCCTTCGGTCACGACGTAGTCGAGCGTGTCGCCGCCTTCAGCGAACCGCCAGATCGAGATCTCCCGCTCGCCGTCCCGATCCCGTCGCCCGAACACGGCGGCGTCCCCGCCGGGCGGGCGCGCCACCCCGATCGCCGCCCACAGCATCCGCACCGCCGGGACGAGCGAGTTGAAGTTCTCCTTGGGATCGGCCCAGAGAACCGAGTCGCCCACCACCACCGCCGCGCCCGCTCCCAGCCCGAGCGGCCCCGTGTAATCGAACCGCAATGAGTCGGGCGGTGCGACGCGCGTCGTGCCCCGTCCCGCCCAGCGGTGCCGCTCGTCCCGGTACTTGAAGCGGAACCGGATCGCCATCTGGTGCGCCGGCGTCGTGGCGCGCGTCCAGGCGAGCGCCTCGGCGCGGTCGGCCGGCTCGAGCGGCACCGGCACCAACGGCGCCAACCGATGCGCGCACGCCGCCACGAGGGCGCCCGCGCCAATGTAGGAAAGCGCTCTGCGGCGGTCAAGCAGAAAGCGTTGCCGATTCAATAGTTAAACCCGAAGAAGAAGTCGACGAAACGGCTGCCGCGGCTGCGGGACGGCAGCGTGTAGGCGTCAAGCAGCCCCGAACTGAAACGGTAGCCTATGTCGAGCCGCAGCACGAGCGGCGGCCCGACCGGCATGCGCAGCCCCAGCCCGGCACTGCCCAGGGTGCCGCGATCTTCCGTGGCCGCCGTCCAGGCCCGCCCGAGATCCAGGAACAGCGCGCCCTGCACGCCGGGGAACCGGGCCACGCCGAACGGGAAGCCGACGGACAGAAATTCCGTGATGGGGAACCGCCACTCCGCATTCAACAGCCAGGCACGCGTGCCCGCGACGTAGCCGAACAGCGGGTAGCCGCGCAGGCCCCACGAGCCGCCGATATTGACGCGGTGGGGCCGCGCGCCGCCCGCATAATAGCCGATCAGCCGCACGGCGACGGCGCTGCGCAGCGACGTGCGGAAATAGCGGCGGTAGTCGAGGGCGGCGAGCCAGGTGTCGAAGCGCCCGTGGCTGACGTCGTTCACGACTCCTGCCGTGAGGTTCATGCGCCGGCCGTCGATGGGGCCGGTGGACAGCCACAGCGTGTTGTCCTCCACGTAGCTGAAGAAGTTGGACGCGAGCCAGCCGACGCGGCGCACGTCGGCCGACCCGCTCATATCCCTGAGATCGAGCCGGTCGGAGTGCTCGATCCGGTACTCCGCCTCGAGCCGCCGGAACCGCGACAACGGGTAGCGCACCTGCCCGAACGCCCCCACCGCCGTCTCCTCGAACACGTTCTGGAGGTCCCCCTCGTAGAACAGCCCGCGCAGGCGGAATGCCCCCACCCCCCAGTTGACGCGCCGCGACTGGTTCAAGTAGAAGGCCGTGCCGTTGACGTTGTCGATCAGGTTGCCGAGCCCCTCACCCTGGAACGACGAGAGCGTGAAGAAGACCTGGTGATCGCTCAGCATATCGCTCAACAGGAACACCGCGCCCTGCGCCGAGCCGAGTCCCGGCGCCACGATGGCGTCGCCCGCGGCGAAGTCGAAGGTGAACTTGTGCTCGTACGGCGACGCGTCGGCCCGCGCGTACTGCGGGTGCTCCAGCTCGGCCCAGGTCCACTCGGGCGGCCGGCGCTCCGCGGCGAGCGTGACCTCGGGGGGGGCGCGGTCCGGCGGCGGCGCCGGATGCGCGATGTAGATGTTGTAGCTCAGGTCGGCGAAGCCTCCGAACACGAGGCCGCGGTCGCCGCCCGCCCACTGAGGGTCGAACGCGCCGTTCACGGTGCTCGTGACGCGATACCCTGCGCCCGTCGAGTCGACGGCGTAGATCTGGTAGGTGCCGTCCCGATCCGAAGCGAAGTAGATCCGGCCCGTCTCCGCGGACCAGCGAGGCTGGTCGTCCCGCCAATCGCCGTACGTGAGGTACTCGATCGCGCCGGTCGCGAGGTCGAGCCGGAACAGGTTGCGCGCGCCTCCGGGCCCGTACGCCGTGCGGTCGGACGAGAACACCACGGTCCGGCCGTCCCCGCTGAAGGTCGGGTCGAGGTCCTGGTAGCGGTCGGCGGTGAGGGGCTCCAGCCGGCCGTCGGGAAGCCAGAGGCGATACAGGTCCGAATAACCGGACACCGCGAGGCCGGAGAAGACGACGCTCCGGCCGTCGGGCGCCCACGTGGGCGACAGGATCGAGACGAGCTGCGGGAACTGGTAGCGTCCCACGACCCGCTGATGCGGCAGGCTCCAGAAGAACACGGCGTCGCGGTCGAGGTACCTGCTCGAGAACACGACGACGCCCGCGGGGGAGACGTCGAGCCGGGATTCGAAGAAGTGGAACGACTCGAACTCCGCCGTGCGCTCGCCCTTCACCACCGCCCGCGCGCGCCCCCCGGCGAACGACTGGGCGTAGATGTTCGTGTAGCCGGTGGACGGCGAGAAATACAGGATTCCCCCGGCGCTGTCTCCCGCGGCGTAGACCGCGGGCTTGATGGCGAGCTTCGTGAGGACGCGCGCCGTGAGCGCCAGCGGCTCCCCGGCCGCGACGCTGGGGTAGTAGCGCCGCCGCATCCAGAACTGCCATTCGTCGGAGAGCTGGTCGAGCGAGCGGCCGTAGACGCCCTGGATGGCCGCTTCGAACGACGCATACTTCCACAGATCGCGGTACAACTGGCCGATGCGCCACTCGCCGGAGGATAAGGCGAGGAAGCGGTGGATCACGCCGCCCACCGGATAGACGATCCCGCCGGCGGCGTAGGCGAGCTCGCGCAGCGTGGGGAGCCGGCCCGAGAGCGTGAGGTCGCGCAGGATCATCTCGTCGCGGCTGTCTTCCCCGGCGGAGAAGAACTCCGCCAGCCCTTCGCTCCACCACAGCGGCGGCTCGGCATGCCGGATCCGCGGGTAGCGCCGGAACACCTCGGCGACGAGGCTCAGCTGGAAGACATGCACCAGCTCGTGGCGGATGGTATGGCGGAAGTCGCTGTAGCTCCCGGTGAACGGGAGGGCGACCCGGCGCTTCAGGAACTCCGTGACGCCGAGCAGGCCCTCCGGCGGTACGAAGGGGAGCACGTTCGTCTGCTCGAAGTCGGTGTGCGAGGCGTAGATGATGAGCGGCACGCGGCGCTGCACGTGATGTGTGAAGCGGCGCTCCAGCACGCCGTAGCTCTCCTCGGCGTAAGCGAGCGCCACGCGACCCAGCTCGTCCTCTTCAGGATAGAAGTAGAGGTCCACGTGCTCACCGCGCAGCACGCGCCAATCGAAGCTGCGGTACTGGATCTTGTTCTGCCCGAAGTAGCCGAACTGGGCCGGCGCCGCCGCGGGGAGGGCCGCGAGGAGGAGCAGCGCGCTCCAGACCGACCGCCGCATCAGCGGTGGATGCTGCGGATGCGATCGCCCTGGGCGACGCCCGCGAGCACGTTGAGGCCGGCCACGACGCGACCGAAGACGGTGTAGGTGCCGTCGAGGTGCGGCTGGGCGGAGTGGGTGATGAAGAACTGGCTGCCGCCCGTATCGGGCCCGGAAAGCGCCATGCCGATCGTACCCGTCTCGTAACGCGTGGGATTCACCTCGTCCCGGAGCACGAAGCCGGGGCCGCCCCACCCGTCGCCGCGCGGATCCCCGTCCTGCGCGACGAAGTTGGGCACGACCCGATGCCAGCGCGCGCCATCAAAGTAGCGCCGCTCGACGAGCGCAAGGAAGGCGGCCACCGTGAGCGGCGCCTCGGCCGGGAGCAGCTCCACCACGAGGCTCCCCCGGTCCGTCTCGAGGGTCACGCGGGGCGGCGCCCGGCCCTCAAGCGCGGGCAGCAGCACGCGCCGCACCGCGTCCCGGTAGTCGGCGTCCGTCTTGCCCGTGGCGATCGGGACGACGGGGCCCCAGGCCTCTGCGGCGTCGGGGAGCCGGTCGGCCGCAACCCGCCGCACCAGGTAGTCGTCCGGGCGGGGCACCGCGGCCACGAACCGGGCTGCCACCCGCAGCCGGCCCTCGGCGCCCGCGCGCGCCACGGCGCCGAGCGCGGCGACGGCTGAGAGCCGCGCGTCGTCGAACGGATCGCCTGCCGCCCTCTGGTACGCCGTGACCAAGCGATCGACGTCGGCGACATCGGGCCGGCGGGCGAGCAGGTCCGCCGCGACGCTGCGCACGGCGGGATCGGCGTGCCCGAGCAGCTCGCGCGCGCGGGCGAGCAGCGCGGCGTCCGAGTCCGCGACGACCCGCCCGAGCGCCTGCAGCGCCTCCGCCACCACGCGCCCGTCCGGGTCTGCGAGCGCCCCCTCGAGGCGCGCGCGATCGCGCGCGGCGCCGAACGCCTCGCAGGCCACGCTGCGCCACCGCCAGTCGGGGTCGCTCGCAAGCGCCGCCGCGGCGCCCACACCCGCGACGCTGTCCGCCTGAGCAAGCCCGATCACCGCCTGGCGCCGCAGAGCAAACACGGCGCTCCGTAGGCCGGCGGCGAGCGCCCGCACCGCCCCACTCCCCCCCAACGCGCCCAGCGTCGTCTCGGCCTGCACCGCGACGTTCACGTCGGGATCGGTGGCGAGCGGGGCCGCCCCCGCGGCGAGCGTCGAGTCGCGGAAGCTCGCGAGGGCGCGGAGCGCGTTGATGCGCACGGCCGGGTCGCCATCCCCGAGCAACAGGCGGACCGCGCCCGCGACTCGGCCGGGCTCGAGCCGCGCGCTGTCCGCGGCTGCGCGCGTGAGACCGCGCAGGGCGGTCGCGCGGACGAATGGCTCCCGGTCGCGCAGCGCGGCCAGCAGCATGGGCACGCCGGCGCCGGCGCGCAGCCGCCCGAGCGCGTATGCCGCGTGCCAGCGCGCGTCGGCGTCCGCGTCCTCCGCATACCCAAGCAGCGCCGCGATGGGAGCCTGGGCGCCGAGGCGCCACGCCTCGAGCAGCGCCGCGCTCACGGCGGGGGGTGGCGCGATGCCCGGCCGCGAGCCGCTGCCCAGAAGATCGCCCAGCGCGCGCGCCGCTTGGTCCCCACCGATCTTCGCGAGCGCCGTCACGGCCTCCACTTCGGGCGCCCCTTGCTGCGCCGGCGCCACCGCGCGCACCAGCGCGGCGAGCGGCTCGACGGCGCGGGGATCCTTCAGCAGCCCCAGTGCGAACGCCGCCGCCGCCTGGACCGTGCGATCGGAGTCGCGCAGCGCCGCGACCAGGAGGTCGACCGCCGCCGGATCGCCGATCCGCCCCGCGGCGAGTGCCGCCTGCCGTCGCACGGCAGGCCGGGCGTGCCCGAGCGCGTTGCGCAGCAGCGCGGCGTCGAATGCGCGCGCGTCCGCCGCGGCGAGCACGCGGGCGAGCTCGGCGACGAGCACCTCGTCCGGCTGCTGAGCGGGCGCCCGCGCGGCGCCGAGCAGCAGCAGCGCGAGGCTACAGCTGAACGGGATCGGGCGTCGCCTGGAGCAGCGCACGGACGTGGTCGGGAAGTCGGGTCAGGGTGTGCCGGTGCGTGAGCGAGAGCAGCGCCGTCTCGCCGGTGGCGAGCAGGGTGCCCTGCTCCGCGTGCTCGACCGCGTACCCGAACGTGACGCGCCGCGACGCCAGCTCGCGCACCCAGCAGCGGATGCGGATCGGGTCGTCGTAGCGGGCCGGCGCGAGATAGCGGATGTGCACCTCGGACACGGCGAGGTAGACCCCCTGCTGCTCGAGCTCCTTGTACGTGAGCCCGGTCCCCCGCATGAGCTCGGTGCGCGCGCGGTCGAACCAGACGAGGTAGTTGGCGTGATACACCACGCCCATCTGGTCGGTCTCGGAGTAGTTGACGCGAACGGTGATATCGGTGATCACGCCGGGGCAAAATCCCCGGCCGCTTCCCAAATGTCAAATGACGGACGCGCTTGCGGGCCTTTCCCCCCGTTCCTAGCTTGTGCCCGTGCCAGCCGCGCGTGTCCTCGTCGTCGCCGATGCTCACCTGGGACAGGCGGCGCCCGCCGTCGCCGCCGCCTTCCACGCGTTCCTCGAGGCCGCACCCGACCTGGGCGACGCACTGCTCATCAACGGCGACCTGTTCGATTTCTGGTTCGAGTACGGCTCCGTGGTCCCGCGGCGGCACTTCACGAGCGTCGCGAAGCTGCAGGCGCTGCGGGCGCGCGGGATGCCGATCACCTTCGTCGGCGGCAACCACGACCGTTGGGGCGGCGACTTCCTCATCAAAGACCTGGGCATCGCGTTCCACGCCGGCGAGGCGGAGCTGGAGCTGGCGGGGCGGCGGGCCTTCGTGGCGCACGGCGACGGGCTCAGCGAGCAGCACTGGAGCGCGACACTGATGCACCGCGTCACGCGCCATCCGATCACGATCGGCGTCTTCCGGGCGCTCCACCCGAGCGTCGGGTTCTGGATCGCGGACCAGCTGTCGGGCAAGCTCGCCGACCACACGCGCGACCGGGCGGTGCTGGACCGCGCGGCGCGCGCCCAGAGCGCGTACGCGAAGACGATGCTCGAGCGCCGCCCCGACCTCGACCTCGTCGTGCTCGCGCATACGCACCGGCCGGCGTGCGAGCAGCTGCCGGACG
Organism: Gemmatimonadota bacterium; assembly: GCA_003222115.1. Lineage (GTDB taxonomy): Bacteria > Gemmatimonadota > Gemmatimonadetes > Gemmatimonadales > GWC2-71-9 > AG29. The sequence goes on along the minus strand of QHUL01000056.1, from coordinate 76,971 downwards.
GGCGAGCCTACCTCAACCCCGGCGCATTTCTCGACGGCTACCGGTACGCGATCGTCACGAAAGACGGGATAGAGATGCGGACCTTCACGGAATCGGGATGCTGACTCCGATCCCGCCGGGGAGGGGCTGGACGTGCAGCTCCTTGGGGAAGTCCTGGAGGTGGCCCGACACGAACGCCTCGGCGCCCGCGAACAGGTGATTGAAGATCCACAGGACGAGCCAATCCTGGACCTGCTGGCGCTTGGCCTGCACGTTCCCCGAGCCCGACTGCTCGAGGTAGTGTAGCTCCTGCCGCGCTTTGACGGTCATCATGATCGTCACGCCCTCCCAGGACGCCAGCACCGCGCCCGCGACGTCGCGCCCCAGCGCCGCCTGGCCCCAACCGGGTATCAGGAGCGAGCGCCACGCGGCCGCGAATGGCTTCAAGCGATGGGACGTGTCTGCGGGGGGAGTGACGGTGTCAGTGGGAACCTGGGCGGATAGGCGGTTAGACGGATAGGCGGATAGAACGAGCGTCAGCAAGGCGAGGCCCCTGACCGCCTGACCGCCTGACCGCCTGACCGGCTGTCTCATCGCGCCACCAGCACCTTGAGTTTGCGCGGCTCCACTGCCACGGTCACTTCGTTCGTTCCCGGCTCGCGCAGCTCGCCGTCGAGGTGCAACAGCAGCGGCGCCTCCGGGGATCGTACGATGAGGCGGCGCGTGCGGAACAAGGCCACCTCGCGCATGCGGCCGTGGGTGCCGCGCATGACCCGCGGGATTGCGAGCAGAAACCGCGGCAGCCCCACACGGCGCACCAGGCACACGTCGAGCCGGCCGTCCGCGGGGTCGGCATCGGGCGCGAACCGGTAGTCCCCGCCGGCGGTCGTCCCGTTACAGACCTCGACCATCATCACATACCCCCGCTCCCGGAACTCGGCCGAGCGGATCTCGACGAGCGGCGGGCGGAACCCGCCGTAGGCGCGCAGCACCGGCACGAAATACGACAGGAAGCCCCGGAGTCCCGGCATCGCGTTGCGCGCCCGCACGACGGCGGGTCCGAAGCCCAGGCCCAGGCTGTTGACGAAGCGCTCGTCGCCGACCCGCCCCACGTCGAACACCCTGGCATCCGCCGTGACGAGCCGCCCCACGGCGGTGACGGGTGCGCAGCCGTGGACTCCGACGAGCTTGGCGAAGTCGTTACCGGTGCCAAGCGGGACCACGCCGAGCGGGACCGCGCCGCCCGAGCGCAGCAGGCCGTTCGCCACCTCGTGGACGGTGCCGTCACCGCCCACCGCCACGACGCGCTGCGCCCCGCTGCGGACGGCGGCCGCGGCGAGCGCGGCGCCCTCTCCGGGGCCCCCGGTCCGCGTCACTTCGACGGCCCACCCTTGCTGGCGAAAGGCCCGTGCCACGGGGTCCAGCGCGCGCTCCCCGGCACCGCGCCCCGCGGCGGGATTGACGATGACGTGGGCGGAGATCAGAGGCTGTAAGATACGTGTCCGCCACCGAGGCAGTGAGCCGTAGGCGGGTTAACTTCTCTCGCCATGTCCGTGCCCGTGTGGACCGCGCTCGCCCTCGCCTATCACCTGGCGAGCCGGCTCGCTTACGTGCTTTACGTCGGGCTTGCCCTGAGACGTCAGGAGCGCACAGGCTACTTCACGCGGCGCTACGGCCCCGAGGAGGGATTCCGGCGCTTCCGCCGGGCGGCGGCGATCCTCATGAGCAGCGATGCGGTGAGTTTCGTAGTGCTGTGCGTCGTGAGTCGGAACACGCTGGCGATCGGGTCGCCCCGCGGCTTCGTCATCGCGGCGGGCGCGGTGCTCGTGCTCGTCGGCGTGCTCACCAAAGCCTGGGCCGCGGCCACGCTCGGTGGCCGGGCTTACTATTGGTCGAACTTCTTCGGGCCTGCCAATCGGACCACCCCGAGCATTGCGGGACCGTACCGCTTCTTCAAGAACCCCATGTACACCGTCGGCTATCTGCAAGTCTACGGCCTGGCGCTCTTGGCCGGCTCACTGCCGGGGCTCGCCGCGGCGCTGTTCGACCAGGCGGCCATCCTCACGTTCTACCGCGCGGTCGAAAAACCGCACTTCGACAGGTCGGTCGCGGGCGCCGGGTGAGGCGGCTGGGCCGGCCCTTGGCGGGAGCGTGTGGGAATCGAACCCACCGAGGCCCTTGCGAGCCCCAGACGGTTTTGAAGACCGCTCAGACCACCAGGCCCAATCCGCCCCCGTGCCGCCGGGAAAGCTATCCCCTCTCAGGGCGATCCGCCGGACGTGAGCGCCTGCATCATCCGATACCAGTACACGGTCGCGTCGTAGAAGCTCTGCGCGCTGATGCGCTCGTCCTTCCCGTGAGCGCGGATGTCGTCCGGATCCTCGAACACGGCCGACACGCCGTACGTCGGGATGCCGGCGTTGCGGAGGAACAGGCCGTCAGACGCACCCGCTTCCATCACCGGCACGACGGGCACGCCGGGCCACTGGACGGCCACCAGCCGCTCGATGGGTCGTAGGATCTCCGGCCGCAGCGGCGAGGGCGGGCTGGGAATCGGCGTGTAGGTCGTGGTGATGGCGATCCGATCGTCCGCCACGATCCGCCCCAGGACGGCCGCGACCTCGGCCGGCGGCGGGTCTGGGAGGATGCGGCAGTTCACCGTCGCCCGCGCCGCCTGCGGCAGCGCGTTCTCGGCGTGTCCTGCATCGAGCATCGTCGCCACGCAGGTCGTGCGGAGCTTCGAGTTGTAGAAGGGCGCGGCCGAGAGCCGGGCGAGCGCCGCGCGGTCGGGGGGACTCCGCAGCACGGCCCGCATGTCGACCGCGAGCTGCCCCGTCTCGAGCTGCGCCGAGCGCTCGAAGAACGCGCGTGAGATCTCGTTCAGCCGTACCGGGAACTGGTATTGCGACAGCCGCACCAGCGCGGCCGCGACGTGATAGATCGGGTTGTCGGCGGGCCGCGGCAAGGAGCTGTGACCGCCCTTGTCGCGCGCCTCGAGCAGGTACGTCGCGTACACCTTCTCGCTCGCCTGCACCGTGAACGAGACCGGCTTGCCGTTGCGCAGCACGCCGCCGCCCGCGTCCGTATTGAGGGCGAACTCCGCGTCGATGAGGTCGCGGTGCTGCGCGATGAGCCACTGGACGCAGCTCCCCGCCGTCTCCTCGTCGCCCTCCAGCATGAGCACGAGATCGCGGTCGGGAACGAACCCTTCCCGCTTCAGCCGGATGAAGTCCGCCACGAGCATCGCGGCGCCCGCCTTGTTGTCGGTCGAGCCGCGCCCGTAGAACCAGCCGTCCTTCTCCGTGAACGCGAACGGGTCCACCGACCAGTCCTCCCGGCGCGCCGGCACGACGTCGAGGTGCGCCATCACCAGGATCGGACGCCCGCCCTTGCCGCTGCCACGGTAGCGCGCGACCAGGTTGCCGTGCCGCGCATCGGGGCCGATGAGGACCTGAACGTCGGTGGCGGGAAAGCCCGCGGCCAGGAGGCGCTGCGCCATGGCCCGGGCGGCCTCCGGGGTGTGGCCCGCTGAGTCCGTGGTGTTGATCTCGATCAGCTCCCGCAGGATGTCGCGCGCGAGCTGACGGTCGGCCGGCGGGAGCCACTCCTGCGCGCGCGAGGGTCTGGGCAGCGCGGCGACCAGCATCGCCCAGAGCGCGACGGCGCCGGGGATCGTCGGGTTCATCAGAGCAAAAGATCGCTGCGGACGCGCTTGCGTACGGCCCACACCAAGGCGCCGATGAGGTTCGAGCGGCGGAGGGTGATCTTGGCTTCGCCCGTCGCCCCGGCCCGCCACGCGCCCGCCGTGCGCGGCACCAGCACGCGGGCCTCGAGCTGGCCGTCCCCAGCCTGTCCGGCGGCGGCGGTCGCCACGCTGGCCACCCGGCCCTGGAGGGTGTGGCTGACGTCGGCATAGGCGATCACGGCGACCGGCTGCCCCGGCCGCACGAGTGTGGCGCCGGCACGCTCCAGCACGACCCGCAGCTCGACGGAGTCGGGCGTCCCCAGGCGCACGGCCACGGCACCGCTCGGGAAGCGGCGGCCCACCAGTTCCTGCAGGCGCGGCGTCAGGACCACGGCGGTTACCGGGGAGCGGAGCGTGAGCGCCTGGCGCCGCACCTCGAGGCTCGCCGCTCGCGCCTCCTGTTCCGCACGCTCGGCCTCGAGCCGCCGCGCCTCGTCCGTGCGGCCGACCGCCCGCGCCGCGCCTTCCAGCGCGGCCAGGGAGTCGGCGAGGCGGCGGACGCCGATGGCGCGCCGCTCGAGGTCGGGGTCGCGGAACACGAGGACCGGCGCTCCCGCCGCCACGCGGGTCCCCTCGGCGGCGCGGGCCTGCACGACGACGGCACCCTCCGGTGCCTTGAGGTCGAGCTCCAGCGGAGCGGCGGCGGTGAAGGCGCCGCCGACCGTGATGGGCCACGGCACCACGACGCCGAGCAGCAGGGCCGCGAGGGCCCCGCCGGCAAGCCACCGGCGCCGTCGCGGCGACCTCCACTCGGTCCGATGCTCCCGCAGCGACGCCATGACGGCACGTGCCGCGGCGCGCAGCCGCCCGCGCAGCATCGTCCACAGCGCGACGGCGAAGGCCAGGGTACCGACCGTCCCCCACGTCCGGCCCACCCATCCGAAAATCGCTGCGACGAGAAACAGCAGCAGGCCGGTCGAGTAGAGCAGCGCGAGCGTGCCGTAGGTCGCGAAGACGCACCGCTCGTGAGCGTCCGCCGGCGGGGGCGGGACCGTGAGTCTCAGGACGTGCCGCTTGACGAGCCACGCCATGTAGCCCAACGCCCGGGCCCGCAGGTTGGGAATTCCGAGGTAGTCACTGAGCGCGTAATAGCCGTCGAGCGGGATCAAGGGGTTGGCGTTGGCCACGACAGTCGTGACGCCCCCGATCACCACCAGGAACAGCGCCAGCTGCGAGATCAGCGTCCCCGGTTGGGCGAGCCACCACACGATCGCCGCGAGCGCCGCGAGCACGAGCTGGATCCACGAGCCGGCGGCCGTCACCCACAGCCGCGCGCGCAGGTCCGGAAAGGTCCACGCGTCGTTGACGTTACAGTAGAACGCGGGCTGGAAGTAGATCAGCATGGCCCCCAGCTCGTGCACCTGCCCCCCGAAGTACTTGCACGTGAAGCCGTGCCCCAGCTCGTGCACGCACACGACCACCATCAGGGCGCTCCAGAAGAGCACGACGGTCCCGATGGTGTACGTGCTGGGCGTGTAGAGCGCCGCCATGCCGCGCGACAGATCCGACCACTTCGCCACCGCGATCACGCAGTACACGACGAACAGGGCGACGGACAGGGCGAGGAACGGGCGCGAGAAGAAGAACCGCAGCCGCGGCGTCCACCGGTCGAACAGCCGGTCCGGGTCGCCGACCGACCAGCGCATGCGGAGCAGGCTCCCCTGGTAGTGCGTGCGGCGGATGCGCCGCTGCCGCTCGGCGCGCAGCCGCTCCATCTGAAGCACGGAGCGCTCGGCCGTCGAGCGCGCCAACAGGTCCATGTGGGCGAGCTTGCGCGCGAAGCTCTCGATCGCCGCGACCGAGAACGGCGGGCCCTGCGCGGCCAGCACGGCGGCCACCTCGGCCGGCGTCTGCTCCCCATCGAACTGCTCCATCACCATCATCTCGAGCGGCCGGAACCGGAAGTACTTGTGGGTCGCGGGGTCCTTGACGATGTAGCTCCGCTCGCCGCGGTAGCTCTGCTCCACCATGACGAGATCGGAGCGCAGGCGGGGACGGCTCACCGGCCGCGACTGACGATCTGCTCGCCGGCGGCGAGGCCGCTCATGACCTCGAGGCGGCCGTCGGCGAGCCGGGCGCCCAGCGTGACGGCGCGCAGCACGGTGCGCCCGTTCTCCCACACGAGCACATAGCCTTGCTCGGCCAGCGCTCCCGGCGGAATGGCGATGATCCGGCGCCGCTCCGCGCCGACCCGCACGGTGACGCTCGCCCCCGGCCGCAACGGCGCTCCCGGGGCAAGCTCCACCAGCACCTCGCGCGTTCCGCTCGCCGCGTCAATCGCGGGGGAAGCCCGGACGACCGTGGCGCGGGCCACGGCGCCGTCCTGCCCCACCACTTCCGCCCGGGCCCCCGGCGTGAGTCCGGCGCTCGGGCCCTCCGGCACGCGGACGGACACGCGCAGCGGGCCGAGCGCGGAGACGCGAAACAGCGAGTCGCCCAGCGTCACGAGACGCCCCGGTCGCACCGTGCGGGCGGTCACGACGCCGCCGAACGGCGCCGCGATCCGGGTCAGCTCGTAGTTGCGCCGGGTCTGCCGCTGCGCGAGCTCCGCCCGTTGATAGGTGAGCTCGGCCTGCTCGGAGTCGGCGGTCGTGATGGCCCGCACCTTCATCAGCTCGCGCGCGCGCCCCACTTCCCGGAGGGCGGCCTGGTAGGCGTGGTCGGACTGCGCCAGCGCGATCTCCTGATCGGTGTGCTCGAGCTGCGCCAAGAGCTGGCCCTGGTCGACCGGCGCGCCCAGCTCGACGTACACCGATTCGACGATACCCGTGGTGCGTGCGTACACGAGTGCGTCGTGCTCCACGTAGAGCTGGGCGGGCAGCGACAGTGGCACGTCCACCGTGGAACTCTCGATCGCCACGAGCGGAGCCGGCGGGCGCGCGGCGTCGGGCGTGTCCGATCGCGCCGACCCGCCGCACCCGGCGGCGAGCAACGCGCCGGCGCAGGCGGCAAGCCCGGCGAGGCCGACGCGGCTCACGCCCACATCCGCCACCACACGAGCCGCAACCAGCGCACCGGCCCGCGCAGCGCGCGGCCGGCGACCGACGTGGACCGTGTCAGCACCTTGACGTGCGCCGCCATTCCCGGCCGCAGCAGCCCGTCGGGATTGGGGACCTTGGCCCGCACGGGAAAGCGGACGTCCGGCAGCGAGTCGACCGGCAGCTCGCCGAGAAAGCTGACGCGGCCTTCGAAGGTGCGCTGGGGAAGCGCGTCGACGCGCAGCCGGACGGTCTGGCCCGCGGCCACGCGAGCGATGTCGCGCTGCGCCACGCCGAACTCGAGCTCGAGCGTGTCCGTGCGCCCGAGCGTCACCGCCAGGTCCCCGGCTTCGAGCCGAGCGCCCAGGCGCTCCTCGGGTCGCGGCGTGAGCACCATGCCGCTGACCGGCGCGCGCACTGTGGTAGAGCCGACCTCGTCGTCGAGCAGGGCCACCTCCCGGCGGAAAGCCTGGGCCCGGGTGCGCTGCAGCCGCTCCTCCGCCGGATTGCCGCGGCTCGCCGCCACTGCCGCCGACCGCTCGGCAGCGGCCGCCTCCGCCGCCGCCGCCTCGCGCTCCGCCCGCAACTCGGCGTCGCGCAGCTGCAGGATCGGAGCCCCGCGGCCCACCTCGGTCCCTTCGTGCACCAGCACGCGTTCCACGATCCCCGGCACCAGCGTCCGCGCCTCGACGTAGGCGGACGCACGGAACGTCGGGTTCGCTCCGTCGACGCGCAGTGGCCAGCGGATCAGCGTGAACCCCGCGATGGCGGCCACCACGGCGCCGGCGTAGAGCTGACGGCGGCGCCGCGGCAGCTGCATGAGCGCGCGCTTCTTGGCGGCGAGCGCACCGAGGGCGTCCACCAGCGGCACCTGGTTGTAGAGCTGGGCGTTGCGCAGCGCCACGGTCGTCTGGTTGGCGAGGATCTCCGCCAGCTCGCGCTGGGTCTCGCTCGCAAAGCCGGGGCGCTTCGCCTCGAACAAGAGCACCCCCAGCATGCCTTCCTCGTCCTTGAGCGGCAGGTACAACCCGCTGGCCAGCTCTTCGGCCTCCAGCTCGGCGCCGAACGCGGCGACGAAGCCGCGCTCGACGTCGGACGCCGGGCGCGCACGATCCGGCAGGTAAAAGGTCTCGCCCCGCTCCACGAGCCACGCAGCGCGACGCGCCAGCCGCTTGGTCCGCTCGCCCTTCTGGTCCACCTGCTCGTGGCCCGCGATGGCGCGGATCTCGCACTGCTGCTTCTCGAGCAGCCCGACCGCCCCCTGATCGAAGGTGAGCGCGCGCGACGCGAGGTTCACCACGGACTGCAACACGTGGTCGAGGTCGAGCGTCGAGGTGATCTCGCGGCTGATCTCGAGCAGCACGGCGAGGTCGCGGGCGCGCTTCTCGGCCGCGTGGAGCTGGGCGTTGCGGAGCGCCACCGCCGCGCTCGCCGCCAGCCCCTCCAGGATCTCCCGGTCGCGGTCATCGAAGATGCCGTCGCCCCTGACCTTGTTGACGACCTGGATCGCGCCGACCGTGATGCCCTTCGTCAGCATCGGGGTGGCCATCAGGGTCGTCGTGATCAGAGTACTCGAGCGGTCCACCCGCTGCTGGAAGCGCGCGTCCAGCATCGCGTCCCTGACGATCGTGGTGCGCTGCTTCCGAGCCACGTCGCCGACGAAGCCGGTGCCGATCGGCATCGTGGTCCCGATCAGCTTCTGGCTCGCGGCACCCAGCGCGAGCTTGCAGCGCAGCACGTCGCCTTCCGCGATCCACAGCGAGCCGCCCGCGGCGCCGACCGCGGTGACTACTGTGTCGAAAACCTTGGGGAGCAGCTCGTCGAAGTCGAGTGAGGAGTTGAATTCCTGGCTGATCGAGTGCAGCAGGCGAAGGCGTTCGAGCTCCACGCGGAGGTCTTCGGCCGGGACGGCCGGTGCGCCGGACTCGTCGGCCATGCGGTGGAAAAGGCGGGCTGCCCGCGCGGGTGTCAAGGCGACGGGGATCCCTTGCCGTCGCCCGGCGGGGGCGTAGGTTAGTCCCACCTCGCAAACCGCTGGGGGTTGTGGCCGGCCTCGCGCTCAACCTGCTCGGTCCGCCGGCCGTCGCCCGGTCGCACGTCACGCCCGCGCGCGGCATCGGCGGGGCCAAGAACATCGCCCTGCTCGCCTATCTGACACTGGAGCCCGGCGCCCACACGCGTGAGGAGCTCGCCGCCCTGTTGTGGGGCGACTCCACCGATGCGGCAGCCCGCGCCTCGCTGCGCCAGGCGCTGAAGCGGTTGCGCGCGGCCGTGGGCGACCTGCTCCACGTGGACCGCCACGCCGTGCAGGTGCGGGGATCGATCGAGTGCGACGTCACCCAGTTCCTCCACGCGTTGGAGCGCTCCCCGCGCGAGGCCGCGGGCTTCGACGTCCCCCGGTTTCTGACGGGATTCGCGCTGCGTCACGCGCCGGTATTCGAGGAGTGGGCCAGCGTGAAGCGGCGCTGGTTGCTGCGGCGCTTCGGCGAGCTGCTGCGCGGACTGGCGCGCGAAGCGATCGCCCAATCGCACTGGCGTGAGGCGCTGGGCTGGGCGGAGCGCTGGCTCGCCTGCGAGCCTCTGTCCGACGAGGCCGCGAGACTGGTGATCGAGTCGCTGTACCTGGCCGGCGACGGTGCCGCGGCCCTGGCGCGCTTCCGGGAGTACCGGGACCGTCTGGCGCACGAGATCGCCGCTCCGCCGAGCGCCACGATGCTCGAGCTGGTGCGCCGCATCGAGCGCGACGCGGAACGCCCGCGGCGGAGGGGTGCCGCGGACCTCTCTCCCTCCGCGCCGTCCTTCGAAGCGAGCCTCGTCGGGCGCGACTCACAGTGGCGCACGCTCATGGGCGTCTGGGACGCGGTCACGCGGGACGCGGGGCGGGTCGTCGTGATCGAGGGCGAGGCGGGTGTGGGGAAGACGCGCCTGGCCGAAGACTTCTCGCGCTGGGCGCTCACCGCGGGCGCCACGGTGCTGCGGGGGCGCGGCTACGACGCGCAAACCGGCATCCCGTACGGCCCGTTCCTGGAGGCGCTGCGGGGCGTGCTGCAGACGCCCGGTCTGGCGGGCACGGCGCCCGAGTGGCTCGCGGAGGTCACGCGGCTGCTCCCGGAGCTGCGGCAGCGCTTTCCCACGCTGCCCGAGGCCGCCGCGGCGGTGGACGTGGATCGCCGCTGGCGCCTGTTCGAGGGAATCGCGCAGCTCGTCCTGTCGATCGCCGCAGAACGGCCGACGATCGTGTTCATCGACGATGTGCAATGGTGCGACACCGAGAGTTGCGCGCTGCTGCATTTCCTCGCGCGGCGCTTCGAGCGCTCACCAGTCGCGGTCGTGGCGACGCTGACGCTGGGCGAGTTCGAGCGGGATGCCCCGGCGGCGCGGCTCGCGCGGGCCCTCCGCACCCACGCTCACGCGAGCGTGGTCGCGCTGGCGCCGCTCACCAAGGACGAGGTGTGGCTCCTGATCCGTGAGATGGGCCGGATCAGCGCGCCGACCGGCGGCCGCCGCTTCGCGGAGCGGGTACACGCGGTCACGGACGGCAACCCGTTCCACGTCGTCGAGCTCATCAAGACGCTGTTCGCCCAGGGGCTCCTGGCGATCGCGCCGGGCACGGGGGAGTGGGTCGCGCCCAGCGTGCCGAGCGGGGTGAGCTACGGTCACCTGCAGATGCCTCGCACCGTGCACGACGCCATCGCGGAACGTGTGGCGGGGCTGCCGTACGAGCTGCGCGACCTGCTGGCCACGGTCGCCGTCGCCGGTCGCGGCATCCGCACCGACCTCGTGTCGTCCGTGCACGGCATGTCCCGGCTGCGCGCGGCCGCACTGGCCGACGCGCTGGTCGAGCGTCGCCTCCTGGCCGAAGAGGGGGGCGTCTACCGCTGCGCGCACCCGATGATCGCGGAGGTCGTGCGCGACGGGCTCACCCCCGCGCGCCGGCACGAGCTGCATCGGGCAATCGCACTCTCGCTCGAAACCGTGACCCCGGCCGCCGGCCTGCGCGAGGTAGCCGGCGAGATCGCCCGGCATGCCGAGCGCGGGGGCGAGCGCCCCCTGGCCTACCGTTACGCGCTGCTGGCGAGCGAGGCGGCGGCGGGGCGCTACGCGTTCGAAGAAGCGCTGTCCTGGCTGGACGTCGCCTCGACGCTCGCGCAGCCGGGCCCCGAAGCCGACGCGGTGAACCGCTCCACGGCGGAGCTGCTCCGCCTCGCCGGCTGGGCCGAGCCGCCGCGCACTCCACGCCGCAAACCGACGCCGGCGCGCGGGATCGAGCACGGCGACCTGGACCTCGCCGCCCCGGAGCCACCACAGCCGCTGCGCAGGTAAAAAAACCGCCGGCGACGGGCCCGGGAGGCCGCATCACCGGCGTGGCGCGCGCGAGGCCGCGCGCAGCGGTTACTGCAGACCGCCGCTCGCCCCAAACTTGAGGGGCGCGATCCGCTCTTCCAGCTCCTCGACGCCGAACTCCAGCTCCTCGGCATTCTTCCCCGTCGCCTTCATGATCTCTTCCTTCTGCTGCGGGGTCAGCTTCAGGTCCGGAAGCAATCTCCGGCGGCAGCGTGAAATCACCGTGACACGGCGTTCGCCTCAGAACGTGAGCAGCTGCACGGCGTGATCCAGCCGCCGGATCCCGTTTCGCCGCAACACCTTGTGTACCTCGTGCAGGAACGCGGGCGTGTGCTCGATCGCCCGCGAGAACGTGTAGATCACCTCCACCACGATGCGATCGAGCAGCGGGCCCTCCTGCTCCGGAGCGTCGTCGCCCACCACGGCTCGGATCGCAGGGTCGATACAGCGACACCACCGGGGCGAGGCTCTCGCAAGCTAGAACTTGTACGTCCTGAGTGGCGCGATCCGCTCTTCCAGCTCCTCGACGGTGAACTGGAGCTCTTCGGCCTTCTTCCCCGTCGCCTTCATGATCTCTTCCTTCTGCTGCGGGGTCAGCTTCAGGCTGATGCGCTTTCCGGTGGGCATGCTGCCTCCTGGTTCGATGTCACACGGTGAGGCCCGACATCCGGAAGCAATCTCCGGCGGCAGCGTGAAATCAGCGTGACAGAAACGGCGGCGGCCCCGTCATCTCCATGCCCGCCAACGCAGTACGGGGGCGCGCCCCTAGCCGCGCAGCGCGATCGCGTCGATCTCGACGCGCACGCCTTTCGGCAGCGCGGCGGCCTGCACCGTCGAACGCGCCGGCTTGTGCCTCCCGAAGTGCTTCGCGTACACGTCGTTCATCTGCGGGAAGTCGGCCATGTCGACGAGATATACGGTCGTCTTGACGACGTTGTCGAGCGCGGAGCCCGCGGCCTCGAGGATCGCCCGCAGGTTCTTCATCACCTGGTCCGTCTGCTCGGCGGTGGTCTTCCCCACCACCTGGCCCGTGCCGGGATCGATCGGGATCTGCCCCGCCGTGTAGATCATCCCATCGGTCGTGACGGCTTGGCTGTAGGGGCCGATCGCCTGGGGCGCGGCGTCGGTCGCCACGATGCCCAGGCCTTTGGTCTTGCGCATCAGAACAGTCCCTCGATCGTCCCGTCGGGGTGGACTCGAATCTTCTCGGCGGCGGGCGCCTTCGACAGCCCCGGCATCGTCATGATGTCGCCGGCGAGGGGCACGACGAAGCCGGCGCCCGCCGAGGGCAGGATGTCGCGGATCAGGACGCGGAAGCCCGTCGGGGCACCCAGCTTGCCCGGATCGTCGCTGAAGGAGTACTGGGTCTTGGCCATGCACACGGGAGTCTCGCCCAGGCCGAGCGCCGGAAGCTGCTCCAGCGCCCGCTCGGCGGCGGCGGCGAAGTCCACGCCGTCCGCGCCGTAGATCTCCCGGGCGATCGTCTCGATCTTCTCGCGGACGGGCCGCCGGACGTCGTACAGCGGCTTGAAGCGCGCCTGCCGCCCGTCGAGCAGCTGCTGCACCGCCTCGGCGACCGCGACGCCCCCTTCCCCGCCCTTCTCCCACACCTCGCACAGCTCGACGCCCGCGCCTTCGGCGTCGCACTCCCGCCGCACGGCGTCGAGCTCCGCGTCGCTGTCGCTGACGAAGCGGTTGAGCGCCACCACGAGGGGCACGCCGAACCGCTTTACGTTGCGGATGTGTCGTCGCAGGTTCGCCGCACCGCGGCGCACAGCCTCCACGTCCGCTTTGCCGAGCTGATCCTTCTTCACGCCGCCGTGCAGCTTCAGCGCGCGCACCGTCGCGACCACGATCGCTGCCTCGGGATTGAGGCCCGCCATGCGGCACTTGATGTCGAAGAACTTCTCGGCCCCGAGGTCCGCCCCGAACCCCGCCTCGGTGAGCACGACGTCGCACAGGGCCAGCGCGAGCTTCGTCGCCACCACCGAATTGCAGCCGTGGGCGATGTTGCCGAACGGGCCGCAGTGGATGAAGGCCGGCCCGCCTTCGAGCGTCTGCACCAGGTTCGGGTTGATGGCGTCTTTCAGGAGCAGCGTCATCGCGCCCTGGGCCTTGAGGTCGCTCGCCCGGACCGGCGCCTTGTCCCGCGTGAGGCCGACGATGACGCGCGCGCAGCGCTGCTCCAGGTCGTCGAGGCCGCTCGCGAGCGCCATGATCGCCATGATCTCAGAGCCCGGAATGATCACGAAGCGGTCCTCGCGTGTCGGGCCCGCGTTGAGCCCGCCCAGCCCGACGATGATGCTGCGCAGCGCCCGGTCGTTCATGTCGATGGTGCGCGGCCAGGTGATGCGGCGCGTGTCGAGGCCGTGAGCGTTGCCGTGATGCACGTGTGCGTCGAGCATCGCGGAGAGCAGGTTGTGGGCGCTCGCGATGGCGTGGAAGTCGCCCGTAAAGTGGAGGTTGATGTCCTCCATCGGCACGACCTGCGCGTAGCCGCCGCCGCAGGCCCCGCCCTTCACGCCGAATACGGGCCCGAGCGAGGGCTCGCGGATGCAGAGCGCCGCGTTCTTGCCGAGCCGGCGGAACGCCTGCGTCACGCCCACCGTGACGGTGGACTTCCCCTCGCCGGCGGGCGTGGGATTGATGCCGGTGACGAGCACGAGGCGTCCCCGCGGCTTGCGCTGCGCCAGCGCCCCGAGCCGTACCTTCGCCTTGTATCTCCCGTACAACTCGACCTCGTCCTCGGCGAGGCCCAGCTCCGCGGCGATGTCGGCGATGGGGCGCAGCTTCGCCGCCTGGGCGATGGCGATGTCGGTGGGAACCTTGGCCGTCGTGGTCACGGGTCCTCTCGGGCTAGAGCGTGGAGGCGACGCGCGATCCGAAGAGCCGGTGCGCGTTTTCCGTGGTCCGTTGCCCGAGGGTGTCGAGCGCCTCCCCGCGCATGCGGGCGAGCGCGACCGCGACCTCGCGCACGAATGCAGGCTCGTTGCGCATACCGCGGTGCGGCACGGGCGCGAGGTACGGGGCGTCCGTCTCGACCAAGAGGCGGTCAGGCGGATAGTCGGTTAGGGCCACCGCGGCACCCCAGTTCCTGAACGTGATCATGCCGGAGAAGGAAAAGTACGCGCCGATCCCCATCCCCGCTGCGAAGACCTGGGGTCCCGAGCTGAACGAGTGCAGCACCACCGCGGCACGCGCCGTGGCGAGCATCGCGGCGACGTCGTCGTCCGCCTCGCGGGCGTGCACGACGACGGGCTTGCCGAGCTCAGCCCCGAGCGCGAGCTGCGCCTCGAAGGCACGTCGCTGCGCGTGGCGCGGCGAATGGTCGTAATGGTAATCGAGCCCCGTCTCGCCCACAGCCACCACTTCAGGTAGGGCGAGCAGCGCCTTCAGGCGGGACGCCGCTTCCGGCGACCAGGACCGCGCCTCGTGGGGATGCACACCGGCGGTGGCCGAGAGACCGGGCCCGCCGCGGGCGAGCGCGGTCGCCCGCTCCGACTCCTCCACCGTCCCGCCGATCACCACGACGTGCCCCACGCCCGCGGCCCGGGCACGCACGAGCACGGCGTCCCGGTCGCGGTCGAACGCCGCATCGCCGAGGTGGCAGTGGGCGTCGACCAGCACCTACCGCATCGTCTGGGGCTGCGGGGGCTGTGGGGCCCGCGGCGGCGCGCCGGGGGCGGGGGAGGCGGGGGAGGCGGGGGCCGCTCCGGGACGGAACTGGCGGGCGCCGCGCGCGTCCTCGCCCGGCCAGCGCTTCTCGATGTACATCAGGATCGGCGCCGCGATGTAGACGGACGAGAACGTCCCCGTGAAAATCGCGAACGTCATCACGAGCGCGAACGGCCGCAGCACCTCGCCGGCGAGGAACACGATGGCGAGCGTCGTCGCCATCGTCGTGCCGTGGGTCAGCACCGAGCGGGGCAGCGTCTCGTTGATCGAGAGGTTCAGGATCTCGTACAGGTTCTGCCGCCGGAACTTGCGCAGGTTCTCCCGCACGCGGTCGAAGATGATGATCGTGTCGTTGAGCGAGTACCCCACCATGGTCAACACCGCGCCCACCACGACGAGGCTCACCTCGAGATTCAGGTAGTGAATGAAGGCGATCGTACTGAGGATATCGTGGAACGTCGCGAGCACGGCGGCGAGTCCGAAACGCCACTCGAACCGGATCGCCAGGTAGACGAGCGTGACGATGAACGAGAAAAAGATCGCGAGGAACGCCTTGCCCTGCAGCTCGCGGCCCACCTTCGGGCCGACCGCCTCGGTGCGGACGATCCTGTACTGGTCCGCACCCAGGCCGCGCGCGAGCGCCGAATCCACGGCCTGCGCCGTAGCCTGCGTGCTGCCTTCGGCGGTCACGCCGCCCGCGCCGAGCCGCGCCCGGATCACGTACTCGTTGGCTGCCCCGAACTGCTGGATCTCGGCGTCGTGGACCCCCGCGGCGTCGAGCGCGCTGCGGATCTTGCCGGTGCCGACCGGCTGCGCGGCCGTGACCTGGATCAGCGTGCCGCCCGTGAACTCGATCGAGTAATTGAGGCCGCGCACGAAGAAGAGCGCGTACCCCGGGACGATGAAGGCCAGGGTGAGGCCGATGGCCCAGCGGCGCCACTTGATGAAGTCGTAGTTCGCGTTCGCGAAGAGTCGGATCATCAGACGCTCAGGGTGGCCATGTCCGGCCGCCGCTGCAGCCAGATCATGTAGAAGGTGCGCACCACGAAGATGGCGGTGAACATGGAGGCGATGATGCCGATGATCAGGGTGATGGCGAAGCCCTGCACCGGGCCCGTCCCAACGAGGTAGAGGATGGCCGCCGTGAGCGCCGTGCTCACATTGGAGTCGATGATCGCGCTCATCGCGTGTTTGAAGCCCTCGTCCACGGCGGTGCGGATCAGCTTGCCGTGCTGCAGCTCCTCGCGGATGCGCTCGAAGATCAGCACGTTCGCGTCCACGGCGATGCCCACCGACAGAACCAGCCCGGCGAGCCCCGGCAGGGTCAGCGTGAAGCCGAAGGCGGCCAGCCCGCCCAACGTCAGGAGCACGTAGAACGTCAGCGCGGCCACGGCGAGCGCCCCGGAGAGGCGGTAGTAGATCACCATGATCAGGACGACCAGGGCCACGCCCACGATGCCAGCCCTGACGCCGTCGGCAATCGAGTCCCGCCCCAGTGACGGGCCGATGGTCCGCTCTTCCACGATCGTGAGCGGCGCCGGCAGGGCCCCGGCGCGCAGCACCAGCGCAAGGTCCTGGGCTTCCTGGAGCGCCTTCGCGCCCAGCTCGATCTGACCCCGTTGGCCGATCTGGCTCTTGATGATCGGGGGCTGCCCCTGTACCCGCCCGTCGAGGATGATCGCCATGTAGTCGTTCACGTGCCGGCCCGTCTCGCGCTCGAACGTGCGGCCGCCGCGCCGGGAGAGCACGAAGTCCACCACCGATTGGTTCGTGAGCTGGTCGCGCCGCGCGGTCGCCTTCTCGAGCTCATCCCCCGTGATGATGGGCCGGTCCTCGACCGCGTACAGCGACTGGAACGAGCGCGCGCCGCGCGAGATGTCCTGCGTGCCCCACTTGAGCTCGAGGCCGCGCGGCATCAGCCGCTGCACCTCGGGACGCGCGAGCAAGCTCTCGGCCACCGGCACCTGCTCCACGGGGACGAGGTATTCGCCCGGGAGCGCGCCCTGATACAGCAGCGAGGACAGCGGTCCCGGCGCATTGAGACCAGCGGTGTCGGGCCGCTGCTTCTGCTTCGCGCCCTGCTTCTTCTGCTTGGCCGTATCGGCGCCGAACAGCTGCGACACGGCGGACACGGGCGCGTTGCCCGGCGCTTGCACCCCCGCCGCGCGGAGCGCGCCGTCGATCGCGGGGATCGCGTCGCGAAACTTGCTCTGCATGTCCGTGATACGGAACTCGAGGAAGGCCGTCTGCTGAATGACGTGCTTGGCTCGCTCGGGATCCTTCTCGCCCGGCAGCTCCACGATCAGGCGGTTCCCGCCCACCACCTGCACGACCGGCTCGGTCGTGCCGAACTGGTCGATCCGCGTCCGCACCACGCGCTCGGCGCGGCGGATCGCCTCGGCCGGGTCGGGCACCGGGCCCCGCGACTGATCCACCTCGAGGGCGAGGTGGATGCCGCCCTGCAGGTCGAGGCCGAGGTTGATGGGCACGCGCCGCACGGTGGTGTCCTTCATGCGGCCGGTCTTCTGGTCCAGCACCCGCTGAGTGGTGTTGCGGGGGACCAGCGCGATCACGGCGAACGCGGTGGCGAGGGCGATCCAGATCAAACGCCAACGAAGCGAGCGCATGCGCCTCTCTCAGAGGTTCAGGGTCTGTCGCGCCGCCACCCGGTCGCGCTCGAGCTGCTGGACGAGCGCCTCGCGGGAGGGAAACGCCTGCACGTCGCGCAGGCGGCGCACCCACTCCACTCTCACCGACTCGCCGTACAGGTCGCCGGCAAAGTCGAACAGGTGGATTTCGAGCGCCCGTGCCGCGATCCCGAACGTGGGGCGCGGCCCCTGGTTCATCATCCCGCCGAGCCGCTCTCCGCGCCACTCCACCCGCACCGCATATACCCCGTCGGGAGGCAGTAGCTTGCGGGGGTCGGGCGGCGCCAGGTTGAGCGTCGGGACCCCGATCGTGCGGCCGCGCCCCACTCCCCGCTCGACCACGCCGCGCAGGCTATGGGGCCGGCCCAGCCCACGCTCGGCCGCGGCGAGGTCGCCATGCGCCACTGCCGCCCGGATCACGGTCGAGGAAATCGGCTGCCCGTCCTCCCGCACGGCGTCCACCACGTCCACCCCGAACCCGTCGCGCGCCCCGATCCGGCGCACCGCTTCGACATCCCCCGAGCGGCTGCGGCCGAAGCCGTGATCGTACCCGAGCACCAGGGCGTGCATCGCGTAGCGCGCCCGCAGGACGTCGCGCACGAACTCCTCGGGCCCGAGCCGGGCGAGCTCCGGTGTGAACGGCAACAGCTCCACCCGGTCGAGCCCCGTCCGCGCCAAGAGCTCCCGCTTCTCGTCGGGCAGCGTGAGCAGCTGGGGCGCCGCCGCCGGATTCACGACCGCGAGCGGGTGCGGGTCGAACGTGACGAGGACCGCCTCGAGCCCTGCCTCCCGCGCCCTCCGCACGACCTCGGCCACGACCGCCTGGTGGCCCCGGTGGATCCCGTCGAACGTACCGACGGTGACGACGGTGCCCGTCACGGCTCCGCCACCACGACCCCGGGTTTCAACACGTCCCCCACGCGCTCGGCCACGGCGATCAGCTGCCCTCCCGCGAACAGCGCCACGTTTCCCGCGACCGCCGGGGAGTCCTTGAGTGCGACGGGCCGCCCGTGCACCACTGCCGTGCGCTCGGCCGCGTCGAGCTCCCGCCGCGGCAGATCGGCCACGAGGGTGGCCGGGTCGCGCAGGTCCGCGAGTGTCACCGCGTCCGGCCCCACCGCATCCTCCAGCCGGAAGGGGCCGACGCGGGTTCGCACGAGCGCCGCCAGGTGCGCCCCACACCCCAGGGCGGCACCGGCCTCGCGGGCGAGGCTCCGCAGGTAGGTGCCGGCGCTCACCGTCGCCCGGAAGCCCGCGTCCGGAGGCTCGAAGCGCGTGAGCTCCAGTTCGCGCACCTCGACAGGCCGCGGAGCGAGGTCCACGGCCTCGCCCCGGCGCGCGCGCCGGTAGGCGCGCTCGCCGGCGACCTTGACCGCCGAGTAGGCGGGCGGCCGCTGCAGCCGCGCGCCCCGCAACTCGGCGAGCACCGCCGCGACCCGCTCCCGGTCGAGGGTGCGCCACGCCTCTGCAGTCGCCACTACCTCGCCCGAGACGTCGTCCGTGGCGGTCGTCGTCCCCAGCCGGATGACGCCCGCGTAGGACTTCATCCAGCGTGCGGCGAACGGCGCGAGCCGCGTGGCGCGCCCGACGACCAGGACGAGGAGGCCCGCGGCGAAGGGATCGAGCGTGCCGAGGTGCCCGATCCGTCTCGTTCCCAAGGCGCGCCGGGCGGCGTCCACCACGTCGTGCGAGGTAGGCCCGGCCGGCTTCGCCACGAGCGCCAGCCCGGAGATCAGTCGGCGCCTTCCTTGAGCTCTTTCAGCAGCCGGGCGATGCGCATCGCGTGCTCCTGGCCGCGATCGAGCTCGAAGCGCAGCTCGGGCGCGGTGCGCAGCGGCAACTCCCGGGCGAGGCCGGCGCGCAGGAAGCGCGCGGCGCTGGCGAGGCCCTCGAGGCTCTTCGCCTTCTCCTCGTCCGAGCCCATCACACTCACGCGCACGCAGGCGTGCGTCAGGTCGGCCGAGACCTCGACCGCGGTGACGGTGACGAAGCCGATCCGCGGGTCGCGCGCTTTCCCGGTCAGGAACTCGGCCACGTTGTGGCGGATCATCTCGCCCACCCGCTCGGGCCGGTGGCTGGGTCGGCGCCTCACAGGAAGCTCGTGACCGTGTCCACGATGCGGGCGCCCGCGGCGCCCTCCACCAGGCGATCGGCCTCGCGCAGCACCCGCTCGGCGTGCTCCCGGTCGGTGCTCACGACGCACACGCTGAGCTCGGCTCGCTGCCACAGGTCATGATGGTCCGTTTCGGCGGCGGAGACGTTGAAGCGGTTGTGCAGCCGGTCCTTGAGGCTCTTCAACACGTGGCGCTTCTCCTTCAGGGACTGGCACGCCGCGAGGTGCAGCTCCCACGTGATCAGTCCCACGACCACGGCGTCAGCTGCCCACCAGCGAGCGCGCGACCTCCTCGATCTTGTACGCCTCGATGACGTCGCCGACCTTGACGTCGTTGAAGTTCTCGATCCCGATGCCGCACTCGAAGCCCTCGCGCACCTCGCGGACGTCGTCCTTGAAGCGCTTGAGCGAGGCGAGCGTGCCGTCGTACACCTCGACGCCGTCGCGAATCACCCGCACCTTCGCCGTCCGGGGGATCACGCCGGAGCGCACGAAGCAGCCCGCGACGGTGCCCACCTTGGCGATCTTGAAGATCTGCCGCACCTCGGCCTCGCCCAGGATCACTTCCTTCTTCTCCGGCGCGAGCAGGCCTTCCATCGCGGACCGCACCTCCTCCACCGCCTCGTAGATGATGCGGTAGGTGCGGATCTCCACGCGCTCTCGCTCCGCCGACGCCCGGGCGTTGGCGTCCGGCCGCACGTGGAAGCCGATCACGATCGCGCTCGAGGCCTTGGCGAGCAGCACGTCGCTCTCGGTGATGGCGCCGACGCCGCGGTGCACCACCTCGACCTTGACCTCGGGGGTCGAGAGCTGCGCCAGTGCGTCGGCGAGGGCTTCCGCCGGCCCGCCCTGGTCGGCCTTGATGATGATGCGCAGCAGCGCGGCGCCGCCCGCGGCGCGCTCGGCCATGAAGTCCTCGAGTGTCTTCACGCGGCCCGAGCGGCGATGCTGCGCCTCGCGCTCGAGGCGCTGGCGCTTCTGTCCGATGTCGCGCGCGGCCGTGTAGTCCTCCATCACGAGGAGGGTATCCCCCGCCTCCGGCACACCCTCGGAGCCGAGCACCTGGACCGGGGTCGAGGGCCCGGCCGCCTCCACCGTGTGGCCGCGCTCGTCGTACATCGCGCGCACCCGGCCCGCGTGCTGGCCGCAGATGAAGGCGTCGCCCAGCCGCAAGGTGCCGTTCTGGACGAGAATCGTGGCGAGCGCCCCCTTGCCGGGGTCGAGCGTCGCCTCGAGCACCGTGCCGTGGGCGCGTTTGTCCGGGTTCGCCTTGAGGTCGAGCAGCTCGGCCTGCAGCAGGATCTGCTCGAGCAGCTGGTCCACATTCGTCCCCTTCTTCGCCGAGATGGGAGTGGCGAGCGTGGTGCCGCCGAACTCCTCGAGCACCACGCCGTGGGCGAGGAGATCCTGCTTGACCTTCTGCACGTTGGCGGTGGGCAGATCGATCTTGTTGATCGCGACCACGATCGGCACGCCCGCGTTCTTGGCGTGCGAGATCGCTTCGATGGTCTGCGGCATGATGGCGTCGTCGGCGGCGACCACCAGCACCACGATGTCGGTCACCTGGGCGCCGCGGGCGCGCATCGCGGTGAACGCCTCATGGCCCGGCGTGTCCAAGAAGGTGATCGAGCGGCCGTCCTTGAGCGTCACCTGGTAGGCGCCGATGTGCTGCGTGATGCCGCCCGCCTCGCCCGCCGCCACGTGGGTCTGGCGCACGTAGTCGAGCAGCGAGGTCTTGCCGTGATCGACGTGGCCCATCACGGTCACCACCGGCGGCCGCGGCTTCAACTCCTCGGGCTGGTCCTGCTGCTCCGCCTCCGGCGCCGCGGCGACGTACTCCTCTTCGCGCACCGCCTGGAAGCCGAACGCCGACGCGATCAGCTCGATCATGTCGAAGTCGAGCCGCTGGTTGATCGTCACCATCTGCCCCAGCTCCTTGAAGGCGAAGGTGACGATTTCCTTGGCCGGGATCTTGAGGGTGTTGGCGAGCTCGCTGACGGTGATGAACTCGGTCACGCGGACCAGCGTCTTCTCGCGCTCCTTCTCCTCGCGCCGCTTCTGCTCTTCGAGATCGCGGAAGCTCGGGCCCTCTTCCCGCCGGTGCACGCCCCGCTTGCCCACGGGACCCTTGATGGACGCGAGGGTGCGCGAGATGTTCTGCGCCACCGCCTCCTGGTCCACCAGCGACTTCTTCCCCTTCTTGCGCTTCTTCCCCTTCTCGCGCCGCCGCTCCTCGAGCGGAATCGCGCCCGGCGCGGCGGAGGCGACGGGCCGGGGCGGAACGCTGCCACCCGGGACGGCGCTCGCCACCGGCTTGGGCCGCACGGGAGTGGGAATGAACCCGCGGGCGACCGCTGGCGCGGCGGAGCCCGCGGCCGCCGCCTGCGGGGGCTCCCCGCGCGTCTCCTCGGCCGCGGGCAGCTCCTTGAACAGCGCAGCCGCGCGCTCCTCGAGCGAGACCGTCTTCTGTTCCTCTTCCAGGGCGAGGCTCGCCGCCTCCAGCGCTTCGCGCGCCTTCGTCGCCTCTCGCTCGGCTTCGAGCGCGGCCTCCACCTGGGCCTCCGCTTCGGCGGCCGCCACCTCGGCCGCGGTGCGGCGGCGCCGCTTCGGCCGCGCCTCGACCACCGGCGCCACGGGCTCCACGATCTTGACGGCGCGCCGCCGCTTGGGCGGCGCCGCCGGCTCCTTTTGCTTGCGCTTGTCGCGCTCCCACCGCGCCCGCATCAGGGCCACCTGCTCCGGCCGCAGCGGCGACAGGTGACTGCGCACGAAGATGTCCATCTCCTTGAGCATACCGATCAGCTGCTCGCTGGAGACGCCGAATTCCGCCGCCAAGTCATGAATCCGCGTCGTTGCCAATCAGCCTCCCGAAGACGCCACGAGCCCGCGCGCGAGCCCCGCATCCGCCACCCCGACCGCCTGCACCGCCGCCCGTCCCAGCCCCGCTCCCAGCCGCTCGGCGGCGGGTCCCCGCACCACCGGCACGCCGCGCGCCAGCGCCAGCCGCTCCACCTTGTCGCGCGTCCGCGGGCTCGCGTCCGCGGCGAGCACCACGCAGGCCAAACGGCCGCGCTGCAGCCGGGCCCGCACGCCCGCCACCCCAAGCACCACGCGCCGGGCCCGCAGCCCCAAGCCCAACAGGCGCGTCACCGCGTCCGTCACTCCGGCGCGGGGGCGGGCGGCGGAGCCGCGGGCGCCGCTGCCGCGGCATCGCCCGCGCCCGGCTCCGCGGGCGCCTCCTCCTCGCCGCCCTCTTCCGTCATCTCGTTGAGGAACGCCATCAGCTTCTCGGCGAGCTCGGGCGTCATCCCGGCGATCTTGTCCACGTCCTCGCGCTCGAACTCGAGGATGTCCTGGAGGGTGCGGTGTCCCCCCTGCTCCAGCACGTTCACGAGCTCGGCGGGGAGCCCCTTCAGCTCGCGCAGGGCGACCTTGGTGGCCGCCTCCTCATCGGGCGGCAGCGGCGCGAACAGCGGGCCCTCGCCGCCCCGCTCCAGCCACTCGCGGCTCGAGTACAGGTCGATCTTCCATCCGGTGAGCTCGGACGCGAGGCGCACGTTCTGGCCGTTGCGGCCGATGGCGAGCGACAGCTGGTCCTCGTCCACGATGGCCTGGACGGTCTTCGAGTCGGGATCGGAGAACACGCGCGCCACACGGGCGGGGGCGAGCGCGAGTTTGGCGAAGCGCTCGGGGTCCGGCGACCACGGCACGATGTCAATGCGCTCGCCGCCGAGCTCGTTCACGACCGCCTGCACGCGGGAGCCCTTCAGGCCGACGCACGCGCCCACGGGATCGATGGCGTCGTCCCGCGAGGAGACGGCGATCTTGGTCCGGCTCCCCGCCTCCCGGGCGGTGGCCCGGATCTCGACGACCCCCTGCTGGATCTCCGGCACCTCCAGCTTGAACAGCGCCTTCACGAACAGCGGGTCGGCGCGCGACAGGATGAGGCGCGGCCCCTTGGGCGTCTCCTCGATCCGCTTCAGCACGGCGCGGATCGTGTCCCCCTGGTGGAAGTGCTCGCGGTGGTTCTGCTCCCGGTAGGGGATGATCGCCTCGGCCTCGCGGAACTTCGCGAGCATCACCACGATCTTGCCGCGCTCGATCTGCTGCACCTCGCCCGACAGGAGCTCGCCCACCTTGCCCGAGAACTCCTCGCGGATGCGGGCGCGCTCCCCCTCGCGCACACGCTGGATGATGCGCTGCTTGGCCGCCTGCACCGCCGTGCGCCCGAACACTTCGAAGGGGACCTCTTCCTCCAGCACGTCCCCCACCTGGAACTCGGGGTCCTCGAACCGCGCCTCCTCCAGCGACACCTGCGAGCCGGGATCCTCCACGGTCTCGACCACCGTCCGCAGGACGACGATGCGAATCGTGCCCTTGAGCTCGTCGATGCCGATCTCCGCCCGCACGTTGGGCCCGTAGCGCTTCACCAGCGCCGCGTGCAGCCCGTCCTTCAGGAGGTCGAGCAGCTCGCCGCGATCGAGCTGCTTGGTGTTCGTCAGCTCGCGGATCGCGGAGACTACGTCTGTCGTATTCGCCATCACACCGTCCTCTTCAATCGGCTACCAGTCCACCGCCAGCCGGGCGTCACGGATGTCCGTGAGCCGCACGCTTTGCGCCGCGCGCCCAGCGGGCTCGAGAACCACCGTGTGCTCGTCCGGCACGTCCACGATCCGGGCCCGGACCCGCCCCAGCCCCGCCACGGTCGCCTGCACGTCCCGCCCCACGAACCGCACCCAGTGGCGATGCCAGCGGAGCGGCCGTTCCAGGCCCGGGCTCGAGACCTCGAGCACATAGCGGCCCCCGAGCGGCCCGCCCGCGTCGAGCCACGCCTCGAGGGCGCGGCTCGCCCGCGCGCAATCCTCCACCGTCACCCGCCGCTCAGGGGTGCCCGGATCGGCCGGCGGCCACTCGATGCGCACTTGAGCCAGCGGCCGATTGGGCGTGCCGCCGATGCGAAGGTCAGCGAGCTCGAGTCCCAAGGCTGCCAGGCGGACCCGAAACTGCTCGACGAGACTGTCGGAGAGCATGGCAAAAAAAAGCGCGGGCCGAACTTCGCCCGCTCACCGGCCCGGAATCTAGCCGGCGGACCCCTCGTGTCAAGCGCGGGGCAGGCCCAAGTACGCCACCATCCGCCCGTCGCGGCCATCCGAGGCCCGATGCGAGAAGAAGTGCTCCCGGTCGTGCGCGCTGCACCACGGCGAGACGGTCACCTGCTCAATCCCGAGCTCACCTGCCTGTCCCGCCAATACCGCGCGCAGATCGACGTGGCCGGACGCCGACTCGGTGCGAGCCGTGAAGCGGCTCAGCACTTCAGAACCTACTTCATAACACGGCCCGCAAATCCCAACTCCACAATGCATTATAATGTCCTGGGCCCGCACGAACGCTCGCGCTTTCAAGACCTCCACGCCGCGCGCCAGGATCCCGGCCGACGCGCCGCGCCAGCCCGCGTGCACCAGCGCCACGGCGCCCGTCGTCGGCGCGGCGAGATAGACGGGGACGCAGTCGGCCACGGTCACGGTGAGCAGCACGCCGCGCGCCCGTGTGGCGTGCCCGTCCACGCCGTCCAGGACCAGCCACCCGTCCGAGAGCTCGTCGTGCCACCTCACCGCGCTGCCGTGGATCTGGTGGCTCAGCACGGTGACGGGAAACGCCGCGTGGAAGGCGGCACGGAACGCCCGCCAGCGGGTCATCACCTGTCCCACGTTCTCCTCGCTCCACAGGCCCAGGCTGAAGCCGTGCTCGCGGGTGGTGATGCCCGCGACGAGGCCGTAGCGCTCCGCCCAGTCGACGAGTTCCATACGGGGGACGGCGGGGTCGGCGACGGGCTGCTCGCGGAGACTAGGCGGATAGGCGGTTAGGCGGCTAGTCGAGCCGTGCACTCTGACCGCCTATCCGCCTAACCGCCCAGCCGCCTTACCGCCGTCCTCGATTCTCTCGATCTGCGCCCCCAGGGCGCGCAGCCGCTCGTCGATGCGCTCGTACCCTCGCTCGATCTGCCCGATGTTGTGGATCACCGAGTCGCCGCGCGCGGCGAGCGCGGCGAGCAGCATCGCCATGCCAGCCCGGATGTCGGGGCTGTCCACGACCTGGCCGTGCAGCGGCGAGGGCCCGGCGATGACCGCGCGGTGCGGATCGCACAGCACGATGCGCGCTCCCATGCCGATGAGCTTGTCGACGAAGAAGAGCCGCGATTCGAACAGCTTCTCGAAGACGAGCAACAGCCCCTCGCACTGCGTGGCCACGACGATCGCGATCGATATCAGGTCCGCGGGGAACTGGGGCCAGGGCCCGTCCTCGAGCTCCGGCACGTGGCCGCCCAGGTCCGCGCGGATGCGCCGCTCCTGGTTGTCGTCCACGACGAGCTGGGCGCCGTCGAGGCGGGGACGCACGCCCAATCGGTCGAACGCCAGCAGCGTAGCCCGCAAGTCCTCGGCGCGCACACCGTCGATCGTGATGGCGCCGTTCGTCGCGGCCGCGAGCCCGATGAACGAGCCGATCTCGATGTGGTCGGGCCCGACGACACCCGGCGCCCCCCGCAGCTTGCCGCCATGCACGGTGAGCGTGTTGGTGCCGATTCCTTCCACTTGGGCGCCGAGCCCGGTGAGAAACCGCGCCAGGTCCTGCACGTGGGGCTCGGACGCGGCGTTGCGCAGCACGGTGGTCCCGGGCGTCGCCGCCGCAGCCATGAGGACGTTCTCGGTGGCCGTGACGCTGGGCTCGTCGAGGAAGATGTCCGCCGGCCGCAGGCCCCGAGCCGGTGCCTCGAACTTGTAGCTGTCGCCCACGGTGATCTCGGCGCCCATCTGTTCCAAGGCGAGGAGGTGGGTGTCCACGCGCCGGCGCCCGATCACGTCGCCGCCCGGGGGCGGCAGGGCGACGCGGCCGAAGCGGGCGAGCATCGGCCCGGCGAGCAGGATGGAGGCCCGGATGCGGGCGCACAATGCAGGGTCGAGCTCGCGCGGTGCGGCGTGCGCGGGATCGATCTCGACCGCGTGATCGCCGGTCCAGCGCACCTCCGCGCCCAGATGGGCGAGCAGCGCGAGCATCGTCTCCACGTCACCGATCCTGGGGACGTTATCAATGCGGCAGGGCGCATCGGCCAGCAGCGTGGCCGCGAGGATGGGCAGGGCCGCGTTCTTGTTCCCCGCCGGGCGGATCGTTCCCTTGAGCGGACGCCCGCCGGTCACGCAGAACGCCGGAGCCATAGGCCGCCAAGCTACGGCGGCGCTTGCGCTCGCGTCAAGCGCGCGCGAACGTTCGCGCGTGAGCCCCGTTCTCGCGCTCGGGTTGCTCGCGGTCGTCGGGGTTCTCGCCACACGCCTGCCCCGGCTGCCGCCCCGCCGGCCCCGCTCGCTCGACGTGCTGTTCGCCGCCGGGACGCCCCTCCTCCTGCTCGGCATCGTGCTCGGGCCCGGGATCGAGCTGCTCGACACCGCCGCGCTGCGGGCCCTGTCGCCGGTCACGGCACTGACGCTCGGCTGGCTCGGCGCGCTGCTCGGCGCCCGCTGCGAGCGCCGCTACGTGACGCGCATTCCACGCCGCCTCTGGCTCCTGAGCGGCCTCGAGGCGGTCGCCGTCCTCCTCGTGGTGGGGCTCGCTGCCTGGCTCCTGGCGCGCGCCCGCCCGGCGCTCGGCGCCGCCTGGACGCCGCGCCTCCCCGCCGTGCTCGCCCTCGGCACCGTAGCCGCGGCGTCGGGGCCCGGAGCCGTGGCGCTCGCCGCCCGGACGTTGGGGGTGCGACGCAGCGTGGCTCGCGTATTCGGGCTCGCGGCGACGCTCGCGACGGCCTGGGCCACGCTCGCCCTGACGCTCGCGCTCACGATCTCCCCGCTGCGCGGGTCCGGGGAGGGCGGCGCGACGCACGGCTGGTTCGCCTGGCTTGCGCTGACCATCGGGAGCGGGACGCTCGTGGGGATGCTGTTCCTTTCCTTCACTCGGCTCCGCCCGGACCCCGAGCACGTGGGCGTGGCCCTGCTCGGCGCGATGCTGTTCGCCGCGGGCATCGGCTACGCCGCGGACCTCTCGCCCCTCGTCGTGTGCGGCCTCGCCGCCGCGCTGATCGTGAACGGGTCGCCCTTGCGGCGGCGCGTGCGGGGACTGCTCGCGGCTGGGGAGCACCTCATCTACGGTCTGTTCCTGATCATCACCGGGGCCGTGCTCGCCCTCCCCACCGTCTGGGTGCTCGCGGCCGCCCCGATCCTGTGGGCGCTGCGGACCGCGGCGAAGTGGGCAGTCGTGCGCTACGCTCGCGACCCGCTCCAGCTGGGCGCGATCCCGCCCCAGCTGGGCCTCGCGACCACCGCGCAGGGCGGTCTCGCGGTCGCCCTGGGCGCGAGCTTCCTCCTCGGGGACGGCGCGACGTCGGGCACGGGACGCCCGCTCCTGACGACCATCGTGGTGGGCGTGGTCCTGGCGCAGCTCGCGGCCCCGCCCCTGATGCGCCTCGCGCTCCGGCCGACGGCGTTGACAGAGCGGGCGCCGGGCCCCGAGCTTACGGCCGAATCTCCCGTGGACTGAGCCGCGATGCCGACCTGGGTGGGCGTGTTGGGGGCCTTGAGCCTCGCCGTGCTGGCGGCCGCCGGAGTGGTCCTGGCGGCGACGCATCTCGTGGCGGCGCGCCGGCTGGAGCAGTTCGCCCGCCTGCTGGAGCAGCTCGCGGGCCCGGCCGTGGGCGACGTGCGCCAGCTCGTCGCGACGATCCGCACCGAAGCGGAAGGGTTGGCGGGGACCTCGCGGGAGCTGCGGGCCCGCATCGTCAAGGCCGCAGACGCGGCCGAAGCGCGGCTGCAGGATCTCGACGCCCTGCTCGACGTCGTCCAGGAGGAGGTCGAGTCGGCGGTGCTGGACGTCGCCGCCACGCTGCGCGGCGTGCGGCGCGGGATCGCGCTCGTGGACTGGGGCCGGCGGGCGCTCAAGCGCGGGCGGAGGAAGCACTGAGGCGCGCGCTCGGCGCCCTAGCCCTCGCGCTCGTCGCGCTGGCGCTGTTCCCGGGAGCGGCGCACGCCTGGACGCCAGGCACGCACGTCTACCTGGGCGAGTCCGTGCTCGCCAATCTGCACCAGCTCCCGACCGCGATCGCGGACCTGCTGCGGGCGTTCCCGTACGATTTTCTGTACGGCAACATCGCGGCCGACACGTCCATGGCGAAGAAGTACGCCCCCGTGGGGCGCCATTGCCACGCCTGGCACGTGGGGCAGGAGATCCTCGACCTCGCCCCCACCGACCCGTTACGCGCCTTCGGGCACGGCTACCTCGCCCACCTCGCCGCGGACAGCGTAGCCCACAACTTCTTCGTGCCGCGCCAGCTCGTGCTCACGTCGAGCACGGCGGCCCTCGGCCACAGCTACTGGGAGAGCCGTTTCGAGACCCACCTGGGTACGGCCTACCCGGCCGAGGCGAAGCAGCTGATTCTGCAGGACCACGCCGTGAGCGACGCGCACCTCGACGCCATCATCTCGCCGACGCTGTTCAGCGTGCGCACCAGCCGTCGCCTGTTCCGCGGGATGGTGCGGCTCACGGAGAGCCAGAGCTGGCAGTGGGCGTTCCAGCTGATGCTCGAGAACAGCCGCTGGGATCTCCCGGACGCGGACGTGGAGCGCCATATGGCGGTGGCGTTCGAGTACGTGATGGAGGCGCTGGGCGATCGGGATGCGG
The DNA here is from genome assembly GCA_003222115.1 of Gemmatimonadota bacterium. Classification (GTDB taxonomy): domain Bacteria; phylum Gemmatimonadota; class Gemmatimonadetes; order Gemmatimonadales; family GWC2-71-9; genus AG29. The sequence goes on along the minus strand of QHUL01000056.1, from coordinate 47,829 downwards.
CGGCGCGCCGGCTCGACCCGGCCGGGCACCAGGCGCTGCTCCTGGCCAAGCGGATGCGGCGCCAGGCGCTGCACGAGGGCGCGGGGCACGAGCCGGAGCGGCTCGAGGCGACGGCGGAGCAGCACTTCGGCCTGCCGACGCCGGCGCTCGCGTACTGGAAGGAGTCGCAGGCGCAGCGGCCGTGGCGCGACCGCTCAGGCGGTTAGCTTCTCCTCCAGCACCCGCTGCGCCAGCTTCGGGTCGGCCTTGCCGCGCGAGGCCTTCATGACCTGCCCCACGAAGAACTGCAGCAGCCTCGTCTCCCCACTGCGGTAGCGCGCAACCTCCTGCGGCTGGCTCGCGAGCACGTCGCTCACCCAGCCGGCGAGAACGCCCGCGTCCGCCACCTGCACGAGGCCAAGCGCCTCGGCCACGTTGCGCGGGTCGCCGCCCCGATCGGCCACCTCGCCGAAGACGCGCTTCGCAGCCTGGTGGGACAGGGTCCCGCCCCGCACCAACCCGATGAGCTGGGCGAGCGCGCCCGCAGAGGCGCGCAGCTGGTCGTCATGCGCCTTCGCGTCCGCCAGCACTTCGCCCATCACCCAGTTGGCCGCCGCCTTCGCGTCCGCGCCGGCGTGGACCACGGCTTCGTAGTAGTCGGCGACCGCGCGACTCGCCGTGAGCACGCTCGCGTCCTGCTGCGACAGGGCGTACTGAGCGACGAAGCGGTCGCGCTTGCGCGCCGGCAGCTCCGGGAGCGTCGCCTGCTGCTCCGCCACGAGCTCGGTCGAGAGCACGAGCGGGGGCAGGTCGGGGTCCGGAAAATAGCGGTAGTCGTGGCTCTCCTCCTTGGAGCGCTGCGGTCGCACCGCGTTCTCCTTGGCGTCGTACAGCATCGTCTGCTGCACCACGGTGCCGCCCGCCTCCCGCAGCGCGATCTGGCGATCGCGCTCCACGGTGAGCGCCTTCTCGACGTAGGCGAAGGAGTTGATGTTCTTCACCTCGACCTTGGTGCCGAGGGCCGTTTCCCCTACGCGGCGCACGGAGACGTTCGCGTCCACGCGCAAGCTCCCCTTCTCCATGTCGCAGTCGGAGACGCCGGTGTACTCGAGCACCTGCTTCAGCGTCAGGAGATAGGCGCGCGCCTCCTGCGGCGAGCGCAGATCGGGCCCGGTCACGATCTCGACGAGCGGCACGCCGCAGCGGTTCAGATCCACCGCCGTCTGCTTCGGGAAGCGGTCGTGCAGCGACTTGCCGGCGTCCTCCTCCACGTGCAGGCGCACGATCGACACCGTGACGACGCCGCGGTCAGGCGAGAGGAACACGAGCGAGCCGTCCGTCGCGAGGGGCTGGTCGAACTGCGAGATCTGGTAGCCCTTCGGCAGGTCCGGATAGAAATAGTTCTTGCGGGCGAACACGCTCTTCGGGTGGACGGTGCCGTTCAAGGCGAGCGCGGCGCGTACGGCGAGCCGGATCGCCTGCTCGTTCGGCACCGGGAGCGCACCGGGCAGCCCCAGGCAGACGGGGCAGACGTTCGTGTTGGGCGGCGCCCCGAAGGCTGCGGAGCAGCCGCAGAACATCTTCGAGTTGGTGCGCAGCTGCACGTGCGTCTCGAGCCCGATCACCGTCTCCCACGCGTTCGCCCCCCCCATCACGCCTCCTCCGCCGCCGGGAACACGCGCTCGATCGCGTAGGCGGCCTCGATCATCTCGTCCTCGAGGAACGCCTGACCGATGAGCTGCCCGCCGATCGGCAGGCCCTTGATGCGGCCGATCGGCAGCGACAGCGCGGGCAAGCCGGCGAGGTTCGCGGTGACCGTGAAGATGTCGGACAGGTACATCGCCACGGGGTCGGCAAGCCTCTCCCCGGCCTTGAAGGCGGGCGTGGGCGTCGTCGGCGTGAACAACAGGTCCACGCCGCGGTCGAACACGTTGCGGAAGTCCTGGGCAATGAGCGCCCGCATCTGCTGCGCCTTGCGGTAATAGGCGTCGTAGTAGCCGGACGACAGCACGTAGGTCCCCACGAGGATTCGACGCCGCACTTCGGGCCCGAACCCGGCGCCGCGCGTGCCCCGGTATAGCGCGCGCACATCGACCTGGCCGTCGAAGCGCGGCCCGTAGCGCGCGCCGTCGTAGCGCGCCAGGTTGGAGGACGCCTCCGCCGGCGCGATGATATAGTAGGTCGGGACCGCGTACGGCGTGTGCGGCAGCGACACCTCGCGCATCGCGGCCCCGAGCTCCCGCAACAGGCGGATCGCCCGGTCGCAGGCGCGCCGCACGGCAGGGTCGAGATCGGCGGGGAAGTACTCCTTCGGGATCCCGATTACGAACCCCTGCAGCGACTCGGGGACGGTGGGGAGCCGGAGCGGATCGCGGTCCTCGCACGTGGCGTCCCTCGTGTCCCGGCCGCTGATCACCGACAGCACCCGCGCGGCGTCGTGCACGCTGCGCCCCATCACCCCGATCTGATCGAGCGACGAGCCGAAGGCAACGAGCCCGTAGCGCGACACCCGCCCGTAGGTGGGCTTGATGCCGACCACGCCGCACAGCGACGCCGGCTGGCGCACGGAGCCGCCCGTTTCCGAGCCGAGCGCCGCCGGCACCGCGCCCGCCGCCACGAGGGCCGCGGACCCGCCGGACGAGCCCCCCGGCACGCGATGCTTGTCGAGCGGGTGCAGCACCCGACCGTATGCCGAGTGTTCCGTGGACGAGCCCATCGCGAACTCGTCGCAGTTCGTCTTCCCCGCGACCAGCGCGCCCGCCGCCTTGAGCTTCGCGACGGCGGTGGCCTCGTAGGGGGAGCGGTAGCCCTCGAGGATCTTGGAGCCGCAGGTCGTCGTGAATTCGAGGGTGCAGATGTTGTCCTTCACGGCGACCGACATGCCATAGAGGACGCCGGACGGGTGGGCGGCCTTCGCCTGCTGGTCCAGCGACTTCCGCAGCTCCTTCGGCGGGGTCAGCATCGCGTTGAGGCGCTTGGCCTTGACGATGCGGTCGGCCGCCGCCTTGGCGCTCGCGAGCGCCTCCGCCGGATCGCTCACTCGAGCCCCTGTGCCTCCTCGAACTGGCCCAGTTTCGGCACGAGGAAAAACCCGTCCTTGAAGGCGGGCGCGAGCTTCTGGGGGCCGAACGCGAGCGGCCAGGGCCTCACCTCGTCGGGGCGGAAGCGCGCGGCGTCGGGACCCGGAACGAAGGGCCGTGCGCCCTCGCTCGCCGCCACGGCGCCGATTTGCGCGACGTAATCGAGGATCCGCGACATCTGCTCCGCCAGCAGGGGCAGCGTCGCCTCGTCCACGTCGAGCTCCGCGAGCTGGGCGATCTTCAACACGTCATCCCGCGTCACGCTCATGCGCTCTCCCAGTCCCGCTCGAGGCCCGCGTACGCGACGAGCAGCTGTTTGGTACCGATCTCCTGGTCGTCGAAGGCGACCGTGACCTTCAGGCTGCGGCCGGAGCCCGACACGGCGCGCACCACGCCGCTGCCGAACTTCCGGTGCCGGACTCGCTCGCCCGCGACGTAGCGCGGCGCGTCCTGCGACACCGCCTCCACTGCCCACGCGGGCTCTTCGGGCTCGAGCGGCACCCGCCGCGCCCGCGCCGCCCGCTGGGCGAACGCGGCGGCCCGATCCCACCGGGGCGTCGTGGTCCGCTCTTCCACGACCGTCGCCGGCACGGCCTCGAGGAACCGCGACGGCTCGGCCAGCTCGAAGCGACCGTTGCGGTACCGCGTGCGCGCCCATGAGAGATACAATTTTTCGCGCGCGCGCGTGAGACCCACGTAGCACAGCCGCCGCTCCTCTTCGAGCCCGCCCGGCTCGCCGCTCGCCCGGCCGAGCGGGAAGAGACCGTCCTCGAGCCCGGCGAGCGCGACCACCGGCCACTCCAGCCCCTTCGCCATGTGGACCGTCATCAGCGTCACTCCGTTCGCTGCCCCGCTGCCGCGGTCGTCGGCCGGTGTGACCAGCGCGACCTGCGTGAGATAACGCTGGAGCAGAGTAGTCCCCCCCTCCCCCCCGACCGTCAGGGAGTCCTTTAGGGCTCCGTCTTCCCCGGCCTCATCACCGTCGGTGGCTGCCTCCTCCGCCCATTCCGCGGCCCCGGCCACGAGCTCGCGCACGTTGTCCAGCCGCTCGATCCCCTCCGCCCCCTCCTCGGCCAGGTACTGCTCGTAGCCCACGACGTCGATCACTGCCTCGAGCACGGTCGCCGGGTCTGCTTCGCCAAAGCGCGCGCGCACTTCCTCGACCAGCCGCGCCACCCCCGCGAACGCCTGCCGCACGTTGGGGCGCAGATCGGGCACCCGCTCGGCCGTGGCGACGACGGCGAGCAGCGGCTTGCCCCACTGAGCCGCGGTGCGGATCAGCTGAGCGAGCGACGCCTCCCCGATCCCACGCCGGGGCACGTTCACGACCCTGAGGAAGGCCTCGTCGTCCGCCGGATTCGCAACGAGCCGCAGGTAGGCGAGCAGGTCCTTCACCTCGCGGCGCTCGTAGAAGCTGACCGCGCCCACGAGACGGTAGGGGATGCCGCGGCGGCGGAACGTCTCCTCCAGCGCCCGGGATTGGGCGTTGGTGCGGTAGAGGATCGCCATCCCTTCGTGCGGCACGTCCGTCTCCGCGGCTCGCCGCACGAGCTCTGCGGCGAGCCACTCGGCCTCGTCCCGCTCGTCGGCGGCGGTGAGCAGGGTGACGGTCTCGCCGCCCTGCTTCGCCGTGAACAGCGTCTTGCCGAGCCGCTGCACGTTCCCGGCGATCACGCCGTTCGCAGCGTCGAGGATCACCTGGGTCGAGCGGTAGTTCTGCTCCAGCTTGATCAGTGTCGTGCCGGGGAAGTCCTGCTGGAACGCGAGCATGTGGCGCACGTCGGCGCCGCGCCAGCCGTAGATCGCCTGATCGTCGTCGCCCACCACGCACAGGTTCCCGTGCGGGGCGGCGAGCAGCTTCACCAGCCGGTACTGGGCGGAGTTCGTGTCCTGAAACTCGTCCACCAGCACGTGCTCGAAGCGGTGCTGCCAGTAGCTGAGGCGATCCGGGTGCTCGCGGAACAGCTGCAGCGGATGCAGCAGCAGGTCGTCGAAGTCCATCGCGTTGGCCTGCTTGAGTGCGGGGCCGAGCGCCGCGTACACCTCGGCCGCCGCCCGCACCAGCGGACCGTCGGCGGTGACGGCGAACTCCTCGGGCGCGATCATGCGGTTCTTGGCGGCGGAGATCAAGGCGTGGACGGCGCGCGGTGGATTGGCCTTGGGCGACAGTCCCCGCTGGTCCAGCAGGCGTCTGATGAAGGACTCGGAGTCGTCCGCGTCGTAGATCGTGAAGTTGGACCCGAAGCCGAGGTGGGCCGCCTCCCGCCGCAGCAGGCGGGCCGCGAGCGCGTGGAAGGTCCCGATCCAGAGGCCCCGGGGATCGGCGCCGAGCAGCGCGGCGACGCGGGCCCGCATCTCCCCTGCGGCCTTGTTGGTGAAGGTGACCGCGAAGATCCGCTGCGGCGCCAGCCCGCGGTCCCGGATGAGGTGGGCGATGCGTGCCGTGAGCACGCGCGTCTTCCCCGATCCCGCCCCCGCGAGCACGAGCAGCGGGCCTCCAGGATGGCGCACGGCGGCTTCCTGTTGGGGATTGAGCGCCAACGTCACGGCGTCGCCACGAGCGGAAACTCGAGCACGAACTCGCTCCCTGCCGCGGCGGCGGCGGGTTGGTACTGGATGCGGCCGTGGTGCTGCTGCTCGACGATGCGGCGCGCCAGCGCCAGGCCGATCCCCCACCCCCCCGGCTTGGTGGAGACGCCCGGCTCGAACAGCTGCGGCCGCACGGCCGCCGGCACGCCGGGACCGTCGTCGCGCACCCGCACCCGCGCGATGCGGTCGTGTGCCTCCACGCGCACCTCGATGCGCCCGCCGCGCCCGCTCAGCGCGTCGATGGCGTTCTTCACGAGCGCCTCCACGGCCCACTCGATCAGGACGGGGTCACCGAGCGCCGTCGGTCCGGGGCCCGTGGCCACGAGGTCCAGCCGGACCGCGTTCGCCAGCGTGGGCAGGCGGGGCCGGAAATAGCTCACCACGCGCTCCGCCACAGCGCCGAGCCCCACCGGCTCCTGCCGCACGGGGCGCCCGATGCGCTCGAACCGCTTGGCCACACGCTCCAGCCGCTCGGTGTCGGCCTGAAGATGCTCGACCAACTCCCCACCCGTGGTACCCGGATGTTCCCGCAGGTAGGCAATCCATCCCGTGAGGCTCATGAGCGGGGTGCCGAGCTGGTGCGCCGACTCGCGCGCCATCGCCACCCACAGGCGATCGCGCGTGGCGGCGAGGCGCTGGCGGTAGGCCCACGCCGCGAGCCACCCCAGGCACAGGAACACGGCGCCCTGGAGCGCGGCGAGCTCGGTGAACTGCATGGCCACGGGGAGCGGGCCGTAGTGGATGGTGCCGACCCCGGGCTGGACGAGCGGCGCGTTCACCGCGTCGAGCCGCGTGATCCAGTCGCGCAGCCCCGCCGTGTCGTCCGGCCCGGCGATGTGGGGCGGCACGTTGTCCATCGCCGTGACCCGCCCCGCCGCGTCGGTGATGGCGATGGGGATGCCGAGCGCCCGTACCTGCGCGGCGAGGTCGAGCAGCGCGTCGGTCGCGGCGTCGGGGCGCGGGTCGTTCAGGCCAGCGAACACGCGCCCCAACAGGCGGCTCGTGTCGCGCGCGTCGTCGCGCAGGTGCCGCGCCACCACCCACGTGTAGCCGACCGTGATGCCGCCCAGCAGCAGCGCGAGCACCACCACCGCGCGGGGGCCCGCCCGGCGGCGCAGGTCGCTATCCGCCACCGGGGGGAACCAGACGGTCGGTTCCGAGATAGGGCACCAGGGCGGCCGGAATCGTGACCGAGCCGTCTGGCTGCTGACGCGTCTCCAGCAGAGCGGCGAGGGTGCGGGGCAGCGCCACGCCCGACGCATTCAGCGTGTGGACGAACTCCGGCTTGTCGCCCGGCTTGAGGCGGCAGCGGATGTTGGCGCGGCGCGCCTGGTAATCGGTGAAGCTGCTCGAGCTCGACACTTCGAGCCACTGCCCCACGCCGGGGGCCCACGCCTCGAGATCGTACGTCTTGGCGCTGGTGAACCCAACGTCCCGGGCGGCGAGCAGCACCACCCGGTACGGCAGCTCGAGGCGCTGCAGCACCGTCTCGGCGTGGCCCGTCATCAGCTCGTGCTCGCGCGCCGAGTCGGCCGCGCGCACGAAGCGCACCAGCTCCACCTTGTCGAACTGGTGCACGCGCAGCAGGCCGCGCGTGTCCTTGCCGTGCGCACCGGCTTCCCGCCGGAAGCAGGGCGTGTACGCGGTGTAGGCGAGCGGCAGCTTGGCGCCGTCGAGGATCTCGTCGCGATGCAGGTTCGTGAGCGGCACCTCGGCCGTGGGCACGAGGAACAGGTCGTCCGGCACGGTCTTGTAGACGTCCTCCTCGAATTTCGGTAGCTGTCCCGTGCCCTGCAGCATGTCCCGCCGCACCAGGACGGGCGGCTCCACTTCGATGTAGCCGTGCTCGCGCGTATGCAGGTCCAGCATCAACTGGACGAGCGCTCGGACGAGGCGCGCACCCTGGCCGACGAACACCGGGAACCCCGACCCCGAGAGCAGCGCGCCGCGCCGTAGGTCGAGGATCCCCAGCCGCTCGGCGATCTCCCAGTGCGGGCGCCCTCCTCCCTCCGCGGGCGCCCCCCAGCTGCGGACGACCGCGTTATGGGACGCGTCGCCGTCCGGCAGCTCGGGGAGCGGGAGATTCGGGACGTACAGGGCTTTCGCCTCGAGCGCCGTCTCGACGTCGCGCAGCTCGGCTTCGAGGGCGCCGATGCGCTCGCCCAGCCGCTTGCGCTGGGCCACGACGTCCGCCGGTAGAGCGCCCTTCTCCTTCATCATGCGGCCGTCCGCCTTCGCGGCCTCGTTGCGCTCCGCCTTGAGCTGATCGAGCTGACCCGCGAGCGCGCGCCGTCGCATGTCGAGCGCCTCCAGCTCGTCGAGCAGCCTGGTCACGCCGGTGTCGCCGCGGCGGGCGAGCGCGCTCCGCACCTGGTCGGGTGAGGCGCGCAGCAGCTTGAGGTCGATCACGGCGCTACTTCAGGGGAAAACCCGTCTCAAGACCCCGGTAGCCGCAGTTCTGGTCGACCAGGATCTCGAAATCGATGCGGCGGGCGACCAAATCGACGGTGAGGACATGGAGCTTGGCGTACAGGGGCACGCTCAGACCGAAGGAGCAGCCCAAGGTGCGCGAGCGCACCAGCGCCACGACGTCGACGTCCACCGCGACCGGTTGATCCAGCACGTAACCGCCGGTGGGCGCGACGGTGAGCGCGTCGAAGCCCTGCGTGGCGACTTGAATGCCGGAGCCCTGGGGCAGGCCGACCGCGCCCGTGGGCAACAGCACGGGGCGGTTCGATGCGTCGATGTTGAACGCGAAATCGAAGTCCGCCGATTGGTCGGTGCGGACGAGCTGCCGCCCGCTCAACTTGTAGGCGGACGGCGTCGTGAGCGGCGTCCCCTCGAGGGCGAACAGAGAGATCTGGTCCACGACGTTCGACAGCACCGGCGGGGGCAACCCCAGCGGCTCGCTGCACGCGGCGAGCGCAAGGAGGACGGCGCCGGCGAGCGCGCGCGCGGCGAACCGGTGGTGGGGAGGCATGCGGTGCCGGGGAAGATACTGGCGCGCGTCCGAGTGGGTCAACCCACGGTGGCTGCTTGACTTCGCTTTCGCCGAAACCTAGCTTGGCCGCCGTATGGCGACGATCCGCGACGTGGTCGAAGCGCTCAGCCGCCGCGCCGGCGTGGACGCCGTGGTGGTCGTCAGCCGTCGGGACGGGCTGCCGATCGATTCGCGCACCAAGGACGGCGTCGACGCGGACGGGCTCGCCGCGCTGCTACCGTCGGTGATCACCAGCATGGCTCAGCTGGGTCAGGCCGGTGGACGCGGGGAGTTCGGCACGGGAGTGCTCGAATTCGGCGCCGGCATCGCCCTCGTCTCGGTGCTCAACGCCGACGCGCTGCTGGTGATGCTGGTCCAGCCGTCCACCAACGTGGGCGCGCTGCTCTACGACCTCCGCCGTCACCGCTCCGCCATCGCCGGCCTGCTCTGACCGGAGCGCCGGGTGGCCTCCTCCCCGCGGCACCTCCTCGTCGTGGACGATGAGCCGCACATCGGGCTCCTGCTCCGTCCGCACCTCGAGCACCACGGCTATCGGGTGAGTCTGGCGCGCACGCTCGCCGACGCGCGCCGCTCGCTCTCGGGCCGCGACGGGCCGCCCGACGGCCTGCTGCTCGATCTCCATCTCCCCGACGGCTCCGGGCTCGACCTGCTGCGGGAGCTGCGCAGCGCCGCCGGTACGCGGGCGCTGCCGGTCATGGTGCTCACCGCCGAAGGAGAAGAGCGCGTGCTCGCCGAGGCGGAGCGATTGGGCGCCGCGCTCCTGACCAAGCCCTTCAGCCCCACCAAGCTCACCGCCCGCATCGCCGCGATGCTGGGGGACGCGCCGCCCGGCGGGGGCGAGTCCGCATGACTCCCTGGGCGGCGATCGTGGCGGGCGGCTCGGGCACGCGCTTCTGGCCGCTCTCCACGCCCGAGCGCCCCAAGCAACTGCTCCCGCTCGCCGGCGACCGCCCCCTCGTGGTGCAGGCGGTCGAGCGCCTGGAGGGCCTGGTGCCGCCGGAGCGTATCCTGATCATCACCGGGGCCCTGCTCGCCGAGCGGATCGCGGCGCTCGTGCCCCAGGTGCCGCGCACGCAGGTGCTGGTCGAGCCCCGCGCCGCCTCTACCGCCCCGGCGCTCGCCTGGGCGGCGCAGTGGATCTCGCGCCACGACCCCGGGGCGCAGATGCTGTCGCTGCACGCCGACTGGGCCGTGGGCGACGACCGCGCGTTCCGCGCCGCGGCCCGCAACGCCCTGGGCGTCGCGGCGGAGTACGACGTCCTCGTGACCGTCGGCGTCAAGCCGAGCCGCAATGAGACCGCATACGGCTACATCGTGCCGGGCAAGTCGCTGGGCAGCGCCCGCGCGGTGCGTCGTTTCGTCGAGAAGCCGAGCGCGGCGCGCGCGATGCTGCTGCGGCGGCGGGGCGCGCTGTGGAACACGGGCCTGTTCGCCTGGGGAGTCGCCCGGTTCCTGGGAGAGGCCGGGGCCTACGCGCGCGAGCTGCACGACGCCTGGCCCGCCCTCTCGGCGGGGGACGTCCCGGGGTTCTTCGCCAAGGCGCGCCCCGTGGCCGTGGACGTCGCCGTCCTCGAGCGCACCCGGCGCCTCGCGGTCGTCACGGGTACGTTCCGCTGGGACGACATCGGATCCTGGGACGCCCTGCTCCGCATCCGGCGGGCCGACGCGCGCGGCAACGTCGTCGTGGGCAACGCCACGGTGGCCGACGACGTGCGGCGCTCGGTCATCTGGGCGGAGAGCGAGCATCTCGCGGTCATCGGGCTCGAGGACACGATCGTCGTGCGGGCGAACGGCCACACCCTGGTGATGCCGACCGGCCACGCGGACCGCCTGAAGGAACTGGTGCAGCGGCTGTGACGCACACCCTGCACCTGCTCGATCCGGAGCCCACGCCGGCCTGGGCGCCGTTCGCCGGCATCCGGCCCCTGTCGGAGCTACGGGTCGGCGCGGCGCTGGTGCGCGAGAGCTGGGAGGCGTTTGTGGGTGCGGAGACCACGGCCATCTTCGCGCTGCCGCATCTCGCCGGATTTCGCGAGCCCGGCGTCCCCGTGGTCACGGCACTGCGTCCCGTCGATGGCCCCGCGGTGATCGGCGCGTCGGCGTTCGCCCCGCGCGGGCTCGCACCGGCGTTCCCGGCCGGCGACATCCGGCTCACGCACGCGGGGCGCACGGTCGGCTGGGTGGTCGGGCCGGGCTCCACCTGGACGCGACCCAGCGACGCGGGCCCCGCGCTCGAGGTGGCGGGACTCGTGCTGCGCGGCGTGTTCGACCTGGTGCCGGCGCTCGAGCGATTGCTCGGCGCAGAGCTCGCGACGCGGCTCGAGGGCGGCGACGCGATCCCGCGCGGCAGCACGGTCATCGGCGAGCCGGCCTGGCTCGCGCTGCACGCGACCGCCGTCGAGCCCGGCGTGGTGTTCGACACGGCGGCGGGGCCGATCGTGCTGGAGAGCGGCGTCGCCGTGAAGTCGGGGACGCGACTCGAGGGACCGCTGTGGGTGGGGGCCAACACGCAGCTCTTGGGCGGGCCGATTCGGGCCTCGGCGATCGGTCCGTATTGCAAAATCCGCGGCGAAGTCTCGACCTGCGTGTTCCTCGGCTACGCCAACAAGGCCCACGACGGGTTCGTCGGCCACTCGGTGATCGGCCGCTGGGTGAACCTCGGCGCCGGCACCGTGACCTCCGACCTGAAGAACACCTACGGGCCCGTGCGCCTGGACGTGAACGGCACCGCGCTCGAGACCGGGCTGCAGTTCCTGGGCAGCCTGATCGGCGATCACGCCAAGACGGCGATCGGCACGCTGCTCGGCACGGGCACCGTGATCGGCGCGGGAGCCAACGTGTTCGACGCGGTGCGGCCTCCGAAGTACGTGCCGCCCTTCGCCTGGGGCGGCAGCGGGCCGGAGCGGATGCGCCGGGACGGATTCCTCAGGGTCGCGGAACGGGTGCTGCCGCGGCGCGACGTGCCCGTAGACGAGGCTGCCCGCGCCTGTCTCGCGCGCCTGTACGACTGGGCGACACGCTGACCCCGTTGCCCCGGCCGGGGCCGCCACGCATTATGCACGTCCCGTGCAAAACCCGGTCGGATGACCCAAGCCAAGCAGTACCGGCGCCTCGGCAAGTTCGAGCTGCACGAGCTCATCGGCGAGGGCGCCATGGGCGTCGTGTGGAAGGCCTACGACTCCGTCCTGCGACGCTACGTCGCCCTCAAGCTCCTTCCTGCCAAGGTGAGCCGCACCGGCGACATCCGTGAGCGCTTCCTGCGCGAGGCGCGCGCCGCCGGCGTACTGCAACACTCCAACATCGTCACGATCTACGACCTCGGCGAAGCCGAGAACCAGCTCTTCATCGCGATGGAGCTGGTGGACGGCCGGGACCTGAGCACGATCATCAGCGGGCACGACCCGCTGCCGCTCGAGCGCAAGCTCGACATCGTGATCGAGGTGCTCGAGGCCCTGACGTACGCCCACAACCGCGGCGTGATCCACCGCGACATCAAACCGTCGAACGTGCGCATCGCCACGGACGGCGGCATCAAGATCATGGACTTTGGAATCGCGCGGCTGCAGTCGGCGGAGTTCACCGGGTCCGGCGCCATCGTGGGGACGCCGAGCTACATGGCGCCCGAGCAGATCACGAACGGGCCGATCGGCCCGGCCACCGACCTGTTCGCCGTGGGCTGCCTGCTGTACGAGCTGCTGGGCTACCGCAAGCCGTTCGAGGCCGAGACGATCCACGGCGTGCTGTACCAGGTGCTGACGACGGACCCACCCGCGCTGCGTACGATGGCGCCCTCGATCCCCGCGGCGCTGGAGCGGGTGGTGACGAAGGCGATGAACAAGGTCCCGGAAGACCGCTACGACAGCGCGCAGCAGATGCAGTCGGCGCTGGTCGCGATCCGCGCGGCGCTGTCGGGCGCGGGGCAGACCACCGAGCGGCTGGGGCCACGCTGGACCCCGCTCCCCGCGCCGGTGCTGCGCCTCATCAGCCACGCGCCGATGCGGTGGCGGGTGGTGGTGTTGGCCACCCTCGCGCTCGTGGTCGCCCTCTTAGTCTCGCGCAGCTCGGGGCCGCCCGCGCCGGCGGCACCGCTCGCGCCGCCGACGGCGACGCTGGACCAGCTTATCGCCGAGCCGCTTCCCGGCGGCCTCAGCCCCGCGCTGCTGCAGCCGCGCGACTCGGCCCTGGCGGCGCGCGGCCGAGCGCAGCAGGCCGGCGCCATGAAGAACAGCGTGCCCGCCCTGGCGCTGGCCGAGGCGGCGCTCCAGAACGCCGAGCGCGGGGTCCGCGTGGGCGACCTGGCCCAGGCCACGAGCAGCTACCTCGCGGCCATCGGCCAGTACATGGTAGCGACACGCCAAGCGGAGGCGCTGCGCCGCGAAGCCGAGGCGGTGATCGGGCGCACGCGTCCAGTCGTGCTGGCGCTCGGCACCGGCCCCGGCGCGACGCGGGCGGGCACCTCACTGGCGCGGGCGGAATCGCTGTTCAGCACGATGGACTACCCGCTCGCGAAGATTGCGGCGCTCGATGCCGAGCAGGCGGGTCTCGTGGCCGGCGTGGCCCCGCCCACTACGCAGCCGGCCGACCCCCGGGCGGCGATCGATGTGCTGCTGCGCGACCTGGAGCGCGCCGTGGGGAGCGAGCGGGTGGCGAACCTCCGCGTCCTCATGAGCCCGTCGATGGAGCCGCCGAGTACGACGGAATGGGAGGCCTACTTCCAGCACCGCACCCACCTCGCCGCCAGCTACCGGGTGCAGCAGTTCTCGGCCCGCGGCACGGGCGCGCGAGCGCTCGTGCAGGCCGAATACAGGTATGTGCCGGAGGGTGGGGGCGGCCTGCGCCAGGACCGGCCACGGCTGGTAATGAGCTTCACGAAGACGCCGGAGGGCTGGCGCATCGGCGGCGTGCGCTGCGTGACCAGCTGCCGCTGAGGGGGGCGTAGGGGCGCAGCATGCTGCGCCCCTACATCTCACCAGGCCCGCTCGGTCGGCGGCGGGGGCGCGGGGATGGCCACCGAGTCGGCTCGCGCCGTCGCCGGCCCGATGCGCCGCAGCGTGACCGGTTTCTCGAGATCGCCGCCCGAAATGGTCAGCTTCTCGCCGTCCAGCTTCATCCCATACACCTGCCACACGCCGTCGCCCACCGTGATCCAGAGGCTGTCCGCGACCACGCGCCAGCGCGCGACCTGCTCGCCGAACTGCGCCGAGCTGTCGGTCCGCACGGTGATGTTGCGGATCTCGTCCTCGGTCTTCGCCTGCCAAGTGCCCTCGAGTCGGGGGTGACGCGGTGCCGTCGATTGGGCGGCGAGCGGAGTGGTGACGGCCACGAGGGCCGCGAGCAGCAGCGGCAAGCGGGTCATGTAAGGAAGATACCCCCGACAAAGCAAGAACGCCCCGGAGATCGCTCTCCGGGACGCTCTGTGCGGCTGTGCGTTCTAGCTCTTAGTACATCCCACCCATGCCGCCGCCCGGCATCGGGGGAGCCTTCTCCTTCTCCTTCTTCTCGACCACCACGCACTCCGTCGTGAGCAGCAGGCCCGCGATGGAGGCGGCGTTCTGCAACGCCGTCCGGGTCACCTTGGTCGGGTCGATGACGCCGGCCGCGACCAAGTCTTCCCACGTGTCGGTCTGGGCGTTGTAGCCGAAGTTCTTGTCCTTGGCCTGGCGCACCTTCTCGACCACGATGGAGCCTTCCTGCCCTGCGTTCTGGGCGATCCAGCGCAGCGGCTCCTCCAGCGCCCGGCGCACGATCTCGACGCCGATCTTCTCGTCTTCGTCGGACCCCTTGGCCCGGTCGAGCGTCTTCTGCGCCCACAACAGTGACACGCCGCCGCCCGGCACGATGCCTTCCTCGACCGCCGCGCGCGTCGCATGCAGCGCATCCTCCACGCGCGCCTTCTTCTCCTTCATTTCGGTCTCGGTGGCCGCGCCGACGTTGATCACCGCGACGCCGCCGGCCAGCTTGGCGAGCCGCTCCTGCAGCTTCTCCTTGTCGTAATCCGACGTGGACTTGTCGATCGCGGCTTTGATCTCGTTGATGCGGCCCTGAATGGCGTCGCGCTTACCCTTGCCACCCACGAGCGTGGTGTTGTCCTTGTCGATCACGATGCGCTTCGCCTGACCGAGGTCGTTGAGCGTGGTGTTCTCGAGCTTGAAGCCGACTTCCTCCGAGATCACCTGCCCGTTGGTCAGGATCGCGATATCGCGCAGCATCTCCTTCCGCCGGTCGCCGAAGCCGGGCGCCTTGACGGCGCACACCTTCAGCGTGCCGCGGAGCTTGTTGACCACGAGCGTCGCGAGCGCCTCGCCCTCGGCGTCCTCGGCGATGATGAGCAACGGCCTGCCGGCTTGCGCCACCTTTTCGAGCACCGGCAGCAGGTCCTTCATCGACGCGATCTTCTTGTCGTGGACCAGGATGTAGGCATCCTCCAGCACCGCTTCCATCTTCTCGGGGTCGGTGATGAAGTAGGGCGAGAGGTAGCCGCGGTCGAACTGCATGCCGTCCACGGTCTCGAGGGTGGTCTCGAGGCCCTTCGCCTCCTCGACCGTGATCACCCCGTCCTTCCCGACCTTCTCCATCGCCTCGGCGATGAGCTTCCCGATCTCGTGATCGTTGTTCGCCGAGATGGTGCCGACCTGGGCGATTTCCTTCCGGCCGGCCGTGGGGACGGAGATCTTCTTGAGCTCCTCGACGACCGTCTCCACCGCCTTGTCGATGCCGCGCTTCAGCGCCATCGGGTTCGACCCGGCGGTCACCGACTTCAACCCTTCGCGGAAGATCGCCTGCGCCAGCACGGTGGCCGTCGTGGTGCCGTCGCCCGCGAGGTCGGAGGTCTTGGTCGCCACTTCCTTCACCATCTGGGCGCCCATGTTTTCGACCTCGTCCTCGAGCTCGATCTCCTTCGCGACGGTGACCCCGTCCTTCGTGACGGTGGGATTTCCGAACTTCTTGTCGATGACGACGTTGCGGCCCTTGGGACCGAGCGTGACCTTCACCGCGTCGGCCAGCTTGTCCACGCCCCGCTTGAGACGCGCCCGGGCCTCAACGCTGAACTCCAGGTATTTCGCTGCCATTGCCCCTCTCCTCCTCGCGCTTAGCTGAGCTTCGCCAAGACGTCGGCTTCCTTGATGACGATGAGCTCTTCACCATCGAGCTCCACCTGCGTGCCGCTGTACTTTCCGTAGATCACCCGGTCCCCGACCTTGAGCTCCATTGGCACGAGCTCGTGTTTCTCCCGCCGTCCGGGTCCGACCGCCACGATCTCCCCCTGGATCGGCTTTTCCTTCGCCGTGTCCGGGATGTAGAGGCCGCCTTTCATCGTTTCCGTCTCCTCCAGCGGCCGGATCACGACGCGATCCGCCAGCGGGAAGATCTTGAGCTTGGTCTTGCTCGCCGTTGCCGTTGCCATGACGCGCAACCTCCAACAGATGGGTCAGCTAACTCTTTGAGAAATAACGCTATTACCGCACAACCTTAGCACTCAGCACGCGTGAGTGCTAAGAACGCGCAGGAATTTCACCGCGTCCGGCCGGCGTGTCAAGGGGGGGAAATCGGGCGCCGCAGGACGGCCTGGCTCCGCAGTGAATCGGCCAGGGCCTGCGCCTGGGACTCCGCGCTGGGACCGAGCGAATCCTGCGGTACCGAGACGGCCGCCACGATGACCCCGTTGCGCGTGTCCGCGAGCCGCAGGTGCAACCAGTGGGTCTCAGGCGGCTCGTCGTCCTTCGAGTTGAACATGATCACGGCGGCCGTGGGGGCACCACCGCCGCGGATCTTGCGCCGCACCGTGAACCCTCGGCGCCGCAGCGCCAGGGCCAGTCCGTCGCTGAGAGAGTCTTTGTTCGTGATCAGGATGTCGTAGCCGCGCAGGGACGCGGGGGCACGGCGGGCGGAACCCGTAGCGCAGCACAACCCAAGGACGCCGGACGCTAAGGCGCTAAGCCGTAGCACTCGTATGACGTAGCCTCTTGGCGGCTGGCGACTCGTCATGGAATTATGCGCCTCGCTCCCACCCACCGATTGATCCAGTAGGCACCATCGGGATCGTGGACCTCGAGGAGCGAGAGCTTCACTCCATTACTCGAGCTGTGGATGAACTTGAGCTCGCCGACGTACATGCCCACGTGGGTCACCCCGGATCCGGGCGCCGCCGAGAAGAGCAGGACGTCCCCGGGCCGCAGCGCGTCGATCACGGGGGCCACCTCCGCCCCGGCCGAGGCCTGGGCGCGGCCCATCCGCGGCAGCCGGATGCCATGCTGGCCGTAGGCGTATTGGATGAGCCCGGAGCAGTCGAACCCGTTTCCCGCCGTGCCGCCCCACAGATATGGGGTTCCCAAGGCGTCGAGCGCGGTACGCACGATGTCCGCCGCGCTCCCGGTGATCGTGGCCGGCGGCTCGGGAGGCGGCCGCGGCGGCGAGCCGTAGCCACCGCTCCCCCGTCCCCCTTCCCCCCTCCCCAGCCTTAGCGTGATCCCGACCGCGCCGCTGAGGCCTGTCCGGGCGTCGGAGGTACGCCAGAAGCCGCGGGGCCCGCGGTCTTCGACCCGGTAGCGCGCCTCGGCGCCGAGCGCGAAGCGCGAAAGCGGCCGCCACTCGATGCCGCCGCCGACGCTCCACTGGGCGGCGAGCTCCTGAGTGGTGGTGTCGGTGGAGAGGCCGAGCGCGACGCCGGCGAGCGCGTACGGCCCGAGCGCGCGGCGGCCCCGGAACGCCTGCAGCTCGTAGCCCAGCCCGTAGAAGGCGCGGCGGCGGCCCAGCGAATCGTGGAGGAACACCTGCGCCCCGAAGCCGTGCGTGAACGGCCCGCCCCAGCGGGCGCTGGTGCGGAATTCGTAGCTGTCGGAGCGGTTACCGTTGTACCAGCGGCCGCGGTGGAACTCCCAGTCGCGACCCTGGGCGGCGAGCACCGCAGGAATGCAGAGCGCGAGCGGGAGCCACCCGAGCTCAGTCGGCCGCTGCAACCGCCGTGTACTCCTGCGACGGCCGGGGCGCCATGTGATGCGACAGGAGGTGCGGAAGCCGGCGCATGAAGCGCACCCACGTCCAGAGGGCCGCGAACCCGAGCAGCGCCGCGCCCAGCCCCGCCACCACGAGCATGGTCAGGGGACGAGAGAACCGCGTCGCGACGAGGGCCCCGAGCCAGAGACCGGCGTACGACGCCCCCCAGGCGAGCACCGGGGTGACGAGCCAGCCGAGCACGACGAGCAGGTGAGCCAGCCAGCGGGGCACCGTCCCTCCCCGCTCTAGGACTTCCGGGCGAGGGCGACGACCGCGAGCACCGTCAGGACGATCGTGAACCCCGCCGCCGTCTCGACCGGCAGCGCGAGGCGCAGGCCCGCCAGTCGCGCAACGATCACGAGCAGGACGGCGCCCACGACCGCGGGGCCCGCAGTGCGCAGCAGCGTCGCCTCGCCGCGCGCCGCCTGCGCGGCCGTGACGATGCCGCCCATCCAGGCGAGGAACGTGCCCAGCATCCACCAGATCGGCAGATACCACCAGCTGCTCCCGCCGCCGATCGCGTCCCAGGTCCACGGATAGGCCTTGAAGGGCCGCAGCAGGACGACGTCGAACGCCATGAACACGATCGTGCCCCACAGGCCGATCGCGGCCGCGCCGGCGATCCCCTCCGCATGGCGGGCCGCGGTCCAGCGGCCGGGCAGGAAGCTCGCGAGCACGGCCGCCGCCAGCACGATGAGCGCCTCCAGCCCGCCCCGGCCGCCGCCCGTTTCGGGAACGAATCGCGCGACCAGGAGAAAGAGCACGACCGCCGCCGCCGTGAGGGCGCCCAGCTTCGTGCCGCTCAGCATCACGGTGCGGAAATCCGAGCGATCCGT
This sequence comes from Gemmatimonadota bacterium, assembly GCA_003222115.1. GTDB lineage: Bacteria > Gemmatimonadota > Gemmatimonadetes > Gemmatimonadales > GWC2-71-9 > AG29. The sequence continues at coordinate 29,350 of QHUL01000056.1, read as the reverse complement.
TGCCGTGGGGGCGAAGCTAGCCGACATGCTCAGCCTCTCCTCGCTGCAGGGGGGTTGTGGGTTGGCCCGGCAAATCTAGCGCGCCGCGCTCATCGGGCAAACACCAGGAGCACCACGACATCCGTGACCGCCCACGCGGCGAGCGCCCGATACATTCCCTGCTGGTGCCGCGCCGCCGTCCATGACTGATACCCCGCGCGCCACGGCACGACCACCCACAGCCAGGCCGCGAGCGGGAGGAGGAGCAGCACGCCGCTCACCCGTACTGCGACGGCCGCCCAGCCCAACAGCGCGAATGCGAGCAGGATGCAGCCGAGTGCGACGTCCAGGCTGCGCCGCATCCCGATAATGAGCGCGAGCGTTCGATCGCCGCGGCGCCGGTCCTCGTCGCATTGATACAGTTGTGTCAGCGGATAGAGCCCCGCGAACAGGGGGCAGAAGGCGAGCAGCACGAGCCCGTGCCCCAAGTCCAGCGGCCGACCCGTCGCGGCCCAGCCGGCGAACGGCGTCAGCGTCCCGAAGCCCCACATGTTGATCAGCCAGTCGACGCCCGCCACCGCCTTGAAGCGGAACGGCGGCACCGAATAGAGGATCGACATCGCGAAGCAGATCGCGTAGGCCATCTGAAACGCCAGCGGCAGGGTCAGCGCCGCGAGCTGGCCGCCCGCGAGCAGCGCCACGCTGAAGGCGAGGAGGTGCCGCGGCAGGCGAGGCGGGGCGATCAGGTAGCCGATGTCTCCCTCGTCCTTGTCGAATACGCTGTTGATCGCGAGAGTCCCCCCGTTGAGCAGCGCCACCCAGATCACCAGGCCCCCAACCGCCTGCCCCAACCGCTCCCCCCGGGCGACGCCCCCGAATCCGACGGCCAGCACGTAGCCCAGCGCCGTGTGCCCCGCCATGATGGGCCACTCGGCGGGGCGCATGTGCAGGAAGTAGGAGAACAGCTCGCCCGGGAGTAGCCGGTACCCCCAGCGCCGCCAGGCGTTGAGCGTTCTCGCGTCCGCTACCACTTGAGGCCGAGCGCGCTCGCCGCGATACGGAGCCCGACGAGCGTCAAATCTGGGTGCTGCGACTCGATCTCCTTGGAGAGGGGCGCGACCAGCGGCGCGAGGCCGCCCGTGGCGACGATCTTCGGCGTGTTCCCGTTCGGCCACTCGGCCTTGATGCGGCGTACCAGCCCGTCCACCGCCTCGGCCGCGCCCCACAGCACGCCGGAGCGGATGCAGTCCTCGGTGCGCCGCCCGATCACGCGCTCCGTGGGAAGCAGCTCGGTGGCGGGGAGCTTGGCGGTATTGCGGATCAGGGCGTCGGCGCTGGTGCGGAGCCCCGGCATGATGACCCCGCCGATGAAGCGGCCTTCGCTCGTAATGCAGTCGAACGTCGTCGCGGTGCCGAAGTCCACGACGATCGTGTCCCGGCGGAACAGCGTGGCGGCCGCGAGCGTGTTGAGGATGCGGTCCGCGCCCACGGAGAGGGGCTCCTCCACGTCGAGCGTGATGGGGAGCCGCGAGCGGCCGTCCACCACGAGCGGCTTCACCGTGGTCGCCCGCTCCACCGCCTCGCACAGCGTCTGGGTGACGGGCGGCACCACCGAGGCGAGGATGGCCGCGCGGACTTCCTGCGTAGAGCGTCCCGCCTGAGTGAGGTAGGACGTGAGCGCCTGGGCCCACTCGTCGGGCGTGCGCGAGGGCGTGGTCGTGAGCCGCCAGTGGGCCTCCAGGCTGTCGCCGCGGAACAGCCCGACCTTGGTCTCGGTGTTGTTGATGTTTGTGGCGAGGAGCATCGGGGCGTAGTATAGGCCGCAGGCCCGCAGGCCGCCACGTGGACCCGAACTCGCGACCAAGCGACGGTCACGTGATCATTCTCGACCCGCGAATTTTCAGGGACTGAAGTCCCCGCTCGGCTACGCGACGTCCTCAAGGACGCTGGCCCGGGTGTCGGGAAGCCTGATTGTTCACGTACGTGATCACGGTCCCCAACTGCCGGACCCCGACACTCCGTAGATCGTAGCCCTCCGCCCAACGCAGCGGTGCTCGAGGCATGAGACCCTCCCGATTGATGAGCCGGGCGCTGGCCCCTTGAGGCCTTGCACAAGTCGCGGGATGTTGTTGATCGCCGGCAGTTGCACAACTACATGCACGTGATCCGCAACAATTCCCGCAGCGAGCAGTCTCGCACCATGCCGTTGCGCCTCCCGCGGTAGAAAGCGGCGCAGGAATTCTGCCACGGCGGGACTGATCAAGGATTGGCGCTGTAGAGTCGCCCAGGTCAGATGGGCGTAGAGACGAACGGGCATGCCGCGAGTGGTCTTCCCCTCATGCCAACTCCACGTGCCCCTCCCGCACGCCGACTGTCCCCGCCCCGGCATCGACGAGCAGTGCGCCGTCCGGACGGATGCCGCGCGCGAGCCCCGCGGCCGGTGACCGGAGCATCCGGCCGTGCAGCCAGTCGCGCGCCGCGAACGCCGCGCACTCGGCCTCGGCGAGGAAGGCTCCCGGGCCGCCGATGCGCGCGAGCGCCGGCACCAGCCGGTCCAGCAGGTCAATGCGTCGCACCGCGGGCGCCACCTCGCGCAGCGCCACCGCCCGCGCGCCGAGCTCCGGCGGCAGCTCGTTCCCCAGGTTCACGCCCAACCCGACGGCGATCCACTGCAACGCCTCGCCTTGCCAGCGGCTCTCGCACAGAATCCCCGCGAGCTTGCGGTCGTGGACGAGGACGTCGTTGGGCCACTTGAGCTGCGCCACCGGCCGGCCCACCACCTCGTCCACGGCGTCGGCGAGCACGAGCCCCGCGCGGATCGCGAGCGAGCCCGGCTCGACCCGGACGTCCCCGGGCCGGAGCAGCATCCCCAGCCACACCCCGCCCGCGGGCGAGCGCCAGGTGCGCCCGTCACGCCCCCGCCCCGCCGTCTGCTCCTCGGCGAGCACGACGGTGCCGTGCGGCGCGTCCTGCGCACCGAGGTCGTGGATCGCATCGAGGGTGGACCCGAGACGCCGGAACAGCCCCACCTGCGGCACTCCCCACCGCTGCGCGAGGACGTTCCCCGGCAGGCCGTCGAGCCCTAGGTGAGCCACCGCGCGTATACGAGCGTGAGCACGCCGACCGCCCAGCAATAGGGCGCGAACGCGTAGAACCGGCCGCGTCGCAACAGCGCGACGAGGAACCGGATGGACCATGCCCCGCTCACGAAGGCGACGACGCAGCTCGCGACGAGCGGCAGCGCGCCGACCACCGCGACGTCCGTCGCGACGTGCCGCGCCTCGAGCAGCGCCGCCCCGCCGATCGTCGGGATGGCGAGCAGGAAGCTGAACTCCGCGGCACGCTCGGCCCCGAGACCGCACCACAGGGCCGCGCTCACGGTCGAGCCCGAGCGCGAGATGCCGGGGAAGACCGCCACCGCCTGCGCCGCGCCCACGATCAGCGCCTGCCACGGCGTCGGCTCGGACGCCTCACCAGAGCGGCGCCGGGTGGACCAGAGCACGAAGCCCGTGACGATGAACGCCGCCCCAACGAAACTGAGCGTCCGAAAGGCCGCTTCGATCCGCGCGTGGAACAGCACCCCGATGATGCCGGCGGGAATCGTGGCGAGGACCAGGAGCCCCGCGTAGCGCACGTCCTCACGCCGCCCGCGGAGTACGCCCAGCGCGAGCTGCATCAAGCGCCGGCCGTAGATCACGAGCACTGCGCCTAGCGTCGCCACATGCAGCGCGACCTCCACGAAGAGCCCCGGGGTCTTCACGCCCGTCATCGCCTCGACCACGGCGAGATGGCCGGAGCTCGAGACGGGGAAGAACTCCGTCAGCCCCTGCACCAACCCCAACAGGATCCCCTGCCACAGCGTCATGTGACCCGCCCGGCGACGAGGGCGATCAGGCCCACCACCATGGCTCCCTTGAGCAGGGCGCTGACGCGCTCGATCCGTCCCACCACGAGCCGGGCCGCGGCCACGAGCACGGCGAGCTGAGCGACCAGCGCGACCGCGAAGTAGGCGCCGCCGTACTGCGCGTGGTAGGGGAGCACGAGGCTGACCGGCACGAACGCCAGGGCGATCGCCGCGGCGACCCTGGCCGCCCCCGTGCGCCCGATCAGGATCGGCAGGGTGCGGCGGCGCACCGCCTGGTCGCCGGGCTGGTCCTCGATGTCCTTCACCAGCTCGCGCAGGACGTGGATCCACGCGGCGATGGCCCAGGGGACGAGCCCGTCGCGCGGCCGGTTCACCGCCGCCGCACCGAAGAACAAGGGCAACCCGGCGACGAGGGCCACGGCCACGTTACCGAGGCCGACCCGTTTGAGGACGGGCGAGTAGCCGCCCAGGGCACCCCATGCGGCGAGGAAGCACGGGAGCATCACGAGGGAGGGCGCGCCCGCGCGCAGCGCCGACAGCAGCAGCCCCATCGCCGCGAGCAGGGCCCAGCGCGCATACCAGTCCGCGGTCTCAGGATGGATGCGGCCGCTCGGGATGGGGCGGTCGGGGTGGCTCACCGCGTCCGCCGCGGCGTCGGCGATGTCGTTGCGAATGAACCCGTAGGCGCCGAGCGCGGTGCCGCACAGGGCGGCGAGCGCGAGCGACGCGGGCACGGCGATGCGCCCCAGGGCGATCCACCCGCCGGCGAGCACGCCGGCCGCGGCGATCACGAGGTTCGGCAGCCGCGCGAGGCGGGCCAGTTCACTCACCGAGCACGTCCCGGTAGAGCGCCTCGTAATGCGGGACGATCCGCTCGGTCGAGAAGTCGCGCGCCCGCGCTGCGGCGCTCGCGCCGAGCCGGCCGTGCAGCGGGCCGTCCCGCAGGATGGCGAGCGCCCGCTCCATCATTTCGTCGACGGCTCCCGGCGGTGCGAGGTAGCCCGTCTCCCCGTTCACGACGACCTCGGGGAGGCCCCCCACGGCGCTCGCGATCACCGGCACGCCGCAGGCCATGGCCTCGAGGGCGGCCAGGCCGAAGGACTCGGTCTCGGAGGGAAGCAAGAACAGGTCGCTCCCGCGCAGCACGTCGGCCACCTGATCCACCTTGCCGAGGAACCGGACGTCGTCCCCAAGGCGCAGGCGGTCCGTCTCCTGCTCCGCCGCGTCGCGGTCCGGCCCGTCCCCTACGAGCACGAGCGTGGCGGGCAGCACCTTCCGCACGCCGGCGAAGATGCGCACCACGTCGCGCACGCGCTTGACGGGACGGAAGTTCGAGACGTGGGTCAGGATCTTGTGGTCCGGAGGGGCCAGCGCGCGCCGGCAGGACGCATCGCGGGCCGGATGGTACTCCGCGGTCGACACGAAGTTCGGGATCACCTGGACGTCGCAGCCGGTGCACCCGAAGGCGCGATAGGTCTCGTCGCGCAGGTACTGCGACACGGCGGTCACCCGATCGGACTGCTCGATCGAGAACTTCGTGATGGTGAAGTACGAGGGATCCTGCCCCACGAGCGTGATGTCGGTGCCGTGCAGCGTGGTGACGAGCTTGAGGTCGCGCTCCGCCTTGAGCATCTGCTTGGCGAGCCAGGCCGTCGCGGCATGAGGGATGGCGTAATGCACGTGCATCAGCTCGAGCTCCTCGCGCAGCGCGACCTCGTGCTGCTTGACGGCCAGCGCGAGCGCGTAGGGCGAGTGCTCGAACAGCGGATAGTCGGCGGTCACGACCTCGTGGAAGGTGACGCGCTCGGCGAACCCGCCCCGCAGCCGGAACGGGCTGGCGTACGAGATGAAATGGACCTCGTGGCCGCGCCGCGCGAGCTCGAGCCCCAGCTCGGTGGCGACGGCTCCGGAGCCGCCGTAGGTCGGATAGCAGGTGATGCCGATACGCATGAGACCTCAGACGTCAGACATCAGACGTCAGCACGCGTGGTGCACCAGCGCCTATGGATCATGGCGGCAAGCTCCTCGGGCGGGGCTGTCGCGTCGATAGTCCAAACGTCGTCCGACTGATGTCTGACGTCTGACGTCTGACGTCGCAGTTGATGTCGAAACCACGTCTCCTGCCGTTTCGCGTACCGCCGCGTCGCCGCGACGACGGCGTCCCGCAGCCGGGCTTCCGGCAGCCGCCGCTCGAGCGTCGCCACGACCTCGCGATAGCCCACGCCGTCGAGTCCGGGCGCGTGCGCCGCGACGCCGCGGGCGAGCAGGGTCCGCACCTCGGCGACGAGGCCCGCCGCGAGCATCCGGTCCACCCGCTCCGCGATGCGGCGGTGGAGCGCGTCGCGCGGCAGCGTCAGATGAATGTACCACGGTCGCATAATCCCGGTCTCGCGCGCCTCGCGCTGCCACCAGCTCAACGTCCGACCGCTGAGCAGCGCCACCTCGATCGCGCGCGCCGCGCGCTGGCGTCCGCCGCCCGCGAAGCGCCGGTCGAGCCGCGCCGCCCAATGGGCGAGTCGCGCGGCGGGCAGCCGCTCACCCCAGATCCGTAGTCGCTCGCGCCGCGCCGCGTCGAGCGGCGGCTCGCGGAACAGCCCCTCCGCCAGTGCTCGCACGTAGAACCCGGTTCCACCGACGACGACCGGTTCGCGCCCGCCGGCCCGGACGCTCCCCAGCCAACCGGCAGCATCGCGTGCGAACCGTCCCGCGCTGTAGCGCTCCCCCGGCTCGATCAGGTCGAGGCCGAAGTGGGGAACCCGCGCCTGCAGCTCGGGCGGCGGCTTTGCCGTGCCGATGTCGAGCCCGCGGTATACCTGCCGCGCATCGGCTGAGATCACGGTGATGGGCGCGCGGACACCGAGCGCCGCCGCGACGGCGGTCTTGCCGACGCCGGTGGGGCCGACGAGTACCGGTACCAGGGGGCGGTCAGGCTCTCCCAAACCGCCGCTCCAACTCGTCCTTCGGCAGCTGCACGATGGTCGGCCGGCCGTGCACGTCGTGGGCCGGTAGGGTGGCGCCGAGGACGCGGATGACGAGCTCCCGCATCTCGTCCGGCTCGAGCCGCTGGCCGGCCTTGATCGCGGCGCGGCAGGCGAAGCTGGCGGCGAAGCGCTCCAGCCGGTTCGCCCAGCCGCCGAAGCGGCCGCCCGCGAGATCGGCCACGAGCTCCTGCAGGCAGCGCGTCGCGTCGAACCGCGGATGCGGGTTGGGAGCGGTGTGAACGACGACGGAGCGGCCCGAGAACGGCTCGATCTCGTAGCCGACGCGCCGCAGCAGCTCCCCGTGCGCGTCCACGGCCTCGAGCTCGGCGGGCGAGAAGTCGAGCGTCAGCGGCAGTAGCAGGCGCTGCGCGGGCGCGCCGTCGCCCGAGAGCTGGCGCATCACGGTCTCGTACAGCACGCGCTCGTGGGCCGAGTGCTGATCCACGATGGCGACGGCGGTGTCCGTCTGAAACACGATGTACGTGTCAAACACCTGAAGCAGCGGGGGTGTCAGGCGTCGGGCGTCAGGTGTGAGGGACTCTCGGGAAAAGAGCTCCGCGGCGGCCACGCCGGGGATCACGGCACCGAGACCGGCCCAGGGCCCCCCGACACCCGACGCCTCACCCCCCACACCTAGCGGGGACGCCGCGGCGAGTGGCCCGAGCGCCCCGCGCACCGCCTCCTCGACCACCCGTTCGACGAAGAACTTGTCACGGAAGCGCACCTCGAGCTTGGTGGGATGGACGTTGACGTCCACCGCGTCTCCCGGGAGGTCCAGGAACAGGATGAGCGTCGGGCGGTCGCCGGGCGCGATGGTCGAACGGTACCCCGCCTCCGCCGCGCGCAGGATGAAGGGATCGCGGATGGGGCGTCCCCGCACCAACACGTAGCCTTTGCGTCCCGCAGGCTTCGCCTGCGCGGGGCGCTGCGCGAAGCCCCGCACCTCGAGCGGGCCCTCGCGGTGGCCGATGGGGAGCAGCGTGTCGGCGAGCTCCCGCCCCCACAGCTCGTGTACGCGGTCGATGGGTCGCGCCGCCGGCCCGACGTCGAGGAGCGCACGGTCGTCGCTCTCGAGCGCGAAGGCCACGTCGGGGCGCGCGAGCGCGAGCACGGTCAACGCCTCCACCACCGCCCGGGTCTCGGTCTGCTGGGCACGCAGGAATTTCCGCCGCGCGGGCGTGTTGAAGAACAGCGCGCGCACCGTCACCGTGGTGCCGCGCTGGCGCACCGCGTCCTCCACGGCCATGCCCTTGCCGCCCACCACCCGCACTCGGGTTGCGCTCCGGCCGTCGGGCGAGGTCTCGAGCTCGAAGCGCGACACCGACGCGATGGCCGGGAGCGCCTCTCCGCGGAACCCGAAGGTGCCGACCCCGATCAGATCGGCCGCGCCGCGGATCTTGCTCGTCGCATGGCGCGCCAGCGCGAGCTCGGCGTCCTCCCGGCTCATCCCCTCGCCGTCGTCGCTCACCCGGATCAACGTCTTGCCGCCGTTCTCGATGCCGACGCGGATGGTGCGCGCGCCCGCGTCGAGTGCGTTCTCGACCAGCTCCTTCACCACGGACGCCGGGCGCTCCACCACCTCGCCGGCGGCGATCTGGTCGGCCACCTGCGCCGCGAGCACGGCGATCTTCGTCACAGGGGATCTTGCGGCAGCCGCACCGCCTCGCGCTCGAGCAGCCAGCCGTGGATGCCGTCCGGCCGCCGCACCTCGAGCCAGCGCCCGTCGCGCCGCTCCACGAGCAGCGCGGCACCCGCCTCGACGGTGGCGACGGCGCTGGCGCCGCCGTACGGGGCCACCCGCACCGGCGTGGCCGGGCTCACCACGACCGCGAGCGCCTGCTGGCGCCGCAGCGCCTCGCGCGCGCCCTGCGCTCCCGCCGCGGCGGCGCACACCGCGAGCCCGAGCAGCCACGCGCGCGAGCGGCGTCGCCGGGCCAGCGCCGCCCAAAAGCCGACCCAGCACGCCGCGGCCACGAGGCCCCATTCACCGGGTGCGCCGACGCCGACCGCGAGCAGGCGCTCGCTCGTCGCGTCCGGCGCCGGGAGGAGCTCGCGGGCGCGTCGAATCATGCGGTCGCGCGGGGCAAGGCGCGCCGCGACGGCCCACGCTGCGGCAGCCTTGCCGTCCGCGCCGGCCCGGTACAGGGTGGCGCCCACGTTGTACCAGTGCGCAGCAGTGCGGGGTTCGGCCGCGGCCCGGGCGGCGAACGAGTCCGCCGCCGCCCGCAGCGCCCCCGCGGCATACAGCGCTTCGGCGCTCGGCCCTTGGGCGAGGCTGCCGCGCGGCGCGAGCAGCGCCGCGCAGCACAGCGTCGAGAACAGGCGGACCCGCCGCCCGCCGTGCGGCTCCGCCCCCAGTACCCCCAGCACCTGCTCGATCTCGGCAGCCAGCTCCGCCGCGTCGCCCAGGCCGCGCGGCCCGTAGCGCGCGGCCCGCAGCCGGTCGCGCAGCCGCATGATGTGGTCCGCGACCGCGCTCTCGATGCCGGCCGCGCGCAGCGCGCGAGCCAGGCCGTCACCGTCGCGGGCGACGGGATCGGCGACATGACTCGCGAGCACGACGTGGAATTCCCGCTCCAGCCGTCCCAGCCGCGTGACCTGCGGCGCGACCGCGGGCGCGGGCTCCGGCCCGCCGCGCGGGCGCGACCGGCGGCGCCACAACAGCGCGGCGAGCGGCGGCGCGCACACGAGGGCGCCCCAGCCCCAGGGGAAGAGATCGCGGGCGACCGCGCTCGCCCACGCCTCACCGTCGACGGGCGCGAGCGGTGGCAGCGAGCGGGCCGCACGCGGCTCGGCACCCGGCGCAACGACGAGCGTCCGCGGTGCCGCTCCCGCCACGGTATAGCCGCCCCGGCCCATGTCATAGTACGGGTAGCGCAGCTCGGGCAGGACGAACGTGCCCGCCGAGTCCGGGACCACGAGATAGCGGAACGCCTTGCTCCCCGAGATCCGGCCGCCCTGCCAGTCGATCCGCGCCTCGGGCTCCGCCGGGTAGGGGCGGAACCCCGGCGGCCAGCGCAACGCCGGCTCCGGCCATAGCGCCACGTTGCCGACACCGGCGACCGTGGTCGTCACCTCGAGCGGTTCCCCGACGCGCGCGTCGGCCGGCTGCACGTCCAGCGCGAGGACGAGCCCCCGCCCCGTCACCCGCTGGTCGTCGGCCGGGCGCCCCTCCACCGGCAGGGGCAGCACGACGATCGTCACCGAGTCGCTCTGCAACGCGTAGCGCTCCTCCCGACTGAAAAAGGAAAAGGTCGTGGGCACGGCGAACTCCACCGACGCGGGGGGGATCACGACCCGGCCCGCGGCGAGCGGGAAGACCACTTGATGGGCGACGTACAGGTCCAGCCAGGACCCGCGCACCAGCCGCGAGGCCGCGACGTCGCTCGAGCGCGCGGCGGGGTACGCCCACACGCGTTGCGGGGTCTCGATGGTGACTTGGGGCGGGCGGTGCAGCCGGTTCCGGAGCTCGCGCGGGAACCAGGCCGTGGCCACGACGTCGAGCTGCTGACCCGCGAGCACCGTGTCGGTCGGCACGACGACCGTGAGCGCCACCCGGTCGGTGCGCTCCGGGGGCGGCGCCGCGTCGACCAGGGCGCGCGCCAGCGGTGTGAGCGCGGGCGGCCCCCCCGCCGCCCCGCTGTCGACTGTGACCACGATCGGGTCGGTCGCGACGATCACCCGGCCCTGCCGCGCGTGCACGGCGCCGATCAATAGCGTGCCAACCTTGGTCGCGCGCAGCTGCAGCTCCCGCACGGTCGTGCGGACCGGCGCGCCCGGGCCCCCGACGCTGACATCGGTGACCTCATGGGTGCTGAGGACCAGGAAACCGGCGAGCGGCGGCAGCTCCAAGCTGACCGGCTCCGCCGTGCGAGCGCGCGCCCGCACGGTGAGCCCGATCTCATCACCGAGCACGACCCGAGCGCGATCCACGCGCGCCGTGACGTCGAGCGGCGTTGCGGCGACCTGCAGCGCGAGCAGCACCACCAGGGACGGCGTCACCAGTCCTTCACGCCCGGTTCCTCGGCCCGCCGCACGCGGCCCGTGCGATTTCTCCGCGTGGCGAGCTCCTCCTGGCCGATCGACCGGAGGATCTGGTCGGCCTGGGCCCGCGTCAAGCCACCGCCGCCCCCGCCCTGCTGTCCTTCCCCCGCGGCCCCTCCGCCACCTCCCGCCTCCGCCTCGCTCGGCGGTGCTCCGCCACCACCGCCGCCTCCCGCCGGCGGGACGTTCCTGCTCGCCCCACCGCCGCCGCGGCGGCGCACCGCGAGCTCCAGGTTCCACTTCGCCGCCGGCTGGCGGGGATGGAGCAACAGGGCCTCCCGGTACGCACGCTCCGCGTCCGCCAGGTGCGCGTCGCGGTTGCTGCTGTCGGCCACCGACTCGCGCAAGGCGACGAGGCCGAGGTTGTAGAGCGCGCGGAACCGGATCCCCGGATCGACCGAAGCAGCGGCATGGCCCAGGTTCGCCCGCGCGCTCTCGAAATCACTCGCCGCGAGCGCCGCCGTGCCGGCGTTGTACCACGCCGTGTCGTCGCGCTGCCGCCCCGCGAGCTCGGCGAGGTAGGCGGCGAGGGCCCGCGTGACGTCCCCCCGGTCCCAGGCCCGCTCCGCCGCCGTGCGGGGGCGGCGGGCCTCTTGCGCGGCGGCGGCGAGCGGCACTCCGACGAGCAGGGCGAGTCCGATGAGCGACGCGGTCCGCCGGTTCACGGCCTGCCCGAACAGGAGCGCCACGGCGAGGACGAGCGGGATCCAGGAGCGCGGTCGCCCGCGCTGCGTGTGCGTCTCGCTCGCCCGCGCCCGCTTGTAGGACGCGACCAGGTCGCGCACCGCGCCCGCCTGGTCGGGCAACTCGGCACCGACGATGGTGCCCTGCGACGCGTCCGCCACGGCGCCCAACACGTCGTCCCGCCGCCGGGTCTCGATCACGTCCCCGCCGTCGTCCTTCTGCTGGCCCAGCAGCGTGCCGTGCTCGTCGCGCAGCGGAATGCGGGCCGGCGCCCGTCCCCCCTCCGCCACCAGGATGAGGTGGATCCCGAGCGCGTTGAGGCGCTGCGCCTGGCGCACACTGCGGGCGACGGAGTCGTGCGCCTCCCCGTCGGTAAAGACGACCAGCACGCGGTCGGCGAGCTCCGAGCTGGCCCGCAGCAGCTCGCCGCCCTGCGCCAGGGGCTCCGCTAAGGAGGTCCCGCCCTCGGAGGCGACGTCCGGGTCGAGCGCGTCGAGATACAGCCCCAGGGCCGATCCGTCGACCGACAGCGGTGACAGGATGTAGCTCGAGCCCGCGAACGCCACGAGTCCGAGGCGGTCGCCGTCGAGGTCCTGCACCAGGCGGCGCGCCTCCCGCAGCGCGCGCGCCAGGCGGCTCGGGCTCACGTCCTCGGCGAGCATCGAGCGCGAGATGTCCACCGCGAGCACCAGCGACAGGCCGCGCGTCTCGGCCACGATCTTCTCTTCGCCCCAGCGGGGGCCCGCGAGCGCCGCGACACCCAGGAACGCCGCCAGGGAGAGCGCCGTCGGACCGAAGCGGCCGGCCCCGAGCGCCGTCCGCACCGCCTCCTGCGACCACCGGGCGGCGCGCCGCACCCGCACCCGCCGCGCCCACGCCGCCCCGAACCATGCGGCACCGGCCACCAGCGGCGCGAGGGCGAGCACGAACGGGGCGTCGAAGCTCATCAGGGCACCCGCACCGCGAACGTCCCCGAAAGGACGATCTCGAGCGCCAGCACGATCAGCCCGAGCGCGAGCGGCCAGCGGTAGGCTTCCTCGAAGCGGCGGTACACCACCTGCTCCACCGTCGACTTCTCGAGGCGGTCGATTTCAGCGAAGATGTGGCGCAGCGACTCGGTATCGGTCGCGCGGAAGTAGCGACCGCCCGTGCCCCGCGCCACGTCCGTCAGCAGCGCCTCATCGATCTCAACCGGCATGCTCTGGTAGCGCAGGGTCCCGTCCGGTGCCTGACCCGTCGGCACCGGCGCTTCGCCCTGTCTCCCGACGCCGATCGCGTAGATCTTGATTCCGAACGCCCCGGCCGCCTGGCCCGCGGTCCGCGGATCCACCGTGCCGCGGTTGTTCACGCCGTCGGTGAGCAGCACGATCACCTTGCTTTTTCCCGGCGCGCGCCGCAGCCGGTTCGCCGCGGTCGCGATCGCCGTGCCGATCGCGGTGCCGTCCTCCAGCATCCCGATGCGGAGACCCTGCAACGCCGCCTCCAGCACGGCGTAGTCCGTCGTGAGCGGCACCTGGGTGAGCGCCTGCGCCGCGAACGCGACCAGGCCGATGCGATCGGACCGCCGCGCCCGCACGAAGTCGATCGCGGTCGCCTTGGCCACGTCGATCCGGTTCGCGGGCGCGAAGTCCTCGGCGAGCATGCTGCTCGACAGGTCCACGCACAGCACGATCGAGATGCCCTCGCTGCGCGCCTCGATCCTGGCCGAGCCGAGCCGCGGACCCGCCGCCGCCAAGACCCAGGCGCCGAGGCAGACGTTGCGCAGCGTGACCGGGAGCCGCGCGATCCAGAGTCGCTCCGCCGTGGCTGCCGCCGGCCGGACGTCGCTCATACGCACACCCCGCAGCAGCCCCAGCCGCCGCGCGCGCAGCCACCACCAGGCCGGCAGGGCCAACAGGAACAGCAGCACCAGCGGCCGGGCGAAGCTCACGGCAAGAACTCCCGAGCGAGCGCACGCGCCCGCACGGCCAGCGCTGCCACGTCCGCGCCGTGGGCCGACGCGAACTCCACGCGGTCGAGCTGCTCCAGCGCGGCGCGCAGCTCGCGCAGCGGGGCGTCGGGGCGCGCCCGCTCTACGGCCGCCAGGCACTCGGTCGTGCTGAGCGCGAGGTTCGCCCCGGGGACCGTGTGCGCGATGGCGACGCGCAGCTGGAGCACGGCCCGCGCCGCGACCGCCTTGGGCTCCCCAGCCGCGAGCCAGCGGGCGTCGGGCACCTCAGGTTCCACTGGAACGTGAGGGTGCACGCCGGGGGGTCGTGGCGGACGTCGACGCCACCGCACCCCGGCCGCGAGGAGTCCCGCACACAAGACGACGGCCAAGGTCGCCGCCAGCGGGTACCGCCGCGTCGACCGGATCGGGGCGATCGCCGCCCTCGGCTCCGGCTGCCGCACCGTGTCGGGGATGACGCTGGTGATCACGAAGGCGGCGCTGCCGCCGGGCAACGAGTCGGCGCGGCCATCGGGGCCCAGGCGCCAGATGGGCGGCACGCTCACGGTGTGCGCCCCGGGCGCCCAGGCGGCGACGGGATAGCGCACCACCCAGCCGTCGGGGGAGGAAGCGCGCCGCACCACGGGGTCGCCGAGCGGCTCCACCCGCTCGCCCGCTTCGAGTTTGCCCGCGCGCACCCGCCACCCCGGCGCCGCGGTCACGGTACGCTCGAGCCACACCGTGTCGCCGACGGTGGGGCGATCGGGAGCGGCTACCCACCCCGCACCCCCCTGCCCCGCTGCCAAACGCCACCCTGCCACGACGCCAAGAATCGCGAACCAGACTGCCCTGCGGACGCCTCCCGCGAGGTGGCGTGGCGGCGTGGTGTGACGGCGAATCATCGCTTGAGGCGACGGGCGCGCTCGTGGAAGGCGCGGCGCAGCGGCCCGGCATAGGGCACGTCGGTGCGCAGCGCGGCCCGGTCCACACCCGCCTGCACCAGCCGACGGGTGCGCTCCTGCAGCTGCCGCTCGGCCGCCGCGCGCACGCGGCCGCGCGCCGGCGTGTGGCTCGTATCGAGCAGGACGCGCCGCCCCGTCTCCGCGTCCTCGAAGTCCACCCAGCCCACGTCCGGCAGCTCCAGCTCGCGGGGATCGTCCACCGTGATCGCCACGATCTCGTGCCGCGCGGCGAGCTGCGCCAGCGGCTCCTCCCAGCCGTCCGCGCGGAAGTCGGAGAGCACGACCACGATCGCCCGGTGGCGCAGCAACTTCGCGGCGTAGCGCAGCGCCTCGGCGAGGTTCGTGCCGCGGCCCCGCGGGGTGAACGCGACAAGGTCGCGGATGACGCGCAACGCGTGCGGCCGTCCCTTCGCGGGTCGCACGACGAACTCCACCTTGTCGGCGAACATCAAGGCGCCCACACGGTCGTTGTGGCGTGCGGCCGCGAGCGCGAGCACGGCCGCGACCTCGACCGCGAGACCGGCCTTGGTGTGGGGGCGCCCGAACTGGCACGAGCCGGATTGGTCCACCAGGAGGAGCAGCGTGATCTCGCGCTCCTCGTGGTAGGTCTTCACGAAGGGGTGGCCCATGCGCGCCGACACGTTCCAATCGATCGCCCGGAAATCGTCGCCCTCCTGGTAGGCGCGCACCTCCGCGAACTCGATGCCCTGTCCGCGGAACACCGACCGGTAGTCGCCTGTGAAGAGGGAGTTGACCAGGGTCCGCGTTCGCAGCTCGATCCCCTTGACCTGCCGCAGCACCTCGGGGGTCACGAGCCGTCGGCGCGCGCGCAGCGGGGACGCCTCGACGCGCCGACGATCCTCGCCTTCGTACCTCACGGCACGCCCACGGCCTCCAGGATCTTCCCGATCACACGGTCCGAGTCCATGTCCTCGGCCTCCGCCTCGAAGGTGAGCAGCACGCGGTGCCGCAGCACGTCGAATGCCATGGCCTTCACGTCCTCGGGCACCACATAGGCGCGGCCTCGCAGGAACGCGTGCGCCCGCGCCGCCTGCGCCAGGTAGATCGACGCCCGCGGGCTCGCCCCGAACGCGATCAGCGGCTTCAGCTCCGGCAGGCCGAGGCTCTGGGGCTCGCGCGTGCCCCGCACCACGTCCACGATGTAATCCACTACCTTCTGATCCATGAACAGCTCGGCGATGCCGCTGCGCGCCGCCAGGATGTCGTCCGCTTCCGCCACACGCTGCACCTCGATCGGCCGGCCCGACGCCATCCGGGCGACGATCTCTTTCTCGGCGTCGCGCGTCGGATAGCCGACGCGTACCTTCAGCATGAAGCGGTCGAGCTGCGCCTCGGGCAGGGGATACGTGCCCTCCTGCTCGATCGGGTTCTGGGTTGCGAGCACGAGGAACGGCTCCCCCAGATAGAACGTCTCGCCCCCGATGGTGACCTGCTTCTCCTGCATCGCCTCGAGCAGCGCGGACTGCACCTTGGCGGGCGCCCGGTTGATCTCGTCGGCCAGCACCAGGTTCGCGAAGAGGGGACCCTTCCGCGGGTAGAACTCCTGCGAGCGCTGGTCGAACACCATCGTGCCGATCACATCCGCCGGCAGCAGGTCGGGGGTGAACTGGATCCGAGAGAAGGCGATCCGCAGGCATTCGGCCACCGTGCGCACCGCGAGGGTCTTGGCCAGACCGGGGACGCCTTCGAGCAGGACGTGGCCGCCCGTGAGCAGGCCGATCAGCAGCCGCTCCACCATCACCTCCTGGCCCACCACGCGCTTCGCCACTTCCCGCGTGATGGTTTGGGAGAGGGCTGCGTCGCTCGTCTTCGCCGCCCGCGTGGTCATCGCAACGCCAACTCGGCCGCTTTGCGCACCGCCGGCTCCTTGTCTCGACTGTAGAGTTCCAACAGACCCCGTGCTTCGGGCACACCCAGGCGGGCGATGGCTTCGATCGCCGCCGCCCGCACCAGCGGGCTGCGCCGCTGTTGGGCGCCGCCCGGGTCCGCGAAGCGCGCCAGGACCTTGAGCGCCTCCTGCGCCCCGAGCCGCCCGATGGCGCGCAGGAGTTCTGCCTGTACCCCTTCGTCCTCCTCCTGCTCCAAGCGTCGCACCAGGACCGTGGTGGAGGCGGCCTCGCCGCCCACCCCGATGGCGCGCGCCGCCGCCGCCCGGACGAGCACGCTCTCGTCTTTGAGGGAGGGCATCGCCGGCCGCGAGATCTCGCGCCCCCCCGCCTCCGCCAGCCCCACCAACGCCGCCTCGCGCACGAACTCCGAGCGGTGGCGCAGCAGCGGCAGCAGCAGCGCCACGGCTTGGTGACCCCCGGTGAGCCCCATGAACTCCGCCGCTACCGCCGCGATTTCCGGGTTCCGGTCCGCCAGGCGGCCCTGCAGCGGCTCCATCGCCCGGTCACCCGCCCGGCGCATGGCCGCCCGATACGGGGTCCGCAGGTCGACCGGCGTGGCGAGGAACGCGTCGATCACGAGCGGGACCGACACCGCGGCGAGCGCCCCCACGGCGGCCACCAACGACTCGCGCTCGTCGGGGGGCACGCGCGGCTCCCCCAGCCGCGCCACCATGCGTTGCACGATCGCCGGGTCGGTGAGCGCCGAGGCCGCGCGGTCGATCGCCTCGAGCAGCGCGGGCTCCTGGGTCATGGCGAGCAGCCGGTCGAGTCCCGCGATCGCTTCGGCCACGCTCACGACGTCGCGCTGCGCCACGAGCGCGGGGGCAAGCTCGATCAGCTTGTCGACGGCCGCCCGTTGCTGCTCCGGCGACACACCGGGCGACAGCGCGGCGACCGCGCGCCTCGTCTCCACGTCCGCAGGGAGCTGATCCAGCTTCAACGCCACCGGCGCTCGGCGCTCGACGTTCGGTTCGACGGGCCCAGCCCCCACACTGCCTCGGTCCGCGGCAGGCCGCTGGGAGCTGCGCCCCCCCACGGTCAGCGTGAACGACCCGAGGCGCGCGTCGTCCGGGGGGAGCATACCGAGTGCGACGCCGAACAGTGCCAGCACGTGATCGCCGCTGAGCCCGGGGTCCACGTGCATGCCGCGAATGCCCCGAGCGTACAACAGGCCGGCCAGCTCGGCCACCTGCGCGTCGCCGGCCAGGAGCTGCTGGCCCTGCCACTGCAGTCCCGTGGCGGTGATTCTCCACTCGACAGGCCCGAGCTCGGCGAGCCCCGGCAACGCCGCCGTGACCTGGTGCATCGACTCCACGACCGCCGGGTGCGTCGGCGGATACAGCCGCGCGAGCCGGAAGGTGGTGGCGATGGCGCCGAGCGCGCGTTCGAGTCCGGCGGTGTCCATAGCGCGGGCGTTACCGCTTGATCCGCTCCCCCCGGTCCTCGTAGTGGAACACCCAGGTAGCGAAGCGGGACGGCGCGATCGCTTCGTCCGGGCCGATGCCCGTCCAGTCGTAGTCGCTGCCCGAGTCGGCCGCGACGAGGCGGCGCCGCTCCGCCTGCGTCACCATTTCCTTCGCCCGCTTGATCCAGATGCCGAACTGCTCGGGCCGCAGGTCCACCCAGCCGCGCGGCGCCGCGCCCAGCGGATCGGGCGGCTCGCCCGGCACGACCACGACGCTGCCGCGGTACAGGCGCTCGCCATCCGGCGTCAGGATGGGGATGCCCACGGACAATATATGACTCCGCAGCGCGCCGTCCCCCTGCACCAGCGCGTGGGCCTCGGCGGCGAGCCCCTTCGCCTGCGCCTCCGCCAGCGCCCGCACCGTGGGGCGCAGGCGCGAGCACAGGAACGCCTCGAACAAGAGCTTCGTGAGGCGCGGCGGCCCGAGCATCTCGTAGGCCACCGAGCGCGTGTTGCTGTGTTCCTCGAGCGCGCGCAGCCGCTCGATGGCGTGGCTCCGTAGGATGCCGGCGCGGTAGGTAGGGCCCGCGGTCGCCGCGTCGAGCGCCGCCACGATGTCACGCCCGGTGGGCCTGCCCTCGATCTCCATCACCGCGTAGTCGGCCACCTCCTCCGGGGTGATGAACTCCATCTGGCCAAGCGCGGTCACCGTCTCGAACTCGTCTCGCGCAAACAGGCCGTTCTCGCCCACATCGATGAAGACCCCCTCGAGCGGCCTGCCGAGCTCGCGCCAGGCGCGGGCGTCCGGGCCGAAGGCCCGCGCCACGGGGATCGGTTCGGGACAGTCCACGAGCGGAATCGGCTTGCCCTTCCGTCGCACCGGCCCGAAGCGGATCTCGCGCCAGGCAATGGTCGCCGTGGGCTTGATCTCGATCGTGGCGGGGGCGCCCGGCGTGCGTCCCAGCAGGAACAGCAGCAACGAGTGCGCCCCTGCCACGGCGGACTTCATGAGCAGCGGGCGGCTGGGGCGCTGCTCCGAGTGCGTGTAGGGGATGTTGAACCCCATCCCGCCCGTGCCGCTCGTGCCGATCTTCACGTAGACCTTGGTCTCCGCCCGCCGCAGGCCCTCGGCCAGGATCTGCATGTGCCGGATGAGCCGGGGCAACGCGATCACCAGCGTGAGCTGCTCGACCGCGGCGCGGTCCGCCGTCCCCTGCGCCGCCCGCTCGAGCAGCTCGCGGGCGGCCTGCACGACGTCCTGATACGCGAACGCCGTGGCGGTATTGATGCAGTCCACCACGGCGTCGGGCCGGTACTTCATCAGGAGCTGGGCCAGGAAGCTGCGGCCGAGCACGTCTTCCGTCAGCTCGCTCAGCAGGTCGTGCAGCAGCACCGCGCGATGCTCGGCGCTCGCCACCACGGCGCCGCGCCCCAGTTTCGCCAGGGCGGCGGGGAGGAAGACGTCGCCCCACTCCACGGCGATGGCCGCGCGGCCGCGGTGGGGCTCGAGCGACACGGCCGCGGCCTGCACCTCCTCCTCGAACAACGCCACGAGGACGACACGCCGGGGCGACGCCGCCAGCACCCGCCGGGCCACCGCCAGCCCGACGAGCCCGCTGCCGCCGAGGATCATCACCGTGCGATCACGGAGTTCCATTGAGTCGCTCGATGGCCTCCACTTCGCGCGGCGTCAGACGCCGGTGCGACCCCTCGGCGAGCCGGCCCAGCCGCACCGGACCGTACGCGACGCGGTGCAGCCACTCGACTTTCAGGCCCAATGCCTCCGCCAGGCGGCGCACGATGCGCTGCCGGCCCTCGGCCAGCGTCACCTCCACTTCGACGCCGCGCGCGACCGCGCGCACGCGCCGCCGGACGATCCGCACCGGCCGGCCGTCGATCACGACCGCGCCGCCGAGGGCCCGCTCGACCTCGGGCGCCGAGAGGCCGTGCGCGCGCAGCCAGTACGTACGGGGCACGGCGAACCGGGGATGCATCAGCCGGTGCGCCGCCGCCCCGTCGGTGGTGAGCAGCAGCAGGCCGGAGGTCATCACGTCCAGCCGTCCAACGTACGTGAGGCCGGGCACCTTCGGGAGGAGGTCGAAAACCGTGCGCCGGCCTTGCGGGTCGGCGCGGCTGACGACGAAGCCGATCGGCTTGTTGAGGACGAGCCACGTCAGCGGCGCGAGACGCACGGGCCGCCCGTCCAGGGTGATGCGCTGGCGCGCCGGATCGACGCTCGAGCCCAGCTCGGCCACGGCGCCGTCCACGCGCACCCGGCCGGCGCGGATCAGGTCCTCCGCCTTGCGCCGCGAGGTGACGCCTGCGCGCGCCAGGGCGCGCTGCAGGCGCATTGCCGTCATTCGGGCTCGGCGGGCGCGGGGGGACGGAGCGCGACCGACAGCTCGTCGAGCCGCGGCAACTCGTCCAGCTCCCGCAGTCCCAGGACCTCCAGGAATTGCGGCGTGGTCCCGTACAACAGCGGGCGGCCCAACCCCTCGCCGCGCGTCACGACCTCGACGAGGCCGCGCTCCATCAGCTTGTCGATCACGGCGCCCGAATCGACGCCGCGGATCTCCTCCACCTCGAGCCGGCCCACCGGCTGGCGATAGGCGATGATGGCGAGCGTCTCGAGCGCCGCCGGGGAGAGGCGGCGCGGGCGCAACGCGAACTGCGCCCGGTCGATCGCTTCGGCGTACTCGCGCCGCGACAGGAACTGCCAGCCCTGCGCGATCTCGACCAGCTCCACCCCGTGGCCCCCCGTGGCGTACGTCTCCCGCACCTCGCTCAGCGCCGCCCGGACCGTCCCCTCACCCGCCTGCGGGTCGAGTGAGCACACCTCGTCCATGGTGAGGGGGCGCGACGCGGCGAACAGGGCCGCCTCAAGCAGCTTCGCGAGCGGGCTCACGGCGGATCACGATGGGGCCGAACTTCCCGTCCTGGTGGAGCTTGAGCGCGCCGCGCTTGGCGAGCTCGAGCAGCGCGATGAAGGCGGAGAGCACGTCCACGACCGTCGCGCGCGCGCCCACGACGTCCCGCCACGCGAGCTGCTCGCGCCCGGCCAGCAGCGCCTCGATCTTCGCCGTCGCGCCTTCCACGTCGAGAGGGCGCGGCACCACCCGGTGCAGCATCGGCTCAGGAATGAGCGCGATCACTCGCTCGGCCGCGGCGAGCAGCTCGTTCAGCTCGATCACGAGCGGCGCGGGCGGTGCCGCCGCCGGCTCGGGAGCGAAGCCGCGCCCGAACTGCTCGGCGCGGCGCGCCGCCGCCCGCTGCATCCAGTCCACCAGCTCCCGGATCTGCTGGTACTCGAGCAGCCGCCGCACCAGCTCCGCCCGCGGATCCTCCCACTCGTCGTCCCCGGCGCGACGCGGCAGCAACAGCTGCGCCTTGATGCGCAGCAGCCGGGCCGCCATCTCGAGATAATCCGCCGCCTGGTTCAGCCCCAGCTCGTTGATCACGGCGAGGAACTGGTCGGCGATCTTTGCGATCGGGAGGTCGGTGATGTCGACCTCGTCCTCGCGGATCAGGTGGAGCAGCAGGTCGAGCGGCCCCGAGAACTGGTCCAGCTCGACCACGAAACCCCGGTCCGGCGCCACGGGCACCGCCGTCACATCGCCCCCGGAATGGCGAGTCCGCCCACGATGGCGATCCCGAGATCCAGCAAGCGGTGGGCGGGCCACAGAAACACGGCGATCACGCCGGGAGCGACCCAGGAAACGAGGAGGATGGGCAGGAACCCGAACATGTAGAGCTGCCGGTACTTGAGCCCGGCGCCCGGGGGAAGCAGGTGGTAGAAGACGTGGCTGCCGTCGAGCGGCGGGATCGGGATGAGGTTGAAGAAGGCGAGCACGAGATTGAGCCACATCCCGTAGAACGCCATCCGCTGCAGGATGCCGAGCGACACCGTGAGCCCGGGGAGCGCGTGCGCCAGCATCCCGATCAGCGCGAACAGCCCCACGCACGCGACGAACAGCGCCAGGTTGACCGCGATCCCGGCCAGCGACACGATCACGTCGCCGCGCACGAAGTTGCGGTAGTTGCGCGGGTTCACGGGCACCGGCTTGGCCCCGCCGAACGTGTACGTGCCGTTGGAGGCGAACCACAGCATCAGCGGCAGCAGCACGGTCATGAAGGGATCGATGTGCTTGACGGGATTCAAGGTGAGCCGCCCGAGCATGTAGGCGGTGTTGTCGCCCTGGCGGTAGGCGGCCTCGGCGTGCGCGTATTCGTGGGCCACCATCGAGAACAGCAGCACAGGGGCCCAGACGAGGATGTTGAACGAGATAGCGGGGCTCGGGGGTCGGGACCGGCCCCAAGATAACCCACGCGCCGGGCCCCGGTCAACAGCGTAGCGCCTTGACCGGCCTCAACTTACCCTCTATCTTCCGCGCCCAACCAGGAGGCCCAGAGTGCCGCGTATCAAGTCCGCCAAGAAAGCCATGCGCCAGGCGCGTGCCCGCTTCACGCACAACCGGGCGCAGCGCTCCGCCCTGCGCACCGCGCTGAAGCACGTGCGGCAGGCCGCAACCGCCGCCGCGGCCGCACAGGCCTATGCCCTCGCGGTGCGGCTGCTCGACCGCGCCGCGCGCAAGGGGCTCATCCACCGCAACAACGCGGCGCGACACAAGAGCCGGCTGGCGAAGTTCCTCAAGACAAAAGCGTAGGTAAGGCTCTTACAGCGTCGCGAGCTCGCCGCCGCAACTCTCGCAGTACCACTCCGTCGGCAGGTTCATCGTCCCGCATTCCTTGCACTTCAGCGTCTTCACCCCTTCCTCGTCTCCGTCGCCGGCTTGCGGCAGGATGGGCGCGGGAGAGGGAGTGGCGGAGCGCACGGAGCTCGGGGCGCGGGGCGTCTCGGTGGGCATGACCGGCTGAAACTGCGCGCCACTCGCGCGCGTGGGTGATGGCGCCGCTCCCTTGTCGTCCTCGGTCACCGACTTGATGAAGGCCATCTCGTCGAGCGGGGTCTTGCGCTTGGCCGCGCCACCGGCCTTCGCGGGCTGCTTGTCGTGCACCAGGGCATCGAGCTCCTGCAGCTTGTCGATGTCCGCGTCGATCGCCTGCAGCTCCTCGCGCACCGACACCAGCTCGGCCAGCACGTCCTTGTGGACCTGGCTCCACTGCGCCTCGTCATATTCGCCGACTGCATGTCGCAGCTCGGTCTCCGTCAGCTTCTCGGCGACGCTCGCTTCCTTCCGCTGCAGCTCGGTGCGGTGGTGCTGCTTTTGCTCGATCGCCTGGCGCGCGCTCGCGGCGTGCACCTTCAGCTCTTCGATGACCGCCTCGAGGCGCGCCTCGTAGTCGGCGCGCACCCGCCCCCGCACCTGGTCGGGGGTGGCATCCGCCGCCGCGCTGAGGCGAGCGAGCCAGGCTTCGTACTGGCGGCGCTCCTCGAGCAGGCGCTGGATCTGGGCGGTGCTCTTCGAGGATCCCTTAGGCATCCGCGTCCTGGAACATACGTCGTGGCCTACAAATGTAAGGCATAGCGGTCTAAGTTCAATGCTGGCGGCAGGTTGTGGCGTTGCACCTGGGTCACGCCTGCGCCGCGGCCGGGGCGTCATGCACGATCTCGCCAGCCACGAGCGTCAAGGCCGCGCGTCCCGTGAGGGACCGCCCGGCGAACGGCGTGTTGCGGCTCTTCGAGTGGAAGCGGGCGGCGTCGACGCACCACCCCGCCGTGACGTCGAGCGCCACGACGTCAGCGGGAGCGCCCGGCTGGAGCGTGCCGCCGGGCAGCCCGAACACCCGCGCCGGCACCGTGCTCATGCGGAGGATCAGCTGCGGCAGCGTCAACGCGCCGCCCTGGACGAGCTCCGTGTACGCCACGCCGAACGCGGTCTCGAGCCCCACGATCCCGAAGGGGGCGTCGTCGAACGCCGCTTCCTTCTCGTCGTAGGCGTGCGGGGCGTGGTCCGAGGCGACGCAATCGATCACGCCCTCCTGCAAGGCCTGGCGTAGCGCGGCGACGTCCGCCGCCTCGCGCAGCGGCGGGTTCATCTTCGCATGCGTGTCGTAGCGCTCGCAGGCCGCCTCGGTGAGGCTGAGGTGGTGCGGCGTCACCTCCGCCGTCACCCGCAGGCCGCGCTCCTTGGCGCGGCGCATCAGCTCGACCGATCCCCGGGTGGATAGGTGGCAGAGATGCAGGCGCCCGCCGGTGAGCTCGCCGAGCAGGATGTCGCGCGCGACCATGATCTCCTCCGCCGCGGCCGGGATTCCCTTGAGGCCGAGCTTGGTCGCGACCAGGCCCTCGTGCATCACACCCCCAGCGGAGAGCGACGGCTCCTCGCAGTGGTCGGCGACCGGGATATCGAAGGTGCGTGCGTACTCGAGCGCGGTGCGCATCAGGTGGCTCGAGGCGACGGGCTGGCCGTCGTCCGAGACGGCGACCGCCCCCGCCCCTACCATCTCGCCGAACTCCGCGAGCTGCTGGCCGCGCTGGCCCACCGAGATCGCGCCGATCGGGTAGACGCGGGCGAACCCGGCGCGCAGCGATTGGCGCACGATGAAGCCGACGGCGGCCTGGTTGTCGGTGACGGGGTCCGTGTTGGGCATGGCGCACACGGCCGTGAACCCGCCCGCCACAGCCGCGCGCGCCCCCGTCGCGATGGTCTCTTCGTCCTCGTTGCCCGGCTCGCGCAGATGGACGTGGACGTCCACGAGTCCCGGCGCGACGACCGTGCCGCGCACGTCGCGCACGGTGGCTCCGTCCGGTGCGCCGAGGCCCGGGCCCACGGCGGCGATGCGGCCGTCCTGGATCAGCACGTCAGCGGCCTCGTCCAAGTCGCGGCTCGGGTCCACCACCCGGCCGCCCTTGAGCAGCAGCGGTGCCGCCATCAGTCGGTGCCTCCGGCCGCCGGCCCCTTGGCCGCGTCCGCGAGCTCGGGCCTGCCGCCGGCGAGCAGATACAGCACGGCCATGCGCACGGCCACGCCGTTCGTCACCTGGTCCAGGATGACGCTGTGGGGGCCGTCTGCCACGCGGGAGTCGATCTCCACGCCGCGGTTCATCGGCCCGGGGTGCATGACGGTGAGCGCCCGCGGCGCCTTGGCGAGCCGTTCGACGGTCACGCCGAACACCCGGTAATACTCGCGCAACGATGGGATGAACCCCGCCTCCATTCGCTCGAGCTGCAGGCGGAGCACGTTGAGGACGTCCGCCCACTCGATCGCCTCCTCGACCCGGCGCAGCACGGTGACGCCCAGGTCGGCGATGCCGCGCGGCATGAGCGAGTGGGGGCCGCACACGGCGACCTGGGCGCCGAGCTTCGTGAGGCCCCAGATGTTGGAGCGCGCGACGCGCGAATGCAGGATGTCCCCGACGAGGCACACCTTCACGCCCTCGATCCGCCCCAGCTTGTCGCGGATGGTGAGCAGGTCGAGCAGCGCCTGGGTGGGGTGCTCGTGCTTGCCGTCCCCGGCGTTCACGACGTTGGAGCGGATGCGGTCGCCCAGGAACTGCGCCGCGCCGGAGGAGGCGTGGCGGATCACGACCATGTCGATGCGCATCGCCTCGAGGTTCTTGGCCGTGTCGACGAGCGTCTCGCCCTTCTGCACCGCGCTTCCTGTGGCGGCCACGTTGACGGTGTCCGCGGAGAGGCGCTTTTCGGCGAACTCGAAGGAGATGCGAGTGCGGGTGGACGATTCGAAGAAGAGATTGACGATCGTCTTGCCGCGCAGCGCGGGGACCTTCTTGATGACACGCTCCGACACCTCCTTGAAGGGCTCCGCGGTGTCGAGGATGAGGCGGATCTGGTCGGGCGAGAGGCGCTCGAGGCCGATCAGATCCTTGCCCAAGGCGGCGGTCACTGCCTCGCCCCTCTCACCAGGTCCACCTGATCCTTCCCGTCCAACTCCTGGACCATCACATCCACCCGATCCCCCGGCCCCGTCTTGACCACCTTACCGACGATGTCCGCCTGGATCGGCAGCTCCCGGCCGCCGCGGTCCACCAGCACGCACAGGGAGATGCGCTTGGGTCGCCCGAAGTCGGCCAGCTCGTCCAGCGCCGCGCGCACGGTGCGGCCCGTATAGAGCACGTCGTCCACGACGACGGCGTGCTTGCCCGTGAGGTCGCCCGGGAGCCGGGTTTCCCCGATTACGGGCTTCGGGCCCACGGTCTGTAGATCGTCGCGATAGAGGGTGATGTCGAGGGCGCCGCGGGGCACGAGCACGCCCTCTTGCTGCTCGATCAGCTTGGCGATCCGCTCGGCCAGCTCGACGCCGCGTCGCTGGATGCCGATCAGCACGAGGTCGTCGGTCCCGTGGGCGAGCTCGAGCACTGCGACCGCCATATGCTGAAGCGCCCGCGACACAGCGCGGGCGTCCAGGATGGTGGTCCGTTCGGGCCGGCTCATCTCAGACTTGGAAGCTAACCCGGGGGAAGCCGGGGTCAACGGCGGGCGCTGGGTCGCACGCCCGCCGTCGTGGCCGCTACGTCTTACTCGTGAGCCTCTCCCGTGTGGTGCTTTTGGACCCCGGCATGCTCGGCGACGTCCGGCCCGCGGAGCTGGGTGCGCGTCGTCACGTAGAGATCCCGCTTCCCGACGCCGCCGAGATCCGTCCGCTCGGAGAAGAAGTACAGCGTCGTGCCATCGAACGAGAGCGCCGGGGCACCGTCGAAGGCCGCGCTGTTGACGGGAGGGCCGCCAAGCTGCTGGTTCACCAGGTTGAGATTCAACGGCGGCGACCAGGCGTCGCTGGCCGTCGCGCGCGTCGAGACCCAGAGGTCTTCGCTACCGGCGGAACGGCCCACGATGTCGTCTCCCGGGCGCCCAGAAGAGAGGAAGATCTCGAGGCCGTCGCGCCGAATCGCCGTGCGGGTGTCGCGAAACGGGGTGCTGAGCTCCGAGACCAGGACGGGAGGTCCGAACGCCCCTTCGTCCCCCGTCCGCGTGCTCGCGTAGATGTCGAAGCCCTGGTCGGAGCTGGGCGGGTTATTTTGCACCGTGAAGTACAGAGTCGTGATGCCGGTCGCCTCGTCCTCGAAGATCGTTGGTCCCGCATCGTTGAACGGCGAGTTCACCACGCAGCCGAGGTCCTCGGCAAGCTCCCAGCCGGAGTCATCCCGCTTGTCGTGGCGCCGCGAGACGAACAGGTCGGCGCCGCCGCAGCCGCCTCGTCCGTTGCTGTGGAAGTAGAGGAGGTGCCCATCGGGAGAGAAGGTCGGCGCGAGGTCGTTGCCGGCCGAGTTGATGTTCGGGCCGAGGTTCACCGGTGCACCCCACGGGGCGTCGAGGCTCTCTCGGTGCGACACATAGATGTCGAGGCCGCCCATTCCACCAGCCCCCGCGCGATCTGACGCGAAATAAAGACTCAGGCCATCCTTCGAGATGGCGGGATGTTGCTCGTTCGAGCCCGAGTTGACGACCGGGCCGAGGTTGACCGGCGCGGACCAGTCCGAGTAGAGCGGCCGCTCCACAGCATCGGCCGCGATTCTGGTCACGCCTCCCGGGCCCACGACGCCCTTGTCTGCGTTGCAGGCCTGTGCCAGGGCGACGAATCCCATCAACAGGATGATTCTTTCGTTCGGTTTCATGGTCCACCTCCGTGTTTATTTGCCTCCGCCTCGACCAACCGGTAGCTTCGGTCTGCACGGCCAGTATCAGTCGGGTGCGTCATCACGCTGTGACCGCACCGTCACCGCTCGCGGTGACGGCAGCGGCCTGGTTGCGCTGAGGGACCTCGCATGATTGAGTTCCGGCTGCTCGGGACTCTGCATCTGATCGACGCTGCGGGACGCGAGGTGAAGAGCCTTCTCACCCGACCTCGGCGCCTCGCCCTGCTTGCCTACCTCGCCGCCGCCACTCCGAGGGGCCTCCACCGCCGTGATAGCCTGCTCGCCCTGTTCTGGCCCGAGCTCGACCAGGAGCATGCGCGCGCGGCACTGCGCCAGGCGCTCCACGTGGTGCGGGACGCCTTGGGCGCCGACGTGATCGTGACCCGTGGGGATGAGGAGGTCGCGCTCGATTTCGACCTGATGTGGTGCGATGTCGTCGCCTTCGACCGCGCCGTCGCGGCGGAACAGTTCAGCGAGGCCCTCGACCTCTACCGGGGTGACCTGCTGGAGGGCTTCTTCATCCCGGACGCGGGGGAGTTCGAGCACTGGCAGGAGAGCGAGCGCGCTCGGTTGCAGCAGGCTGCCGCCCGCGGCGCGCAGACGCTGGTCAAGCGGTGCGAGACCGAGGGCGATCTGTCGACCGCGGCAGAGTGGGCCCGCCGGGCGGTGCGACATAGCCCGCACGACGAGGAGCCGCTGCGCCGGCTGATCGCGTTGCTCGACCGCCTCGGCGATCGCGCGGGCGCGGTGGAAGCCTACGAGGACTTCGCCAAGCGGCTCGCAGCGGACCTCGAGACGGAGCCCGCCGCCGAGACCAAAGCGTTGCTGGCGGCGGTGCGCGCGCGCCAGTCCGCCGCGCCAGTCGAACTGCCGAGCGCGGCGCTCGGCTATGCCCGCCCGCCCACACCGCAGGTGGAGCGGCGACGCACGCGCCACGTCGTGTGGCCCCTGGCAATCGCTGCCGCTCTGGTCGGGCTCGTGC
The DNA here is from genome assembly GCA_003222115.1 of Gemmatimonadota bacterium. Taxonomy (GTDB): domain Bacteria; phylum Gemmatimonadota; class Gemmatimonadetes; order Gemmatimonadales; family GWC2-71-9; genus AG29. The sequence continues at coordinate 1,056 of QHUL01000056.1, read as the reverse complement.
TTTCCCAGCCGAGCGACCGGCGCGGCAGGCTGTGGCCGAGATCGGTGACCGGGCAGATCCGCTCGCTCGCCGTGCTACCCCTTACGAATCTTTCGGGAGACTCACTCGAATCCTGGTATGCCGACGGACTCACGGAGGCCCTGACCACCGACCTCGGCAGGCTGCGCGTGGTGAGGGTGGTGTCCCGCGACGCAGCCGCTCGTTACAAGGGGAAGCGCCTGCCGGACATCGCGCGCGGCCTTGAGGTCGACGCGGTGGTCGAGGGTGGCTTGCAGGTATCGGGAGGTCGGGTGCGCGTCGACCTTCGGTTGGTCGACGCCGCTTCGGGCTATCAACTCTGGGCCGACCGGTTCGAAGAGCCCGTGGACAAACGGTTCGCGCTGGAGGACCGGTCCGCGTCGGGAATTCTTTCCGCGCTCAAGCTACCCCTGAGTTCTGCCGAGCAGCGTGGCCTCCGCGCGGCTCCAACGCAGAATCTTCAGGCCTACGACCTCTACCTGCGCGGCCGGATCCGCGTACGGCACGAGTCCCGTCAGGACAACCCCGTCGCGATCGCCTTGTTCGAGCGCGCGGTCGCGCTCGACCCCGACTTCGCGGCGGCCTACGCGGAACTGAGCCACGCTTATGCGCTGCGAGTACAGCAGCTGATGCGTGAAGACACGGTGGCGCTGGAGCGCGCGCAGGTGGCCGCCGAGAAGGCACTCCGGCTCAACCCCGATCTCGCCGAGGGTCATTTTGCCCGAGCGTTCCTCCTGTGGGGTCCGGGCGGCCAATTCTCGCACCAACTGGCGGTTCAAGAAGATCGACGCGCGCTGGCGCTGAACCCGAATCTCGCCGAGGCTCATCACCACCTGGGCATGATCTACCTGCACCTCGGTCTGCTCGACGAGGCTGTCGCCGAGCTGCGGAAGACGCTCGCTATCGACCCCGGCCACCGCTTCGCGCAAGAACGCATCGGGATCGCACTCCTGTACCAGGGACGTTTCGTGGAAGCGTTGCAGACGTTCCAGCAGGTACCGCCCGAATTCAATCCGGCCCTATGGAGCCACCGGAAGG
>QHUL01000021.1 GCA_003222115.1 Gemmatimonadota bacterium | reverse complement strand
AGCCCGTGAGGCCGTGATAGGCCCCGAACCCGCTCCCCTGGCGCGCACCGGCGGCCCGCGCGACGAGCGCGCGCTCCGGGCTCTCCGTCAGCCCCGCCACGACGCCGAGCGCGAGGAACAGGCCCCAGGCCTGCAGCGTCGTGTGCGCGTACGCCATCCCGGCGGCGAGCAGCGCGTAGCACACCCACCCGATCCACATCGTCCGCTCGGCGCCCAGGCGGTCGGTCCACGCTCCGCCGAGGAAGCTCGAGGTGGACCGCACGACGTGCAAGGCAGCCCACAGGAGCGTCACCACCGCCACCGACACGCCGAGTTGCTGGGAGCGGAGGATGAGGAGCGTGTCGGGCATGCGGAGGAGATAGAACAGCGAGATCGCGATCAGGGCGAGCGGCGGGCGGCGGCGGACGGAGGCGGGCCGGGACGGACTGGGTCGCCCGACCTCGTCCGTCTCCGTCCGTCCCTGTCCGTCTCTCACCGCCCACACCGCCAGCACCAGCACGAGCACCCCTGGCACGATGCTCAGTGCGATCACCCTCCGCACGTTCGCGGTTCCCGAAGCGAGGAGCCACCAGGCCACGAGCGGGCCGAGCACGGCCCCGGCGTGATCGAGTCCGCGCTGCAAGCCGAAGGCCCGACCCCTGAGCGGTGAGGGCGTCACGTCCGCGATCAGCGCGTCGCGCGGCGGCGTGCGCAGCCCCTTCCCGAGGCGGTCCACGACCCGCAGGCCGATCACCTGCCACGCGGCGGCGGCGAACGCGATCACCGGCCGCACCAGCACGGCGACCGCGTACCCGAGCACGACGAGCCGGCCCCGGCTCGCCGGCCGGTCGGCCAGGCGCCCGGCGCCGAGCTTCACGAACGCGGCGGCGAAGTCCGCGGCCCCGTCGAGCGCGCCCAGCGCCTGCGGCCCCGCGCCGAGCACCCCGGTGACGAGGGCCGGGAGCAGCGGGTAGATCATCTCGCTCGCGAAATCGTTCAGCAGGCTGACCGCGCCGAACAGCTTCACCTGGCGCGGCAGCCGGGCCACGGCCGCCGGCGCGACCGGCGCGCCGGCCGCGTTAGCGCTCATTGAAGCCCAATCCCCAGCGGATCAGCGTGACGGGAAGGCCGCCGTAGCGCAGCACCGCATCGTGGAACTGGCGCAGCGTGAAGGCGGCGCCGCGCGCCGCGCGATAGTCCTCCCGCAGCTTCAGCAGCTCACGCCGTCCCACCGCGTAGCACAGCGCGTACGCAGGCTCGGCGCAGTAGCGCCGCACCTCGGCCTCGGCGTTGGTCCGGTCCATGCCGAGCGCCGTCAGCCATTCCACGCTTTCGTCGAAGCTCATCCCCCGGGTGTGCAGCCCGACGTCGAGGAGAACGCGCACCGCGCGCCACAGGAGATGCAAGCGCTGGAACAGCTGCTCCTCTTCCGCCCGGTAAAACCCCTCCTCACCCATCATGTCCTCGCAGTAGAGCGCCCACCCCTCGACGGTGACGGGCGTCCAGATGTTCTTGCGCACGTCCGAGGCCTGCGCCTGCGCGTGGACGAACTGGAGATGGTGCCCGGGATAGCCCTCGTGCAGCGCGGTCGCGGCCAGCTCCCAGCGGCAATGATCGCGCAGGATCCGCTCCTGCTTGGCGGGCGGCAGCGCCGCATCGGGCACGGTCACGTAGAACCAGCCGGTGCGGTCGCGCGAGTACGGCCCGGGGCTGTGGTAGGCCGCGAACGGGATGAGGGGCCGCATGAACGCCGGCGTGGGAACCACGTCGAGCCGCGCGTCCGGAATGGGGGCGAGCCCGCGCTGCTCCACGAAGGTGCGCGCCCGCTCCATCTCGCGCGCGTACGCCCCGACGAGCGCCGCCCCGTCCAGATGGTCGGCACGCAGCCGCTCCACCACGTCGCGCCAGTGTTTCCCGTTGCCCAACCGCGCCGCGCGCTGCGCCAGGTCCGCCTCCAGCTCCTCGCGCAGGTGCAGGCCGTAGCGCCACAGCTCCGGCGCCGTGTCACGCAACGCGTGCTCGTAGTGCAGCCGGAAGTTGAACGGCTCTTCGCCCAGCGCGAACCGGTCGGAGGCCGACTCGAGCCACCGCTCGAGATCGTGCTCGAAGTCCGCCAGCGCGGCGCTGGCCCGCTCCGCCGCCACCCGCAGCCGCTCCGCCTCCCCCGGCCCCGGCACCGGCAGCGTCGTCGCGATCTCCTTGACGAGCAGCAGGCCGCCCGCCGTCATGCTGAGCGCCGTCTCGACGAAGAGCCGCACCGGCTCGACGAGCGCCGCCCGCGCGTCGTCCAGCAGCTGCGGCACGTCCTCCAGTCGCCCCGTCAGCGCGCGCACCCGCTCCGCGGGCGTGCGGTCGTTCCGCAGCAGCAGGAAGTGCAGGCCGCCCAGCAGGTGCGAGAGCCAGAATGCCGGGTCCTTGGCCTGCGGGCGCTCGCGCTCGAAGCGGGCGAGCGTCACCCGACCGTCGTTCAGCAACGCCGTGCGGTCGATCTCGTCGTCGAGACTCTCAGCGGGGGCTCCTTCCAGGGCGGAGCCGATCGACTTGAGGGCGGCGAGGTGGGGGCGGAGCGCGTCGGGGCTGAATCGCCCGAAGCGGTCGTCGTAGTCCGTCAGCCCCGCCTGGGTGGCCGCCACCGGATCGAGATGCCACCGTAGATCGAAGTACGAGCGCGCGATCTCCCGGAGCGCGCCTACCGCCATGCGACCTGCTTCAGCAGCCGGTGGCACTCCTCGTCGGAGAGCACCCGGTCCGTGCGCTTCGCCGCCTCGAACAGGATGCGGCACGCGGCCTCCTCGTCCGCGTCGTAGCCGTGCGTCTCCAGCCAGTACTTCACGTTCGACAGCCCCGAGACCGGCGAGATCTCGATCTTCTGCGCCAGCCCGAACTCCTCCGCGGGGACCGAGCTGTAGACCCGGTTCGCGAGCCAGTCGTGGCCCTTCTTCTTCGCTTTGATGATCGCCGCGGCGTGCACCCCCGTTCCCGTTCGGAACGCGTCCGTCCCGAGCACCGGGTAGTTCGCCGGGATCGGCATCCCCACCGCCTCGGCGACGACGCGGCAGTACTCGGGCAGCTTGGACAGGTCGCGAGTGTGCGCCCCCAGGAGGCTCAGGTTCACGATCAGCAGGTCCATCTCCGCGTTGCCGACCCGCTCCCCCACTCCCAGCGCCGTGGCGTGCACGCGGTCCACGCCGGCCTCGATCGCCGCGAGACAGTTGACGAGTCCCAGCCCGCGATCGCGGTGGCCGTGCCAGTCGATCTTTACGTCTTTCTGCTTGACGACTTCCCGCTTGACGAACTGGACGAGGGCCTTGACTCCCTCCGGCGTCGCATGCCCGACTGTATCGGCCAGACAGATCCGCGTCGCGCCGCAGTCGATCGCCGCGCCGTACAGCGCCTTCAGGGTCTCGGGCCGCGCCCGGGTCGTGTCTTCGGTGACGTACATGACCGGCAGGCCATGCTTGACGGCGTACGTCACCGCTTCTTCCGTGGCTTTGAGGATGCGGTCGAGGGTCCAGTCCTCGGCGTACTGGCGGATGGGGGAGGAGCCGATGAACGTCGCGGCTTCGATCGGGATGCCCACCTCTTCGGCGACCCGCACCACGGGCTCGATGTCCGCGATCACGGTCCGCGCGGCGCAGTTCGGGAAGATCGGCAGCTTGTGGTCGCGGATCTCCCGGGCGAGCACGCGCACCTGCTCCACCACGCGGGGGCCCGCCCCGGGGAGCCCGATGTCCGCCGCCACGATGCCGAGGTCGGCCATCAGGTGCAGCAACCGCTTCTTGACCTCAAGCGACGGGTCCCGCACGGAGGGGGACTGCAGCCCGTCGCGCAGCGTCTCGTCGTTCAGGTCCACTCGGGCCCGGGACCAGTCGAAGGCGGGGCCGGCCCGGTTCCAGTCGTAGATCAGCTCGCGCTCATCCATGGCCCTAGTGTCGCGTGGCGGCTGGGCTAGGTCAAGGAACCCTTGCGACTTATGCCTTACGCCCCCCACCCTTATTGCCATGCACGAAGTGATCTCCAGCCTGCTCAGCCACGACCGCGTCAAGGCAGCGCGCCAGCACATCGAGCGCACTGATGAAGCCACGCTGGCCCGTCAGGCCGCGCTCTCGGCGATCCCCGCCCCGACGGGAGCGGAGGCGGAGCGCGCCGCCAGGGTCGCCGAGCTGTTCCGGGAGGCGGGGCTCGGGGACGTCCGGATCGATGAGGCGGGAAATGTCTCGGGCTGGGCGCACGGCAAAGGGGGAAGTGAGAGGGGGGAAGGGGGAAGGGGCCACCCCGTCCCTGCCCCTGTAGTGCTCTCAGCCCATCTCGATACCGTGTTCGGGCCCGACGTGGACGTCTCGGTCGAGCGCCGGGGGCGGCGGCTCGAGGGACCGGGGATCTCGGATAACGCCCGCGGCATCGCGGCGCTCGTCGCCGTGGCCGAGGCCGTCGTCACGGCGCGGGTGCGGACCGCGCGGCCGATTCTCTTCGCGGCCACGGTGGGGGAGGAGGGGTCGGGGGACCTCAGGGGGGTGAAATACCTACTAAACGGGGGAAGGGTGAAGGGGGAAGGGGAAATGGTCCACACCACCCCGGCCCCGGCCGCGTTCATCGCTCTGGATGGCGCGGGGATGGAGCGGATCGTGCACCGGGCGCTGGGCTCGCGGCGCTACCACGTCACGTTCCGCGGCCCCGGGGGTCACTCCTGGGCCGCGTTCGGCGTCGCCAACCCGGCGAACGCGGTAGGGCGGGCCACTGCCCTGCTCGCGGATGTCCCCACGCCCAGTGCCCCACGCACCACCTGCGCCGTCGTCCGCCTGGGCGGCGGGACCGGCCTGAACTCGATCCCCCAGGAGGCCTGGCTCGACCTGGACCTGCGCAGTGAAGACCCCAAGGCGCTGGCGCAGCTCGACGTCACGGTGCGCGCGGCGCTGGCGCGCGCGACGGACGACGAGAACCGCCGCCGCGCCCCCGCCACCCCGCCGCTCGGCATCGAGATCCAGCTCCTGGGCGATCGCCCATCGGGCGTCACGCCGCGCACCCACCCCCTGGTGCAGGCGGCGATCGCCGCGAACCGGATACTCGGCAAGGACGCCGAGCTCGCCAGCGCCTCCACCGACGCCAACGTCCCGATCGCCCTGGGCGTGCCGGCGATAGCCCTCGGCGCGGGCGGCAAGGCGGGCGACGCGCATCTCACGAGCGAGTGGTACGAAAACACGGAAGGAGCGCTCGGCATCATCCGGGCGCTCCTCGTGACGGCGGCGGTGGCGGAAGTGGAGTGACTAGGGGCGCGAAATGACGGTGACTCGAGCCCCGGAAACGAACGGCAGAATGCTTGGGGGGCTCGCCCAGGCAGGAATCCGACCCCGCAGCGAGTCGACCACCTGCCGACTCTCGACATCGTAAACAAGGTAGTCCGCGTCCGCCGGCTCCCCTGCCAGACGCACACGCGCAGTGGGGTATGGTTCACGGGCGGCCGGCCTGGGCAGTGTTTTCCGAAGCAGCAGTTGATGACCGCCGCCCGGAATCCACCGATCGGGTACACCGACCGTCGGCAAGGGGATGTCCTGTTCGGTCCGTGCGTCGTACAGGCTGTGCTTCCCCTCCTCGTACCGCAGGTAATACCTTCCGTCCGGCGAAAAGGAGAGATCTTTACCACGGTGTCGCCTCGCCTCAAGAGGACCGTTCGGCAAGTGATAGCGCCGGACGTGCCAGCCAGTCGAATCCCCGTATCCGAAATAGACCGAAGAGTCGAAAGGCGCCCACGTCAAGCGGTGCGGATACGGACGCGCAGGAATGGAATGCGGGGTTCCGGTCGATAGATCGAGAACGAACGCACCAGTCGGAGCATAATTGAGATCGCCCTCATTGAATGAGCCGCGAATGAACGCCAAGCACGTGCTACCGCACCACACGTAGTTGACGACATCTTTGGCGACCCGCCGCACGACC
>QHUL01000092.1 GCA_003222115.1 Gemmatimonadota bacterium | reverse complement strand
TGCGGAGTTGAGAACGCGACGATCGTGCAGGGCGACGCCCTGAAACTGAGCTGGCATGCCCTGCTCGATGCCCACCGTAACACTCCGCACTCCGCACTCCGCATTCCGCACTTCAAGGTCGTCGGCAACATCCCCTACGCCATCACGTCTCCCCTGATCGAGAAGGCGCTGACACCGCCCCTGCCCGAGCGGATCGTCTTCCTGGTGCAGGCGGAGGTCGCCGATCGCGCGGCCGCGCCGCCCGGGTCCCGAGTCTACGGCGCCCTGTCGGTGGGCCTGCAGGCGAGCTGCCGGGTCGAAAAGCTCTTCACGGTGAAGCCCGGGGCGTTCGACCCGCCGCCGCGAGTGGACTCGGCGCTGCTGCGGCTGACGCCGCTCACCGCGCCGCTCGTCGAGCCGGAAGAGGCGGCGGCGTTGCGGGCGTTCGTCACGGCGTGCTTCAGCCGGCGCCGCAAGCAGCTCCGGAACGTGCTGATGGCGGTGACGGGGCGGCCCGCGGCGGCCGTGGTGGACGCGGTGCGCGCCCTGGGACTCGCGCCGGAGGCGCGCCCCGAGACGCTGGCGCCCGAGGCGTTCGCGCGGCTATTGCGCTGGAGTCGGCGATTGTGAAATACTTCACAATATGCGGAAGATCGCCGAGAGCACGGTCCGCCGCCTCTCGCTCTACCTCCGGTACCTCGAGCAGTCCGAAGTCCAGGGTCACGGCACCATCTCCTCCGCCGACCTCGCGCGCCGCGGCGGCACCACGCCGGCCCAGGTGCGCAAGGATCTCTCGTTCTTCGGCTCGTTCGGCAAGCGCGGCCTGGGCTATTCGGTTCCCGAGCTCGCCGCCAAGATCCGCGACATCCTCGGCCTCAAGCGCTCCTACCGCGTCGTGCTCGTCGGCGCGGGACGGATCGGCGGCGCGCTGGTGCAGTACCCCGGGTTCCGCCAGCGCGGCTTCCACGTCACCGCCATCTACGACAAGGACCGGAAGAAAGTCGGGTCCCGCTGGAACGGACTGGTCGTGCGGGACGTGCAGCAGATCGCGTCTGACCTCAAGAAAGAGCCGACCGACATCGCGATCGTCGTGACGCCGGCGGAGGCGGCGCAGCAAGTGGTGGACGAGCTGGTGCAGGCGGGCGTCAAGGCGATCCTCAACTTCGCGCCGGTCCAGCTCGCCGTGCCCCCCGACGTGGTCGTGAAATCGGTCAACATGGCGGCCGAGCTGGAGACGCTCAGTTTCGCGTTGGCGAACCGGTGAACGAAATGCGGAATGCGGAATTCGGAATGCGGAATGTCAGGGTGGGCGTCTCGTAGCGAGCGACCTCGCATTGCAATTCCGCATTCCGCACTCCGCACTCCGCATTCTCTTTCCAGGCGCTCCGTAACGTCGGGCTGGCGCGTTCTTGGCCGGCGCGCCGACGCTCGGTTAGATTCCCCCGCATGCCGCCCGTCCACGTCACCTCCGAAATCGGCCCGCTCCGGGCCGTGCTCGTGCACACGCCGGGTCGCGAGCTCGTCGCGGTGACGCCGGGGAACCGCGAAGACTACCTCTACGACGACATCATCGACATCGACCTGGCGCAGCGGGAGCACCGTCAGCTCGTGGCGGTGCTGGAGCGGTTCGCGGACGTGTACGAGGTGCGGGATTTGCTGACGGAGCTCGTCGCCCGGCCCGACGTGCGGGAGTTCCTGGTGACCCGGGCCCTGGAGGTGGTGCCCTCGGACGCCCTGGCGCGGCGGCTGGCCCAGCTGGCCCCCGAGGACCTCGTGTCCCTCATGGTCGAGGGCGCGCTCGAGGAGGCGGGGCCCATTGCGCGGGCGTTGAACGAGGCGGGATACGCGCTGCCGCCGCTCCCCAACCTGTTCTTCACGCGGGACGTGGGCATCGTGATCGGGGCGCACTCGATCATTGGCTCGATGCGCTACGGCGTGCGCTGGACCGAGGAGCTCCTCATCAAGGCGCTGTTCCGGTATCACGAGAAGCTGGAGAACGCGGGGATCCTGTACGACGGATCCGAGGAGAAGCGGAACAACTACACCCTGGAGGGTGGGGACGTGCACCCGATCCGCCCCGACCTCTTGGTGCTGGGCTTCAGCGAGCGCTCCAGCCCGGCGGCGCTCGACCATCTCTGCGACGTCGCATTCGAGCACTGCGGCGTGACGGACGTCGTGGTCGTCGTCATGCCGGCCGAGCGCACGGCCATCCATCTCGACATGATCTTCACACAGCTCGACCGGGAGCTGTGCTGCGTGTACCCGCCCCATTTCGTGGGGCCGGAGCGGCTGGCGGTCTTGCACCGTCGCAAGAAGTCCAAGGGCGTGAAGGAGGTCCCGAATTTCTTCGCGGCGATGCAGGCCGTGAATCAGCCGCTCGAGCCGATCTTCTGCGGGGGCAACAACCGCACGCTGCAGGAGCGCGAGCAGTGGGCGAGCGCCTGCAACTTCTTCGCCGCCCGACCGGGCGTGGTGATCGCCTACGAGCGGAACGAGGCCACGGTGTGCGAGCTCGAGCACGGCGGGTTCAGGGTCGTGAGCGCGGCGCAGTTGCTCTCGGGCGACGACGGGGTGAAGGAGGGGGAGCGGGTCGCGATCACGATCGAGGGCAGCGAGCTGGTGCGCGGCGGCGGCGGGCCGCGGTGCATGACGCTGCCCCTGCGGCGCGACGACGTCTGAACGGCCTCGCCGCGGTCTCCTCCTCGAGCCTCTCGGGTCGGGCGCTGGCCTATCTCGAGGCCGGGCCCGCGTCGAGCCTCGTGCTGGCGCGCGAGGTGCTGGGCCTGGCGCGCGCCCCGAGGGCGATCGCCGAGCGGGTGGCGACGACGCTGGTGGGCGCGGACCCGCGCGTGTCCCGGCTGCCGGACGGTCGCTGGACGCTCGCGGCCGCGGCGGCGAGCCCGGGGCTCGACGCCTGCCGCTTTGCCGTGGTGGACGTGGAGGCCACGGGTACGAGCCCGCGACGTGGCGACCGCATCATCGAGATCGCGGTCGCGGTGCTCGAGCGCGATCGCGTCACGCCGGCCTTCGAGACCCTCGTCAATCCCGGCGTCGCGGTCGGGCCGTTCGTCTCCCAGCTCACCGGCATCGACGCCGCCGCGCTGCGCGCCGCGCCCTGCTTCGCCGCCGTGGCCGATCGCCTGCTCGACCACCTCACGGGAGCCGTGTTCGTCGCCCATAACGTGCGCTTCGACTGGACGTTCCTCCTGGTCGAGCTCGAGCGCGCGCGCTCGCTCGTGCTCCAGGGCCCCCGGGTTTGCACCCTGCGGCTGGCGCGGCGGCTCCTCCCGGCCCTCGAGTCGCGCAGTCTCGACACCCTGGCGCAGTTCTTCGGGATCGAGATCGAGCGCCGCCACCGGGCGGGTCCGGACGCGATGGCCGCGGCCAGGATCCTGCAGCGGCTGGTGGCGATCGCGAAGGAGCAGGGGGCGGGGACGCTGGAGGAACTCGGGAGAGTGCGGAGTGCGGAGTGCGGAGTGCGGAGTTTGCATGGGGGGGCGCCTGCCCATGGATGCCTCCCTTCACACTCCGCATTCCGCACTCCGCATTCCGCATTGGACTGATGCCTCACACGACTTTCAAGGTCGGCCGCCTGACCTGCCATGCGCTCGAAGCCGGGATGCAGCACCTGGACGGCGGGGCCATGTTCGGCGTGGTGCCGAAGCCCTTGTGGGAGCGGCGCATCGCCCCGGACGACCGCAACCGCATCCCGCTGGCGCTGCGCTGCCTCCTCGTGGAGCACGACGCGGGACTCGTGCTGATCGACACCGGGCTCGGCAACAAGGAAGGCGACAAGTTCAAGGACATCTACGGCGTCGAGAACGAGGGCCGGGAGGGGCGCACCCGCCTCGAAGACTCGCTCGCCGAGCTCGGCTACCGGCCCGAGGAGGTGCGCTGGGTGATCAACACCCACTTGCACTTCGACCACGCGGGAGGCAACACCTGGTGTACCGGCGAGGGGCGCATCCTCCCCGCATTCCCGCAGGCGACCTACGTGGTGCAGCGGGGGGAGCTGGAGTTCGCGCGCCACACCAACGAGCGCACGCAGGCGAGCTATCTCGCGCACAACTTCGAGTCCGTCCGGTTCCAGACGGTGGAGGGGGAGGTCGACGTGCTGCCTGGCATCCGCTGCATCCCCACGCCCGGACACGTCCCCTACCACCAGTCCGTCCTGGTGGAGAGCGGGGGCGAGCGCGCGTGCTTTCTCGCGGACCTGGTGCCGACGACGGCCCATCTGCCGTTGCCCTGGATCATGGGCTATGATCTCGAGCCGCTCGTGACGCTGGAGAGCAAGCGGCGGCTGTACGGCCGGGCGGAGGCGGAGGGGTGGCTGCTGGTGTTCGAGCACGACCCCGAGTTGGTAGCGGGTCGGCTGGGGCGGGACGGCAAGGGGTTCGGCCTTGTGGAGCCGCGCGGCCGGGGCTAACTTGGTGCCCGCAATAGGGTAAGCGGGCGCCTCGGGCGCCTCACCCGCTGCCTCTCCGGGCTCCGGAGAGCGCTCTAGGGTTCCGATCACGAGCCGTCAGCCGTCAGCTTTCAGCCGTCAGTGACCGATGGCTGGTGGCTGACCGTTGAAAGCTCCGTCGCGGATTCCGGGGCGGTCGGAATCCGCTTTCGCTTTTTGAGGAGGAGAACCGAACCTGGCGATCGAAAGCACCAACAACAAAGCGCCGCGCGTCCGGGTCAACCGGCAGATCCGCATCAGTCCGATCCGGGTGATCGCGCCCGATGGCGAGCAGTTGGGCGTGTTGAGCATCGAGGAAGCGCTCGCGGCGGCCGTGGAACGCGGTCTCGATCTGGTCGAGGTTGCCCCGCTCGCGCGGCCCCCGGTCGCGAAGATCATGGACTACGGGAAGTTCAAGTTCGAGCAGGCGAAGGCGGCGCGGGCGGCCAAGAAGAAGCAGCACGTGATCCATCTCAAGGAAGTGAAGTTCCGTCCCGGGATCGACGACCACGACTTCGCGTTCAAGACGCGCCACGCGCGCGAGTTCCTCACGGACGGCAACAAGGTAAAGGTGACGATGATGTACCGCGGCCGGCAGATGGCCCACCTCGATCTCGGGCGCGGGGTGCTGGACCGGGTCGCGAACGAACTCAAGGACGTGGCGAAGATCGAGCAGGAGCCCAAGCTCGAAGGCCGCAACATGTCGATGGTGTTGGCGCCGAAATAGAGAAATCAGACATCAGAGGTCAGACGTCAGTCTCTGAGGTCTCATGTCTGACGTCTGAATGTCTGAAAGGGATATTCCAATGCCGAAGCAGAAATCGAAGCGCGCGCTCCGGAAGCGCGTCAGGCTGACGGGGAGGGGGCGGCTGCGCCGCCACCACGCCTACAAGAGCCACATCCTGACCAAGAAGCACCCCAAGCGGAAGCGTCACCTGCGCAAGGCGGCGCTGGTGTCGCACGCGGACGAACGCCGCCTCAAGCGCCTGCTGATGGCGTAGGGAGCCGGGCCATGCCTCGCGTCAAAAGCAACGTCGCGCGCCTGAAGCGCAAGAACAAGGTGATGAAGCTCGCCAAGGGCTACTTCGGGGGGCGCAGCAAGCTGTGGAAGGCCGCGAAGGAGTCGGTCGAGCGGGCGGCGAAGTACGCCTATCGCGACCGGCGCCGCAAGAAGGGGGAATTCCGGCGGCTGTGGATCACCCGCATCAACGCCGCGGCACGGCTGCACGCGCTGTCGTACAGCCGCATGATGAACGGCCTGCGGCGCGCCGGCGTTGAGATCAACCGGAAGGTGTTGGCGGACCTCGCGGTGCGCGATCCCGCGGCGTTCCAGCAGCTCGCGGAGGTCGCCAGGCAGGCGCTCTGAGCATGCGCGACCTCCTCGCAGCCATCGACGCGCTGCGGGAGCGTATCCAGGAAGTTCCGCAGGCGGACGACCGCCGGCTCCAGGACCTCAAGACGGAGATCCTGGGGCGGAAGGGCGGCGCGCTCACCAAGATCCTCGCGGCCGTCCCGAAGCTCGCCCCGGCGGAGCGCAAGGCCGCCGGCGCGGCCGCCAACGCGCTGAAGCGCGAGTTCGAGGAGGTGTTCGCGGCCCGCGAGCGCTCGCTCAAGGCGGCCGCGGGCGTCGCCCGCGACCTCGACCTCACCATGCCGGGGCGGGCCCAGTGGCGGGGCGGTCTCCACCTCGTCACCCAGGTGGTGGACGAGATCTGCGAGATCTTCCACGAGCTCGGCTTCACCCGCGCCGTCGGGCCGGAGGCCGAGACCGAGCGCTACAACTTCACCGCGCTCAACTTCCCCAAGGACCATCCGGCCACGGATGCCCAGGACTCCTTCTATCTGGGTGGGGACGTGCTGCTCCGCACCCACACGTCGCCCGTGCAGATCCGCACCCTGGAGCGCTACCCGCCGCCCGTCCGCGTCGTGATCCCGGGGCAGGTGTATCGCCGCGACCCGTTCGACGCCTCGCACAGCCCGGTGTTCGAGCAGGTCGAGGGGCTTGCGGTCGACCAGGGGATCACCTTCGTGGACTTCAAGGCCACGCTCACCGCGTTCGCCCGGCGGTTCTTCACGACCGACACGCGGGTGCGGTTCCGCCCCTCGTTCTTTCCGTTCACCGAGCCCTCGGCCGAGATGGACGTGCAGTGCCAGATCTGCAAGGGGGCGGGCTGCGCCACCTGCAAGCAGACGGGGTGGATGGAGATCCTCGGGTCGGGGATGGTCCATCCCGCCGTGCTCGAGAACTGCGGCCTGAACAGCGAGCGGTACACGGGCTTCGCCTGGGGCATGGGCCCGCACCGCATCGCCATGACCCGGCACGGCATTCCCGACATCCGACTGCTGTTCGAGAGCGACGTGCGCTTCCTCGCGCAGTTCGCGGGAGGCGCGCGGTGATCGTGTCCCGCCGCTGGCTCGAAGCGCTGCTCGGGCGCTCGCTCGACGCGGCCGCCGTCGCCGAGCGCCTGACGATGCACGTCGCGGCGGTGGATACGGTCACGCCGATCCACCAGGACCTGAGCGACGTGCTCGTCGGCCGCGTGCTCGAGGTGAAGCGGCATCCCAACGCCGACCGGCTCACCCTCTGCCTCGTGGACGCGGGGCCAGCGAGCGGGGGGCCGGTGGAGGTGGTGTGCGGCGCGCCCAACGTGCAGGCCGGGAAGACCTACCCCTACGCGCCGGTGGGCGCGGTGCTCCCGGGGGGCGTCACGCTCGAGCGCAAGACGATCCGCGGCGTCGAGTCGAACGGGATGCTGTGCTCGGCCAGGGAGCTCGGCCTGGGCGAGGACCACGCCGGCATCCTGGAGCTCGACACGGATGCCGCGCCGGGGACTCGCCTGCTCGATGCGGTCCCCCTCGGCGACCACCAGATCGCGATCGACGTCCCCGCCAACAGGCCCGACTTGTTGTGCCACAAGGGGGTCGCGCGCGAGCTCGCCGCGGTGCTCGGCGGGACGGTCAAGCTCCCGCCCATCCCGGGCGCTGGGAGCGCGGCTCCGGCCGGCGGGGACGCCGCCCTCGGCGGCCGTCGCCGCGCCCCCAGCGCCCGAGGTGGTGGGGCCGCGAGGGCCGCCGAGCCCGGCGCGGCCGCCGGCCCGAGCGGTCCCGCCACGTCGGGCGTGGTAGACGGTGTCGAGGTGCGGCTCGAGGATCCCGAGGGCGCCCCGCGCTACATGATCGCCGTGATCCGCGGCGTCACGGTCGCACCCAGCCCCCGGTGGCTCACGGACCGACTGTCCTCGGTCGGTCAACGCGCGATCAACAACGTCGTCGACGCCACGAACTACATCCTGTTCGAGCTCAACCAGCCGCTGCACGCGTTCGACCTGGCCAAGCTGCGGGGCCCGGCCGTCATCGTGCGACGCGGCAGGGCTCGGGAAAAGATCGTCACGCTCGACGGGGTCGAGCGCACGCTCACGGCCGAGATGACGGCGATCTGCGACGCCGAGCGGCCCACCATCATCGCGGGCGTGATGGGGAGCGGCGAGTCCGAGGTGTCCGAGGCCACGCGCGATCTCGTGCTCGAGTGCGCCTACTTCCAGCCGACGCGCATCCGCCGCACGCGCCGCGCCCTCGAGCTGTCGAGCGAGTCGAGCTACCGCTTCGAGCGGGGGATCGACCTGCTCGGCATGCCGGACGCGTTGCGCCGCGCCGTCGAGCTGATCACCGCCGTGGCGGGCGGGGAGCTGCGCGAGCCGCCCCTCGACCTGTGGCCGCAACCGGTGCAGGAGAAGACGATCTTCCTTCGCCCCGAGGCCGTGTCGCGGCTGCTCGGGATCGCGGTCGAGCGCGCCGAGATCGAGAGACTGCTGTCGTCGGTGGGGTTCTTCGTGGCGCCGAAGGATGATCGCCTGGCAGTGCAGGTGCCCGGCTGGCGGCCCGACGTGACCCGCGACGTGGACCTGGTCGAGGAGGTCGCCCGGCTACGGGGCTACGACGCCTTCCCGGACGAGCTGCGGCCGTACCGCCCGGGCACGGTGCCCGACGCCCCGGTCGAGCGCGCCAAGTCGCGCGTGCGCGAGCAGCTCGCGCGGGCCGGGTTCTTCGAGGCGCGCACCGTTCCGCTCGGGCCAGCGGACGGCCCCGACGCGGTCGCGCTCGTGAACCCGATCTCGAGCGAGGAAACGCACCTGCGCACCCGCCTCCTCCCCGGCCTCGTCCGCCGGGTCGAGCACAACTGGGCCAACCGGAACCGGGACGTCCGGCTGTTCGAGATCGGCACGGCCTTCCGGTGGAAGGCCGGGGGAACCACCGGGGAAGCGGGAACCCTAAAGGACTCCCTCACGGTCGAGGGGAAGGGACTGCCTGACGAACGAACCTGCGTCGCCGCGGTCCTCACCGGCGCCCGCCATCCGCCGCACTGGCGGGAGGGTGCGAAGGTACCTGATATGGACTTATGGGACCTCAAGCACCACTTTGAGTTAGCAGTCGGGCTGGCGTGTCCTGCCGCCCGCGTACAAGTTGCCGCGGGCACGACGGGATGGGAGGCCGTGACAACGACCGGCGAGGCGGTCGGCTGGGCTGGAGCGCTGCAGGCGGACGCGCCGGTCTGGGCCGCTCCCCTCTTCGGGTTGGAGGTGGACCTCGCGGTGGGGGCCGGCAATCAGGCGCCGCTCGCGTACCGAGCGTTGCTCGTGCATCCGCCGGTCGAGCGGGATGTCGCCCTGCTGCTGCCGGCCGGAGTGACGGCCGCGGCGGTGGCCGACGTGCTGCGCCGCGGGGCCGGAGCCCTGCTCGAGCGCGTCGAAGTCTTCGACGAGTATCGGGGGCCCGGGATCCCGACCGGGCACCGCAGCGTGGCGTGGCACTGCACGTTCCGCGACCCCGCTCGCACGCTGCGAGAGCAGGAGGTGGAACAGGCGCTCGAGCGGGCGCTGCGGTCGCTGGAGGACGAGCTTGGGGTACGACGGAGAGCGGGCTGATACGCCGGTCGTGGACCAGTTGGAGGCGATCCTTCGCGGCGTCGCGGAGGAGCTGGCCGGCTGGCGCGCGCGCGCCCTCAAGGCTGAAACGGACCTCAAGGAGCTGCGGGGCGGGGCGGGCGGCGGGCCGACGCGCCTCGATCCCGAGGTGCGCAACCGGCTGGCGGAGCTCGAGCAGGAGAACAAGACCCTGCGGCAGCGGGTGGAGGGCGCGAAGCTGCGCGTGCACGATCTGCTCGGCCGGCTGACCTTCCTGGAGGAGCAGGCGCGCGAGGCCGGGAACGGCGGGGGGGCCGGGGGGGCCGGGGGGCGTGCGGCCGGCGGTTCGGGCGGCGCCGCGACGCGAGGCGGGGCACAGTGAGCACCAAAAAGCACGCGGTCAAGGTGATGATCGGAGGCGAGGAGTATACGGTGCGCTCCGACCTGCCCCCCGAGTACACGCGGGAGGTGGCGGCCTACGTGGACCGCGCGCTGAAGCAGGTGCTGTCGCAGGGGCCGATCGTGGAGACGCACAAGGCGGCGATCCTGGCGGCGCTCGACATCACGAACGAGCTGTTCCAGGCGCGCAAGGGCGAGCGGGAAGTCGCCGCCCGCCTCGCCGCGCTGGCGGACGATCTGGCGAGGCTGCTGCCGCCGGGGAAGCGCAAGGCGGTCCTGAGTTCGAGCTGAACACCCTCGCCCCGCTCCACCGAGCGGGGCGTGTTGGAGATACATGCCATGGGCGCATGGCCCGCCGTGCTCTTCGCCCTCCTGAGCGGCGCCGCCGCTGCGGGAGTGGCCAGCTACATCGTCGGACGCCGGGTCGAGCGCCGGGTGGCGGAAGCCGCCGCGCGGGCCACGGCGGCCGAGGGCGAGCGGCTGCTCGAGGAGGCGAGGCAGCGGGTCGTGCTCACGGCCAAGGAGGAGCTGCTCCAGGCGCGTGAGGCGTGGGAGCAAGAGGCCACGCGCTGGCGCCGCGAGCTGGAGCGGCGTGAGCAGCAACTCGACGAGCGGGCGGGTGCGCTGGAGGAGCGGGACCGCCAGCTGCAAGGGCGGGACCGGGGTTTCACGCAGCGCGAGCAGTCCCTGGCGAGCCGCGAGCAGGAGGCGCGCGCCAGGCTCGAGCAGATCGCGGGCCTGAGCGCCCAGGAAGCGAAGCAGGAGCTGCAGCGGCGGCTCGAGGACGAGGCCCGGAGCGAGGGCGCCGCCCTGGCGCGCGATATCAAGGAGCAGGCCAAACGCAGCGCCGAGCGGGAAGCCAAGACGATCGTGGCGCTCGCGATCCAGCGCATCGCCGCCGATCACACCGCCGAAACGACCGTGTCCGCCGTCGCCCTCCCCACCGACGAAATGAAAGGTCGCATCATCGGTCGCGAGGGCCGCAACATCCGCGCCTTCGAGGCCGCGACCGGCGTCGACGTGATCATCGACGACACCCCGGACACGGTGGTCGTGTCGTGCTTCGACCCGGTGCGTCGCGAGGTGGCGCGGCTTGCGCTGGAGCGCCTCATCGCCGACGGGCGCATCCACCCGGGCCGCATCGAGGAGATCGCCCGCAAAGCGCAGGCGGAGGTGGAGGCGGGCATCGTGGAAGCGGGCGAGCAGGCGGCCTACGAAACCGGCATCCACGGGCTCCACCCCGAGCTGCTGAAGCTCGTCGGGCGGATGAAATACCGCACCTCCTACGGCCAGAACATGCTCGAGCACTCGAAGGAAGTGACCTGGCTGGCGGGGATCATGGCGGCGGAGCTGAAGCTCGACGTGCAGCTCGCCAAGCGCGGCGCCCTGCTGCACGACGTCGGCAAGGTGCTCACGCACGAGCACGACGGCACGCACGTGGAGCTCGGTGTGGAGGTGGCGACGAAGTACGGGGAGCATCCCATCGTGATCAACGCCATCGCGGCCCACCACGACGACGTGGCCCACGAGTCGCCGATCAGCGTGATCGTGCAGGCGGCAGACGCGGTCTCGGGCTCGCGGCCGGGGGCCCGGCGCGAGGCGTTCGAGACCTACGTCAAGCGCCTCACCCAGCTGGAGCAGCTCGCGGGTGAGTTCCCGGGGGTCGAGAAGGTGTTCGCCATTCAGGCGGGGCGCGAGGTGCGCGTCGTCGTGACGCCCAACGCCATCGACGACGGCCGGGCGGCCGAGCTGTCCGACCAGATCGCCCGCAAGATCGAGCGCGAGCTGCAGTATCCCGGCCAGATCAAGGTCGTCGTCATCCGCGAGACGCGCGCGGTGGATTTTGCCCGCTAGGCTCATCGACGGCACCGCCATCGGCAACGCGATGCGCGGCGAGCTCCAGGGAGAGATCCGCGATCTGAAGCGGCGCGGCGTCACCCCCGGGCTCGCTGCCGTGCTGGTGGGCGAAAACCCGGCCTCGCACACCTATGTCCGCATGAAGGGCAAGGCCTGCGACGAGGCCGGCGTGTACCACGAGACCCTGCGACTCGCCGCGGAGACGACCGAGGCCGAGCTGCTTGCCCTCATCGAGCGCCTCAACGCGGACCACAAGATCCACGGGATCCTGGTGCAGCTGCCGCTCCCCAAGCACATCACGACCCAGCGGGTGCTGCACCGCGTCGATCCCGGGAAGGACGTGGACGGATTCCATCCCGAGAACGTCGGCAAGGTCTCGACCGGCGACCCCACGGGGTTCCGCCCCGCCACGCCCTACGGCGTGCAGCAGCTGCTCGTGCGGAGCGAGCTGGACCCGACCGGCAAGCACGCCGTGATCGTAGGTCGCTCGACGATCGTGGGGCGGCCCATGGCGGCGCTGCTGTTGCAGGACGGCCCCGGCGGCAACGCCACCGTCACGGTGTGCCACTCGCGCACCCGCGACATCAAGGCCGTCACCCGGCAGGCCGACATCCTCATCGTCGCGATCGGCAAGCCCGAGTTCGTCACGGGCGACATGGTGAAGCCGGGTGCCGTGGTCATCGACGTCGGCGTGAACCGCATCGACGATCCGTCGCTGAAGAAGGGCTACCGGCTGGTGGGCGACGTGAAGTTCGACGAGGTGAAGAAGGTCGCCGGGGCGATTACACCGGTCCCCGGGGGCGTCGGACCGATGACGATCACGATGTTGCTCTACAACACCGTGCAGGCGGCACGGCAGTGGGTCGGGGTAGGGGAGAGGGAGGGGGAGGGGGAGCCACGCTAGATCTGTTCGCTGCGGCATCCGCGGAGGGGGCGTGGACGGTCGGCGAGGTCACGCGCCGCGCCCGCGCCGTGATGGAGGCCGGCCTGCCCCCGCTGTGGGTGCGGGGCGAGGTGAGCGGCCTCAAGGTCTGGCAAAGCGGGCACTGGTACTTCGCGCTGCGCGACAAGACCGCGCAGCTGCGCTGCGTCATGTTCGGGCGCGACAACCGGCGGCTGCCCGCGCCGCCGAGCGACGGCATGCAGGTGTACGCGTTCGGCCGGCCGACGGTGTGGGAGGACAAGGGCGAGTTTCGGCTCACGGTGCTCGAGCTGCTCTCGACCGAGGCCGGCGGGCTGTGGAAGCTGGCCCTGGAGCAGGCGAAGGCCGCGCTCGCGCGGGACGGCCTGCTCGACCCCGCGCGTAAGCGGCCGCTCCCCCGGTATCCGCGGCGCATCGCCGTCGTCACCAGCCCGGACGGGGCGGCGCTGCGCGACATCATCGCGGTGACCCGCCGGCGCTGGCCGCCGGCCGAGCTCCTCGTGATCCCCACGAGGGTCCAGGGCGACGGCGCGGTGGCGGACGTGTGCCGTGCGCTGGCGCTGGTGGGGCGGCTCGAGGCGGTGGACGTGGCGATCGTGGGCCGGGGTGGCGGCGCGGCGGAGGACCTGTGGACTTTCAACAACGAGCAGGTGGCGCGCGCGGTGGCCGCCGTGCCTGTCCCCGTGATCTCGGCCGTGGGGCACGAGACCGACGTCACGCTGTGCGACCTCGTCGCCGACCATCGTGCGGCCACTCCCTCCGCCGCCGCGGCGGCGGCGACCCCCGATCGTGCCGACCTGCTGCAGCACCTGACGGATCTGGGCTCGCGCCTCGCGCGCGGGCTCGCCGCCAGCTCGGACGAGGTCGCCCGGCGCTGCGACCGCACGCTCGACCGGCTCGGCGTCGCGATGGCGCTCCGGCTCGAGCGCTGGGGCCATCAGCTTTCAGGCGTCAGCGGTCAGCTCGATGCCTTGTCCCCACTCAAGACCCTGGAGCGCGGGTACGCGGTCGCCCGGGACGCCGAGGGCCGCGTCCTGAGGCGGGTGGCGCAGTTCCCACCCGGCTTGGCGTTCCGGCTGCGCGTCGTGGACGGGGACGTGCCGGCCCGGGTGCGGGAGTCCTGATGGCCGAGTCGAGCTTCCAGGAGCAGCTCGAGCGGCTGGAGGAGATCGTGCGGCGGCTCGAGAGCCACGACCTCGACCTGGACGCGGCGCTGCAGCTGTTCGAGGAGGGCGTGGAGCGCCTGCGCCAGGCGCGCGAGCGCCTCACGGCCGCCGAGGCCAGGATTCGCCAGGTGCTCGCGACCCACGCCGGCAAGCCCAAGGTTGAAGACTTCGACGGTTAGCCGCGGGCTCGAGCTGTATCTCTCGGACGCCCGCGCTCGCGTGGATGCGGTGCTGGCGCGCTGGGGGGAGAGCCTGGACGGCCTCTGGCCACCGCCCGTTCCCGCCGCCGTCCGCTACAGCCTCCTCTCGGAGGGAAAGCGACTGCGCCCCACGCTGGTGTTCGCCTGCCACGAGGCGGTGGGGGGGGGCGGGGCCGCGGCGGCCGTCGCCGAGCTCGCCGCTGCGGTCGAGGTGGTACACGCCTACTCCCTGGTGCACGACGACCTCCCGTGCATGGACAACGACGACCTGCGGCGTGGCCGGCCGACCACCCACCGCGCCTTCGACGTCCCGACGGCCACGCGCGCCGGGTTCCACATGGTCGCCCTCGCCGCCCGGGTGCTGGCCGTGGGGCTGGCGACGCTCGCGCCGGACTCCGAGCGCCGGCGCGCCATCGCGCTGGAGCTGTTTCGGGCCGCCGGGGCGGGCGGCATGATCGGAGGGCAGGCGCTCGACCTGGAAGCGGAAGGGGTGCGCGCGCCGGTGGCGGCGCTCGAGGAGATCCACCGGCGCAAGACCGGGGCCCTGATCGCCGCGTCGTGCGTGATCGGGGGGCTCGCGGGGGGAGCGGCTCCCTCCGCCTGCGCCGCGCTGCGCGGCTACGGCGCCGACCTGGGACTCGCCTTCCAGATCTGCGACGACATCCTCGATGCGACGGCGAGCTCGGTGCAGCTCGGAAAGACGGCGGGCAAGGACGCGGCCCTCGCCAAGTCGACGTTCGTGAGCGTGCTTGGCGTCGGCGACGCCCGGGCGGAGGCGGAGCGGCTCGCCGCGCGGGCCGTAGACCGGCTGCGGCAGGCGGGGTTAGCTTCTCCTACGCTCGTGGAACTGGCGCATTACGTGGTGACGAGGCCGAATTAATGGGAAAGGGCACCGTGCCTCTCCTTGAGTCGATCCACGGTCCGGAAGACGTCAGGCGCCTGAGACGCGATCAGCTTCCCGCCCTCGCCGATGAAGTGCGGCAGCGCCTGATCGAGGTCGTGTCCCAGACCGGAGGGCACATCGGCGCGGGGCTGGGCGTCGTCGAGTTGACGGTGACGCTGTGCCACTCGTTCGAGTCGCCACGCGATCGCATCGTGTGGGACGTGGGGCACCAGGGCTATCCCTGGAAGATCCTGACCGGGCGGAATGACCGGCTCCCCACGCTGCGCCAGCCGGGAGGGCTGTCGGGGTTTCTGCGGCGCAGTGAGAGCGGGCACGATCAGTTCGGGGCGGGGCACGCGGGGACCGCGCTCTCCGCCGCGTTCGGCATGGCGGCGGCGCGCGACCTCAAGGGTGAGGACTACAAGGTGGTGGCGGTGGTGGGCGACGGCGCGCTCACCTGCGGCTTGCCCTACGAGGCCATGAACAACGCGGGCCACTCCGGCCGCGACATCATCATGGTGCTGAACGACAACGGGATGTCGATCGCTCCCAACGTCGGCGCCATCAACCGGTATCTGGGCTCGATCATCGCCAGTCCGGTCACGGTGCGCATCCGGGAGAAGGTGAAGCACCTGATCGAGGCGGCGTCGCACGTGGTGGGCGGGCAGAAGCTCGTGGACTTCGCCAAGACCGTCGAGGAGAGCATCAAGAACCTCTGGTCGCCGGGGATGCTGTTCGAGGAGCTCGGATTCCGCTATTTCGGGCCGATCGACGGGCACGACATCGACCAGATGGTGCAGACGTTCGCCCTCGTGAAGACGCTCAAGGGCCCGCGCGTCGTGCACGTCATCACGGAGAAGGGAAAGGGCTTCCCGCTTCCCGAGCCGGACCTGGAGAAGTACCACGCGCGCGCCCCCTACGACCCGGTGACGGGCCAGCTGAAGCCCGCGAACCCCGGCCCGCCGCAATGGACCAAGATCTTCGGCGAAGCGCTCACGCAGCTCGCCGCCGAGTACCCGGACGTCGTGGCGATCACGGCGGCGATGCCGTCGGGGACGGGGACGAGCGCGTTCCAGAAGAAATGGCCGGATCGCTTCTTCGACGTCGGGATCGCCGAGGCCCACGCCACCACGTTCGCCGCGGGCCTGGCGACGCAGGGCGTGCGGCCCGTGGTGGCGATCTACTCGACCTTCCTGCAGCGCGCCTACGACAGCATCGTACACGACGTCGCGATTCAGCAGCTGCCGGTGATCTTCTGTCTCGACCGCGCCGGCATGGTCGGCGAGGACGGCCAGACGCACATGGGGCTGTACGACATCGCCTACCTGCTCGCGGTGCCGAACTTCACCGTCACGGCCCCGCGGGACGGAGCGGAGCTGATCGGCCTGCTGCGCTGCGCGCTGGCCCACGCGGACGGGCCGTTCTCGCTGCGCTACCCGCGCGACAAGGCACCGGGGGAGGCGCCGCCGGCGGCCGAGGTGGCCCCGGTACCCTACGGAACGTGGGAGGTGCTGCGGCGGGGCCGGGAGTGCGCGTTGCTCGCGGTGGGCGTGATGTGCCAGCCCGCCCTCGCGGCGGCCGCCGAGCTCGTCGCCGAGGGGTTGGACCCGAGCGTCGTGAACTGCCGCTTCCTCAAGCCGATGGACCGCGCGCTGCTGGACGCGCTGGTACGCGAGCACCGGCTGCTCGTCACCATCGAAGACGGGACCGTCGTCAACGGATTCGGCGCCGCGCTCGCGGCCGTCGTGCAGACCACGGCGCCCGAGGTGCGCGTCGTCACGCTCGGGGTCCCCGATCGCACCTACGAGCACGCGCCGCGGGCCCAGCAGCTCGCCGAGGTCGGGCTCACCGGGCCCGGGATCGCCGCGCGGATTCGCGCGCTCGCCGCCGAGGAGTCGCTCACGCCCTCATGAACGTCGGGGTGGTCGGGAACCCGAGCTATCGCGATCTCAAGAGCATCCTCGCGCACCTCGCCCAGCTGGCCCCGCGGCTCGCCTTCACCTACTTCACCGAAGAGCGCATCCAGCCGCTGTGGCCCGATCCGCGGCCGGCGCTGCTCGACGGGTCGCGCAGCCTGGACTGCCTCGTCACGCTCGGCGGCGACGGCACGCTGCTGCGCGGGGCGCGCGTGCTGAACGGCGCCGACACCCCCATCCTCGGCGTCAATCTGGGCCGCGTCGGCTTTC
This sequence comes from Gemmatimonadota bacterium, assembly GCA_003222115.1. Taxonomy (GTDB): domain Bacteria; phylum Gemmatimonadota; class Gemmatimonadetes; order Gemmatimonadales; family GWC2-71-9; genus AG29. Next base: position 2,438 of record QHUL01000092.1, on the reverse strand, counting down.
TCACCACGGCCACCGCGCAGACCCTCGACTGGGCGCTCGACGCCCTGGTGCGGCGCGCCTACGCCACCGAATCGCGGCTCGCGCTGGAGCCGTGCATCGTGGATAAGCAGGGGAAGAGCCGCACCGAGGCCCTCGTGCTGAACGACGTCGTCGTGCACAAGGGCGGCGTGGCGCGCGTCGTCCGGCTACGCGTGGCCGTGGACGGCGAGGAGGTCGGGCAGTACTCGGCGGACGGCATCATCGTCTCCACCCCCACCGGCTCGACGGCCTATTCGCTCTCGGCCGGGGGGCCCATCGTCGTGCCGGGAGTGGACGCGATCGTCGTGACGGCGATCTGCCCGCACACCCTCGCCGTGCGACCCCTCGTCGTGCCGTCCGCGGCCCAGGTCTCGGTCGAGCCGATTCCGCCCTGGACCGAAGAGGTGCTCCTCTCGTTCGACGGTCAGGTCGGCACCACCATGCAGCAGGGCGAGCGCCTGCTTGTCAAGCGAGCCGACCGGCCGGTTCACCTCGTCCGCCTCGGCCCGGAAGGGTTCTTCGCCCGGATGCGCAAGAAGCTCCAGTGGGGCGATCTTTCCGACCGCGAGCGCGGGTAGCGTCAGCGCCCGCTCCCAAAGACCTTCCACGCCTTCCGCAGCACGATCCGAAACACGGTCGCGGCCGGCACGCGGCCGCCGCTGCCGCTGATGGTCTGCTCCACCGAGAACCCGCCTTCCACGCTCGCTCCCACGAACGTCACCGCGGCCCCCACCCGCACCCAGCGCTCCGACGTCCCCTGATCGAGCACTGCGGCCGAGGTCGCCGTGCCGAGCCGCGTCTCCAGGTCGGTCGAATCCTGTGAGGTGCGGAACGTGAAGTGGTCTCGCCCGCGCGACCAGTAGCCCAGCGTCAGCCCGGCCGCGAACCGAGGATTGAAGCGGTACAGCGGCGCGAAGTCCACGGCCGCGTAGTCCCCCGGATCCCAGCTCAACAGCACGCCCGCCTGGGCCGGAACCAGCACGGCCGCGGGCGGCGCCACCCGGACGAAGCGCGTGCCCGGCCGCTGCACCCCGGCGCGCACGGCCAGGTTGAGCCACACCCGCCCGGCCACGGTCAGCTCCTGAATGAGGCGTGCCTCTACGTCGAGCTGGTGGTCGCCGAGCGACTGCCGCAGCAGGTCATCCGCGAAGTCGCGGCCGGCCGTGGGGAGCCGCACCGTTCCCGCGACTGCGACGGCGTAGCGCGAGCCCGTCACGATCCGGTACTTCGCCCCGATCTCGACATCGCCCAGGCCGATGCGGAAGCTGTTCCGGAACGGGCTGAAGCGGTACCCGTATCCGAGAACCGGATCGGCGAGCAGGGCCGCCATGCGGTCCGGATTGAGGGAGTCGACGGAGAGCAGGAAGGGATCGGTGAAGCTCGGGATGTTGTAGGCGGTAGCCAGGTCCTGCTGGATGGTGCCGACCGTGGTCCCGATGGCCAGTCCCGCGTCGGACTGGGCGAGCGGTACGAACGGCGACCCGGTGGTGCCGACGCCGTACACCGTACGGCGCAGCGCGTCGCGGACCGCCGCTCCCTGCGCAGCGAGCGCCTGGGCCTGGGGGCACGGGGGGCAACCGTAGTGTCCGGCGGCGATGCTGTCGGCGAGCTGGGTGAGGGCATCGTCGAACTGAGTGAAGAAGTCCGTGTAGGCGACGTCGGCCCCGGCCTGGGTCGCGAGCGGGTTCGCTCCCAGGTTGCTGCCGGTGGGGGAGAGCTGCAGCCGGGTCCGCGTCGCGACGCGCACGATCGGGACCATCACCGACACGGCGAGCCGGTCCGTCACGCCCAGCTCGGCGCTGATGGGGAACGTGCGCCGCTCCTGCCGCACGCTGAACAGGCCCTTGCCGAGGCTCGCGAGGAACCCCGAGAGCCCGCTCGCGGTGCGCACGTCTTGCTCGATCCGCGCGACGCTCGGGATCGCGGCCGAGCCCACGGTGTCGCCGGTGAGCGGCGCGCCCAACGGTTGCCACGCGGTTCCGTTGGTGTACTGCCGGTCCCAGGTGATGATGCGCGGGTCGACCGTCACGCGCAGCGTGCCGCGGCGGGGGATGTCGGTGCGCTCCACGGCCTGAGCGGCGAGGGCGGTGGTCGCGCTCGCCGCCACGACCAGGAGGAGGAGCAGCCGGACAAGTGGCATCAGCAAAACGGCACCCGCCGATGAGCGGATGCCGTGTTCGCTACCCCATGGCGCGGGTTCGGTTCGCGTCAGGGAATCGCCTGGAGCGACGTGCCGAAGTAGCCGTTGATCGTCTGGATGAGCGCGTTGGCTATGGCCTTGTGGGTCACCGCGCTGGGGTGGATGCCGTCGAGGCTGAAGAACGCGCCGAACGGCGCGGTCGCGCTCGTTGGTCGCGGCGGCGTGTTAGGAAACGCCGGAATGGATCCCGGCGGCAGGGCCGCGAGCAGGGCGTTGACAT
>QHUL01000055.1 GCA_003222115.1 Gemmatimonadota bacterium | reverse complement strand
ATCCGCGGGACATGACGACGTAGGGTCTTCGGGCTTCGTCCCGTTATGCAGCCACCACTGCGTGTCGAGGGCCACGAGCCGCACCACCTTGCCGACGTCGACTACGGCGGGACCCGGGCACCCGCCAGCAGGCAGGAGCGCGGCCCCCGTGCCGCCCGCCGCGGCGATGAAGCGCTCCTCGCGCCGGACGGCGTCCCATCCTCCTGGCCCGTGACGATCCCAATCATGATTGCCCGGCACGAAGATGCCGCGCGCACCGGTCGCGCCGAGCACGCGGAGCTGCGCGCTGAGGCGCCGCTCGGCCTCGGGTCTGTCGGCCGCGCTCGAGTCCGGCATGCCGCGGGGGTAGATGTTGTCGCCCAGAAAGGCGACGACCGGGTGTGGCGCGACGGACAGCGCCGCTCGCAGCGCCCTGAGGACGGGCTCGGAATCGGCGGGCGCCGCTGGGGCGCCGGCGTCCCCGATCAAGAACAGCGTGACGTCGACTTCAGCCCGCGGAGCGGCCGGGACGGGCGCGGCGCTGGCGCTCGCCAGTCCCCCGGCGCCGCAGCCGTGCAACCCGATGCCGAGCGACGCCAGGAGCGCGAGCCGCCACCGCGCGGGGTGCCTCACTCCTCCTTGCCCGGCTTGAGGCCCCGGAGCGAGCGGAACTCGGCGGCCACGATGTCCGGCGCACCTTGCGCCTTGAGGTCGTCGACCAGGGCTGCCGCGACGGCGTCGTCCTTGACCCGGATCAGGTACTCGAGGGTCGACGTGCCGCGGTCCGAGGGGACGATCTCCGCGAGCTTCCAGCGCTTCGCCTGGTCGTCGAGCAGGGCCTCCGCCACGCGCTGCGCCGGCTCGAGGCGAGCCGCGTGGATCACCAAGGCCCCGTTGAAGCGCTTCTTCTTCTTGTCGTCGGCTGCGGCTGCGAGGTGAGGCTCCAGCCGCGCGGCGCGGTCCGCGCCGAGCCGGTCGGCGTAGATGTTTCCGACGTTGAACTGCCACAGAGTGAGGACCACCGCGTTGAAGACGACGGACATGACCGCGGCGACGGTCGGCGCGAACACGCCGGCGGCAACGCCGACGGCGAGGGCGAGGAAGATGTAGACCGCGTCCTTCGTGTCCTTGAGCGTGTTGCGGAACCGTACCGCCGCCACGATGGCGGCGAGCGCGAACGCGAGCGCCAGGCTGTTCTGCACCAGGATGACCGTGCCAGCGACGGTCATCGGCAGGATGATGACCGTCTGGACGACCGACTGATCGTAGCCCGAGCGCCGCTTGGTGACCATGTAGACCCACGCGACGGGGAGCACGAGCAGGAGCGCGGTGAGCATCGACAGCAGCGTGATCAGCGCCCACGCGCCTTGCGACAGCGTCTGCGCGCTGGGCCCGACGACCTGCTCCAGGTCGCGGCCGCGGCGCGCGGCGGCGATGCCCAGCACGGAGATTTCGCGAAAGTGGTCGAGCAGTCCCGGCAGGGCGGGGAACAGCGTGATCAGCAGCCAGACGGCGGCGCCGAGCGCCGCGTAGTACGCCGCCAGGCGCAGGTAGGGAGAGCTCCGCACAGGATTCCCGCTGTTCACCCAGAAATTGTAGCTCCCGGCGCAAAATCGGCCAGTAGCCCCCGCGTCGCTCGCCTCGCCCGCCACCCAACGCTAACTTGACGGCGATGCTCGACGTCCTCGATTCGCTCCGCGAAAGTCTCGCCCCGCGCTTCGACGTGGAGCGCCAGATCGGCGCCGGCGGCATGGCCCGCGTCTACCTGGCGGTGGAGCAGCACCCGCGTCGCCGCGTGGCGATCAAGGTGCTCGACCCGGAGATCAGCACCCGCCTGCTGCGCGAGCGGTTCATCCGCGAAGTGGACCTGTCCTCCAAGCTCAGCCATCCCCACATCGTCCCGATCTTTGCGGCCGGGGAGGCGGCCGGACTGTTCTACTACGTCATGCCGTACGTAGAAGGGGAGTCGCTGCGGCATCGCCTGCTGCGTGAGCGCAAGCTCGCGCTCGCGGACGCACTCCACATCACGCGCGACGTGGCGGACGCGCTCGGGTTCGCGCACGCACAGGGGATCATTCACCGCGACATCAAGCCCGAGAACATTCTGCTGACGGGCGACCACGCCATCGTCGCCGACTTCGGGATCGCGCGCGCGATCAGCGCCGCCGGCACACTGACGCTCACGCAGACCGGTCAGTCGATGGGGTCCCCCGGCTACATGAGCCCCGAGCAGGCGATCGGCAGCGGCCAGCTCGACGCGCGGACCGACGTCTACAGCCTCGGGTGCGTGCTGTTCGAGATGCTGGCCGGTGAGCCGCGGGTCATGAGCCTCACCGAGCGGCTGATCCACAACTGGAGCGCGCTGGAGTCGAGTCCTGCGCTGCGCCGGGCCGATGCCAACGTCGCCCGGGCCGTGAAACACGCGGTCTCGAAGGCGCTCGCCCCGCTCCCCGACGATCGCTTCCCCACGGCCGGAGCGCTGGCGGCGGCGCTCGGGGGATCCCCCCATCGCACGAGCGTCCCCACGCGGGGAATCCTCGCGGGGCGGCGGGGGCGCCGAGTCCTCGCGGGAGCGGGGCTCCTGGCGGTCGGTCTCGGCGGTGCGGCCGTGGTGCTGCGCGGCCGGGCGCCGGATCTCAACCAGCGTCGGGTCGTCGTGGCCGTGATCGAGAATCACACCGGCGACCCGGCGCTCGACAACCTCGGCCACATGGCGGCCGACTGGGTGACCCAGGGGCTCGCGCAGACCGGTCTCGTCGAGGTCGTCCCCTCGATGTCCGTGATGACCGCGTCGCTGGCGTCGGGACAGCACGGTCCCGGCCACCTCGACGCCGCCGGGCTCCGTGCACTCGGCCGGGAGACCGGTGCCGGCACGGTGGTCTGGGGCGCCTACTACCGCCAGGCGGACAGCGTCCGGTTTCAGATCCAGATCTCGGCGGCCGCGGACGGCAAGGTCCTGCGCGCCCTCGATCCGGTCGCCGGGCCGCTGGCTCAGCCGCTCACCGCGGTCGAAGCCCTGCGCCAGCGTGTCATGGCCGTGCTGGCGACGCTGTTCGACTCGCGCCTCAGCCGTTGGGCGACGACCGCCAGTCAACCGCCCAACTTCCAGGCCTACCAGGAGTTCATCGCGGGCTTGGACCGGTTCGTCCAGTTCGACATGCGCGGGGCGATCGCACACTTCGAGCGGGCGTCGGCGGTAGACACGACGTTCCGGCTGCCCCTCATCTTCGCCGCCAACGCTCACATGAACCTCGGCGAGTTTGCGGCAGCGGATGCCATCGGCCACGCCCTGGAGCCGCACGCCGGGCGGCTCGCTCCGCTCGACCGGTCCTACCTGGCGTGGGTGCTGGCGACGTGCCGGGGTGATGCGGTCGAGGCGCTCCGCGCCGCGCGCGGAATGGCGAACCTCGCGCCCGCGTCCGAGACCCTCTACCTGGTCGCCGAGGATGCGATGGCGCTCAATCGTCCGCGCGAGGCGGTGAACGCCCTGATGGCGCTCGGTCCCGACCGCGGATTCACCCACGGCTGGTGGGTGTACTGGTACGACCTCACCACCGCATTGCACCAGCTGGGCGACCATCGCCGCGAGCTCAAGCAGGCGCTCGAAGGCGCGCGCCGGTTTCCCGACAACCCGCAGGTCCTGACCACGCAGATCCGAGCTCTCGCGGCGCTCGGCCGAGCGGAGGAGGTGACTCGCCGGCTCGCGGCGAGCGTGAACCTTCCACCCTCACAGGGCTGGACGCCGGCGGATGCGTTGCTGCTTGCCGCGGTCGAGCTGCGCGCACACGGTCATCCCACGGAAGGAGACACGGTGCTAGCCCAGGCTCGCGACTGGCTGGCCACCCGTCCGCCCGCGGAGGTGGCATCCGAGCCGCACCGCTATCGCGTCGCGCTCGTTTCCTACACGGCGGGACGGCTCGATGACGCGCGGCGTGAATTCGAGCGCCTTGCGGCGAGGAGGGGGCCGGGCCGGAGCGACTCCCTCGCGGCCGCCGCCGTAATGGGGGACGGGTGGGACCAGATGGACTATCTCGGGTACCTGGGGGCTATCGCAGCACGCCAAGGAAACCGCGAGCAGGCACTCCGCGTCGACAGTGCACTCGCGGGAGTGAAGCGGCCCTATATTTTCGGGCGGCACGCGGTCTGGCGGGCGCGCATCCAGGCGCTGCTCGGCGAGCGGGAGGGAGCCGTCGCCCTCCTCCGGGACGCGTTCGCACAGGGGTACCCACACGCCCACGCGCTGCACGTCGATCTCGCGTTCGAAGCGCTGCGCGACTATGCACCCTTCCGGGAGCTGGTCAAACCGAAGGAGTAGGGCTCCACGGCGGTCCTCGCCGTCAGTCCGCCGGCGCGCCCCCGGGTAGCGGACGGGCCGGCGCCGGGCGCACCAGCGAGAACTTCCCCAGGCGCTGCTGCAGCGTGTCGAGGTAGGTGTAGATCACCGGCGTCACATACAGCGTGACGAGCTGCGAGAACGCGAGCCCGCCCACCACGGCGATGCCGAGCGGCCGGCGGGACTCGGAGCCCGTGCCCACCCCCAGGGCGATCGGCAGCGTGCCCATCAGCGCCGCCATCGTGGTCATCATGATCGGCCGGAACCGGATGCTGCACGCCTGCAGGATCGCATCCCGCGGCGACTTGCCTTCCGTACGCTGCGCCTCGAGCGCGAAGTCGATCATCATGATCCCGTTCTTCTTCACGAGCCCGACGAGCATGATGACGCCGACGAAAGCGTACACGCTGAGGTCCACCCGGAAAATGAGCAGCGTCAGGAGCGCCCCGAATGCCGCGAACGGCAGTGCCGACAGGATGGTGAGCGGGTGGATGAAGCTCTCGTACAGGATGCCGAGCACCATGTAGATCACGAGCACGGAAAGGATCAGCAGCAGCAGCAGGCCCGCCTGGCTCGACTGGAACGCCTGCGCGGTGCCGGCGAAGCTCGTCGTGATGCTGGAGGGCAGGGACTGCTGCGCGATGCGCTGCACCTGCGTGACGGCGGTGCCGATGGCGACTCCCTGCCGCAGGTCGAACGAAATCGTGACCGAAGGCAGCTGCCCCGCGTGGTTCACCGTGAGCGGGCCCACGCTCGAGCCCAGGGTGGCGATGGACGCGAGCGGCACCAGCGTGCCGGTGCGCGAGCGGATGTACAGGAGGTTCAGCGCCGACAGGTCCTGTTGGTACTGGGGCAAGAGCTCCATCACCACCCAGTACTGGTTGGTCGCCGTGTAGATCGTCGAGACCTGGCGCGCCCCGTAGGCGTTGTACAGCGCCTCTTCCACCTGCTCGGCCGTGATGCCGAGCGCTGCGGCCCGGTCCCGGTTGATGGTCACCGTGGCCTGCGGGCTCGAGATCTGCACGTCGCTCGTGACGTTCAGCAAATCCGGCAGCTTGCGGAGCTGAGTCGCCAGCCGCGTCGCGTTGTCGTACAACCCGATCCGGTCGGGGCTCTGGAGCGTGAACTGGTACAGGCTCTTCGTGCGGCGGCCGCCGATCTGGATGGGCGGCGGGTTCTGGAGGAATACCTGGATCCCGGGGATCCCGGCCAGCTTGTCATTGAAGTAGCGGATCAGGTCGTCCACGCTCACGCGGCGCTGCGAGCGGGGCTTGAGCTGCATGAAGACGCGCCCCTGGTTGATCGTGCCGCCGCCGCCGAGGAACGACATCGTGCCCACCACGTTGGGATCCTGCTGCAGCACCGCCATCACCTGCAGCTGATGGCTCACCAGGTCGTCGAACGACGTGCCCTCGACGGTTTCCGTGGTCCCGAAGATCTGGGAGTTGTCCTCGCTCGGAAGGAAGCCCTTCGGGACGGCCACGAACAGGAGGCCCGTGCCGAGCAGGATGGCCGCCGAGAAGGCCATCGCCGCCGGGCGGCGGTTCATCACCCAGTCGAGGCTGCGCTCGTACCAGCCCAGTACCTCCTGGTACACGCGCTCCGACTGCTCGTACAGCTTCCCGTGGTGCGCTTCGCGCGACGGCCGCAGGAAGCGGCTGCACAACATCGGCGTCAGGGTCAGCGACACGAGCCCGGACACGAGAATGGCGGAGCCGATGGTCACGGCGAACTCGTGGAACAACCGGCCCACGATCCCGCCCATGAAGAGCACCGGGATGAAGACCGCCGCCAGCGACAGCGTCATCGACAGGATCGTGAACCCGACCTCCCGCGCCCCGTCGAACGCCGCGGCTAGCGGCGGCTCTCCTTTCTCCATGTGGCGCACGATGTTCTCGAGCATCACGATGGCGTCGTCCACCACGAACCCCACGGACAGGGTGAGCGCCATCATGGAGAGATTGTCGAGGCTGTAATCGAGCGCGTACATCACCGCGAACGTTCCCACGAGCGAGAGCGGCAGCGCCAGACTCGGGATGACCGTCGCCGAGAGGTTGCGGAGGAAGAGGAAGATGACCAGGACGACGAGCCCCAGGGTGACGGACAGCGTGAACTGCACGTCCGCGAGCGAGGCGCGAATCGAGTCCGAGCGGTCGTAGCGCAGCTGCAGGTCCACGGATCCCGGGAGCTGCTGCTTCAGGCCCGCCATGACGCTCCGTACGCGGCTCGCGACCCCGACGGTGTTGGTGCCCGGCTGTCGCTGGATGGCGAGCACGATGGTCCGACTGCCGTTGTACCAGGCGGCGCTCTTGTTGTCCTGCACGTCGTCCAGCACCTGGCCGATGTCCTGGAGGCGCACGGGCGCGCCCTTGCGGTAGGCCACGACGAGGGGTCGGAACGCCGCGGCGTCCTGCAGCTGCCCGTTCGCCTGGACCGTGTAGGCGCGGTGCGGGCCCCACAGGACACCGGTCGGCAGGTTGACGTTGCCGGCGTCGACCGCGCTCGCCACTTCGTCGATGCCGAGGGCGCGGCCGGCCAGGGCCTTGGGATCGAGCTGAATGCGCACGGCGTACTTGGCGGCGCCGTACACGTTGACCTGCGCCACGCCGCTGACCGTGGACAGGCGCTGCGCGATGAAGGTCTCGGCGTACTCGTCCAGCGCGGGCAACGACAGCGTCTTCGAGCTCAGTGCGTAGTAGACGATCGGCTGGTCGGCCGGGTTCACCTTCTGGTAGGTGGGCGGCAGGAGGCCGCTCGGGAGCTGGCGCAGCGTCTTGGAGATCGCCGCCTGCACGTCCTGCGCGGCGGCGTCGATGTTGCGGTCCAGGGTGAACTGCAGCGTGATGCTCGTGCTGCCAAGGCTCGACGACGAGGTCATCTGGTCCACGCCGGCGATCGTCGAGAACTGCTTCTCCAGCGGCGTCGCCACGGCGGACGCCATCGTCTCGGGGCTCGCGCCCGGTAGGCTCGCGCTCACCGTGATGGTGGGGAAGTCCACGTTCGGCAGATTGCTCACCGGCAGCAGCCGGTAGGCCATCAGCCCGAAGACGAAGATCCCCAGCATGACGAGCGTCGTCATGACGGGTCGCCTGATGAACAGCGCGGAGATGTTCATTTGTCCGCCTCCAGCTCGCGTGCGGGCTCCGCCACGCCCTTCACTTCCACGGGCGCGCCCGGCACGAGGCGCACCTGGCCGTCGGTGACGACTTCGTCCCCCGCCTGCACGCCCTGGCCGATCACGGCGTAGGCTCCCGCCGTGCGCTCGATCGTCACCGGCTGCGAGCGCGCGGTGCCGTCCTGGTTCACGACGAACACGTACGTCCCCTGCTGGCCCGTCATCACGGCCTGGCCCGGCACGACCAGGGCCTGCTGCTCGACGTACAGCCGCAGCCGCACGCTCAGGAACTCGCCCGGCCACAGCGCGCTGTCCCGGTTCGGGAACTCGGCCTTGAGCAGCACCGTCCCCGTGGTCGTGTCGACGCTGTTGTCCACGAACGTGAGCACCCCCTCGCTGACGGTGGTGTCTTCTTTCGACGGGCTCACGAGCACGGGCAGCCGGTTCTTGCGGTAGCGCTGGATGTCCGGGAGGTGCAGCTCCGGGACCGCGAACCGCACGAGGATGGGTTGGATCCGGTTGATCACGACGAGCGTGTCACTGGCGGTCGCCCGCACCAGGTTGCCCTCACGCACGAGCAGCCGGCCGGTGCGGCCGGCGATGAGGGCGCGGATGGTGGCGTACTCCAGGCTGAGCTGGGCGTTCGCGACGGCCGCCGAGTCGGCCCGCACCGCCGCCTGCAGGGCCTCGGCGTTGGCGCGCTTCGCATCGTAGTCCTGCTTCGTGACGTAGTCCTGCTTCACCAGCTCGGCGTAGCGCGTGGCGTCGAGCGCGGCGTTCTCAGCTTGGGCGGCGTCGCGCGCCAGCATCGCGCGCGCCTGGTCGAGCGCCGCCTGGAACGGCCGCGGGTCGATCTGGAACAGCACCTGGCCGGGCGCGACCTCGTCCCCCTCCCGGAACGCCACGCGGGTCAGCACGCCCGTCACCTGCGACTGCACCGCCACCGTCTGCCGCGGCTCGGCAGTCCCGGTGGCGACGATCTCGTAGGGCACAGGTCGCTGCTCGGCGCGCGCCACGGTGACCGGGACGCGGGGCGGGCCGCTCGCCCCCTTGCGCGAGCAGCCGAGCACGAGGAGCAGCGCGGCGATCGTGGCTGCGGCCGTGGTCTTCACCTAGCGGTTGATCCTCGAGGAGTCTGGTTGGACGTGCAGCGGGCTCCTTCCGTCGAGGCCGAGAATGCCGGCATCGTGCGCGAGCTGCGCCAGCGCCGTGTACCAGGAGAAGCGCGCCTGGATGGCCTGCGCCCGGGCGTCGGAGAGCGCCGCCTGCGCCGTCAGGAGGTCGAGCAGGCTCCCGGCCCCGGCCTTGTAGCGGCCGAGGGCCACGTCTTCCGACTGCGTCGCGCTCGCGAGCAGGTCGGCGCTGGTGCGCACCTGCTGCGTGGCGGTGCGAAGCCCGTAGTAGGCATCGAATACCTGGAAGATCACCTGCTGCTCCATCCCGTGCGCGCGCTGCTCTGCCGCTCGCGCGGCGGCGGCGGCTGCCTTCACCCCATAAATCTGCGACCACCCCGAGAACAGCGGAATCTGAATCGCGATGCTCGCCGTGTAGCTGTTGCCGAAGGTCGAGGTGTTGAGAAAATACGTCTCGCCAGTGCTCCCGCTCACAACCAGCGACGGCAGCGCCTGGGCGCGCGCCACGCTCACGCGGGCCTGGACTGCCCGCGCCTCCGCCCGGGCGGCGGCGAGGTCGGGGCGCTCCCGCACCGCCCGCTCGATCAGCGCGTCCACGCTGTCGCTGATGCCGAGCGGCGGCAGCGTATCGGGGGGGAGCGCGACGTCGTAGGGGACGTTCGCCGGGAGGCCCATGGAGAGCGCCAGCGCGCCGCGCGTCGTCTGCAGGGCCCCTTGGGTCGTCTCCAGGGTGAGCTGCGCCCGCGACAGCGCCGTCTTCGCCTGGAGCACGTCAGCGATGGTGGCGAGCCCCACCCGGTGGCGCTCCTCCGCCGCCTGGAGATTGGCCTGCGCCTCCTTGAGCGTGGTCTGCTGCGCCACGAGCAGCGCCTTCGTCGCCATGTAGCCGAAGTAGGCGCTCTCGACTCCCAGCACCACGTTCTGGATCACGGCATTGTGGCTCCAGTCCGCCGCCAGCAGCGCCTCGCGCGCTTCGCCGATCGATCCGGACCGCCCCCCCAGGTCGAACAGCAGCCAGGACAGGTTGAGCGTCGGGCCGTAGAACTGCTGCTGCACCGCGGAGCGGCCGGCCGACGGGACCGTCTTGATCGCCGTGACGGCGCCGTCCAGGGAGATGGTCGGGTAATACTGTCCCCGCGCGGCCCCGTAGGTGGCTGCGGCGGCGCGGGCGTCCGCCCAGGCCGCGGCCGTCGCCGAGTTGTTGCGCAGCGCGATATCGATCACGTCGGTGAGCTGCAACCCCTGCACGCGCTCCGTCAGCTCCGGCGGCACGGCCGGGGCGGGGCGGGTGGTGTCCCGCGCCCCCCGCTCGCGCGGCGGTGTCCAGAACACGCTGGGGGTCGGGGCCGTCCCGGCGACGCCCCGCACGCCCGGGGGGTTGGGGAAGCAGGCGGCGGCGAGCGCCGCGAGCGCGGCCAGCGCCCGCGCTCCCATCCGGCGCGTGGGAGAAGGCTCGCTTGCAGTCACCATGTTGAGTGGCAGGGCTCCTGTCTCGGCTCCATTCATACGCACGAGGGCGATGGGATGTGAAGCGCACCCCACCGAAGCGTCCGGGCTCCAGGCTGGCTCTTGATCCTACACGAAACTCGGGGACGTTTCCATCTGCTTCCCGACGGCGCGAGGGACGCCAAGGCGGGATCCGCCCCTTCGTCGAAGGCACCGTTGGCCGGACCGTCCTCACGGCAAGATACGCTCGTGCAGAAACGGGCTCGGCATCGTCGACGTACGTGATCGTCAACGACATGAACCAAGCCGTGTATTCGGGCACGAACCTCGCCTGACGGCGGAGCCACCGGAGTGCGGGGGTACTTACGGATCGAGGCGAGCCGTCGGGTCGCCCCTGCGAACGACCGGAGTCCCGGTTAGCTTTTCATCCTGCAAATGAAGCCGTGCGGCGCTGAACGGGATCGTTCGACGTGTCGATTTCGCGGAGCCCCGTTCGTTTACAGTAGAGGCGATGGGTCACACCCGTCCGAGGTGAAAGGACGCATTCAGGCATGAAGCTCTCCGAGGTTGCGATTCGGCGCCCGGTGCTCGCCAGCATGGCGAGCGCCGCCCTCGTCCTCTTCGGCGTCATCGGGTACACCCGGCTGTCGGTGCGCGAGCTCCCGGACATCGATCCTCCCATCATCTCGGTCTCGACGACCCTGCCTGGCGCCAATGCGCAGGTCGTCGAAACCGCGGTGACGGACGTGCTGGAAGAAGAACTGTCCACGATCCAGGGACTGCGCACGCTTTCGAGCTCCTCTTCGGAGGAGCACAGCCAGATCACTCTCGAGTTCAACCTCGACCGGCCCGTCGACGTCGCCGCGCAGGACGTGCGCGACAAGGTGTCGCGGGTACGGGGGCGGCTGCCGGTCGACGTGCTCGAGCCGGTGATCGCGAAGCAGCAGGCGGACGCGCAGCCATTTTACTGGTTGGCCCTGAGCAGCCCGAACTACGACCTGATGCAGCTCTCCGATGTCGCCGACCGCCTGGTGAAAGCACGGCTGCAGAGTCTGGCGGGCGTCGGCAGCGCCGGAGTTTATGGCGAGCGGCGCTTTGCCATGCGGGTGTGGGTACAGCCCGACCAGCTGTCGGCCCGGAGCCTGACCGTGCAGGACGTGGAAGGCGCGATCAACGCGCGCAACGTCGAGATTCCCGCCGGCCGGATCGAATCGACGCGGCGGGAGTTCTCGGTCCGGTCACTGGGCGAACTGAAGACGCCGCGGGAATTCGGGGAGCTGGTGGTCGCAAGCCAGGGCGGGCAGCTCGTCAAGCTCAAGGACGTGGCGAACGTGGAGCTCGGGCCCGAGGACAATCGCTCGATATTCCGCTACAATGGGAATCCTGCGGTCGCGATCGGCGTCGTCCGGCAGTCCAAGGCGAATCTCATCGAGGTGGCACGCCGGATTCGCGAGGCCCTGCCCGGCATCCAGCAGACCCTGCCCCCCGGCGTGAAGCTCGAAACCGCGTGGGATGGGTCCGTGTTCGTCACGCACTCGATCAACGACGCGCGCCTCACGCTCCTGATCGCGGCGATCCTCGTCGTGTTGATCATTTTCGTGTTCCTGCGGAACGTGCGGGCGACCGTGATCCCCGGGCTGGCGATCCCGGCGTCGATCGTGGCGACGTTCGCCATCATGTACTTCCTCGGCTTCTCGATCAACAACTTCACCCTGCTCGCGCTCACGATCGCGATCGGCATCGTGGTGGATGACGCGATCATCGTGCTCGAGAACGCCTACCGGCACCAGGAGGAGCTGCACGAGACGCCGGAGCAGGCCGCGACGAACGGCACCAACGAGATCGGCTTCGCCGTGATCGCGACGACGATCGCCCTGGTGGCGGTGTTCACGCCGCTCGGGTTCCTGCGAGGCTCGACGGGTCGGCTGTTGAGCGAGTTCGGCATCGCGGTCGCCGGCGCCGTCGTGATCTCGGGGTTCGTGGCCCTGACGTTGACGCCGATGCTGTGCGCCAAGGTGCTGCGGGTGCCGCACGAGCATGGCGCGATCTTCAAGGTGTTGGAGCAGGGGTTCAACGCCATCGCCGAGCGTTACGCGACGCTGCTCCGGACCGCGCTGCAGCACCGGGGCATCGTGGTGGCCGGAACGGTCGTGACGGTTGCCCTGGCGTTCGTGCTGTACCGCAACCTCAAGCAGGAGCTCATTCCGGACGACGACCGCGGGTTCTTCCTGGTGGTGGGCTTCGGGCCCGAGGGCTCCTCGCTCGAATACACGGACGGTTACGTGCGCCAGGTCGAGCAGATCATCGGGAAGGTCCCCGAGGTCCAGGGCTATTTCACGATCATCGGCGGATTCGCCGGGGGCGTCAACCGGGCGTTTGTCGGCGTCATCCTCAAAGATTGGAGCGAACGCCACAGGAGCGTCCAGCAACTCGTTGGCATGCTGTTTCCCCAGCTCTTCGGGATCGCCGGCCTCCAGGCGTTCCCGTACAGCCCCGGCGCGCTGGGGTTCAGCCAGCCCGTGCAGTTCGTGGTCCAGAATCCGGATATCGGGCGGCTCGCGCAGGCCATGGACACGCTCGTGCCGCGGGCGCGCGCCATCAAGGGTCTCACCAACATCGACACCGACTTGCGCTTCAACAAGCCGGAGCTGCGCGTCACCTTTGACCGGGACCGCGCGGAGGACCTCGGGGTGCCCGTGCGCGACGTCGCGGCCGCCCTCCAGACCTTCCTCGGCGGCCGCCGGGTCAGCACCTTCACCCGGAACGACAAGCTGTACTACGTGATGGTACAGCTCGATCCCAGTCACCGGAACACGCCGAGCGACATGTCGGGGATCTACTTGCGCGGCAGCGGTGGCCAGCTGGTGCAGCTGGGCGCGCTGGCGAAGGTCGCAGAGGGAGTGGGCCCGAGACAGATCAACCACTTCAACCGCGTGCCCTCGTTTACCCTGTCGGCGTCCCTGATTCCCCCCTTCGCCCAGGGTGAGGCGCTCGATTCGCTCGATCGCTTGGCCCGGCAGGTACTTCCCCCGGGGAGCACGACGGCGCTGGCGGGTGATTCACGCGAGTTCAAGGAGAGCGGCGGCGCGCTCTACTTCGCCTTCGGCGTGGCGCTGCTGGTCGTGTTCATGGTGCTCGCGTCGCAGTTCGAGTCGCTGGTGCACCCGTTCACCGTGTTGCTGGCGGTGCCGCTCGCGGTGACCGGCGCGCTCGCCACGCTGCTCCTGGCGGCCTTGCTGCATCGCCCGGGCGGGACGATCAACCTCTACAGCGAGATCGGCATGGTCCTGCTGATCGGTCTCGTGACCAAGAACTCGATCCTCTTGGTCGAGTACACGAACCAATTGAAGGCGCGCGGCATGGAGGCGCTCGCTGCGGTGATCGAGGCGGGACGCATCCGGCTGCGCCCGATTCTCATGACGTCGGTGGCGACGATCATGGGCGCAATCCCGGTGATGATAGGACTCGGCGCGGGTTCCACCTCGCGCCGGCCGCTCGGCTACGCGATCGTGGGCGGCATCTTCTTTTCCACGGTGCTCACATTGTTCGTCGTGCCCGTGGGGTACGTGCTGCTGAACCGCCTGACGGCGCGCGAGCCGAGCCACGTCCGTGTGGCACGACCCGTGGAGGCCGACTGATGCTGGCCCTCCTGGCCGCGCTGCAGCTCCAGGCAGGGGCCGTGGCTCCCCCTGCCCCCGACTCCCTGCCGGTGGTGACCCTCGCCGAAGCGCTGCGCCGGGCGACCGGGTTGGACCCGAACTACGTCGCCGCGATCGGGCAGGTGGACAACGCCGTGTGGGCACGGCGCAGCGCGTTCTCGGTCTTCGTGCTGCCCTCGGTCACCTTTAACACCGACGCCACGCACACGAATCCGCCGGGCTTCAACTTCGTCACATTCACCCAGGAGGCGAACGCGGTGACGGCGCAGGTGACCGCGCGGTACGACCTGTTCACGGGTGGCCAGAAGTTCGCCGAGCTGTCCCGCTCGGCGGCGGCCCTGGACGGCGCCCACGCGGGCGAGCTGGTCGCGCGGTTTGCGTCGGCGCTGCTCACCGAGTCGGACTACTACGCGGTCCTCGCAAACGCGGAGCTGCTCCGCGTAGCGCGCGAGCGCGCGCAGCGCGCCGAGCAGCAGCTCGCCGTCGCACGGGCGCGCGTGGCCTCCGGGGCGGCGGTGCAGACCGACTCGCTGCAGCTGCGTCTCGAGCTGACACGCGCGCGCGTCGGGCGTCTGGTGCAGGAGACCGTGCTGCGGGTCGCGCGACTCGAGCTAGGGCGGCGCATCGGGGCTGCGGGACCGGTTGACGCGGCACCGCTCGACACGGCACGGGCGCCGGAGCTGCCGCTCAGCCTCGCCGACGCGATCGCGCAGGCGGCAGCCCAGGGGCCGCAATACCGCGTGGCACAGGCGAACGAGCGGGCGGCGGCGGCGGCGTACCGCGCACGCTTGGGCGACTACCTCCCCCACGCGACGGTCAGCGCCAACGCCCTCGCGTTCGACAACCGGTTCTACCCCAAACTGTTCGACCGGACCTCCCTGACGCTGAGCGTGGCCTTCCCGCTGTGGGACAACGCCCGACGGGAGGTCGCCCTCTCGCAGGCCCGCGTCGGCCGCGACGTGGCCCGCGCCGTCCGGGCAGACATGGAGCGCGCCGTGCAGCGCGATGTGACTGCCGCGTACGATGGCTACGTCACGGCACGCGCCGCCGCCGAGCAGGCGGGCGAGGGGCTGCTGGTTGCGCGAGAGAACTTCCGCGTGCAGCAGACCCGCTACCGGGCGGGCGCGACCACCATCCTCGACCTGCTCAAGTCCCAGTCAGACCTCGACGACGCCGAGGCCGCGCTGGTGCAGGCGCGCTACGCGACCCGTCTCGCGCTCGCGGGGCTCGAGAACATCCTCGGCAGGCGACTCTTTTCAGAAAAGGAACAGAAGTGAGCGATAGAACTATGGTGCGTCGTGTGTGGTGCGTGGTGGCGGCGCTGGTCGTCGCGGGGGCATGCAAGAAGAGCGGGGCCGGTGGGCAGGGCGGGTTCGGCGGTGGCGGCCCGATGGCGATGCCGGTCGAAGTCGCCGTCGCCCGCACCGACACGGTGCGCGACGAGATCGCCGCCACGGGACAGATCGAGGCGGTGCAATCGATCGACCTCCGGCCCGAAGTGGATGGGCGCATCGTCGAGATCCTGATCCGCGAGGGACAGGAGGTCGACCAGGGCACGCCGCTCTTCAAGGTGGATGACGCCCAACTCCAAGCGCAGGTGGCGCAGCTCGCGGCTCAGCGCGATCTCGCCCAGCAGGCCCTGGCGCGCGCCAAGGAGCTGGCGCAGCAGAACGCCTCTTCCGCCGCGGACCTGGAGCAGGCCGAGGCCACGGCCCGGAGCGCACAGGCGCAGTACGACCTCCAGCGCATCCGCCTCGATCGGACCACCGTGCGGGCCCCGTTCGCCGGGGTCGTGGGACAGCGCTACGTCAGCTTGGGCGATTACGTCACCACCAGCACGCGGCTTGCGTCGCTGCACACGGTGAACCCTCAACGCGCCACGTTCCAGGTGCCCGAACGGTTCGCGCGCCTGCTGCGTCCCGGGCAGGAAGTCACGTTCCGGGTCGCGGCGATCCCCGGCCGCGATTTCACGGGGGAAGTGGACTTCGTGGACCCGGTCGTTCAGCTGCCGGGTCGTACGATCCTGGTCAAGGCCCGAGTCCCGAACGGCCAGCGGTTGCTGCAGCCGGGCATGTTCATCGAAGCGCGTCTGGTCACGGCGGTGCGCGCCAACGCGATCGTCGTCCCCGAGGACGCCGTGGTGCCGCTCCAGGGCGCGACCTTCGTCTGGGTCGTCAACGACGGGAAGGCTGAGCGGCGTTCGGTAGCGCTGGGCGTGCGCACACCGGGCTTCGTCGAGCTGACGAGCGGCGTGCAGGCCGGCACACAGGTAGTGGTGGGAGGACTGGAGCTGCTCGCCCCCGGCGCGCCGGTGCGGGCCACGGTCGTGGACCGGACGGCCCGTGGCGCGCCCGCCGGCTCCGACCGGCCCTAGCGGGACTCCCTCCTTCTCCTAGAGGATCCGACTCCCCGGCGGGACGTCGCGGTCGGGCTGCACCAACACGACGTCTCCCTCTCCCAGCATCACGCCGAGCGTCAGCACCTCCGAGAAGTAGTCGGCGATCTGGCGTGGCGGGAAATTGACCACGGCGAGGACGAGCCTGCGAGCGAGATCCTCCTTGCGGTAGTGTCGCGTGAGTTGCACGCTGGAGGTCTTCACGCCCAGCTCGCCGAAGTCGATCCGCAACCGGTAGGCGGGCTTCTTGGCCTTGGGGAAATCGTCCACTTGGACGATTCGTCCGACGCGGACGTCCACCTTGAGGAAGTCGTCGTAGCCGATCTGCGGTGGCGCTTGGGTCATGGGGTCCTCGGTTGAGCGGATCGAATGCTGTGTCCGATCGAGGGGGCTGTCCACTGGCGAGGTCGCCCGGCGTGGCGCCGCAGCGGAACGCGGGCCCCGGCGCGCGCGCCGGGGTGGCACGTCCGTTGCTTTCCGAGACCGGTCGAAGCAGGTGCCATCCACCGGGAGGACAGCCATGAAGCCCATTCAGCTCGCGCTCGGTCTCTCCTTGCTCGTCGCGGCGTCGGGCGCCGCGCAGTCCCGCGGGTTGCGGGAAGTGCGGAGCTGGGGGTTCGGCGGCGGCGGCGTGATGGTGGGAATCCCGGTGGGCGAATTTCGCAACTTCGTGGACGTCGCGGGCGGCCTCGGCGGCGTCATCGGCGTCAATCTCGACCGGCGCGGCTCGGTGGGCCTGCGGCTCACGGGCTCCTATCTCCAGTACGGCCACGAGCGGCGGCCGGTCGCGCTCGCCGGCACGGGCGGGCTGCTCGGCCTCGATCTCAACACCGCCTTCTACATCGCCTCCCTGCGCGCCGGTCCCCAGTTCGTCTTCGGCGAGGGCCCGGTGCGGCTGTACGGGTTCGGCACGGCGGGCGTCTCGTACTTCGCGACCGAGACCTCGCTGGGCGGCTCCGGCTGCGGTTGCTGGGGCTACCCCAGCACGGTGAACTACGACGACGCCGTGCTGGCGCTCGAAGGCGGCGGCGGACTCCTCATCAAGCTATCGCGCGCGGTGGCGCTGGACCTGGGCGCGAGCTATGTGCGGAACGGACCCGTCACCTACCTGCGGGAGGGCAGCATTTCCCGGGCCGCCGACGGGTCGCTCGTGCTCCGGCCGGTGCGGAGCGAGGCCAACCTCGCGGTGGCGCAGCTCGGCGTGGTCATTGGGCTGCGCTAGCGTCGCCGGCCGCTCAGGTGTCGCCCTGGGAGCGACTCTCCTCCACCAGGTTCGCGCCGTCGTAGCGGAACGTGATCAGCCGCCGTTTGCCGTTCGCCGGGTTCGTGAACGATCCACCGGCGAGCAGAAACAGGTGGCCCCAGGTGATCGTCCCCATGTTCCGGCCCGCGCCGTTCTTGATGTCGTAGGTGATCCGCTGGCCCGGGACGAGATTGAGCGGGTTCGCGATGGTGAACCCGTCGGCGTCCGTCACGAGCAGCGTGAAATAGTTACCCCGGGAGGCGTCGGCGCGGACCGTGAAGTTGTAGGCCAGGGCGACGTGCGTTTCGAGCAGCGCGCCGTCGGCCTGGAGCTCTACCCGGCCCCGACCACCGTGCTGGAAGCGCGCGATCACGGGGTCCGCATCGCTGCCGTTCAGCGTCACGAGGAGCCTGCGGTTCGTCGAGTCCTGGGTCAGGTCCCAGTAGCCGGAGATCGCCGGGTGGCTGATCCGGGCGGCCGTGAAGGCCACGGGGCTGCGGAACAGCCGGCCCCCGACCTTGGCGCGGTCATGGCCGAGCACGAGGTTCTCCCTTCCCCGGTCGATGGTGCCGTCGACCTTGGTGAGCGCGTTGAATCCGAACACGACGTTGAACACCGCGTTGGTGTCGAGCAGAATGTCCCCGCGCTGGTTCGACTCCGCGTAGGGGAACCAGAAGATGTGCCCCGTCGCCTTGTCCCCGGGCGTGCCGTGCAGGTTGATGCCATAGCCCGCGTTGTCCGCCGCCATGACCCCGTGGAAGATGTTGTCGGTGGCGTTGTCGATGCGGAGGCCGTCGCCGCCGTTGCGGCGCGTATCGAGGCCCACCAGGACGCCGGCGTTGACGTCGGGGATTCTGGGGTCGGGATCATGGATGTACAGGCCGTGGCTGCCGTTCTTCACGACGACCAGATTGAAGATCCGCCACAGATTCGCGTTGGTGTGGGGAGACCCGATGCGCACGCCGACGCCACCCTGATTCATCACCGCCACGTTCTCGAGCACCACCCGAGCCGCCTTGACGACGATGCCGGCGCCGCCGTTGCCGGCTGTCCCGTCGAGCTGGAAGTCTCGCAGGATGCAGGCGTCCGCCTCGACGCTGATGCCGTCGAAGGTGCCGTCCTTCACGAGCACCACCGCCGCGCGGGATGTCACAGCGGGATCCTCGGTGAAGCCCGCGCCCGCCACGATGACCTTCTTCGACAGGCGGAGAGGGGCCGTGATGCGGTACACGCCGGGCGACAGCTCCAAGACGCCGCCCGCCGCCGGCACCGCGGCCAGGGCCGCGTTGATCGCCGGGGCGTCGTCGGCGACGCCATCACCCTTGGCGCCGTAGGCCTTGGGATTGAAGGTCTGCGTCCAGGCGGTTCCGCTCCAGCCTAGAGCGCATAGGAGGGTGGTGGTCCAGAAGCGCGTGCCCATGAGCCGTTCCTTGGCGGTTGAGTTCCTCAAGGTCTTGGCATTGCCCGGGCGATTGCGCAAGCGGTCGTCAGTTGTGTGGCGGCGGCACCGCAGCGGAGTGACGAAGCGAGGCGACATCGCGGGATCGGCGCGCAACCTGCAGCCCGCGGGTACACGATTTGCTCTCGTACGGAGCAGGCAGTTAGGGGATGGCCCGTTCCAGGAGGGGTTGCGAAGCACCGTCAATTCGCGTGGTGGGAAGAAGCAGCCATCGCGCTCGGGATGTGGCTGGCGGCGCTGCTCACGGTGCGGCCAGGGCGACCGCGGTCCTAGTAGGGGTCGTCCCAGGCGATCGCGAACACCCCGGTGCAGCGGGGGCAACGCAGCTCGGTCGCGTGTCCTCGCAGCGGTGAGCGATGACGGCAGTTCGGGCAGACGGCGTAGCGCGAGCCCCAACTCAATGGAAGATTGACGGCGTCTTGCGGCCGTGCCACGACCGACCAGCGCTGCGGCCGGATCGGCACGATCTGGACGGAGGTGCGGGCGATGCTCACCGTCCGCTGGTTCACGTCGAGCACGACGTCTTCTGGGGAGACGCGAACCACCTCGTACCACGCACCGCGGCGCACGTTGCAATTCACGTCGCCGCGCACGCGGGCCCATTGCGGTGCTTCAGGCATCGTGGCGCCTCAGGAGCTGGTGGCTCTCACGCATACACGTAGGTGGCCGGGGGGCGCGCCGTCAACCGCAGCGGCGCTGCAGGCTCGGGACACCGCGTCGCGTAAGGGGCTACCGATCGGCAGGTAAGCCCTGACTGAACTCCCCACCGCAGGATTCCGCGCCGCACGGCACAACTTCGCCTACCACCGCCGGCGCGCCTCGATCTAAGGTACGGTTCATGCTCGCCCGCGTCCGCTCCGCCGCGGTCCTCGGCATCGATGCCTATCTCGTGGACGTGGAGACCGACATCGCGAACGGCCTCCCGACATTCGCGACCGTGGGACTGCCGCAGGGTGCCGTGAAGGAAGGCCGTGAGCGAGTCTACGCCGCGCTCGCGAACACCGGCTACACCTTTCCCCTGAAGCGCATCACGGTGAACCTCGCGCCGGCCGACATCCGCAAGGACGGCTCGGCATTCGACCTGCCGATCGCGCTCGGTATTCTCGCCGCCACGGAGCAGGTTTCGAAAGAGCGTCTGAGCTCCGTCGCGGTGCTCGGCGAGCTCGGGCTGGAAGGTGCGATCCGCCCGGTGCGCGGTGCGCTCCCCGTGGCCCTCGCCGCGCGCACGGCGGGGATCGAGGCGCTGATCCTGCCGCAGGAGAACCTGGCCGAAGCGGGCGTCGTGGCCGGGCTCCGGGTGCTCGGCGCGACGACCCTCGCGGAGATCGCCGACTTCCTCGACGGGCGATCCGAGCTCGCGGTGGCCGCGGTGGACGTGGCGCGGCTGTTCGAGGATCGCGCCCGGGACGACGTCGATTTTGCCGAGGTGAAGGGCCAGCAGCACGCGAAGCGGGCACTCGAAGTGGCGGCCGCGGGCGGGCACAACATTCTGTTGGTGGGCCCGCCCGGCTCCGGCAAGACGATGCTCGCCCGGCGGCTTCCCACCATCCTCCCCAAGATGAGCCTCGATGAGGCGCTCGAGACCACCAAGATCCACTCCGTCGCCGGCGTACTGCCGCTCGGCGAGTCGCTCGTCGCGCGGCGGCCGTTCCGCGCCCCGCACCACACGATCTCGGATGCGGGGCTGATCGGCGGTGGCACGTTCCCGCGGCCCGGGGAAGTGAGCCTCGCGCACGGTGGCGTGCTGTTCCTCGACGAGCTGCCGGAGTTCCGGAAGAACGTGCTCGAGGTGCTGCGCCAGCCGATGGAGGACGGCGTGGTCACGATCGCGCGCGCGGCAATGAGTCTCTCGTACCCGGCGCGCTTCATGCTCGCCGCCGCCATGAACCCGTGCCCCTGCGGCTATTTCGGCGACCCGCAACACAACTGCTCCTGCGGGCCGCTCGGGGTGCAACGCTACCTCGCGCGCGTGTCCGGGCCTCTGCTCGACCGGATCGACATCCACCTCGAGGTCCCGGCCGTGAAATACCGGGCGCTGGTGGAGCAGGGCGGAGGCGAGCCGAGCGCCGCGGTGCGGGAGCGCGTGGACCGGGCGCGCACGGTCCAGCGGGAGCGCTTCAGCAAGCGCCCCGGCATCTACGCCAACGCCCACATGGCGCCGCGCGACCTGCGGGCGTTCTGCCGCGTGTCGGACGGCGCCGACGCGCTGCTGCGCACCGCGATCACGCGGCTCGGCCTGTCGGCGCGCGCCTATCACCGCATCCTCAAGATCGCCCGCACGATCGCCGACCTGGATGGCGCGGCGGGACTGCAACCCAAGCACGTGAGCGAGGCGATTCAGTACCGCAGCCTCGACCGGCGCGGCGCGGGGTAGTGCAGGTTGAAACCGCTTGCCGACCCGTGAACCGCCTGTAGGTTGACCGCTGGTCGGTACCACCTCAACAGCGTGCGGGAGGCGCCATGCGAATCCATTTCGTCCTCGCTGGGCTCGTGCTGTGCTCGGGCCGCGAGCTCGCCGCACAGCAGCCGTCCCAACCTGTTGCCGCCGAGACTCGCAAGAACATCTCCGTCGCTTTCCGGTTCCTCACCCTAGGCCTGGGCGGTGAGGTTGCCAGGCTGCTCACCGACCATGTCGCGGCACGGGTCGGCGCGAACTACTTCAAGCTCAGCACCACGAAGACGCAATCGGACATCACCTACGACGCGTCGCTGAAGCTGCACGCCGTGTCGGTGCTGATCGATCTCTACCCGGGCCGGCGCGGCAGCTTCCACTTCACGGGCGGCATCTTGACCAATCCGCTCACGATCGACGCCACCGGTCAGCCCACGTCGTCCGGAACGTTCACGATGAACGGCAACACCTACACCACGGCTCAGGTGGGCGCGTTGACTGCTGAAGGCAAGTATCCGGGTGTCAGCCCGTACGTTGGGCTCGGGTTCGGGACGCCCGCGAGCAAGGGAGGGGGGCTGGCGTTTCTCTTCGACCTGGGCGCCGCGATCGGGAAGCCCACGATCACGCTCACCGCGAGCGGGTCGGGCTGCGCAGCGGGGACGCAGTGCGGCAACGACCTCCAGCCTCAAGCGGACACAACCCAGCACGACGTGCGCAAGTACGCGAAGGTGTACCCGGTGTTGTCCTTCGGGTTGGCGTATCGCTTCTGAGAGCTCAGGACCCTAAGGCGGCGTTCCGCACGAGCAGCACGTAGAACTTCACGACCTGCACATAGCTCGCCACCGCGAGCCGTTCGTTGGTCCCGTGGACTCGCTCCAGGTCCCCGGGACCCATCCGCGCTGCACTGAAGCGGTACACATCGGGCGTGAGGCCCGTGTATTGGCGCGCGTCGGTCCCGCCCACGACGAGCCACGGCACGACAATGGCATCGGGAGCGACCTGGCGGATCGTGCGCTCGAGCAGCCGGAAGTGGGGCGAGCCCACGTCCGAGACCGGTGAGGGCTGGGACAGGAACGATTCGTAGCGGCGTACGTCCACGCGCGGGTCGCGGATCGTGGCGCGCACGTGCGCGAGCACCATGTCGGGCGTGTCGCCGGGCAGGATCCGGAAGTTCACCACCCCGCGGGCGGACGAGGGCAGGACGTTGTCCTTCACGCCGGCCTGCAGCATGGTCGGCGCCGTCGTGGTGCGGAGCAGCGCGTTGCCCGCGGGGGTGGCGCCGATCCGCCCGGCGATGAGTCCACCGAACAGCCAGCGGTTCGCCACCGCGAGGCGCTCGGGGAAGGCGAGCTCCGGTCCCACGTAATCGAGCATCTGGGCCGTAACCCCGCGAATCGCGGCCGGCATCGGATGGCGCTCCAGCCGCTCAATGGCGGCGCTCAGGATCCCGACCGCGGTCTCGGCGGGCGGCATCGACGAGTGTCCCCCGGGCGCGTGCACCGTGAGCTCCACGCTGATGTACCCCTTCTCGGCGATGCCCACGAGCGCGACCGATCCGGGCACCCCCCGGACGAGCCCCTGCATGATCGCGCCGCCCTCGTCTACGATGAAGGCCGGATGGACGCTGCGGGCCGCGAGCAGCGCGGCGATCGCCTTCGCGCCCGTGCCGCCCACCTCCTCATCGGCGCCGAAGGCGAGGTACACACTGCGCTGCGGGTGGAAGTTCTGGCCGACCAGGCCCTCCACGGCCTCCAGGATCCCGAGCAGGTTGTCCTTGTCGTCGAGCGCCCCGCGGCCCCACACGAACCCGTCGGAGATGCTCCCGCCGAACGGCGGCTCGGTCCAGCGGCCTTCGGTACCGGGCTCGACGGGCACCACGTCCTGGTGCGCGAGCAGCAGGATCGGTGCGAGTGTCGTGTCGCTCCCCGCCCAGCGGTACAGCAGGCTCAGCCCGCCGACGCGCTCGCGCGTCAACGCCGCGTGCAGCCGCGGGAAGGTCCGCTGGAGGTACAGCTGCAAATCGTGGAAGGGCGTCGTGTCCACGCCGCTCGCGCCACCGAAGGAGATCGTCCGGAACCGCAGGGCGCGCGCCAGCCGCTCGGCGGCGGCCGCCGTGTCGAGCGCCATCGCCGGCGCGGGCTCCGCAGGGATCTGCCGGGTGTGATACGTTGTCGCGTTGGCGAGCAGCACGACCGCGAGCGCCGCTGCGGCGCCGCCCAGCGCGAACAGTGTTTTCTTCACGATGCCTCTCGTCTCCGGGGGGCCGCTAAGATGGCGGCTCGGTGGGAACGCCGCAAACTCCTTATTCGCTGGCGCCGGCGGTGGCGACGGCGCGCCGCCCGATTCCCGGAACCCTGTGCGAGAACTGGATCCACACGACGGCCCCGAGAATCATCGCCATCGCGACGAACGTCCGAGCAGTCACAGGCTCTCGGAGGATGAGCCAGCCCAGGAGGACCGCGATCACCGGGTTGACGTAGGCGTAGGTGCCGACGATCGTCGGCGAGGCGTGCCGCAGGGCGTAGGTGTAGGCGCTGTAGCCCAGGATCGATCCGAAGACCACGAGGTAGGCGATCGCGCCCAGGCCCCGGGGTGTGAGATGCCAGGCGCTCCACTCACCCAGCGCGAAGCCGACGAGCGCGACGGCGCCGCCCCCGACGATCATCTGGAGCGCGGCGCCGACGTAAGGACTCGCCTCGGTGGGGTGCCGCTTCGCATACACGGAGCCGAGCGACCAGGAGGCGCTCGCGAGGGTGAGCGCGATCGGCCCCCGCAGGTCGGCGTGCAGGATTTGAGCGGGCGTCGCGCCCACGAGCAGCGCCGTGCCGGCGAAGCCGAGCAGCAGGCCGGCCACGACCCGCCAGCTGAGATCGCCCGAGCCCCCCGGGATGATCGCGTCGAAGAAGGCCATCCACAGGGCGACCGTCACGACGAAAATGCTCGCGATCCCCGACGCGGTGAATTGCTCGGCCCACACGACGAACGCGTTGCCCCCGGACAGGAGGAACAGTCCGACGATGGCGGACGTGCGCCAGTCGACCGCGCGGCGCGGCAGCCGGTCGCCCAGCGCGAGCGCGATTCCGAGGAGCAGCACCCCCGCCACGAGGAACCGCAGGCCGGCGAAGAGGAACGGCGGCAGCACACCCACGCCGACCCGGATCGCGAGGTAGGTCGAGCCCCAGAAGACGCACACGACGAGGTACGCGATGAGCGGCTTGCCGCGCAGCCCGGCCATCGTCAGTCCAGCTCCCGCGGGAGTGGACCCGGCGCGCAGGGTGTTGCGGTCGACCGCATCCGGCTCGACTTTGGGAGTATGGTGGAGGCTCGCTTTCGGTGATTCCCTGCTACCCGTAGCTGAAACGAGCATTTCGACAACGCATGATCAGGCTACGTGGTTCCGGGCTTACGATCTATCCGTTTCTCGCCGGCAAACATTGTCCTTTGATTGGGACAGCGTAAGTCGTTACTATTCCGCCATGTCCACGCCAGTCCCGGCTCCTACCCATCCCGTCACGGCGTTGCGCCGGCTCGTGGGGACCTTCCCTTCGGTCCTCCTTGGCTACTCGGGCGGGGTCGATTCCGCGTTCCTGGCCGTGGTGTTGCGTCAGGAGCTGGGCCGCGAGCGGATGATGGCCGCGATCGGGCGCAGCGCGTCGTATCCCCTGGCCCAGTGGGAGGCGGCGCGGGCGCTGGTGCGCCGCTTCGACATCCCCCTCGTCGAGATCGAGACCCGGGAGCTCGAGGACTCGAACTACGTCGCCAATCCCACGAACCGGTGCTTCTACTGCAAGACGGAGCTCTGGGGCAGGCTCGTCCCGGAAGCCCGCGCCCGCGGGCTCGCGGTCGTGTGCGACGGCACGAACGCCGACGATCTCCGGGGAGGAGAGCACCGGCCGGGGTATGCGGCCGGCCGGAGCGCCGGCGTGCGTTCGCCGCTCGCGGAGGCCGGGATGACCAAGGCCCAGATCCGGGACGCTTCCCGCGGTCTCGGGCTGCCGACCTGGGATGCGCCGGCGGCGCCATGTCTCTCGAGTCGCGTCGTCTACGGCCTGACCATCACGCCGGAGCGCCTGCGTCAGGTGGAAGCCGCGGAGCGCTATCTCCGCGAGCTGGGGGTGACGGGCGACCTGCGCGTGCGCCATCACGGCGGGGGCGGGGCGCGCATCGAGGTCGAGCCGCGGTGGATCCCGTGGCTCGAGCAGCGTCTCGATCACGTGACCGCCCGGCTCGCGGCTCTCGGGTTCGGGGCGGTAGGCGTGGATCCGCGCGGCTATCGCCGGGGCAGCCTGCTCGAGGGCGCCAGTCGGGCTTGAGAGTTTTCCTCGCGCTCAACCTGCCCGAGGCGACGAGACAAGCACTGTGGCGGGCCACGGCGCCGCTGCGCGATGCGGGCTTCCCCATCCGCTGGGTCCGCCCCGAGGGCATCCATCTCACGCTGAAGTTCCTGGGCGAGGTCGCCGAGCAACGCGACCCCGAGCTCGCGGCCGCGCTCACGCGGACGGTGCGCGGTGCGCGGGCGCTGCCCCTCGCGCTGGGCGGTTTCGGCGCGTTCCCGGATTTCCAGCGTCCGCGCGTCGTGTGGGTCGGCGTGGCTCCCGATCCGTCCCTCGAGCTGCTGCAAAATCAGGTCGAAGAAGCGTTCGCGCCGCTCGGGTTTCCCACCGAGGCGCGGCCCTTCCGCCCTCATCTCACGCTGGGCCGGGCGGGTCGTGACGGGCGGTCGCGCGACTTCGCCGGCCTCGAGGCAGCGCTGGGGCGCCTCGAGTTCGCGGAGACCGTGGTCGTCGGGTCCGTGGACCTGATGCAGAGTATGCTCCAATCGGGGGGCGCGGTGTATCAGGTGAGGCACAGTGAACGGCTGCCTTAAAGGCGTCCTGCGGCTCGGCTGCCTGGCGCTCGTCCTCGGCGCGGGGCTCGTGGCCTGGTGGTTCCGGGAGCCGCTCCTCCGCACCGCCTCCCGCTGGCTCGGCCCGCGGCGCACGGCGCTGCCCCCCGTGACGGACACCGCGGTCGGGGCTCCGACCCCGAGGTCGCTCGCCAGCAGCCAGACCAAGGCCGAGCGCCTGAAGCAGCCGAGCGGCCCCGATTCCGTGGTCCTCTCGCCCAACGAGGTGGCCGCCCTGATCGGGAGCGGCCTCGATTGGTCGGTGCGTAAGACGTTCGACTCGTTGCGGGTGGAGCTCCTGGAGGGCGCGCTGGCCGTGCATTGCCGGCTCGACACGCGCGCGATCCCCCCGGATGCGCTGGGGCCGCTCGGCCCGATGCTGAATCCCATGGAGCCGCTGCGGCTCGCGGGGCCGGTCGCCATCGAGCGGCCGGGCATTGCGCGCTGGCGGGTGGAGGAGCTGAGCCTGCGCGGCGTGCCGTTCCCGACGCCGATGATCCGGCAGCTGGCGCGGCGCATGGCCGGCGCGGACTCCACCGGCGCCGTGCCGCTGCGCGTGTCTCCCGCCTTCGCCGACGTCGTGGTCCATCGGACCGGCGTCGTCCTGTACAAGACCAAGCGGAGCCGACCATGAGCCGTCGCGTGCTGGTGGTCGACGACGAGAAGGGCATCCGCGAAGCGCTGCAGCAGCTCCTCGAGTACGAGCAGATCGAGGTCCGCACCGGCGCGACGGGAGCCGAGGCACTCACGCTGTACGAGGAGTTCCGCCCGCACCTCGTCTTCCTGGACGTCAAGATGCAGGGGATGGACGGGATCGAGACCCTGAAGCGGCTGCGCGAGCTCGACCACCAGGCGCAGGTCGTGATGATCTCGGGACACGGCACGATCCAGACGGCGGTCGAAGCCACGCAGCACGGCGCGTACGACTTCCTCGAGAAGCCCCTCGACACCGACCGCGTGCTCCTGACGCTGCGGAACGCCCTGCAGCACGTCGAGCTCGCGAGCGAAAACCTGCGGCTCCGGGCAGTGGTGCACGCGGAGTACGAGATCGTGGGTTCGAGCAGGGGCGTCAAGCAGGTGATCGAGCGGATCGAGAAGGTGGCGCCCTCGAACGCCCGCGTGCTGATCCTGGGCGAAAACGGCACGGGCAAGGAGCTGGTGGCGCGGGCGATCCATGCGCTGTCGCCGCGCGCCCAGGGCCCGTTCGTCGAGGTGAACTGCGCGGCGATCCCGGGGGAGCTGATCGAGAGCGAGCTGTTCGGCCACATGAAGGGCAGCTTCACGGGCGCGTTTGCCGATCGGGAGGGGAAGTTCGAGCTGGCCGACGGGGGCACGCTGTTCCTGGACGAGATCGGCGACATGAGCCTCGCGGCGCAGGCGAAGGTGCTGCGTGCCCTCGAGGAAGGGGTGATATCGCGCGTGGGGTCGGGGAAGGCGCTGCGGGTGGACGTGCGGGTGATCGCCGCCACGAACAAGAACGTCTCCGTCGAGATCGCGGCGGGGCGGTTCCGCGAGGACCTGTATTTCCGACTCAACGTCGTGCCGATCGAAATCCCGCCGCTGCGGGCGCGTCGCGCCGACATCCCGCAGCTCGTCGAGCATTTCGTGGCCCAGCTCACCGAACAGAGCGGGCTGGCACGCAAGGAGTTCGAGAAGGAGGCGCTGAAGCGTCTCACGGCCTACGACTGGCCGGGAAACATCCGCGAGCTGCGCAACGGGGTCGAACGGCTGCTGATCCTCGCCGCGGGACCGGTCGTCACCCCCGGGGACGTGGAGCGCTTGGCGGGCGTCGGGACGCGGGACGCGGGAAGCGGCGGGGATCTCGCGGGAGCGCCGTGGATGCGGGCGGCCACGTTCGAGGAGTTCAAGCAGGCCGCCGAGCGCGCCTATCTGCTCGCGAAGCTGAAAGAACATGACTGGAACGTGTCCGAGACGGCGCGCACCTTGAACATGCCGCGCAGCAATCTCTACAAGAAGATCGAGCGCTATCACCTGGCGCGGGAGGCGTAGTGTGAGACTCTTGCGTCCGACGCACCCGACGAGCGATTCATTCCTACCTATTCCCATCACGGTGGCACGTCACTAGTGGTCGACAAGGAAAAGGACTGGGAGAAGGAGATGGCCGAGGTGGACCGGCTGCTGAAGAAGCTGCCGTACGGTGAGCCCACCCCGTCCGCGAGCTCCGCGCCCACCGTGAGGAAGACGCCCGCGGTGGCGCCCCCGGGTGCCGATCTCACCGCCGCCGGCCAGTGGCTCGGCACCTGGGCCCGCGTGGTGCTCGGCCTGTTGATCGGCATCGGGATGACGCAGTGGCCCTACACCCACGGGTGCGGGCTGCGGCTGATCTTCTATCTCATCGGCGTCGCCGCGGTGATCGCGGCAGGGACCTGGAGCGGAATCTCCTCCTGGAAGCGCCGGCTCGGCGTCGCTCACGTACTGTCGCAGGGACTCATCATCTTCGGGCTCGTGCTCGCCGCACGCGAAGTGCTGCCGCGCATCGGCTACGCCAAGGCCGAGGCGCCGTGGTTGTGTCGCGACGTCGTTCCCCCCTCCTCTCACTGAAAGCTGACGTGATGGCTGAGCGCTTTCGGAACTTCATCGCCGGCCAGTGGGCCCCGCCGGCCACCGACGACTACTTCGAGAACCGCAATCCCGCCGAGTGGACCGACTTGATCGGCCTGTTCCCCAGGTCGGGGCCCGAGGACGTGCGGCGCGCCGTCGAGTCCGCGCGGCGCGGCTTCGCCGAATGGTCCCGGACCCCCGCGCCGGTGCGGGGCGAAGTCCTGCACCGGGTCGGCGACCTGCTGGTTGAGCACAAGGATCGGATCGCCCGCGCCATGACGCGCGAAATGGGCAAGGTCGTGCTCGAGACCAAGGGCGACGTGCAGGAGGGGATCGACACGGCCTATTACGCCCACACCGAAGGGCGCCGGCTGTTCGGGCGCACCGTGCCCTCCGAGCTTCGCAACAAGTGGGCGATGAGCTATCGCCGGCCCATCGGCGTCGCCGGCGTCATCACGCCCTTCAACTTCCCCCTGGCCGTCCCGACGTGGAAGCTCTTTCCAGCCTTGCTGTGCGGCAACGCCGTCATCTGGAAGCCGTCGGAGGACGTGCCGCACACGGCGAATCTGCTCGTCGAGGTGTTGCTCGAGGCGGGGCTCCCGCCCGAAGTGATTCAGGTCGTGCACGGGCTCGGGGAGGCCGCCGGCAAGGCGCTGGTGGAGCACCCCGGGGTGGACGTGATCTCCTTCACCGGCTCGACCGAGACCGGGGCGATCATCGGCGCCACCTGCGGCCGGATGCACAAGCGACTGTCGCTCGAGATGGGCGGCAAGAACGCGATGATCGTGCTGGAGGACGCGGATCTCGATCTCGCGCTCGACGGCGTGCTGTGGGGCGGGTTCGGCACGACCGGCCAACGCTGCACCGCCACGAGCCGGCTGATCGTCCAGGAGCGGGTACACGACAAGCTCGTCCAGCTGATCTGCGACCGCGCGGAGCGCCTGCGGCTCGGCCCTGGGCTCGAGCCCTCCACGGAAGTGGGGCCTCTCATCAACGAGGCCGCCCGCAAGAAGGTCGAATACTACGTCGGCGTGGGACAGGAGGAGGGTGCGACCCTGGCGACGGGGGGCGCGAAGCCCGCGGGCAAGGCGTTCGACTGCGGCTGGTTCTACCGGCCGACCGTGCTCACGGGCGTGAAGCCCGGGATGCGGGTCGAGCAAGAGGAGATTTTCGGGCCGGTGCTGTCGGTGATCCGGGTCGGCTCGCTCGACGAGGCGATCCGCGTCAACAACGACGTGGCGTACGGTCTGTCGAGCTCGATCTACACGCGCAACGTCAACGCCGCGTTCCGCGCGATGCAGGATCTCGACAACGGGATCACCTACGTGAACGCGCCGACCATCGGCGCCGAGGCGCACTTGCCGTTCGGCGGCGTGAAGCAGACGGGGAACGGGCACCGCGAGGGCGGCTGGGAAGTCTACGACTTCTACTCCGAGACGAAGGTGGTGTACGTGGACTACTCGGGGAAGCTACAGCGCGCTCAGATCGACACCGAGGGCTGACCGCCGCGCCGCGAGCTCGCGCAGCTTGAAGCGCTGGATCTTTCCGGTGGCAGTCTTGGGGAGCTCGGGGAGGAACACGATCCAGCGCGGGTACTTGTAGGGCGCGAGGCGCTGCTTCACGAACCCCTGCAGCTCCCGCTCCAGGGCCGGCGTCGGCGCCTGGCCGGGCGCGAGGACGACGAACGCGAGCGGCTTGGTGAGTTCGTCGGTGTCCGGGGCGCCGACCACCCCTGCCTCGAGCACCGCGTCGTGCTCGGCCAGCGCACCCTCCACTTCGACCGGCGAGACCCACATCCCTCCCGCCTTGATCATGTCGTCCGACCGGCCCGCGTACCAGAAGTAGCCGTCCCCGTCGCGGGAGTACTTGTCCCCGGTCCGCACCCACTCTCCGAGGAACGTCTGCCCGGTGCGCTCCGGCTGGTTCCAATACCCGGCGCACGCGCTGTCCCCTCTCACGAGCAGGTTGCCGACCTCTCCGGGGGCGAGGTCGCGGCCCGCGTCGTCGACCACGCGCGCGTCGTAGCCTGGGACGAGCGTCCCGCTCGAGCCTGGTCGCACCCTGCCGCGGCGGTTCGCGATGAACGTGTGACACAGTTCCGTCGAGCCGATCCCATCCAGGATCTCGAGCCCGAACTTCGCGAGCCATCGCTCGTACAGCGCCTTGGGCAGTGGCTCGCCCGCGGAGAGGCATACGCGGATGGACCGCAGATCGTAGCGGCGCTCCGCATCGGGGACTTGCAGTAGCGCCGCGTAGGCGGTCGGGACGGCGAAGAACAGCGTGGGCCGCTCGCGCGTGATGAGCTCGAGGACCTTCGCGGGCTCGGGGCGGCCGGAGTGCAGGATACCCGCTGCCCCGACGGCGAAGGGGAAGTAGAGGGCGTTCCCGAGGCCGTAGGCGAAGAACAGCTTCGCGACGGAGAAGCAGCGGTCGTCCGGCACGATCTCGAGCACATGCCGCGCGAATCCCTCGCAGCACACGCGCATGTCATGCTGCAGGTGCACGGCGGCCTTGGGAGTCCCCGTCGTCCCCGAGGTGTAGAGCCAGAACGCCGGGTCGTCACGGGTCGTGGGCGCGGGCGCGAGCTCCGTGGACTCCGCCCGGATGAGATCCGCGAAGGCGAGCGTGTCCCCTGCCGCCTCGCCGACGACCGCGATGTGCCGCAGGAATCCGAGGCGGGGGCGAACCTCCGCGATGGCGGGGAGGAGCGAGGCGCTCACGATCGCTGCCACCGCGCCGCTGTCGGTCAGGATGTATTCGTAGTCCCGCGGCGTGAGCAGCGTGTTCGTGGGGATCGGTACGGCGCCGAGCTTGATCGCTCCCCAGAAGCCATACGCGAACTCGGGCACGTCGGGGAGGAGGAGGAGCACGCGGTCTCCCATTCCCACGCCGAGCCGGCGCAGGGCGTGGCCCGTGCGGTTCACGTTCTCGAACACCGTCCGGTAGGCGAGCGGGCGCCCGTCCGCGACCAGCGCCGTGCGATCACCGCGCGCCGCGGCCACGTGTCGGTCCACGAACCAGGCGGCGGCGTTGCAGCGGCGCGGGGGCTCGGCCATCAGGCGATGTTACGAGCGCGGCCCGGCGCGTCAAGGCGCGTGGATTCGCGCCGGCGCGCAAGGAGAGGGTGACGCCCGTCACACCGGCCGGCGCTAGCGTGTCGACCGGTGGACTACGAGTCGCTGATCATCGTGCTCAGTGCCGGCGGCTCGCCGCTCGACGCTGCAGCGCTCGACACGCTGGACGCGACGGCGGTCACGTGGTACCGCGTCGAGCGGGAGGGCGAGGCGGCCTGTCTCGCCGCGCGCGTGCGCCACGCCGACCGACCGGAGCGATTCCGACCGCGGGTGCGGCAATGGGGAGCGGCTCGGGGGTGGGCCGTGACCGTTGCGCCGAGCCGACAGCCTGGCTAGAGTAAGAGCTATGCATCATGTGGGGGCTCCCCGCGGAGGGTCGGGGGCGCACGTCGCGCCGGTTCCCTTCGCCCCCCCCGAGAAACGCCGCTCGAGGCTCGCCCGCTGGTTCGACAGCTGGATGCGGTCGCTGGGTATGGCGTTCGTCCTCTTCCTCGTTATCAAGACCTTCCTCCTCGAAGCATTTCAAATCCCGTCGGGCAGCATGGAGCGTACGCTGCTCGCGGGTGACTTCCTGTTTGTCAACAAGGCGGTCTACGGGGCCACGATACCGGGGACCCACGCACGGCTGCCGGGGTTCGAGACGCCGCGCCGCGGCGACATCATCGTGTTCGCCTATCCCAAGAACCCCGAGCAGAACTTCGTGAAGCGCGTGATCGGGGCGCCGGGCGACACGGTCGAGATGCGCGGCGGGGAGGTCCGGGTGAACGGCGGCGCCCTGGTCGAGCCGTACGCCCAGCGCACGGATCCCGGCCGCAACCTGTACGATCCCGAGTTCACCTGGCAGCGCGAGTACCTGGCCGGGGCGTCCGCGGAGGGGCGGGGGCAGTATCGCCCGACGCGCGACACCTGGGGTCCACTGGTCGTCCCGCGCGACAAGTATTTCGTGCTGGGCGACAACCGCGACAACTCGCTCGATTCGCGCTACTGGGGGTTCGTGGACGCGACCGCGGTGAAGGGGCGGCCGCTGGTCGTCTATTTCAGCTACGATCGGGAAGCGCGTGATGCCTTCCCGTGGTTGAAGGACATTCGCTGGAGCCGGCTGGGCGCGTTGATCCGGTGAGCGTGCGGCGTCGTACCTGCTTGGAGGAGTGACCACGCCATGCATCTGAATACGGCGAAACGGGCCTCGTTCGACGAGGGGTCGCTCGACCAGTACCTGCGCGAGATCAGTCAGTACCCGCTCATCACGCGGGAGGAGGAGGTGACGCTCGCCCAGCGCATCAAGCTGAGCGACCCCGAGGCGCTCGACAAGCTGGTACGCTCCAATCTCCGATTCGTGGTCTCGGTCGCGAAGAAGTACCAGAACCAGGGCGTGTCGCTGTCGGACTTGATCAATGAGGGGAACCTCGGCCTGATCCGCGCCGCCCACAAGTTCGACGAGACCAAAGGGATCAAGTTCATCTCGTACGCCGTGTGGTGGATCCGGCAGGCGATCCTGCAGGCACTGGCGGAACAGTCGCGCATCGTGCGCGTCCCGCTGAACCGGGCGGGCACGCTGCACCGCATCGGCAAGCGCTCCGCCTCGCTGCTCCAGGAGCTGGGCCGCGAGCCCACCGTCGAGGAGATCGCGGAGGGGATGGACATCTCCCAGGAGGAAGTCGCGAAGACGCTCTCCATCTCGCAGGCGCACCTCTCGCTCGACGCCCCCCTCACCCCGGGCGAGGACAACAAGCTGCTCGACTACCTGCCCGACACCCAGAACCCCGGTCCCGACGACGAGATCTTCGAGCACGCCCTCACCGAGTCGATCGAGGAAGTGCTCGCGACGCTCAAGGACCGCGAGGCGAAGATCCTGCGGCTCTACTTCGGCCTCGAAGGGCAGGAGCCGATGACCCTCGAAGAGATCGGCTCGCTGCTGGGCATCACGCGCGAGCGGGTCCGCCAGATCAAGGAAAAGGCGCTGGCTCGGCTGCGTCACGTCTCGAGAGCCCGGGCGCTGGAGAGCTTCCTCTTCTAACTACAAACTGCGTGGGGAGTGGGGAGTGGTACTTCCCGGTGCGCACCGGAGTCGTCGATCGCGCCGTCAGGTACCACTCCCCACTCCCCACTCCCCACGTCTATATTCCCGCCCCATGCCTGGTCTTGCCTCGTTCGACGTCTCCACGGGCGCCGATCTCCAAGAAGTCGACAACGCCGTGAATCAGGCCACGAAGGAAGTGGCCCAGCGTTACGACTTCAAGGGCTCGAAGTGCGCGATCGCGTTCGACCGCACGACGGCCGCCCTCACGCTCGTCGCCGACGACGATTTCAAGATGAAAGCGCTGTTCGACGTGCTGCAGTCGAAGCTCATCAAGCGTGGGGTGCCGGTGAAGAACCTCGAGCTGGGGGCCGTCACGACGGCGGCGAACGACACGGTACGGCGCGAGATCAAGCTCACCCAGGGGATCCCGCAGGAGAAGAGCAAGGCGATCGTCAAGGCGATCAAGGACCGGAAGTTCAAGAAGACGCAGGCCTCGATCCAGGGCCAGGAGATCCGAGTGCAATCGCCCTCCAAGGACGAGCTGCAGGAAGTGATGGCGTTCCTGCGGTCCCAGGACTTCGGGCTCGAGCTCAAGTTCGGGAACTACCGCGGATGAAGCTGGGCGTCATCTCGCTCGGCTGCGACAAGGCGACGGTCGACTCCGAGCGGCTGGTCGCCGAGCTCGTAGGCCACGGCGCCGTCGTGACGCCCGACCTGCCGCGCGCCGACGTCATCCTCGTCAACACCTGCGGCTTCATCGATGCCGCCAAACGCGAGTCCATCGATGCCATGCTCGCCGCCGCTAAGCTGAAAGCCGACGGCGCCGTCAAGGCCGTCGTGGCGGTCGGATGCTTGGTGCAACGCTACGAGAAAGAGCTCAAAGAGGAGATCCCCGAGGTAGACCTGTTCCTCGGCTTTTCGGACCTGCACCGCCTGGTCCCCGAGCTCGCAGAGCGGGGGTTGCTACGCGACCCGATCGCAGAGCATCCCGGGGTCCGGGAGTTTCGCTCGTATTGGGGCGACTCACCGCACGTCCGCTACCTCAAGATCTCCGAGGGCTGCGACCATACGTGCGCTTTCTGCGCGATCCCGCTGATGCGCGGGAAACACCGCTCGGAGCCGCTGGCGCGCGTGGTGCGCGAAGCGCAGCAGCTCGAGGCCCAGGGAGCGAAGGAGATCAACCTCGTGGCGCAGGACCTGGGCCATTACGGGCGCGACCTGGGATCTGATGGTCCCAAGCTGCCGGACCTGCTCGAGGCGCTGCTCGCGGACACGTCCGTGCCCTGGTACCGCCTCTTGTACGTCTACTCGGCCGGGCTCAGCCAGCGGCTGGTCGAGCTGATCGCGCGCGAGCCCCGCATCGTGCCCTACATCGATATGCCGATCCAGCACGCGAGCGACCGCATGCTCGAGCGGATGCGGCGCCCGGAGCGCCGCCGCACCATCGCCGAGAAGCTGGCGTGGCTGCGCGGGGCGATTCCGGACCTGGCGATCAGAACGACCTGTCTCGTGGGATTCCCGGGGGAGACGGAACACGATTTCCGGGAGCTGATCGGCTTTCTCGAAGAGGCGCAGTTCGACCGGCTGGGCGGGTTCGCCTATTCGCCGCAGGAGGGGACGCGGGCCGTGCAGTATCCCGACGACGTGCCCGACGCGGTCAAGCGAGAACGCCTCGAGGAGCTGCTCGAGGTGCAGCGGGCGATCTCCGCGGAGCGGCTGGCGCGGTTCGTGGGGCGCGAGGTCGAAGTCCTGATCGACGGGCTGGCCGATCCGCTGGACGGCGGCGCGGGGGGGGGCGCGACGCACGTGGGCCGCG
Organism: Gemmatimonadota bacterium; assembly: GCA_003222115.1. Classification (GTDB taxonomy): domain Bacteria; phylum Gemmatimonadota; class Gemmatimonadetes; order Gemmatimonadales; family GWC2-71-9; genus AG29. The sequence goes on along the minus strand of QHUL01000055.1, from coordinate 57,432 downwards.
TGCAGTGGCAGGCGGACGACGTGGACGGCGTCACCTACGTGTCGCAGGGCGGCTGGGCCGTGGCCGGGACCTTCGTGCGGGCGCGGCTCGCCGAGAGCGAGGACTACGATTTCCGGGCGGTCGCGCTGACGTGAGCCGGTCCGGCGAGCTGTTCGACCGGGCCAAGCAGCTGATGCCCGGCGGCGTCAGCTCTCCGGTTCGGGCGTTCCGGGCGGTGGGCGGGACGCCCTTTTTCGTGACCCGCGCCGCTGGCTGCCGGCTCACGGACGCGGACGGGAAGAGCTACGTGGACTACGTGTGCTCCTGGGGTCCGCTCATTCTCGGGCACGCGCACCCGGCGGTGCTGGCGGCCGTGCGGGAGGCGGCGGAGCGGGGGTGGAGCTACGGGGCGCCCTGCGAAGGCGAGGTGCGGCTCGCCGAAGCGGTGTGCCGGCGGATGCCCTCGGTCGAGATGGTGCGATTCGTGAGCTCGGGCACCGAGGCGACGATGGCCGCGGTGCGCGTGGCCCGGGCGGCGACGCGGCGAGATCTCGTTCTCAAGTTCGAGGGCTGTTACCACGGCCACGCGGACGGCTTCCTCGTGCGGGCGGGAAGCGGCGTCGCCACGCTCGGCCTGCCGGACAGCCCGGGCGTGCCGCGAGCGCTGGCCGAGCTCACCGTGACCGCGCCCTTCAACGACGCGGCGGCGGTGGAGGACGTATTTCGGCGGCGCGGGGCGGAGATCGCCGCCGTCATCGTGGAGCCCTACGTTGGCAACGCCGGGTTCATTGCCCCCGAGCCCGGCTTTCACGCGACGCTGCGCGCCCTGTGCGACGCGGCCGGGGCGCTCTTGATCTTCGACGAGGTGATGACGGGGTTCCGCGTCGCGCCGGGCGGCGCGCAGGCGCGGCTGGGCGTGCGGCCCGATCTCACGACGCTCGGCAAGATCGTCGGGGGCGGGATGCCGGTCGGCGCGTACGGCGGGCGCGCGGAGCTGATGCGACTCGTCGCGCCCGAGGGACCCGTGTATCAGGCGGGTACGCTCGCCGGCAATCCGGTGACGATGGCCGCCGGCCTCGCGACGCTGCTCGAGACCGAGCGGCCCGGCTTCTACGAGACGCTGGAGCGCCGAACCGCCCGGCTGGTGGCGGGTATAGGGGACGCGGCGCGGCGCTACGGCGTGGCTCTGAGCGCGGGCCACGCGGGCTCGATGTGGGGCGCCTACTTCACGGGCGGGCCGGTCCGCAACTTCGCCGAGGCGAAGCGCGCGGACGCGGCGCTGTACGCCCGCTGGCACCGCGCAGCGCTCGAACGCGGCGTGTACCTCGCTCCCTCGGCCTTCGAGGCCGGATTCGTCTCCAGCGCGCACACGGATGCGGACATCGACTTCTCCATCGCGCAGCTCGATGCGGCGCTCGCCGCAGCGCGTCCCCGTTAGCTTCCTCCTCCTCGCGGCGGCGGCGTGCGCGCGGCCCCAGCCGCTCGCCCCCGGCGCCGAACCCGAGCTGCGCGTGGGAATCGTGGCCGGCGTGGGAAGCCTCGCCCTGGGAGGCGACGGGGAGCTGTTCCTCACCGACGACGCCACCGGCCGGCCCATCGGGTCGATCCCCCCGAGCGCGCGCTGGACGGTCCTGGCGGACAGCGCGGGGCTGCGCCTGGTGCAGCCGGACGGCTCCCAGGGCGAGCCGCACCGCGGCATCTCCGCCGTCAACGTCACCGAGAATCAGTTCGCGATGGCCGAGGGCCGGCGCTATCGCGGCCGCTTGAACGTGGTGCGCGACGCGTCGGGGCTCACCCTCATGAACCGCGTGCCGGTCGAGGCCTATCTCGCCGGCGTGATCGGGGAAGAGCTGGGACCGCGGCGGCCGGACGAGCGGCAGGCGATGCTGGCGCAGGCCGTGGTGTCGCGCACGTTCGCCCTCAAGAATCGCGGCCGCTGGGAGACGCTGGGCTTCGACGCGTGGGCGGACATCCGCGATCAGGTGTACCGCGGCGTGGCGGCCGAGACGCCGGCCGTGTGGGAGGCGCTGCGCGCCACGGCCGGCGAAGTTCTGCAGTACCGCGGCGAGCTCATCGACGCGTACTTCCACTCCACGTGCGGCTTCCGCACGGCGAGCCTGGAGGAGGCGTTCAAGACCACGGGCGGTCGACCCTATCTGCGACCGGTGTCCGACGAACGGAGCGGCGGCTACTACTGCGACATCTCGCCACGCTTCCGCTGGCGTGAGGAGTGGGACGCGACCAAGCTGCGCGCTATATTGTCGCGGACGCTGCCGGCGGTGATGAACGTGGGCGGGGACGGCTTGCAGCGCGTCACCGACGTCGAGGTCAGCCGCACCAGCCAGTCGGGCCGGGTGAGTGAGCTGCGCATCGTGTTCGAGCGCGGCGAGGTGCGCGTGCCGGAACAGGACGTGCGCTCGGTGCTGCGCCCCGAGATCAATCGCCAGCTCGGCAGCGCGGCGTTCCAGCTGTCGGTGACCAAGGACGGCGGCCAGATCGCCCGCCTGGTCGCGGCAGGTGCCGGGTGGGGGCACGGCGTCGGGCTGTGCCAGTGGGGCGCGATAGGGCGCGCGCGGGCGGGCCAGGACTATCGCGGCATTCTCGCGACCTACTTCCCAGGGACGACCGTTGCACGCCTCTACTAGGCCGGTTAGCCGGTTGGCCGGTTGGGCGGTCAGGACGGCCGCTTGTGCGGCGTCGCTCCTAACCGCCTATCCGCCTGACCGCCTGACCGCCCAAGCGGTGCTCGAGAAGTTCTCCTCCGACAACCTCAAGCCCAGCGCCATCCAGCTCGACCTGGGCCCGCTCGGAGGCGACCAGATCAGGGGCACCACGGCGGGCGGTGTGCGGCTGGACTATGGCTTCGTGGCGCCGCGGCTGCGCGTGCTCCTCGGGCTCTCGTACTTCCAGAGCGAGCTCAGCGCCGAGGCGCGGCGCCGCTTCGAGGACCGGCTGAAGAGCGTCATCGTCGACCCGACGGCGGACTACACCATCCAGCTGGGCCGCATCACCTGGAGCGATGTAACCGGTGACCTCGACCTCCAGTACGTGATGCCCCAGGGCCGCACCGTCACGGCTTATCTCGGGGTGGGACTGGGCATCCACCTGCGCCACGGCAGCGGCCCCTCGATCAACGGGACGTTCGTTCAGGATGCGTTGAACGGTTTCACCGCGGGGCTGAACGGGACGCTGGGGGCCGAGGTCGGCGGGAATCGCTGGCGCCTCACCCTGGATGGCCGAGGCGTGGTGGCGAGCGGGCTCTCGACGCTGAGCCTGCGCGCGGGGGTCATGTATCGCTGGGCCGGGGCGGGGGGAAGGGGGAAGGGGGGATGACCGACCCGATCCGCGTCGGCGTGATCGGCGCGGGCGCCATCGCGCAGGTCGCGCACTTGCCGGCGCTGCGCCGGATGGCCGGGGTCGAGGTGGTGGCGATCTGCGACAACGACATCGCCAAGGCCCGCGGCCTCGCCGGCCACTTCGAGGTCCGGGACAGCTACGACGACATCGAGGACGTGCTGCGCTACGCATCGGTCGACGCCGTGGTGATCTGCACGCCCAATCACCTGCACGAGATCCACGCCATGGCGGCGCTCGCGGCCGGGGCCCACGTGCTGTGCGAGCGGCCGCTCGCGCTCACGCTGCCAGGCGTCGAGCGCCTGCTGCAGGCGAGCGACAAGCACGGCAAGCGCGTGATGGTCGGGATGAACCATCGCTTTCGCTCCGACGTCCAAGCCGTGCGCGGCTTCCTCGCCGGCGGCGACATCGGCCCGCTGCAGGCGGTCCGCAGCGGCTGGTACACGTTCCAGCCGCCCCGCCAGTTGGCCGGTTGGCGCGTGCGCCGTCAGGAGGCAGGTGGCGGTGCCTTCCTCGACCTCGGGCTGCAGCTGCTCGACCTCGGCCTGTGGCTCGCCGGCTGGCCGGCGGCGCGGCGCATCTCCGCGCACATGACCCGGCAAGGTGGCGACGGCGTAGAGGACATGGCGACCGCGCTCGTGGTGTGCGAGAACGGCATGTCGCTGGCGATCGACGTGAGCTGGCGTCACATGGGAGAAGCCGAGCGCTTCTGGTTCGACATGGTCGGGCCGCACGGGTCGGCGAGCATCCAGCCGCTGCGCGTCTTCAAGGACGTGCACGGGAACGTGGTGGACGTGACGCCCACCGGCGCGAGCGGTCGGGAGACGCCGTTCGCACAGTCCTACCGCGCCGAGTGGACCTACTTCCTGGCCGTCATCAAAGGAGACGTGAACGCGCCGCCGCCGCGTGACCAGCTCGCCCTGCACCGCGTCCTGGAGGCGATCTACCGCTCGGCGGACGAAGGGCGCGACGTGGCGCTGTGATCCGCCTCTCCCCGGAGCGGCGGGCGGCGGGGCTCGTCGGAGTGGGCGCGGTCGCGCTCGCCTTGAGCTATCCTCCCTTTCACTTTCCCCTGCTCGGTTTTTTCGCGGTCGCGCCCGCGGTGCTGCTGCTCCGCTGGTGCGAGGGCGAACGGAGCCCCCAGCTCGCGTTGCGATGGGGCTTCTGGTACGGCTTCGTGGCCCAGGGCGTCGTCCTCTACTGGCTGGTGGTCGCGCTGTGGCACTTCACGACGCTCTCGGCGCTCGGCTACGTCGCCACGATCGCCGTCTACGGCCTGTGGTACGCGGGGCTCTGGTGGCTTGTGGTGAAAGTCCGGCTGCGGCTGCCGCAGCTCCCCTTATGGCTCGTGCTGCCGCTCGCGTGGACCGCCGTGGATTGGGCGATCGGACATCAGGGCGACATCCGCTTTCCCTGGCTCGGGCTCGGCACGTCGCTCGCCGGCGCGACCGTGCTGGTGCAGTGGGCCGATCTCGCCGGGGCCCGGGGGGTGACGCTGTGGCTGGTATGGTGCAACGTAATGCTCGTCGAGGCGCTGATCGAAGGGCGTGGGGCGTGGGGGCGTGGGGGTGTGGGCCGCATCGGCGCGGTGCTGGGGACTGTTCTCCTCGCGCTCGGCTACGGCACGTGGCGGATGCGGACCCTGCCCCTGCGGGATGCCGGCGTGGTCGGACTGGTGCAGCCGAACGAGGGCTACCGCGAGAAGTGGGATAGCCTCCGCCAGGACAGCGTCTTCGGCAGGCTGCTCGCCCTGTCCGAGGGACTCCACGCAGCGGCGCGGCTCGATCTCCTGATCTGGCCCGAGGCCGCCGTGCCGGGCTACTTCATCGATCATCCCGAGTGGGACGCGGCCGTGGCGCGCCGTGCGCGCGAGACGCGCACGCCCCTCCTGACCGGCGGTCTCGACGCCACGTTTCACGACGACCGCTCCTACGACTACTACAACGCCGCGTTCTTCTATGATGCGACGGGCGATCGCCGCCCCTACCTGGTCTACCACAAACACTATCTCGTGCCGATCGTCGAGCGCGTCCCGTTCCTCGACCCGCGGTGGTTCCGGCTCAAATGGTTCGGCGGCTTCGGCAAGGGGCGCGGCCTGCCGCTGTACCCGACCGCGATGGGTCGATTCGGCGTGCTGATCTGCTACGAGTCGGTGTTCGAGGACCTCGCGCGGGCGTACCGGCGGCAGGGTGCCGACTTCCTCGTCAACGTGACGAACGACGCGTGGTACGGCCGCACCGCGGGGCCGTACCAGCACGCCGCGCACCTGGTGCTGCGGGCCGTCGAGACCCGCATGGGCATCGCACGCGCGGCAAACTCGGGGATCTCGGGCACCGTCGATCCGCTGGGCCGCTACCACGATACCACCGCACTCGAGGTGGAGACGGCGGTCGCCGCCACCCTGCGCACGAGCGACGTGACCACGCTGTACGTGCGGCTGGGGGATTGGGTGGGGACGATGTGCGTCCTGGCCACGCTTGGGTTCGCCGGCCTGCTCGCGGCGCAGAACTGGAAACGGCATGCCTGACAGTGCGGAACGCGGAATGCGGAGTGCGGAGTTGATCGGACCGTGGTCGTGCACAGGGGCCAGCGTCGCGCTTCGAAGTTGGCGCGATAGACTCCGCATTCCGCACTCCGCATTCCGCATTTGGGTGGTCGGGGGGGAGGGGGAAGGGTGAGGGTCGGCGTCGACGTCGGCGGCACGTTCACCGATCTCGTCGCGCTGGGAGCGGACGGGACGCTCGAAGTGCGCAAAGTGACGACCACGCCGGACGACCCCACGGTCGGGATGTTTCGCGCGGTCGATCTGCTCGGGACACGGGAAGCCCGAAAGGACTCCCTGACGGTCGCGGGGGGCGGCACCCGCGATTCGGTGATCGACCTGCTGGTGCACGGCACGACCATCGCGACCAACGCCCTGCTCGAGCGCCGCGGCGCGCGGGTCGTGCTGGTCACGACGCTGGGGTTCGAGGATCTGCTGTGGCTGCGGCGCCAGGAGCGCGCATCACTGTACGATCTGGCACGCGATCACCCGCCTCCGCTCGTCGCGCGCGACCACGTGGTCGGAGTCGCGGAGCGCATGGGGCCCGGCGGCGCGCTCGAGCCGCTCGCCGAACGCGAGGTCGAGCGGGTCGTGGGAGCGGTGCGGGCGCTCGCTCCGGAGGCGGTGACCGTGGCGTTCCTCTTCGCGTTCCGGCACCCCGAGCACGAGCGCCGGGTGGCGGCGGCGCTGCGCGGCGCGCTCCCCGGTATCCCCGTCACGGCGAGCCACGAAGTACTCCCCGCCTTCCGCGAGTACGAGCGCATCAGCACCGCCACGGTAGAGGCGTACCTACGGCCAAGGGTTTCGGCCTACCTGGCCCGCCTGGAAGCGCCGGTGCGTGAGCGCCGCATCGGCGGGCTCCGCATCATGACGTCGAGCGGCGGCAGCCTGGCGCCGGCGGCCGCCGCGCGTCGTGCCGCGTCGCTCGCCCTGTCGGGGCCGGCGGGTGGCGTGGTCGGCGCACGGCTCGTCGGCGCGGCGGTCGGCGTGAGCGATCTGCTCGCCATCGACATGGGGGGGACGAGCGCGGACGCGAGTCTCGTGACCGCCGCCGAGGCGCTCACCGAAGGGACAGGGGCGGTCGCGGGGATACCGCTCGCGCTCCCGTCGATCCTCATCGAGACCGTGAGCGCGGGAGGCGGGAGCGTCGCCTGGGTGGACGAGGGCGGCGCGCTCAAGGTCGGTCCGGAGAGCGCGGGAGCCGTGCCGGGCCCGGCCTGTTACGGTCGCGGCGGAGATCGGCCCACCGTCACGGACGCCTGTCTTGTGCTCGGGTGGCTCGACGCCGCGAGCCCGCTCGCGGACGAGTTGCGGCTCGACCCCGCCCTGGCCGAGCGCGCGGTCGCGTCGCTCGGGTCCGCGGTGGGGCGCGAGCCGCACGCCATCGCGGCGGGGATCGTCGCGGTGGCGGCCGCGACGATGGCGCGAGCGCTCAAGCGCGTGAGCGTGGCGCGGGGATTCGACCCGCGGCAGCTCGCCCTGTTGCCGTACGGTGGAGCAGGGCCGCTCTTCGGCTGCGCGCTCGCGGACGCGCTGGGGATGCGGACGATCGTGCTGCCCCCGCACCCGGGCGTCCTCAGCGCGCTCGGCCTCGCCGCCGCGGCCGAGCGGATCGAAGTGATGGCGTCGTTCCACCGCGCGCTACCCGCGCTCACCACCCGGGAGCTCGCGGCCGCGTTCGCCCCGCTGGTCGAGCGCGCGCGCGAGGAACTGCCGGGGGCGGCGCTGGCGCGCGCGGCGGACTGCCGCTTCGCGGGGCAGGGCTACGAGGTGACGATCCCCGCGCCGCTCGACGACCCCGCGCCCCTGGCCGTGGCGTTCCTCGCGACCCACCGGGCGCGCTACGGGCACGAGGGCGGCGGCCAGCCGATCGAGCTCGTGAATCTCCGCGTCGCGGCGGTGAAGAGCGGGGGCGGGTCTCTTCCCCAGCTCGACGGACGGGCGCGCGAGCAGCGCGCGCCGCGGGCCCGGCGCACGGCCACCGTGGGCGGCGCGCGGGTCGAGGCGAGCGTGTGGCCGCTGGGCGAGCTCGCCGCGGGCGTCGAGCTCGAGGGCCCGGCGATCCTCGCAGGCGGGGACGCCACGGCGCTGGTCGAGCCGGGGTGGCGCGGCCGGGTCCATCGCTCGGGCGCGATTCTGCTGGAGCGGCGATGACCCTCGACCCGGTCGGCCTCGAGGTGATGGGGCACGCCTTCGCGTCCATCGCGGAGGAGATGGGCCTCGTGCTCATCCACTCGGCGCTCTCCCCCAACATCCGCGAGCGGCGTGATTGCTCCGCGGCGCTGTTCGACCCGGACGGGGAGATGATCGCCCAGGCGGCGCACATCCCGGTGCACCTTGGCGCGCTGGCCGAATCGGTCGCGGCGGTCCGCGCCCTCGCCCCCCGGCCGGGTGACGTGTTCATTCTCAACGATCCCTACACGGGCGGCTCGCATCTTCCCGACCTCACCGTCATCGGCGCCATCGAGCTGGACGGCCGGGTGGGCGGCTACAGCGCCGTGCGGGCTCACCACTCGGACGTGGGCGGCGCGCAGGCCGGCAGCATGCCCGCCGGAGCGCGGGAGATCTTCGCCGAAGGGATCATCCTCCCGCCGGTGCGGTGGACGCCCGAGGTCGAGCGCCTGCTGCTCGCCAACGTCCGCACGCCCGAGGCGCGGCGCGGCGACCTCGCGGCCCAGCGGGCGGCCGTGGAGCGCGGAGGGGAAGGCCTGCGGGCGCTCGTGGCCCGCTACGGGGGGGAGGGCGTGCGGACGGCGGCGCGCGACCTGATCGAGTACGCCGAGCGGCGCACGCGCGCGGCACTGGCGAAGGTCGCCGCCACGGGCCTGCGCGCGACGGATTGGCTCGAGGGGGACGGCGTGGACGACGTTGATCTGCCGATCACGGTGCGGGTCGACATCCGCGACGGCGTGTTTCATGCCGACTTCACGGGCACGGCTCCGGCCGCGCGCGGCAACGTGAATTGTCCGCTCGCCGTGACCCGCGCGGCGGTGTTGTTCGTCGTTCGCACCCTGCTTCCCGAGGACGTGCCGACCAATGGGGGCGTGCAGCGGGCGCTGCGCGTCGCCGCTCCCGAAGGCTGTCTCGTGCACGCCCGCTATCCGAGCGCCGTGGCGGCCGGCAACGTCGAGACGTCGCAGCGCATCGCGGATACCGTGCTGCTCGCCCTGGCGAACGGCGGGATCCCCGTGCCGGCCCAGGGGCAGGGGACGATGAACAACGTCACGTTCGGTGGTGGAGCCTGGACCTACTACGAGACGATCGGCGGTGGGCAGGGCGCGAGCCGTGAGGCGAACGGGCCCTCGGGCGTCCACGTCGGCATGTCGAACACGCGCAATACGCCGGTCGAGGTGTTGGAGCTGGAGTGTCCGCTGCGGGTACGAGCCTACGCTCTGCGGCGGGGGAGTGGGGGCGTGGGGAAGTGGGTGGGTGGGGAGGGCGTAATCCGGGAGTTCGAGGCCCTAGCGCCGATGGAGCTGAGTGTGCTCGCGGAGCGGCGCCGCCACGCGGCCCGAGGGGTGGCGGGCGGGGCGAGCGGCGCGCCCGGCCGCACGCTGCTGAACGGCGCGGCGCTGCCGCCCAAGGTGGGTGCGCGCCTCGAGCCCGGCGACGTGCTCCGCATCGAGACTCCGGGCGGCGGTGGCTGGGGACCTAACCCCTTTCGAGCGAGGATAGAGCAATGACTTGGGTACTGGTCGCGCTGATCGGCTTCGTGGCCGGCGTTGTCTCCGGGTTGTTCGGTGTGGGCGGCGCGATCGTGGTCATCCCCGGGCTCATGCTGCTGGCCGGGTTGGACCAGCTCACGGCGAACGGCACGTCGCTCGCCGCCCTGCTCCTGCCGGTGGGTATCCTCGGTGCGCTGGAGTACCACAGGCGCGGCCAGATGAACATCACGTACGCCGCGATCCTCGCAGTCGGCCTGCTCGTCGGGCCGCTGCTCGGGGCCAAGCTCGCCGGCGCGCTGCCCGCGGTGGCGCTGCGCCGGGCGTTCGGCGGCTTCCTGCTGCTCGTCTCGGTGAAATTCCTGCTGTGGTAGCGGCTACGCACCGCCCGTCTCGAACACCTTGGCTTCCACGAACAGCTGGAACAGGTGCGGGTCGAGCTGGCCGGTCTGCACCTCGTCGGTCATGATGTCGAGGGCGCGCGCCGGCGGTACGGCCGGCTTGTAGGGGCGGTCCGCCGCGGTGAGCGCGTCGTAGATGTCGCTGATCGTCATCATGCGCGTCTGGATGGGGATCGCCTCGCTCGTGACTTTGCGCGGGTAGCCGCGGCCGTCGAGCTTTTCGTGGTGCCCGTAGGCGATGAGCGGCACCTGCTGCAGCTCCCGCGTCCAGGGGATCTGCAGCAGGAAGCGATAGGTGTGGTTCACGTGGCTCTCGATCTCGAGCCGCTCCGTCTCGTCCAGGCTGCCCTTGCGGATCGCGAGGTAGCGCAGCTCGTCCTCGGTGAGGAACGGCTGGGAGCGGCCGTCCACGTCGTCGTACTGCAGTCCGGCGATCGTCTTGAGATCCTCGAATCGGCCCGCGGGGAGGACCGTCGGCTCATTCACCTGCAGCACCGTCTCCAGGAAGCGGTCCAGCTCGCCGAGCTCGCGAGCCTGCTCGTCCTCCAGTGACTTGAGGAACGCCTCGTAACCCTTGGCCCCGTGCTCCTCGAGGAACAGGGCGCGCTTGCGCCAGAACTCCCGTTCCGCAGTGCGCCGCACGAACGCGTAGCGCTGCTTGATGAGCGTCAGGTCGTGCGGGTACAGCTTCTTCGCCTTCACGAGCACTTGCTCCCGCACACCGACCTTCCCGAAGTCGTGCAGCAGGCCCGCGTACTCGATCTCGCGGATCTGCTCGCGGGAGAAGTGGACGGTGCGGTAGGGTCCGTCCCCGGATCGATCCACGACCTTGGCGAGCCCGACCGTCATGCCGGCGACGCGCCCGCTGTGGCCGAACGTGGTCGGGTCCCGTTGCTCGATCGCCGTGACGGCGGCGTTCACGAACCCCTTGAAGAGGTTCTCGATCTCCGCGTAGAGCTGGCTGTTCTCGATGGCCACCGCCGCCTGGCCGGCGAGGGCGGTGACGAGTTCGACCGTCCGCCGCGAGAACGGCACGACCTGGCGCTCCACGTCCGCCGGCGCGGCGAGCACGGCCTCGAAGTCGCGCTTGCGGTTGATGAGCTGCAGCACGCCGATGACCTCTTCCTTGTGGTCCTTCATCGGAATCACGAGCATCGACTTGGTGCGGTAGCCGTACCGCTCGTCGAAGGAGCGGTTGATGCTGTATTCGACGTCGGGCGGCAGGAAGTAGGCGTCGTCGAGGACCAGGGGCTCGCCCGTGACCGCGGCGTACCCGGCGAGGCTGGTGCGGTCGACGGGCATCGTGAATTCGACGAACGGCGCCTCGGGCTTGGAATAGGTCTGGGCCAGCCGGAAGCGCAGCCGCTTCTGCCCCTGGCCGCTCGTTTCCACGAGGTAGAGGCTGCCCGCGTCCGACTGGGTGATGCGACGCGCCTGTGTGAGGATGAGGTCGAGCAGGGCCTTCAGATCGCGCTCGGTCCCGAGGGCGACGCCGATGCGGGTGAGCTCGCCGATCTCGCGGCTGCGCGACGCCGCCTCGCCGCGGGCGCGCGCCGTCTCCGCCCGCGCCGCCCCCTCCCGGAACCCGGCGCGAACCGCGACCAGCAGTTGCCGCGCCCCGGCGGGGTGCCTCACGAAGCCCGCCAGCAGCTCCGCGGGCATCTGCTCGGGCACGTCCGCCTCCCCGTCGCGCCCCAGCGCCACGATGGCGCCGCCCGCGTCCACGAACGCCCGCAGCACGTCCAGGGGGAAGAGCGAACGGCTTTCGGGATCGAGCACCAGCACCGTGGGGCGCTCGTCCACCGCGAGCTCCCGGGGCAGACGCAGCTCGCGCCGCTCCACCTGCGCCCCCTCGAGGATCGCGGCCACGCCGCCGGGTTGCCAGGAGGATGGGTGCAGCAGCAGGTATCTCACGGCCTGTCGCTCGTCGCCATGGCGCTCGCCGCCTTCGCCGTCTTCCGGGGCGCCCGGCGCGGCTGCATGCGATTAGGAGGTCTTCAGGCGCTGCAACCCCTCGGTGGCCTCGGCGTACTGCGGGAACACCTCGAGCGCCCGATTGTACATGTCGATCGCCTTGTCCTTCTGCCCGCGGTCCTGGTACAGCAGGGCGCGTGAGTAGTAGGTGAGGGCGTCCGTCGGAATCTGACGACTCATCCGCGCGTCCGAGGCCTGCTTGGGGAGCGGCGGCAGGCTCGCGTCCTTCATCAGCCGCTGGGACACGTTGCGGATGATGTCGAACAGGTGGTCCCGCCGCATGTTCTCCTTCTCGACCTTCATGATCTCGCTCGTCTCGACGTTGACGAGATGCAGGTCCACGCGGAAGTCGCCGTAGAAATCGATGAACGTCCCCGTCACCACGTAGCGCGCGCCGACGAGCTTGCCGACCTTCGCGGCGGTCGCATCGTCCACCCGCCCCGAGGCCCCGAGGTTCTGCTCCTCGAGCAGGCGTTGCAGCTCCTCGCGCTCCACCACGCGGGCCCCCGGGTTCGCCGCGAGCTCGGAGATGATCATCGCGGCCATGCCCTTCTGCAGCGCGTCGAAGTTCTCCTTGTCCTGACCGTAGGAGCCGCTGTTCCAGATCGGGAACACCGCGAGGCCCGGACGGGAGTCCGCGCGCCCTTGGGCGGACAGCCCGCCCGCGCCGGCCGCGAGCGCGACCAGGGAGCAGAGGGCGACCATCGAACGCGAACGCATGGCTACGTCTCCTTGGTCAGAGAGTCAGAGTGACGCCTTCTTGGGCGGCCAGGATCTCGGCGGGCAGGCCTTTGGCTTTCGCCTGCCGCCGGGCCTGCGCGAGCATGTCGTCGATCGCGGCGTCGCCGTGCTCGGGCTCATGATGGAACAGCACGAGCCGGTTCGCGCCCGCTTCGGCGGCCACCGCCACCGCTTCCACGAACGTCGAGTGCCCCCACCCGCGGTGCGATTCCAGCTCCTGCGGTGTGTACATCGCGTCGTGGATCAGCAGATCCACACCCGCGAGGAACGTCGTGAAGTCCTTGCGCCAGTTCGCCGGCGTGTCGTAGCTCCCGCCCGTGCCGAGCTCGTTGTCCGTCACGTAGGCCATGCTGGGGCCGCCGGTGAGCGGCGTCAGCCGAAAGCCCAGCGTGGTCCCCGGGTGCCGCAGGCGCATCGCCCGCACGCGGAACTCACCCACGGTGAACTCCCCCGCGTCCACTTGCTGCACGGTCAGCTGCGCCGACAAGGCGTCGAGGGGCACGGGGAACACGGCCGGATCCATCTGCTGCCGCAGAATCGCCTCGAGCGACGTGGTTCCCTGCCGCGGCCCCCAGATGCGCACCGCGTTCCCCGCCGCGAAGAAGGGCTTGAAATGGGGGAGCCCCTGGATGTGATCCCAGTGCGCGTGCGACAGCAGGATCTCCGCGTTCACCGCGCCGTTCTGCGGCCCCACGAGCTCCAGCCCCAGTGGGCGGATCCCGGTGCCCGCGTCGAGGATGACCACGCGGCCACCGGCACGTTGCACGGTCACGCACGGCGTGTTCCCACCGTAGCGGGCGGTGTGGACGCCGGGGGTGGGGATCGAGCCCCGCGTCCCCCAGAAAGTCACCGTGTAGGTCTGGCCTTTGGGCACCCGGGTTCCTGGGCTAAGTTACGGAAAGCCATGCACGTAGGATAAGCCGCAGCCTCACCCGGCGACGGTGACCCGCCTCACGAGCGCCCCGCGGAGACTTCCAGCGCGGCGCGGTCGCGGATAAGGATCTCGCGCCGGCTCACCTCGATGTATCCCTTGTCGACGAGCTCCCGCATGGTGCGGCTCACGGTCTCACGACTGGAGCCGATCATCTGGGCGATGGTGTGGTGGGTGAGGCGGCGCGTGATGCGATTCGACCCCGCCTCGTCGGCGAGATCGAGCAGCAGCTGGGCGACGCGGCCGTTCACGTCGAGCAGCACGAGGCTGCCGACCTTCTCGTCCACGCGGCGCAGCCGCCGCGACAGCTCGCGCAACAGCGCCAGCGCGATGGACGGGGTCTGCTTCAGGATGCCCTGGAAATCCTCGCGCCGCAGCACCAGCAGCGTGGAGTCCTCCATCGCGATCACGTGGGCCGAGCGGGGCTCGTCGTCGATCAGCGCCATCTCGCCGAAGAACTCGCCCTCGCCCAGCACCGACAGGATCACTTCGCGCCCATCCTCGCCGATGAGCACCACCTTCACCTGGCCCTCGGCGACCACGTAGAGCGCGTCGCCCGGGTCGTCTTCGAAGAGGATGACCGAGTTCCTGGGATAGGTGCGCTCGCGCGAGATCTCCGTCACCCGCTCCAGTTCGGCGGGCTCAAGTTGGCTGAAGAGCGGAACTTTCAGGAGAATCGCCGTCGTCGACACGGGTGGCTCTTCCTAAGAGGATGAGAGACTCTCGGGGGGCAAGCTTACGCGGTTCCGAGGCCGGTGTCAAATCAGTGCGCACCGCGCGCCTTGCAGCCAAGTGACGGCGCCAGTTATATTTCCGGCTTCGTACCGTCGGCACATTCGACTCGAGGACAGCGCCAGTGAAACCCGGGATTCACCCTGCCTATCAGCGGGCCACCGTGCAGTGCGCCTGCGGCAACAGCTTCGTGACGCGCTCCACGATCCCCGTCATCCACGTGGAGATCTGCGCCAAGTGCCACCCCTACTTCACGGGGAAGCAGAAGCTCGTGGACACGGCCGGACGCGTGGAGCGGTTCCGCCAGAAGTACGGGAAGGAAACGGTCGGGGGCTGAGCCGTGGAGGCCCGACTCCGCCAGGCGCTCGCGCGGGCGGAGGAGGTCGCCCATGAGCTGGCCGACCCCGAGACCGCGCGGAACCCGGCCAAGCTGAAGCAGCTGGGCCGCGAGCACGCGCGGCTCGATGGCATCCGCCAGACGCATCAGCGTCTGGAGCGGCTGCGCGCCGAACTGGGGCAGGCCCGCGAGGTGCTGCAGGAGAAAGACCCCGAGCTGGCGCAGCTGGCGCGGGCGGACGTGGAGCGGCTGCGGCCCGATATCGAGCGGCTGGAGCGCGAGCTGACCGAGCTCCTGGCCCCCACCGATCCGCTCGACGACCGCGACGCCATCGTGGAGATCCGCGCCGGGACCGGGGGCGACGAAGCGGCACTGTTCGCCGCCGAGCTGTTTCGCATGTACACGCGCTTCGCGGAACAGCAGCGCTGGAAGGTGGAGGTTCTGTCGCTCTCTGAGGGCAACCTCGGCGGGCTGAAGGAGGCCGTCTTCGCGGCCCGCGGTCCCAAGGCGTACGGCACCCTGCGCTACGAGTCAGGCGTGCATCGCGTCCAGCGGGTGCCGACCACCGAGTCGCAGGGCCGCATCCATACCTCCGCCGCGACGGTGGCCGTGCTCCCGGAAGCGGAGGAGGTGGAGGTGAAGATCGAGGACAAGGACCTCCGCATCGACGTCTTCCGCTCGTCCGGCCCGGGCGGCCAGAGCGTGAACACGACCGACTCGGCCGTGCGCGTCACCCACCTCCCCAGCGGCATCGTGGTGCAGTGCCAGGACCAGAAGTCCCAGCTCCAGAACAAGATCAAGGCGCTCGAGATCCTGCGGTCGCGGCTGCTCGACCGCATGGTCGCCGAGCAGGAGGCGGTGCGGGCGCGGGACCGCCGCGCCATGGTCGGCACCGGCGACCGCTCGGCCAAGATCCGCACCTACAACTTTCCGCAGAACCGCGTCACCGATCATCGCATCCACCACACCGTCCACGACCTCGAGGCCGTGCTGAACGGCAAGCTGAACGAGCTCATCAACGCGCTGAAGCTCGCGGGAGAAAAGGAACGCCTCAGTGCTTGAGCCCGCGCAGCAGGAGACCATCGCCGGCGAGCTGGAGCGGGCAGTGGAGCGGCTCGCGCGGGTGACGGCGGAGGCGCGGCGCGAGGCCACGCTCCTGTGGGCGGCCGTGACCGGTGCGAGTCCGGGGGAGGTATGGTTGCGCCGGGACCGCGCGGCGCCGCCCGAGGTGGCCCGCTTCCGCGACGCGGTGGCGCGGCGCGCGAGCGGCGTGCCGTTCGCGTACGCGGTCGGCCGCGTCTCGTTCCGGCGGTTGGAGCTGCGGCTCGATCCGCGCGCGCTGATCCCCCGGCCGGAGACGGAAGGGCTGGTGGATCTGGTGTTGGACTGGGCCCGCGAAGCGGGGAAGAGGAAAGGGGGAACCCTAAAGGACTCCCTGGCGGTCGGGGGGAAGGGTGGCGTCGTCGCGGATATCGGTACCGGATGCGGGTGCATCGCCCTGAGCCTCGCGCTCGAGGGAACCTTCGATCGCGTGATCGCGGTCGAGCGATGCTCGGAGGCGGCGGCGCTCGCGTGCGAGAACGTGGCGCTGGTGCGGCCCCCCGTGCCCGTCGAGGTGCGGGTCGGCGACCTGCTGGCGCCGCTCGCGGGCGAGCGCTGCGGCGCCGTGGTGGCGAATCCGCCGTACCTCACCGATCAGGAGTACGCTGCCGTCGACGCCTCCGTGCGGCTGTTCGAGCCGCGCGCAGCCCTGGTGAGCGGACCCGATGGTCTGGACGCGACGCGCGCTCTCCTCGTGGGCGCGCAGCGGGTGCTCGAGCCGGGTGGACTGCTGGCGCTCGAGATCGACGAGCGCCGCGCCGACGCGGTGCGGGCGCTGGCGCGGGCGTCCGGGTGGACCCGCGTCGTCGTGCGCGAGGATCTGTTCGGCCGGCCGCGCTACGCGCTGGCCTGCGCCGCGGAGGCCGCGTGATCGATCCCAAGGCGCTCGAGCTCGGTCGGCTGTTGGGCCAGACCGACGAATACAAGGCGTTCCTGCGCGCCAGCGAGCGGCTCCGCGAGGAAGCCGCCTGCCGGCAGCAGCTCGCCGAGGTCGAGCGGCTGGCGCAGGAGATCGAGCGGGCCGCCCAGGAGGGGCGCGAGCCGCCGCGCGAGGCGGTCGAGCAGTACGACCGCGCGCTCCAAAGCCTCCAGGCGAATCCGGTGTATCAGGCAGTGGTGGCGGCTCAGGCGAACTTCGAGAAGCTGATGACGAAGATCAACGCGAAGATCTTTGAAGGGATGAAGCAGGGGGCGGCGAGCCCCATCATCACCCTGGGATGAACGGCTCGGCGTCCGGGCTGTTCATCGTGGTGGAGGGCCCCGAGGGGGCGGGGAAGTCGACGCTGGTGCGCTGGCTCGCCGCGCGGCTGCGGGCCGACGGCCGCCGCGTGGTCGCGGTGCGGCAGCCCGGCGGCACACCGGTGGCGGAAGCGGCGCGCAAGCTGGCGCTCCAGTTTCCCCACGAGGTGGCCCCGGTGGCCGAGCTGTTCCTGTTCCTCGCGGCGCGGGCCGACCTGGTCCACCACGTCATCCGGCCGGCCCTCGACGAGGGGCAGGTGGTCGTGGCCGATCGGTTCGACCTCTCGACGATGGCCTACCAGGTGGCGGGCGCCGGGTTGCCGGCGGCGGAGGTGGCCCAGGCCATCCGGCTCGCGACCGGCGGGCTCGTCCCCGACGTCACGCTGGTGCTGGACGTGCCGGTGGAGCTGGGCCGCGAGCGGCAGCGCACGGCGCGCAAGGTCCAGGACCGGATCGAGCGCCAGGACGACGCGTTTCACGCCCGCGTGCGCGAGGCGTATCGACGGGCGCAGGGGCCGGGCGTCGTGCACGTCGACGCGTCGCGGTCACGGCAAGCGGTGCAGGAAGCCGCGTGGCGGGAGGTCACGGCGGCGGCCGCACTCTCAACGCGAGGCATGTCATGAACGTTCGCAAGCTGTCCGTCGTCGCCGGCATCGCCGTGGTCGCGCTCGCGACCGGCGGCTGGCTGCTGCAACGGGAGGCGGGACCCACGGGATCCGTCTATCAGCAGGCACGCCTGTTCGAGGACGTGCTGGCGCACGTGGCCGACTACTACGTCGACTCGCTCGACGAGCGACGGCTCTACCAGATGGCGATCGACGGTCTGTTGGACGAGCTCCACGACCCGTACTCGGTGTTCCTGAAGCCGGACGATTTCCGGCTCCTCTCCGAGCAGACCACGGGGAACTACGGCGGCTTGGGCATCCAGATCGACGTGCGCGACGGCTGGATCACCGTGGTCGCGCCGCTGCCTGAGACGCCGGCCGAGCGGGCCGGCATCCAGACGGGCGACCGGATCGTCGCGCTCGACGGCCGGCCGACCGAGGGCTGGAAGAACGATCAGGCGGTGAAGGAGCTGAGGGGGCAGCCGGGGACGACGGCCGAGCTGAAGGTGCACCGGGTCGGCGTGGACCAGCCGCTCGTCTTCAAGGTGACCCGCGCCACGATCCACGTGCGCTCGGTCAACATCGCGATGATGCTCGACGACCGCGTGGGGTACATCGCCCTGAGCCCGGTGAGCGAGACGTCGGCCGCGGAGCTGACGGAGGGGATCAACGGGTTGCTCCAGAAGGGAATGAGGTCGCTGATTCTCGACCTGCGCGGCAACCCCGGGGGTCTCCTGGACCAGGGGATCGCCGCGACCGACCTGTTCCTCGATCCGGGGCAGGAGGTGGTCGCGACCCGCGGGCGCGCGCCCAATACCACGCGCACCTACCGCGATGCGAAGCCGCAGCCGTGGCCCAAGCTGCCGATCGTCGTGCTCGTGAACGGGGGCACGGCCTCCGCGGCCGAGATCATCACGGGCGCTTTGCAAGATCACGACCGCGCCCTCGTCGTGGGTACGCCGACGTTCGGCAAGGGGCTGGTGCAGTCGCTGTGGCAGCTCACGCCGGAGACGGCGCTGAAGCTCACGACGGCCCGCTGGTACACGCCGAGCGGCCGCACCATCCAGCGCAAGAGCCGCAACGAGGCGGAGCAGGAGGCGCAGGTCGCGGCCGCGGAGCAGGGCAAGGACAGCACGAGGGTCGACTCCTCCCTGATCTTCCACACCGATCGCGGCCGCATCGTGTACGGCGGCGGGGGGATCCGGCCCGACCTGTTCGTGGTCCCCGACACGTTCACGACAGCCGAGCGCGCCTTCGTGAAGGCGCTCGGCAAGAACATCCCAGCGTACCTGGACGTGCGGTCGGGATACGCCCTGGAGCTGAAGGCAACGGGGCGCCTGAGCGACCCGAACTTCGCCGTGACGGACGCGATGGTCGATGAGGTGCTGCGGCGCCTGCGCGGTCGCGCCGTGAGCTTGCCCGACAGCGTCGTGACCGGCGCGCGGGCGCTCATCGCCCAGGAGCTGGGGTACGAGGCGGCGCGCTACGTGTTCGGCCGCCCCGCGGAGTTCCGGCGTCGCATGGCCGACGACCGCCAGGTCCAGGAGGCGCTGAAATGGGCGCGCAGGGCCCGGACGCCGCTGGACCTCCTGGCGATCGCCGGCATGCTCCCGGGCGCCCCCCCGCGCAACGAGTGACGCGCCGCGCCGACATCGTCACGGACCCCGTCGTCGGCATCATCGGGCCTGGGCGCGCAGGAGTGGGGCTCGCGCTGGCCCTCGTGCAGGCGGGCTACACCGTCCGCCTGCACGGGCGGCGGAAGAAGGCGGTCCCGAAGCCACTCGAGCTGACGGTCGGCGCCGCGGACGAGCCGCCCGCCTGGGTCGCCCAGGCGGGCGTCCTCATTCTCGCCGTGCGCGACGACGCCATCTCCCCGCTCGCCGAGGTACTGGCCCGCGCGGAAGCGGTGCGCGCGGACCAGGTGGTGCTGCACCTCTCGGGCGTGCTCGGCCAGGAGGCCCTGGCCCCGCTCGTCCCCTCCCGCGCCGCGCTCGGCTCGCTCCACCCGCTTCAGACGATCTCCGATCCCGCAACGGCGCCCGCCCGCCTCGAGGGAACGTGGGCGGCCGTCGAGGGCATGCCGCGCGCGGTGCAGGCGGCGGAGGGCATCGCGCAGGAGCTCGGGATGCGACCGTTCCGGTTGAGCGGCAAGCAGAAGGCGATCTACCACGCGGGGGCCGTGTTCGCGTCGAACTACTTCGTGGTCGTGGAGGCGATCGCGCAGCGGCTGCTGCGCCACGCCGGCTTGTCGGATACGGACGCGTGGCAGGCGCTGCGGCCGCTCGTGGAGGGCACGTTCGAGAACCTGACCCGCCAGGAGCCGAAGGACGCCCTCACGGGTCCCGTGGCGCGCGGCGATGAGGCGACGATCCGACGGCACCTCGAGTCGCTCACCAGGGACGACGCGTTGCTGTACCGCGCCCTGGGGCGCGCGGCGCTGGAGCTGGCGGAGAAGGGCGGGATGGACGAGGCGACGGCGGCGCGCGTCGCCCAGGCGCTCGCTACTGATCTACCACCTGTAATCAGACATGCATAACTCCTTCTGACGACGGCCGTGGGTCGTCCTGTTTCTGGGATCAAGGTGCGACACAACGCTGCTCTCTGTGTCGCAAATCCGCCCGTCGGCGCCGCAAAAACGCCCTAACCAGGCAACCCTCCACAGCACATACTTCCAGCGGCCCTCTCCCCGGACGCGTGCCGTGCGCTCCGCACTATTCACGTTCCTCGGCCCCTGTCGCCTGCAAACCTCATCTACTTCCGTACGGAAGAGGAGGCGCGGCGGGCTGGCTATAGCCGGTCAACAACACGCGGGTGCTGAGAGCTTCATGAACGCGGACGAATCGCGATAGTCGTTCAGCAGAGTCTCGAAAGCGGAGTCCTCTGATGAGACCCAACACTGCCGCTCTTTTGCTAAGCACCGTGCTGACAGTCGCTCCTGTCTGTTTGACCGCCCAAGGCCATCGCTTCGCGGACATTGCGTGGCGGTCAAACGGAGCGACGGTTAAGAAGATGATGGCTGCCCAGGGCACTCCACGGCATCGGGCCAGCCCTAGCCGAGTTCGGCCTCGCCCTGTCGTTCGCCCAGTGGAGGGCCAGCCCGTGCGGCATCAACTGCTCTTCGGTCTTTGGCTGGCCTCCCAGTTCGTAGGATTCTTCCTGGCCTCGTATGGCGTCCTCCGCGAGAGTTTTGCCAACCTTGCCCAGGAGCCCGGCTTTGGCGAGGGCCGATATGGCGAGGGGACCTTTGGTGGCGTTCTATCGTGGTCGGAAGAATTTCTCGTCAACCTCGGAACCAAGGTCCGGTTCCTCCCTGCTGATCGCGCGCTAACGGTTACAGACCGGAAGCGGAACGCCGCCTGGGCCATCGGTGGCATCGCACTTGTTGCTCTCTCGATGCTATTCGATCTTGCGCTAAGACTCAGCGGGCGTTGAAGAGCGGGGAACCAGCGGGAGCCGGGTGCGACGTGGCAGCTTCGTAAGCAACGGATTTGGTTAGGCTCAAGGGGAACCTGAGTCGACCACCCGTACGCCGGACGGGGGCGAAAACGTGAACTCGCGCCCCGGCGCCCCGGCGTTCACCTTCACGCGGCTCAGCATCACGGTGCGCAGCTGCCCGGATGTCTCCGTGATCTCGAGCCGCCGCACCAGGCCGTCGGCGCGCCCGACCCAAATCACCGCCGCGCTGTAGGGCTGGTCGTCCCGCTTGGGGACGAGCGCGATGACGTCCGCCATCC
Organism: Gemmatimonadota bacterium; assembly: GCA_003222115.1. Taxonomy (GTDB): domain Bacteria; phylum Gemmatimonadota; class Gemmatimonadetes; order Gemmatimonadales; family GWC2-71-9; genus AG29. The sequence goes on along the minus strand of QHUL01000055.1, from coordinate 36,100 downwards.
CGTCCGGGAGCGAGTCGGCGCGCCGGTAGCTCGCGCGGTAGCGCTCGTGCGGGTGCTCCACGAACTGGCCGATCAGGTTCGGGCCCGTGGTGCCGACGGCCGGGATCTTGGCGCGGATCACCTGGCCCGGTGTGGTGCTCGGCGTGTACAGCCACAGGTAGCGCCCGTCGGCCACGATGCGGTCGCCCTTGGGAACGACGAACCGCATGGCGAAGCGGCTGGGGCGCATCTGGTAGAGCTTGCCGCGGGTCGTGTCGGGTGCCCCGACGAGCGGGTTCTCCACGATCTGGACGAAATCGGCCGATAGCGTGCTGATCGACTGGTAGGTCTGGCTCGCGCGGTCGAGCACGGGCCAGGGGTCGGGGGCCTGGGAGCCGGCCAGCAACGCGACCGCAACGAATGCGGAGTGCGGAATGCGGAATGCGGAGTTTATCGAGTCGGGGTGGGACCGCGACGCTAGTTTCCGCGCACGACCGACGTCCGACAAACTCCGCATTCCGCACTCCGCATTCCGCACTTGTTCACGCCCCCACCGACGCCGGCTCCTCGATCCGGCGCCCGATCACCTCCGCGATGACCTTCACTTCGCGCATCAGCTGCGCGAACTGGTCCGGGAACAGCGACTGCGCGCCGTCCGAGAGGGCCTTGTCGGGACTCGGATGCACCTCCACCATGATGCCGTCCGCTCCCGCCGCGACCGCGGCGCGCGCCATCGGGATCACCTTGTCCCTGAGCCCCGTGCCGTGCGACGGGTCGGCGATGATCGGGAGGTGCGAAAGCTTGTGCACCACCGGGATCGCCGTGAGATCGAACACGTTGCGCGTGGACGGATCGAAGCCGCGAATGCCCCGCTCGCACAGGATCACGTCGCGGTTTCCCTCGGACAGCACGTACTCCGCGGAGAGGAGCAGCTCCTCGATCGTCGCCGCAATCCCGCGCTTCAACAGCACGGGCTTCTTGGCGCGGCCCGCCACCTTGAGCAGCGAGAAGTTCTGCATGTTGCGCGCGCCGATCTGGATGATGTCCGCCACCTCCGCCACGTAACCCAGGCTCTCCGGATCCATCGCTTCGGTGCAGATGAGAAGCCCCGTCTCCTCGCGCGCCTTGGCGAGCAGTTTCAGGCCGGGGCGCCCGAGCCCTTGGAACGCGTAGGGAGACGTGCGCGGCTTCCACGCGCCGCCGCGCAGGATCACGGCGCCCGCCTCCTTGACCTGGCGCGCCGCCTCGAGGATCTGCCGCTCCGTCTCGACCGAGCACGGCCCCGCGATCACCGCCACGTCCGTGCCACCGATCGTGACGCCGCCCCCGAGCTGCACGACCGTGGAGTCCGGCTTCCACTCGCGGCTCACCTGCTTGTAGGGTCTCGTGACCTGGATGACTTCCTGGACGCCGGGCAGCCCTTCGAGCCGCGAGGCATCCACGCGGCCGTCGTTGCCCACCAGCCCGACCGCGGTGCGCTGCGAGCCCGGCATCGGGTGCGCCCGGTATCCCATCTCCTGGATCACGGCCACGACGCGCTGGACCTCCGCGTCCGTCGCCCCGTGCCGCATCACGATCAGCACGCTAGCGTCCTCCGATCCTGAACCGATCCCCGTCCTTGGCGGCCGCCACGGGCCCCTGGAACCGGGTCCCCGCCTCCCGCGCCGGGTCCGAAGTTTCTACCGGTGGATAGAAGTGGGTCAAGACGAGCCGCTTGGCCCCGGCCCCGCGGGCCAGCTCACCCGCCCGGAGCGGCGTGAGGTGGCTGTCGATCGCCATCGCCTCCGGGAGCGAGCACTCCGCGAGCAGCAGGTCGCACCCTGCGGCCCAGCGGGCCAACTCGGGGCTCGGCCCCGTGTCGCCGGTGTAGACGAGCCGGCCTTCGGGCCCGGTGAGGCCGATCGCCACGCTCTCCGGGGTGTGCGGCACGCGGCACGTCTCGAGGCTCACGTCGCCGTCGAGCGGGAAGGGCTCGCGGTCCCGGACGTCCAGGATGCCGATCGGGAAGCCGGGGTCGAGCAGCCACTCGCCGTACCCCTCCGCCAGCGTCTTCACGAGCCGGACCACGCCGGGCGGGCCGAGGATGACGAGCGGCTCCTGCCGCGGCGGCACCGTCGTGTACTTCAGCGCGTACACGAGCATCGGCAGCTCGGCCCAGTGGTCCGGGTGGAAGTGGGACAAGACGACGTGGGTGACCTCGGGCCACGGTAGCCCGAACTGGGCCAGGCGGTGCAGCGCGCCGGGGCCGCAGTCGAGCAGGATCTTGAGCCGGGCGCGGCTCACCCAGTGGCAGGCCGACGTGCGGGTCGCGGAGGGCGCGACCGTACCGGTGCCGACGGTGACCAGTTCCATGCGCTAGCGATTCCTTCCGCGGAAGACGATTCGCCTGAACTGAATTACTCCCCGTGCCGTCAACTTGTACAGGTAGACCCCGGCGGGCACCACGCGGCCGTCGTCGGCCCGTCCGTCCCACATGAGTCGCGGATCGCACGTCGGGCCGCCGGTGCCGCCGCGCCCGTAGCTGCCCGCCCCGAGCACGTCTCCGAAGTCCGGTCCCGGAATGAACCGTCGCACCGGGCCCCCGCGCAGGTCCAGGATCGCGAGCGTCACGGGCCCCCCTTCGGCCAAATCGAACCAGATGCAGGTGGAGTCCCGGCCGCCGGCGGGGAAGGGGTTGGGGAAGTTCTGATACAGGAGCGTCGTGGGGGGCAGCGTGCCGTCGGCAAGCGCCGGCCGCTGCGCCGTGAGGCCCGCCGGGACGGCGAGCCCGAGCAGCGCGGCGGCCCGGAACAGCGGCGCGGGGCGCCCCGGGGGTCGCCGGCGCACCGGGCTTAGACCGGTTCCATCTGACCGAGGCGGACGCCCACGATCGTGGACACGCCGGGCTCCTGCATGGTGACGCCGTATACGGCGTCGGCGGCCTGCATGGTGCGCGGGTTGTGGGTGATGACGATGAATTGCGTCTGGTCCTTGAACTCCGAGAGCAGGCGCACGTAGCGGCCCACGTTGGCGTCGTCGAGCGGCGCGTCCACCTCGTCGAGCAGGCAGAACGGGCTCGGCCGCGCCAGGAAGATCGCGAACAAGAGCGACACGGCCACGAGCGTCCGCTCGCCGGACGACAGGAGGTGGATGCGCTGGGTCCGCTTGCCGCGCGGCGCCGCGTGGATCTCAATCTCGCTTTCCAGCGGGTCGTCTTCATTGCCGAGCCGCACGTCGCACTCGCCGCCGCCGAACAGCGTCTGGAACACGGTGCGGAAGTTCTCCCGCACCTTCGCGAACGCGTCGAGGAACAGGGCTTTCGCGGTCTGATCGATCTCGCGCGCCGCCTGCTGCAGCGAGTTGCGCGCCGCCACGAGATCATCGCGCTGGGTCATGAGGAACTCGAGGCGCTGCGTCTCCTCGGCGTGCTCCTCCACCGCCAGCGCGTTGACGGGGCCCACCGCCTCGATCGCCGCCTGGAGCCGCTCGTTCTCCTGCCGCAGCCATGCGACGTCGCCCGAGATCTCGGGCGCCTCGACGAGCAGCCGGTCGAGCGGCTTGCGCCACTCCACCGCGACGCGCTCGGCGAGCGCCCGCCGGCGGCCCTCAATCCCGGTGCGCTCGAGCTCGAGGTGGTGCTCCTCCTGCCCCACCGCCTCCAGCGCCTCGCGGGCCGTGTCCCGCGAGCCCTCGGCGCGGACGAGCTCGGCCTCGGCGCCGCGCACCTGCTCCTCGGCGTCGACGGCCGCGGCCTCGAGCGCGGCGAGCGCGAGGCGGCGCTCTTTCAGCTGGTCCTCCCACTGCGCGCGCTGGGCGTCGAGCGCGGCGGCGTCGTGCTCGCTCGCCGCGATCTCCTGGCGTAGCTCGGCGGCCTGGGTGCGCGCCGCCTCCGCTTCCGCGGTTGCCCGTCCCGCCCGCTCCCGCGCCGCACCCAGCCGCGCTTCCACCTGCGCCGCCTCCACCTGCCAGCGCACCCGCTGCTCCCGGGCCGCCTCCTGCTGTGCCTCTACGTCGACCAGTTGGGCGCGCTCCGCCCCCAAACGCTCGTCCAGCCGGACGCGCTCCAGCTCGTAGCGCTCGAGCTCCGCGTGCAATCCGCCGAGCCGCTCCTCTACCTCGGCGAGCCGCTGGGACAGCCGCTCTACCAAGGCGCCGGCCTCGGCGGCCTCGCGCTGCGCGTGGGCGGCGCCGCGCTCCGCGTCGCCCTTCTGCGAGCCCGCCTCGAGCTCCACCTGGCGCGCCCGCTCGGCCCCCGTCGCCGCGGCGAGGAACGCGGCCTCCGCGCCCGCGAGCTCGGCCAGAGTGCCCTCGAGCTCCTCCGCGGCGCGGGTCTCGCTGGCCCGAGCGTCGTCCACCTCCTGCTCGAGACTCTCGAGCTCGGCCCGGCGCTGCAGCGGCCCGCCGCCGCCCCCGCCATCCAGGAACACGGCGCCGTTCGCCCGGCGCAGCGCCTTGCCGCCGTCCAGTACCTCGTATCCCGCGAGTAGTGCCTGCACCCACGCGGCGGCCGCGCCGTCCACCCGCAGCGCATCCTTCAGCGGGTGTCCGTCGGCCGCGAGCCGCGGGCCCGGAACGCAGGGCAGGAGCACGAGGGGGCCCGGCTTCGCCTCCTCGTACCAGGCTCGGATCGCCGCGATCGCCGACTCGTCCCGCACCAGCACCGCGTGCAGCCACTCCCCGAGCAGCCGCTCGGCGAGCTCGGCGTCGCGGCGGCTGGAGCGCACGAAGTCGGCGAGCGGGCCCACGACCGCGTCGCCGAAACGTGCCTTCGCCTTGAGTAGGGCCTGCGCCGCCGGCGCCAGTCCCACCCGCTCGCGGGCGAGCTCCGCCAGCGCGTCGCGCCGCGCCGTCAGCTGGGCGAGCGCCTCTTCCGTGCGGTGTCGCGCGCTGCGGCCGTGCGCCTCCTGCTCCTTGAGCTCGGCCACTCGGCGCCGGACGTCCTCCAGGGCCTGCGCCGCCTGAGCCGCCGTGCGGGCCTCGCGCGCCGCCCGCTCCGCCAGCGCCCGCGCCTGGGCTGCGGTGGCCAGCGCGCCCGACTGGCGTGCCGCGCGCTCGCCCGCCGCCTGACCGAGCTGCTGCCGCAGATCCGCCCGCTCGCGCTCCAGCGCGGCGCGCTCGCCTTCCAGCGCGCGCAGCGCCTCGGCGCGCCGCTGCAGGTCCTCCTCCAGCTCGCGGACCGCGGTGCGTTGCACCAGCAGCCGCTCGCGCACCTGCTCCTCCAGCGCCGTCCGACCTCCGAGCTCGGCCTGCACCGCTGCGAGATCCCGCTCGGCGGCCGTGCGCTCAGCGTCGGCGGCCGCGTGCTCCCGCTCCGACTGCACGGCCCGCACCTCCGCATGCGAGCGATCCTGCGACGCCTTGGCGCGCCGCTGACCCGCGTTGTGCAGGCGCTCGGCCGCCAGGGCCAGATCCCCTTCGAGCCGGTTCACTTCGAGCTTCCCGTCCGCCAGACGGCGCTCTACCTCGGTGCGCCGGGCCTCGGCCGTGTGCCGTCCCTGCACCCGCGCCTCCCGATCCCGCTCGGCCTCGGCCAGGCGCTCGCGCGCCGCCGGCCCCGCGCTCGCCAGCTCGGCCGACTTCACGCCCAGCGCGCCCAGCGCGAGGTCCAGATCCTCGAGCTCGCGCCGGACCAGCGTGATCGCGATCCCGAACCGCTCCTCGATCATCTTCGAGTAGCGCTCCGCCTTGCCGCGCTGCCGCGCCAGGCTGCGCACCTGGGTCTGCACTTCGGCGATCAGGTCCTCGAGCCGGGCGAGGTCGGCCGCCGTCTCCTCGAGCCGCCGCTCGGTGCTCCGCTTGCGGTCGCGATAGATGCCGATGCCCGCCGCCTCCTCGAACAGCGACCGCCGCTCCTCCGCCTTCTCCGACAGCAGGGCGTCGATCATCCTGGCTTCCATGACGACCGCGGCGTCCGCGCCCAGCCCTGTTCCTCGCAACAGGTCCTGGATGTCGCGCAGCCGCACCGGCTGGCGGTTGAGGAGATACTCGCTCTGGCCCGAGCGCGAGAGCCGGCGCGTGACCACCACTTCCTGGAAGGCCAGGGGCAGCGAGCCGTCCGCATTGTCGAACACGAGCGAGACCTCCGCCACGTTGACCGGGCGGCGGCCCGTCGAGCCCTGGAAGATCACGTCCTCCATCTTCCCGCCGCGCAACAGGCGCGGCGACTGCTCCCCCAGCACCCACCGCACGGCGTCGGAGATGTTCGACTTGCCGCAGCCGTTGGGTCCCACGATGGCCGTGACGCCCGCGTCGAAGGGCAGCTCCGCCAGGCCCGCGAAGGACTTGAAGCCCGACAGCTCCAACCGGCTCAATTTCATGGCCTGCTCCCCACCCGGGTGACGAGGGTCGCCTGGAGGCCAGCGCGCTTGAGCTGCGTCTGGGCGAGCGCTGCCTGCTCAGGCGTCTCGAAGGCGCCGACGAGCAAGCCGCCGGTCCGCCACCGCACGGGCGCGATGCCGTGGGCGCGGAGGCTGTCCGGCAGGGCGGGCCCGGCGAGCGCCAGGGAATACGGCGCGCGCAACAGCTTCCCCTGGCCGTGCGGCACCCCGCCACGCCGCCACAGGGCGGTGCGGCCCGCGGCCGCCGAATCGCGACTCTGGTAGGCGCCGACGAGGACGCGGTACCACACGGTGCCGCGGGCACGGCCGGCGAGCGCGATCGGGGCGATGAACGCCGGACGGCGCGCGTCGGACAGGCGATCGGCCAACGCGAGCGCCTTCTCGAACGTGCCGTACGCCGCGAGCTGTATGGTCCAGGGGAGCGAGTCGACGTGCAGGGTCGCGGGAGGGGGAGGGGGAGGGGGAGCGGGGCGGACCGGCGCGACCGTGGCAGGGTGCGGTCGCGGTGACGCTGGCGCGACGTGCGTCAGGTCGCCCAGCCGCGCCCGGAACGACTCTCCCGCGGTCGCGAGCAGGACCCAACCGCCCGCGGCGCCCGCCGCGAGCGTGATCGCCACGACGGCCGGCCGCGCGCGCCGCTTCGGGGCCTCTCCGCCGGGCGCCGGCGGAGGATGGACGGCCCGCGATGCGCGCGGCGGCGGCTCGACCGCCGGAGCCGCCGCGGGCGACGGGGTCCACCGCTCCCGCACCACGCCGAGCAGCGGTATGCCGCGCTCCATCGCTGCGGCGATCCCCTGGCCGATGGAGGACTCGGGCTCGTACCCGTCCGGCGACAGAGCGAGCAGGCCATCGGGCACCGCCGAGAGCCGCGCCAACCCGCCGGCGGAGACGTAGATCAGTAGCAGCGCCCCCTCGACGCGAAAGCCGCCCTGCAGCTTCCGCCATCGCGGATTCGCGAACACGTCGCCCGTGTGGGCGGGGTTGGAGCCCGCGGCGATGAAGAACACACCGTCCACCTGATGCGCCGTCTTGTTGAGCGAGACCCCGAACTCGAACGCGTCCACGATCCCGTCGGTGGGCGTGACCCCGATGACGTCGTGCAGCGTGGGCGTCTCGAGCAGCAGGTCCACGAGCGCCACGCGCCTACTGCCGCGGGTCGCCGCGCGCGCCACGTCCCACGCGGCCGCGGCCGCCCACGGCAGGTCGCCCGTGGCCGGCACGAGGGCGATGAGCGCCTGCGCCTCGACCAGCGAGGGGATCAGGTTGTCGAGCCGCGAGCGCGGAAGGGCGCGACCGCTCACTGACCCGGCTGGTAGATCCAGAAGGGACGGCCCAGCTTGCGGCCGATCTCTTCGGCCTGAGCGCGCGTGGAGTAGGGGCCGAGCACGACGCGATAGCCGTCGTCCGGCGTCTGCGGCGGCAGCACCTTGGCCGCGAGACCCGCGCGGCTCAGCTGCTGCGCCAGCCCGCTCGACCAGGACTCGTTCTGCGACGTGGACACCTGGACGTAGAGCGGGCCCTCGGGGCCCACGCTGTCCACGGCCGGCGTAGCGGCCTGAGCCTCGGCGACGAGCGTCGGGCGGTACCCCCCCCGCGGCCGCCAGGTGGTCAGCGTCCACAGGTCGCCGCCGCCGCTCGTAACCCGCCCGATCTCCGTGAGCGAGTCCGGCCGGTAGGCCACGAGGTCGTTGCGCTGGCGCACGAGCAGCGAGCCGTCGGGGCCGATCGCCGGCAGCTCGACGCTCCAGCTCGTGGCGACCGCCCCGACCAGGGTGCGGGTTGGCAAGTCCACCACCCAGGCGGAGTCGCCCACCGACGGCCGCGCCAGTAGCCAGCGCCCCGCGGGATCCATGCGGATCGTCGCCGCGGGCGTGGGCAGCGCCACGCCGTCGATCTCCCGACGCTCGTAACGATCGACCACCGCGAGCCCCGGCCCGGTGCGCCGTGCTACGTAGATGCGGTGGCCGGAGGGCGAGAACACGACCGCGCGGGGATGGTCCTCCAGCGGCACGAAGGCGGGCTCGCGCCGGTCGATGGGATCCATCAGCAGGACGCCGCTGTCCGTCGCCACGGCTACCAGGTCGCCCCACCGCGTCGCTGCCAGATCGCCGCCCGGCGGGAGCGTGCGGGTGGCCGGCGGCTGGTCCGGAGCGGCAGCGATCATCTTGGGCGGATCCTGAGCGAGGACGGCTACCAGCCGCTGGTCGGCGCCGAACAGCTCCCGCGGCACGCCGACGAGCGGTTGGGGCCAGGCGAGCCGCACCCGCCGTGCGACCGTGACCACGCGTCGCTTGTCGTCCACGGCGTAGAGGGTCCCGTCCGGTCCCAGCGCGGCTTGCTCGACGGCGGTGGCCACCGTGTCGAGGCGTCCTCCGGCGACGTCGAGCGCCACCACCTCGCGCTTCTCGGTGACCGCGAACAGGAGGTCCGTTTCGGGGTCGAGCCCCACCACGCGCCTCACCGGGGGCAGCTTTCCCCGCACGGCGCCCGGTACTTCAACGAGACCGGGCAGCCGGTAGGCCCGGAGAGGCCCCCCCTTGGCGGCAATGCGAATCGCCAACCCCGGGGAGCGCGCGCCGGCGACGACCGGCTTGCTAACTACTTGTTTAACTTGTGGTTGCGATGATACTGCGGGCTCCGCTCGGGACCGACAGGCCCCGAGCGTCAAGCCAGCAAGCAGGAAGAGCCATGAGCGGATAGCCAATGGGCCTCGCCGCACAAAATAGACGACCGGCGAGGCCAGCACAAGTGTTTTAGCAGCGCGGAGTTAGAACGTCGGGCCGATGCTGACGGTCCAGTACGGGTTGCCGTGCGTGCGGTCGAGCGGCTTGGTGTAGTCCAAGCGCAGGATCAGGAGGCCCAGCACGTTGGCCCGAATCGAGCCGCCCCAGCTCTTCAACGGCTGCCGCACGTGCTCGACGTCGTCCCCGGGGGCGCGCTGCCACTCGATCTGGTCCCCCGCGTTCCAGGCGAGACCCAAGTCGTAGAACAGCGCGGCCTCGATCGGGGGCAGGCCGACCGGCAGGAAGCCGAGCACGAGGTTGCGGGTCAGCGGGAAGCGTAGCTCGACGTTGGCCACGGCGATCTTCGACCCGAGCAGCCGGTCGAGATCCGGGCACCCGGTGACCCCGCCGGACGTGGGTGCGGCCTGGGCGCACTCGTTGTTGATGAGGGATCCCGCGGTGTAGCCGCGGAGCAGGTCCGTGCTTCCCAGGAAGCTCTGAAACTGGTTCGCGTCGCGGCCGGAGCGCCCGAAAAACAGGCCGCGGACGGCCAGCGTGAAGGGCCGCGCGAAGAAATAGCGCCGCCAGTCGGCGAGGCCGCTGATGAACCGCCAGTCACCGAGGCTGGGCGAGACCTCGAGGCGGGAGCGCGAGCCCGCGAAGGGGCCGGTGTAGCCGAACAGCGAGTTGTCGTGCACGAGCCCGAGGGACGGGCTCACGTAATTGATGCCCGGCAGATGTTGCGTCACGGCGTCCCCGACGGCGAGGACGTTCCCGAACTGGTCCACGAGATAGGGCTGCTGCAGGATCGCCTGGCCGATGTTGGTGGCGTGCACTCCGAACTCCACGCGCGTGAAGCGGCTGAGCGGGTAGTAAGCGTCGGCGAACGCGTCGCGGATGACGAAGCGCTGGATCTGCGGCGTGAGAATGAAGGTGTTGCTGCCGTCCGGGTTCGGCTCGACCACGGTCGGCAGGTAGTAGTAATACGGCTCTTGCGAGAACCCGGTCAGCCAGTTGAGCCGGTGCGTCTGGTTGACGTACGCGGCCAGCACTTGGGCCTCGACCAGGCGGCCGTTCACCGCCGCGGCGAACACCAGCGTGTGGTTGCCGAGGATGTCCGACAGCGAGATCGCGGACCCGCCGAAAAACCCGTTGCCGAAGTTGTCGCGGGCGTAACCGACGGTGGGCCGCGCGATGTAGTCGGCCGAGAAGCGCGTGCGGTACGGCCGGATCGTGAACTCGGTCGTGTCGGGGAGAGCGAGCGTCGCCGAGTCGAGCAGGGAGCGCACCGAGAGCGGCGCGCCCGCGCCCGTGTCTCCCGCCTGAGGGGCCACGGCGGAGGCGCGGAAGCCCGTGGGCGAGCGGTACACCGACGCCGCCTCGCGCGGCTGCAGGGCCGGTGACACGGCCGGTGCCGCGACCCGGGCGGTGTCCCGCCGCGTGACGGCGAGCAGCGAAGCGACGGGCGGCGTCGCCGGCTCCTGATAGGGCTGCCGCTTGAGCGAGCGTGGGTTGTCCACCGCGTAGACGTTGTACTCGCCGTCCTCGTAGTAGGCGAACGCGAGCCGGTCCGCCTCGCGCGCCCACGAGAGCACGGGCGAGAGCGGCGTGATTCCCGACGCGCCCGTGAACAGGTCGGTCAACTGGTAGACCTTCCCGTCCGCGAAGTCGTAGAGGAAGACGTTACTGATGGTCGTACGGTCGGACACGAAGGCGAGCGACTTGCCGTCGGGCGCCCACACCGGGTCGATGTTCTTGCCCCGCTCCATGTGCGGCAGCAGCTCGATCTTCCCGTCCGCGAGATGGTACAAGGCGATCCGCATGTTGCCGAACCGCAGCTCCCCGAAGTCCGTCTCGGGGCCGCGGTCGGTGGTGAAGGCGATCGTCTTGCCGTCCGGCGACCAGGCGGGCTGGAGATCGGCGTACTTGTCCCGCGTGAGGCGGCGCAGGTCGCTGCCGTCCGCGTGGACGACGAAGAGGTCGGAGAGGCCGCCGTCGTAGCCCGTGAACACGAGCTCCTGGCCGTCGGGCGACCAGGAGGGCGTCGTGAGCCCGTTGAGGGGCACCTTGATGCGCCGCACCTCCTTGCCCCCCTTGGCGTCGAGGATGACCAGGTCATCCTTGTCCTTGTGCTTCGCCGCGATCGCGAAGTAGCGGCCGTCGGGGGAGTAGGTGCCCGCCGAGTTGATGAAGCGCAGGCTCTCGTAGTTGTTGTTGAGCGTCGACTTCACCAGACGGCGCAGCACCCTCCCCGTCTCCGCGTCGGCGAGGTAGAGATCGACGAAGAAGGAATTCCGCTCCCCGAAGAAGGCGATCTGGCGTCCGTCCGGGGTGAGGGCTGGCGCGAGATGCAGCGTCCCGTCGGAGCGCTTCTCCGTGAGCAGGGCCTGCGCGATGCGGCGGGCGCGGTAGTGCTCGCCCAGCTCGGGGAGGTAGGTCGTCTGCACGGCGTCCCGCCACTCGTTCGAGAGCTCATCGAGCGAGAGCCCGAGGGCGCGCTTGAACGCCCCCGCCACGCCGCCCGACGTCGAGGACTGGAGGATTTCGCCGATCACCTCGTCGCCCCACTTCTCGCCGATGTAGGCCCACAGGGCGTGCCCGAAGCGATAGGGGAAGATCCGCGGATCGTAGGTGAGCTGCTCGATCGTGGGGAGGTGCCCCTCGAGCGACGCGTCCCGCAGCCACATGGCCGTGTGGGGGTCGATGGGGCCGATCGAGAGGTACTCCGCCATCCCCTCCATGAACCAGAGCGGCGGGTTGACGCTGATGATCGTCCCGACGCCGGCGCCGGCGCGGCCGTGACTGAACACGTCGTATTGGAACTGGTGCACCATCTCGTGCTGCATCACGTGCTCGAGCTCGGCGTAGGAGCCCGTGAATGGCAGCACCATGCGGTGCTTGAAGAACTCCGTGACGCCGCCCGTCGCTTCGCTGATCTCGCCTCCGATGGCGTTGGTCTGCTGGAAGTCGGACTGGGAGGCGTAGAGGATGATGGGCTTGCGGCTCTGGAACTGGTGGTGCAGCACGCGCGACAGCCGGGCGTAGGCCCGCTCCGCTATGCGCGCGGCGTCGAGCGCGGCGGCGCGCTCCTGGTCGTAGAAATACACCTCGAAGTGTTCGGTTTGGATGACCTTGAAGTCGAAGGTCCGGTACTGGACCTTGTTCTGCCCGAAGTACTGCGCCGCGAGCGGCGTCGCGCCGCCCAGCGCAAGCGCCGCTAGCGCGGCCACGAACGTCCGTCGCATGAGGGTCATCCTTCCCGTCGAGGATCCCCGGGGGCGACCACCGGGGCGTCTCCCCAGAGACGCTCGAGCTGGTAGAACTCGCGCAACTCGGGGTGGAACACGTGCACCACGAAATCCACGTAATCGAGCAGCACCCACCGGCCCTGCGGCAACCCTTCGACGTGATGCGGCTCGATCCCCTTGGGCGCCAGGACCGTCATCAGGTGCTCCGCCATGCCCCGCACATGCGCGTCCGACGTCCCGGACGCAATGACGAAGTAATCCGTCGCAGTGGTGAGCCCCCGCAGGTCCAGCACCACGGGCTCCTGGGCTTTGCGATCCACCAGGGCCTCGGTCACGAGCCGCAGCGCGTCCGCAGCGCCCTGCGGGCCGGGGCTCGGGGCCTTCCGCCGTGGCCCGTGCCTGCTAGTCATAGCGGGACGGGCACCCGTTTGTTCCGTTCCCCACCCCCGACGTCATTCCTTTACCACGTGCACCACGATCTCGGGTCGGACGTCCGGGTGGATCTTGATGCCGACCTGGAAGTCGCCCAGCGCGCGGATCGGCTCGGGCAGGTCGATCTGCCGCTTGTCCACGTGCAGTTCCTGTTCCGCGAGCCGGCGCTGGATATCGCCCGCCGTGACCGAGCCGTAGAGCTTGTCCTCTTCCCCGACCTTCACGGAGAAGCTGAGCTCGATGCCGGTGAGCCGCTGGGCCTCCGAGACGGCCGCCTCCTTCTCGGCGAGGCGCTGCTTGGCCAACCGCTCCGCTTCGTAGGTGATCCGCTTCTTGTTGGCCTCGGTGGCCGGGTAGGCGAGCCCCTTGGGCAGGAGATAGTTGCGCGCGTAGCCGTCCTTTACCTTCACGATCTCGCCCGCGCGGCCGAGGTGCTGCACGTCCTCTCGCAGGATGATCTCCATCGCGATCCTTTCGATCGTTACGCCGCGGCCTTGAGGCGGCGGCGGAATTCCAGCCAGGTATCGGTCACGCCCAGGGTCGCGAGCCCCGGCACCAGGAACAGCAGCGGCACGGCGAGCACCGCGGAGATGGCGCCGCACACGACGAGCGCCGCCGGCGAGATCCCGAACGCGGCGGCGAAGGCGATCACTATGGCGAGCCCCCGCAGGAGATACAGCGCGCCCAGCACGACCCCGAGGTTGAGCGCCACGGCCTTGAGGCCCGCGAGCAGCGGCGTGATCCAGACCGTCAACGCCGCCACCAGCGCCCACACCCAGTGGTCGCCGAAGCGAAACTCGCGGAACGGCCCCAGGCCGGGTCCGAACGGACGCCGGGCGACGCGCCGGTGCCACTGCCACGCGAGGGCCAGGCCCGCGATGCTCTGGAGCGTGAGCGTCGCCGGGATCGTGTCGCTCACGAAGCGCACCACCGGCTCGAAGGCGACGAATAGCTGCGGCTCCAGCTCCACCAGGAAGCGCATCGTCCCGCTGGCCTGGCGGGTCGCCTCCCAGTGCAGGGCCTGCCACGCCGTCGCGCCGCCCAGCACGCGCGCCAGCGCCAGCGCGGCGATACCCGCCGCCAGGCTCGACCAGAGCGCGCGCCCGAAAACGCCGTTGGCCCGGACGGCGAGGGTGACGGCGAGGAACGCCGCGGTCGCGAGCACAATGTAGGCGCGCACGAGGCCCGTCAGCAGGTCGCCCGCGGGGGCGACGAGCAGCGCGATGCTCGTGACCCCCACCGCGAGCGCCGGCAGCCATTCGGCGCGCGCGCGGGGCCGGGTCGCGAGCATCAGCGCGGCGAAGGGCAGCCCAACCAGACTGGGCGGCGCCCACGCCGCGAACGCGACCGTGCCGGCGACGAGGCGCCAGGGCCGGGGGGTGGGAGTAGTCAACCGCCGTATCCCTTGATGTAGGGCAGCAACGCGAGCTGCCGCGCCCGCTTGATCGCGGTCGCGAGCTGGCGCTGGTGCCGCGCGCACATCCCCGACAAGCGGCTCGGCAGGATCTTGCCGCGCTCGGTCAGGAAGCGCCCGAGCGTGCGCTCGTCCTTGTAATCGAGCACGCGCACGCCCGACTCGCATACGGGACAGGTCTTGGACGGCCGTCTCATGCTTCCTCCTCCTCGATCTCGTCCACCTCGGCTGGGACCACGGCAGGCGCGGCTTCGGGTTTGGCCGGCAAACCCTCCGAAACGACGACCAGAAACCGCAACACCCCCTCGTCGAGCTTCACGACGCGCTCGTACTCGGGGAGGAGCTCCGCCGCGGCCTCGAACTGCGCCACGACGTAGTAGCCCGTGTCCTTGGTCTTGATTGCGTAGGCGAGAGTGCGCTTGCCCCAGTGGGCGACGTTCGTGATCGAGCCCTTGCCGTCCTTGGTCAGGAGGGCGTGGAATTTCTCGAGCTTTTCGTTGACCGCGGAATCTTCCAGCGCGCTGTCGAAGATGTAGACCGTCTCGTAGCGACGAGGCATGACACCTCCCTTTGGTCGTCGACGACCCGGCGCTGGTGCGGCACCGAGTAGGGGATTTGTGGGGCGAAAAGATAGACAGGGGCCGGCGGGGGGTAAAGGGCCGGCCTGAGGCTCCAGAAAAGTGCATGCGCGTGATCCAGATCACACTCCGATGCCGCGAAATTCACGAGGTTGACCTCTGATTGCACTGGGTGATAGCCGTCACCCGGGGAAATCACCGCCTCCAAACGTATCGGCGCGCAACGACTTGGCTGTGGCCACAGCAATTGGTCCCCCGTGGCACTCGACTTGCGAAAAATGGTGCGAGCAGGACCCCGGAGCTGGTTCCGAGGCCGAGGGCTGGAACGAGGTGAGCCGCATGATCGCTGGTTCGATGGGGACGCTGCTGCGCGTGTTGCGCCCGCTGGGTGCGACCTTGGGGATCGTGTCGCTGCTCGCCCTGCAGCCCGAGCCCGCGCGCCTGGCGCGGTCGGCCGCGGCGCACGAGCTGAGCGCCGCGAACGCCCCCCGCGCGCTCGTCCTGTCGGCCCAGGCGCGGCGCTTCCTGCTGCTCCAGTACCGCTCGTTCTCGACCGAGTTCATGGGCTGCATGATCGGCGAGGTGTTGGCCGGGGTGGTCGTCGTGACACGGATCGCGCCCGCCGACGTCGAACCCGAGGAGTCCACGCCCACACGCGTCATCCCCAAGCAAACCTGTGAGCGTGCCGGCTGGAGTGGCACGGTCGGGATGATCCATAGCCATCCGACGGGCGAGCGGTGCTGGTACTACTTCCCGGGCACCCAGGTACCGAGCTCGGACGGCCAATCGTTCCGCTTGAACGACTATCCGGTCGACGCGATCATGTGCGGCGACCACGTCGTATGGATCGGCCGCGGCCTGGTTGAGCGCTCGACGCCGCTCGGCGACCCGCGCGTGGCTCGACCTGCCCCAGGGCGGCCCCAGCGCGGGAACAGCACCCAGCACGCCGGGTCGAGTGATCCGGTCGGGGGCGAGTAGCCGAATCAGCCCGGCGGGTGTAGCGTAGGGCGATGCCCTACGTCCGACCGACCCGCTGCTCGTTGCACACCTCAATCCTCATCGCCGCCGCGCTGCGCGCGGCACTCGCAGACGCGCCCGCGGCCGCCCAGGCCGCGGGCTCGCGTGGGGCGCGGCCGCCGACCGTCGCGGACGCCGCGGCGTTCATGGCGCGCGCCGAATCCGTTCTCAACGACCTGGGCGTCAAGGCGGCCCGCGCCGATTGGGTGGCGAACACCTACATCACCTTCGACTCCGAAGAGCTGACGGCGCAAGCGCAGGAAGCCAACGGCGTCGCCACGCGCGATCTGGCCACGCAGGCGCGGCGCTACGAGCGACTGCGGCTGCCGCCCGACCTCAGGCGCAAGCTCCTGCTGCTCAAGCTCTCGCTCCCGGCGCCGCCGCCCCCCGACGCGCGCGAGGCCGCCGAGCTCACGCGCCTCACGAGCAGCATGCAGGCCGACTACGGGAAGGGCACCTACTGCCGGACCCCGGAGGAGTGCCTCCAGATCACGGACATCGAGCGCATCATGGCGTCAAGCCGCGATCCGGCGGAGCTGGCCGCCGCGTGGCAGGGGTGGCACCGCATCTCGGTGGGCATGCGCGATCGCTACGCCCGCTTCGTCACGCTGGCGAATGCGGGCGCCCGCGGCTTGGGCTTCGCCGACGTGGGCGTGATGTGGCGCACCGGGTACGACATGCCCGCCGACGCGTTCGTCCGCGAGATCGACCGGCTGTGGGGCCAGCTCAAGCCGCTCTACCTCCAGCTGCACGCCTACGCGCGCGCTCGGCTCGTGGAGAAATACGGCCCGGGCGTGGTCCCGCCGAAGGGCATGATCCCGGCGCATCTGCTCGGCAACCTGTGGGCGCAGGACTGGGAGAACATCTACGACCTCCTCGCGCCGTCCGGCGTGCCGCCGAGCGTCGACCTTACCGGACTGCTCGTGGCGCACCGCGTGGACGAGCGCGGCATGGTGCGCTACGGCGAGCGGTTCTACACGTCGCTCGGCTTCGATTCGTTGCCGGCGACGTTCTGGGAGCGCTCGATGATCACGAAGCCGCGCGACCGCGACGTCGTGTGTCACGCGAGCGCCTGGGACATCGATGGGAAAGACGACCTCCGGGTGAAGATGTGCATGCAGGTGACGGGCGAGGACTTCGTGACGATCCATCACGAGCTGGGGCACAACTTCTACCAGCGCGCCTACAAGAGCCAGCCCTACCTGTTCCAAGGCGGGGCGAACGACGGCTTCCACGAGGCGATCGGGGACGCGATCGCGCTGTCGGTGACGCCCGAGTACCTCCGGCGGATCGGGCTCCTGGACAGCTTGCCGAGCGCCGCGAGCGACACGGCGATGCTGTTGCGCATCGCGCTCGACAAGATCGCGTTTCTGCCGTTCGCGCTCGCGGTGGACGGCTGGCGCTGGGGCGTGTTCGCGGGCGAGATCACGCCCGATCATTACAACGCCTCGTGGTGGGACCTGAAGCACCGCTACCAGGGCGTCGCCGAGCCGGCGGCGCGCTCGGAGCGGGACTTCGACCCTGCGGCGAAATACCACGTTGCGGCGAACGTGCCGTACATCCGTTACTTCATCGCGCGGATCCTGCAGTTCCAGTTTCACCGGTCCTGGTGTCGGGCGGCGGGCTGGACGGGGCCGCTGTACCGGTGCTCCGTGTACGGCAATGCTGCGGCGGGGCGGCAGCTCGCCCGCATGCTCGCCGCGGGGCAGAGCAAGCCGTGGCAGGACATCCTCGCCGACGCGACTGGGGAGCGCCAGATGGACGCGACGGCGATGGTGGACTACTTCCAGCCGCTCGTGGCCTGGCTCGAGCGGCAGAACCAGACGAAGCCGGTGGGGTGGTGAGGCGGCGCGGGGGCGCTCCTGAAAGGACACGGTAGGATTTTCCCCCAAACATGCGTCGATTTATCTCAGTAGTCCTTCTCCTAGCGTCGTTGGTGATGGGCCTCTCTTGTCGCCAGCAGGAGCCCCGCTTCCCCCAGCTTGGCGTGCGCCCTGCAGCTCCCCGCCAGCAGCAACCCTACGAGTCGGTGCCGCTCGCCGCGTTTGGGCCGGCAGTCAAGGCCCTTCCCGAGTCCATGGGCCGGTGCACTGAGGCTCCGGAGTACGCCGCAGGAGGCCTGCGGGCAGTTCGTCTCCGAATCGTGGGAGTGCCCATCGGAATCCGGCAGATCGCCGTCGCGATCGACAGCAGTCGAGCGGTCCGGTGGTACTTCGAAATCCGCAACGATGGTGAGGGAAGCGCGACTCTTATCCGTATCGATTCACGGCCTGGCTCGGAGGAGCTCACCCAGCGGGGAGTCTCCACGGCGGATGCGGAGAACCGCGGCCCGCACGGCTCGGAAGGCACAAGGGGCACTCCAGAGGCTCTGCTGAGCGCTCAGCGCCTCGGCCCCCCGGCGGCGGTCGCCGCTCGGATCCTAGAACAGTGCGCGGCGTGGGTCGATCCGTGGGGCATGCTGGGTTGGTTGCCCGACAGCCTCGCCCCGCCGCCGGTCCCGCGTCCTGAGCCGCGTGATCCCGAAGGCGACCGCGCGTGGCGGGGCGACACGACACTGGGCGACGGATACTTGACCGGCCCCAGCCCTCTGACTGGCGTTTCTTGGATGCGGCAGCTGCTGCTGCCGATCTACCGGGAGCCCGGGGGTCGGCTCTACGGGTGGCTCGCGCGGGGCTGGCTCTACGTCGTCGGATCGCCGGGGCGCTGGCGGAAGCTGGTTGTGGCCGGTTTGCTGAATACGGCGTACGATGGGCCGGCCTCGTTACGAGTGTTTGCGATCCACAGCGACGGATGGTTCCGGTTTCGCTACGCTGCGCCTTCGCCTGGGGATGACGGCACGGCGTGGGCTCACACGTCGCATCTCCTCCTCAGCCCTAGCGATGTGAGGCTCGTTCCCTGGGAGTACCACTACTTCCACAGCACGCCGACCTACATCGCTGAGCCCGGCCCACACCCGCTTTACGCGTCCCCCGACAGCATAGGCTCGGTGGTCGCCGAGCTTCGGGAGCGCGAGTACGGCTTGTATCCGTTGGAGGTCAAGGATGACTGGATGAAGGTGCGAGTACAGTGGCCCGGGCCGTGGTGCGCGGAGCGAGCAGTAAGAACTGCGGAGGGATGGATTCGCTGGAGAACGCCGGAGCGCGGGCCGCGCCTCGCGATCTACTTGATCTGCTAGACGTTGAACCGAAACAGCAGGATGTCCCCGTCCTTGACCACGTAGTCCCGCCCCTCCGAGCGCACCAGACCCAGCTCGCGCGCCGCCTTGTAGGACCCGGCCCGCACGAACTCCTCGAACGCGACGGTTTCGGCCCGGATGAAGCCGCGCTGGAAGTCGGAGTGGATCTCGCCCGCCGCTTCGAAGGCGGTCTGGCCGCGGTGCATCGTCCAGGCGCGCACTTCGTTGTCGCCCACGGTGAAGAACGTCTGCAGCCCGAGCAGGTGATAGCCCGCGTGGATCAAGCGGTCGAGCCCGGGCTCGGTGACCCCCGCCTGCGCCAGGAACTCGCGCCGCTCCTCGCCTGAGAGCTCGGCGAGCTCCGCCTCGAACCGCGCGGAGAAGAGGACGATCTCGGCCTCCTCGTGGTGCGCCTGCACCGCCGTGCGGAGCGCGTCGAGCCACCTGCCGCCGCCCCGCGCGAGGTCGTCCTCGTTCACGTTCGCGGCGTACAGGATCGGCTTCGCCGTGAGCAGGCCCAGCCGGCGCAGGAACCGCACGGCCTCCTCGCCCTCGCCGGCCTCGCGCGCGCCGCGCCCCGCGTTCAGCTCCTCCACCACCCGCTCGAGCAGGACCAGCTCCGCCTGCGCCTCCTTGTCGCCGGCGCGGGCGGTCTTGCGGGCCTTCTCGAGGCGCCGCTCCACGACCGCGAGGTCCGCGAGCGCGAGCTCGCTCGTGACGACGTCGTGGTCGCGCACGGGATCCACCGGGCCCATGACGTGCACGACGTCCGGGTCCTCGAAGCAGCGGATCACGTGCACGGCCGCGTCCACTTCGCGGATGTGGGAGAGGAACTGGTTCCCGAGCCCTTCGCCCTGGGAGGCGCCCTTCACGAGGCCGGCGATGTCCACGAACTCGACCACCGCCGGCACTTTCGTCTTGGGCCGGACGAGCTCGAACAGCCGGTCGAGCCGCGGATCCGGCACCGCGACCACGCCCACGTTCGGCTCGACGGTGCAGAAGGGGTAGTTCTCGGCGGCCGCGGCCTTTGAGGACGTGAGCGCGTTGAAGAGCGTGGACTTCCCGACGTTGGGAAGGCCGACGATGCCGAGGCGCAGCACTTAGCGAGTCAGCCAGGGGGCGAGAACGAGGCTCACGACCGACATCAACTTGATCAGAATATTCATCGACGGCCCGGCCGTGTCCTTGAACGGGTCGCCCACCGTGTCCCCGACCACCGCGGCCCGGTGCGGGTCCGATCCCTTGCCGCCATGCGCCCCTGCCTCGATGTGCTTCTTCGCGTTGTCCCAGGCGCCGCCCGCGTTCGCCATGAAGAGGGCGAGCAGCACGCCGGTGAGCGTCGCCCCCGCGAGCATCCCGCCCAACGCGTAGATGCCGAGCCACCGCCCGACGACGACCGGGGCGAGCACGGCCGTGAGGCCGGGCACGATCATCTCCCGCAGCGCGGCGCGGGTCGAGATGTCGACGCAGCGCGCCGAGTCGGGCTGCGCTCGCCCTTCCATGAGCCCGGGGATCTCGCGGAACTGGCGGCGCACCTCCGCGACCATGCCTTCGGCCGCGCGGCCGACGGCGGTCATCGTGACGGCGGCGATGAAGAAGGGAATGCAGCCGCCGATGAAGAAGCCGATGACGACCATGGGGTCGATGAGGTCGAGGCCGCCGGCGGGGATCGCGGTGGCGGTGGCGTAGGCGCTGAACAGGCCGAGCGCGGTGAGGGCGGCCGAGCCGATGGCGAAGCCCTTGCCCATGGCGGCGGTCGTGTTGCCGAGCGCGTCCAGGCCGTCCGTGATCCGCCGGACCGCGGGGCCCAGCCGGCTCATCTCGCTGATGCCGCCCGCGTTGTCGGCGATGGGGCCGTAGGCGTCCACGGACATGGTGATGCCCACGGTGGCGAGCATGCCCACCGCCGAGACGGCGATGCCGTACAGCCCGGCGGAGCGGTAGGCGACGAAGATGGCCGCGCAGATCATCAGGACCGACGGCACGGCGCTCTTCATCCCGACCGCGAGCCCGGCGATGATGTTCGTCGCGGGGCCCGTGCGCGACGCCTCGGCGATGACCCGGATGGGCGCGGCCGACGTGTAATACTCGGTCAGGAGGCCGATGACGATTCCGGCGAGGGTGCCCGACACCACGGCATAGAACGGGCCCAATGTGGGCAGAGCGGAGTGGTCCGGTGCGGTGATCCGCGGATCGACGGCTTGCGTGATCGTGTAGGCGGCGACGAGGAACAGGCCGGCGGCGATGAACGTGCTCCAGCGCAGCGCGCCCTGCGGCGACGCGCGCTCGAGCAGGCGCATCGCCGCGATCCCGACGAGGCTCGCGGCGAGCCCGGCGGTGGTATACAGCACTGGCAGCGCGACGGCGCTCAGCCGGTCGCCCACGAGCCCGCTGGTCGCGCCGATCGCCACGGTGGCGATCACCGCGCCCACGTAGGACTCGAAGATGTCGGCGCCCATCCCCGCCACGTCGCCCACGTTGTCACCGACGTTGTCGGCGATGGTGGCGGGGTTGCGGGGGTCGTCCTCGGGGATGCCGGCCTCGAGCTTGCCCACGAGGTCGGCGCCGACGTCGGCGGCCTTGGTGTAGATGCCGCCGCCAACGCGGGCGAACAGCGCGATGGACGACGCCCCCATCGCGAAGCCCGAGATGATCTGGCTGAAGGCGCGCCACCCGGCGTCGTCCCTCGCGAGCCCGAGCCAGGTTTGCAGCACCAGCCCGATGCCGAGCAACCCGAGGCTCGCCACGGCGAGGCCCATCACGGCGCCGCCCGAGAATGCGACGCGCAGCGCCGCAGCCTGACCGCGCGCGCGGGCCGCCTCGGCGGTGCGCACGTTGGCGTGGGTCGCGGCGCTCATCCCGAAGAAGCCGGCGAGGATGGAGCAGAGCGCGCCGCCCACGTAGGCCGCCCCCGTGCGCCACCCGATGGCGAGGGTCAGGAGTCCGGCGACCACCACGATGAAGGGCACGAGCACCGAGTACTCGCGCCGCAGGAACGCCAGGGCCCCGGTGCGGATGAGCCCGGCGAGCTCGGCCATCGCGGCCGATCCCTCGGGGTATCGGCGGATGGCGGCGGCGACGAGCCAAGCGACGCCGAGCCCCGCGAACCCGGCGACGATGGGCAGGAGACGCAGCAGCCCGGTGCTCACGGCGCGCCCTCCCGCAGCCACCGTTCCACGGCGGCCACGAGCTCCGGCATCAACGCCTCGATCTGCTCGATCTGCTCCGAGGTGAAGGGGGCGAGCACGTAGTCGGACCAGTCCGCCCCCTCGGGCAGCGGGCCCACGCCGATGCGCAGCCGGGCGTACTGCCGCGACTGCAACGCTCCCTCGATGCTCTTCAAGCCGTTATGGCCGCCCGCGGAGCCCTCACCCCGCAGCCGGAACGTGCCGCACGGGATCTGAAAGTCGTCCACGAGCACCAGCAGGTCGGTGGCGGGATTGAACCCCGGATCGGCGCGCAGCGACGCGAGCGCAGCACCGCTGCGGTTCATGTAGGTGATGGGCTTGAGGACGCGGACGGGGACCCCGTCCACCTCGCCCGCGGTCGCGCGCGCCCGCTCGGCGCGGCGAAACGGGGGGAACCCCCAGCGCGCGACCAGCGCGTCGGCCAGCCAGAAGCCGGCATTGTGGCGCGTCGCCGCGTACTCCGGACCGGGATTCCCGAGGCCGACGACGGCGCGCAGGGATCAGCTCTCTTTGCCGCCCTTGGGCTTCTCGGTCTTCTCGGGCTTTTCGCCCTTCTCGCCCTTCGCCGGTGGAGCAGCGCCTTTGGCCGGTGCGGCCGCGCCCTTCGTCTCGGCCTTCGGGCCACCCTCGGCGGCCTCGCCCTCGGCCTCCTCCTCGCCCTCGCGCACCTTGCGGATCAGCTCCGGCTCGGCCACCTCGGCCACCGCCTCCGGCGTGGGCGCCGCGACCTCCTCGGCCCGCGGCGGCACGACCGTCGCGATCGTCAGGTCGCTATGGGTGAGAATCGTGACGTTCGGGATCTGCAGGTGCCGCACGTGCAGCGAATCGCCGATCTTGAGGGCGGTCACGTCCAGCTCGACACGGTCCGGGATCTGCTCGGGCAACACCTCGATCTCGACCTCGCGCGTCACCTGGTCGAGCACGCCGCCGGCGTTGCGGACGCCGTCCGGCGCGCCCACGAGGTGCACGGGCACCTTGAGCTTCACCTTCTCGGCGGCGTGGATCTCGTAGAAGTCCACGTGGATGATGTCGGGCCGCACGGGGTGCCGCTGGATCTCGCGGATCAGGGTCCGCACCGTCTTCCCGTCCACGGCGAGCTCGATGATGGTGCTCGCGGGCTCCACTCCCGTGAGCGCCTTCTCGAGGGCCTTCGCCTCCACGGCGAGCGACTGGGTCTCGCGGCCGCGACCGTAGATCACCGCGGGGATCTCGCCGCGGAACCGCGCCTGGCGCGCGGCGCCCTTGCCCGTACCCCGGCGGGCGGTTGCTGTCAGGGAGACGATCTGGGCCATTGCACTAGTTCCTCAGGCGTAAGTCGTAAGTCATAAGTCGTAAGCCTTAAGTCTCATGGCTTGCGGCTTACGACTGTCAGTCAAACAGCGAGCTCACCGACTGGTTCGAGTGCTCGTACCCGATCGCCTTCGCCATCAGGTCCGCGATCGACAGCACCTGGAGCTTCTCGAAGCGCCGCTCGTCGGGGATGTGGATCGTGTTGGTCACCGCGACCTCGTCGACCGGCGCCGCGCGCAACCGCTCCGCGGCGGGTCCCGACAGGAGCGCGTGGGACGCGAACGCGTAGATCTTGCGCGCCCCGAGGCGCTTCAACGCCGCTGCCGCCTCGGTGACCGTCCCCGCCGTGTCGATCATGTCGTCGGGGACGAGGCAATCCTTGTCCGCCACCTCGCCCACGACGTTCACGACTTCGGCGACGTTTGCCGAGGGGCGCCGCTTGTCGATGATCGCGAGGGACGCGTTCAGCCGCTTCGCGAACCCGCGCGCCATCTTCGCCGACCCCACGTCCGGCGCCACTACCACCGGGTCGTGCAGCCGCTTCTGCCGGAAGTGGGCGACGAACACGGGCGCCGCGTACAGGTGGTCCACCGGAATGTCGAAGAACCCCTGCACCTGGTGGGAATGGAAGTCCATTCCCAGCACGCGATCGGCGCCGGCGTGCGTGATCAGGTTCGCCATCAGCTTCGCGCTGATCGCCACGCGCGGCTGGTCCTTGCGGTCCTGCCGCGCGTAGCCGAAGTAGGGCAGCACCGCCGTGATCCGCGCCGCGCTCGCCCGCCGCGCCGCATCGATCATCAGGAGCAGCTCGACGAGATTCTCCGCCGGAGGATTCGTCGGCTGGATGATGAACACGTCCCGCCCGCGGACGTTCTCGTCGATCTTCACGAAGATCTCGCCGTCGGCGAAGCGGCGGATCGTCAGCGCGCACAGCGGCTGCCCCAAATGCCCGGCCATCTCCTCGGCGAGCGGCCGATTGGCCGTCCCGGCGAGCAGCAACAGCTGGCTCCGCGACAGCGAGAGCTCCGCCATTTCGGGCGGCTAAAAATAGACGGTAAGTCTCAGAAAATGAAGGGATTCACTTCTTCGGCGCGAGCGTCTGCCCGGCCGGCGTCAGCTGGTCCGCGCTCCAGGGCTCGATGCGGTACACGGTCCCGGTGGGCCCGTCGGCGCGGTACACCCAGATGCCGGCGGCCGTGGAATCGAACGCGAGGGCGAGGAGCAGGCGCCCGGCGGGGCCACGCAGCGTCGCCCGACGCCAGGGCGGCCGTCGCGCCCGGAGCGAGTCCGCCTGCCGCGGCGTGGCGAAGCCCGCCGCCGCCACGTTGCGATAGTGCTCCAGCAGCCGCGTCACCGCGGCCGAGTCCGCTGGGCCCCGACGGGCGCTGGTCCAGCGGCGGTCCCGGCGCTCCAGGGCGTAGCGCTCCTTGCCCCGCGCGATCTCGAGCGCGCGCACGCTGTCCGGCTCGACGCCGGCGATCCGCCGGTCGCGCCACTCGTCCACCCCGCGGGTCGGACCGGGGAGCGGTCGCCCGCGCCACAGGAACACGCGGGTGTCGCCGGGCTTGCGGACGTACAGCGTGCCGAAGGCGGGCCCGTTCTGGCCCGTGATCAGCTCGACGAGCGTGCGGCCGCCGCCCGCGACGCGGATCCAGCGGCCGCCGGTGCTGTCCACGCCGAGCCGGGCGAACGAGCCGGGGCTCTCGGCCGCGAGCTCCGCCGGGGTCGAGTCGCGTAACGCGGCGAACAGCTCGGTCACGGCCTGGCGCGACGCGGCGTATCCGTTGACGGTCCAGGCCGTGTCGGCGGCTTTCGCGAGGACCGCGGTGTCCGCGCCGCGCGTGATCGTTACGCGGTCGGCGGCGGCGTCGGAGACGGGGGGGAGCCCGAGCGACGCGGTGATCCGGTCGCTGCGCTTCGAGAGCAGCTCGCTGGCGAGCCACAGCAGCAGCACGGCGGCCAGCCCGATCGCGACGGCGCGGAGCTGCCGCGGGCTCATGCGACCTGCGCCGCGCCCAGCGGCCGATACGTACCCCGGGTGATCAGGCGCCGCCGCCACAGCCGCGCCGCGCCCACCGCCACGAGCAGCACCGGGATCCCGATCAGGTTGCCGTACTTGACCGCGTCGCGCTTGGTCCCGCTCGTGAACGCGAGCGGGGCCGGCGCGCGGTTCTTCGAGCGGATCGCGATCAGCGCGTCGTCCTGGGCGAGCCAGTCCACCGCGTTGAGGGCGAACACGACATTCTCGGGCGAGTTGCCGGCGTAGCGGTCGCTCGCGAAGTCGGCGCTGCCCACGACGACGAGCCGGCCGCGCAGCGGCGGGGCCGTGTCGCGGGCCAGGGGATTGACCTGCACCGCCATGAGGCGTCGGGCCAGGCTGTCCCGCGGGAACTCGCGGGCCGGCGTGAGGAACGCCGTCACCTGCTGCAGGCCCCCGGCACGGCTCGTGGCGAGGAGCGGCGTGACGCTGCCGGGGGCGGCGCCCGTCGTGTCGATGGTGCTCGCCCACGGCAGCAGCACTGCGTTGAGCTGCGCATTGACCGGCGAGGCCTTGGTGCTCAGGGCGCGCAGCCACAGCGGGTAGGAGACGAGCACCTGGCCGAACTGCGCCGGCACGGCAATGCGCTCGTTGGACGCGAGGTCGAACGCCATGTCGGAGTGGATCTGCACGCCGTAAGGCTTGAGGACACGGTTCCACGCGACCGGGCGCGCGTACGCGACCGGCGTGCCGGGGTTCAAGGCCATCCCGCTCGCCATGACGAGCGCGCCGCCACCGCGGCGGAGGAACTGCTCGAGGCGCTCCTGCTGACGCCCTCGCAGGGAGTCGGGCGCCCCGATGAGCACCAGCACCTTCACGTCCTCCGCGATGGCGCTGTCGCCCAGCGTGAGCGGGCGCGCCGTGTAGGTGCGGCCGAGCTGCTCCTGCAGCGCGTCGAAGCTGCGGCGCGCCCGCACCGAGGTCGCGTCCGACGTCTCGCTCACGCCGACCACCGGTCGCTCGCGGTGGGTGAGGGCGCGGATCTCGGACGTGAGCCGGTACTCCAGATCGCCTCCCTCCTGGACGAAGGGAATCGTCTTCACGCCCTCGGCGTACTGGACCGCGACGCCGAGATAGCCCTCCTTCACCTGCAGCTCCGACCGTCCCAGCACGTTGAACTGCACGGCCGGGATGCCGAGCTGGCGGGCCTCGCGCAGCGCCGCGGTGTCGGCCGAGGGGTCGCGCACCGCGACGCGCACCTTGCCGTGGCCGGCGCCACGGTAGTCGCCCAGCAGGTCGTCGACGTCGCGCTTCAGAAACGCCACCTCCGAAGGGAGCGAGGCCGAGGCGAACAGCTTGATCGTGACGAGGTCGGGGAGGGAGCCGAGCATTTGCTTGGTGGCCCGCGAGAGCGTGAACGCCCGGCCGGGGGTCAGATCGAGCCGGCCGCCGATGTGACGCCCCAACAGGTTGACCACGACCACGCCGAGGGCGACCAGCGCCGTGCCGAGCCGGAGCCGCTGCAGTGTCGCGCCCCGGCGCGTGAGCTTGCGGCGCATCAGCGCGAAGTAGGCGAGCAAGAGGAACAGCGCGGCGAGGCTCAGGAAGTACGTGGCGTCGCGCAGGTCGATCACGCCGCGCGTGATGCCCGTGAAGTGCGGCAGCACGCCGAGCGACCCCGCGATTTGGCCGAGCCGCGGCGGCAGGCCGACGAGCAGCGGGTCGAGGCCCACCAGGACGAGCAGGAACGTCACGCCGACGGCGAGGATGAAGGCCGTGACCTGATTCTTGCTCACGCTCGAGGCCCACAGCCCGACCCCGGCGCTGCCCGCGGCGAGCAGCGCCGAGCCCACGTACTGCGCCACCACGACCCCCGCCGGCAACGGCGCGCCCAGGGCGAGCCCGAGCGGGATGGGGAGGGTCAGCCCGAGCGCGATGACCAGGAAGAGCACCGCCCCGACGTACTTGCCGACCACGAGCTCCAGCTCGGTGACCGGCTGCGCCAGCACGACCTCGAGGGTGCCCGAGCGCGCGTCCTCGGCGAGCGCGCGCATCGTCACGGCGGGGACGAGGAACAGGAGCAGCCAGGGGAGGAAGTCGAGCATCGGCCGCAGCGTCGCCAAGCCGTACAGCTCGATCTGGCGGAAGCACAGGAAGTCGTTCACGGCGACGAACACGACGAGCAGGATGTAGCCCGTGGGCTGGTCGAACAGCGCGCGCAGCTCGCGCCGCGCTACCGTCCACGCCGTCCGCAGGCCGCGCTTCACGTCTCGGCCTCCCCGCCGGCCGTGAGCTGGCGGAACAGCTCCTCGAGGCTCCCGGTCTCCTGGTGCAGCTCGTACAGCGTCCAGCCGCGTGCTTTCGCGAGGGCGAAGATCTCGGGCCGCAGGTCGGCGGTGCGGTCGGCGGTGAGGGTCAGGGCGACGCGCCCGTCGCCGCCCGTGCGCGACACCGCTACGTTGCGCGCGCCGGGAAGGCCGTGCAGCGCCTGCGCGATCCCGTCGCCTGCGGCCTCGACCGCGATCTCGACGGCACCCGACGCGCGCTCGATCAGGCGATCCACGGGACCGTCGGCCACGATCTTGCCGCGGCTGATGATCAGGAGGCGCGAGCAGCTCTGCTGCACCTCCGAGAGCACGTGGGTCGAGAGCAGCACCGTGCGGTCGCGCCCCAGGGTGCCGATGAGCTGGCGGATCTCCACCCGCTGGTTCGGGTCGAGGCCCTCCGTCGGCTCGTCGAGGACCAACAGGTCGGGCCGGTGGAGGATCGCCTGCGCCAGCCCGACGCGCTGGCGGTAGCCCTTTGACAGCTCGCCGATCGGCCGGTAGAACACCCCGTCGATCCCCGTCGCGGTGACGGCCTCGTCGAGCGACCGGGCGCGACTCGCGCCGCCGAGCTCGCGCAGGTCGGCGATAAAGGCGAGGTAATCCGCGACCAGCATCTCTTCGTACAGCGGGTTGTTCTCGGCCAGGTAGCCGATGCGGCGCTTCGCCTCGCGCGCCGCCACGGCGAGCGGCGTGCCGTCCAGCGTGATGGCGCCCTCGTCGGGCTCGTAGAACTGCGTGATCAGGCGCATCGTCGTCGTCTTCCCCGCGCCGTTGGGCCCGAGAAAACCGACCACCTGACCGCGATCGACGGCGAACGACACCTGGTCGACCGCGGTCACACCAGCGAACCGCTTGGAGACCCCGTTTAGGGAGAGGAGAGGCATCAGCGTTGGGCGCGTCGGGTTATCGGCGGAGAGATGCTAATCACCCCCCGCCGGGGTGTTCAAGGCCCCGTTGCAAATGCTTACAGCGACTTGAGAAATGCGATCAAGGCCTGGCGCTCGGCGGGCGGCAGGGCCTGGAACCGGTCGCGCGCCCCCGCCGCCTCGCCCCCATGGTCCTGGATCGCCTGCTCGGGGGTCGCGGCGCGGCCGTCGTGCAGGAACGTCTTGACGGAGCGCAGCCCGATGAGCGGCTCCGTCCGGAACTCGGCCGGCGTGGCGAGGCCGAGGCAGATGTCGGCCAGGTCGGGGCCCATGTCGTGCAGCAGCAGGTCCGTGTAGGCCGCGACGTCCTTGGAGCGCAGCGCCGCGACCGGACTGGCGCCCGTCCGGAGCATCGGGACGTGGCAGGCGGCGCAGCCGATGCGGGAGAAGATCTCGCGGCCCCGGCGGCCCTCGCCTCCCAGCCGCTC
The DNA here is from genome assembly GCA_003222115.1 of Gemmatimonadota bacterium. Classification (GTDB taxonomy): domain Bacteria; phylum Gemmatimonadota; class Gemmatimonadetes; order Gemmatimonadales; family GWC2-71-9; genus AG29. The sequence continues at coordinate 7,080 of QHUL01000055.1, read as the reverse complement.
GGGTGTCGGCGCGCCCAGGAAGCGGACAAAGTCGTTCGTGAGGTCGAGCTGGTCCTGGTTGATCTCCGGGTCCGCCACGGGATCGACGCCCCCGGGGATCGGCTTGCCGCCGATCGTCTCTTCCGTCGGGACGGAGGGATTGGTCACGCCCTGCTCGGCGACAAAGGCGCCGTCGTTGAACTCGCGCAGCGTGGGGACGAGGGCCTTGCGGCCGAACCGGCCGATCCGCCCGTCCACGTTGCGGTTGACGCGGCCCGAGATGCCGTCGTGGTTCTTGTCGTCAGGATCGGCGTAGGACAGGATGACCGAGTCGGGCACGAGATCGAGCAGGCCGCGCCCGAAGATCACGGGCGTGGTCCGCATGGCGCGCGCCGTCGCCGACGGCGGGAACGGCTCCGCGTCGATCCCGAGCGCCTGCTTGAGGGCGGGGGTGGTGTGCTGTTGAATGACGGGCCCGCCTTCCTGCACCAGCGGGTCGCACACGCCGCCGCGGAACGCCGTCGCGTGCACCTCGACCTCGTCGCCGGTGCCGCCGCTCTTCGGATCCTCGTGACACTCGCCGCAGGCCGTCGAGTTGAAGAGCGGGCCCAGGCCGGTCTCGGGCGTGAACACGCTGTCGAACACCGCGCGTCCCCGCTCGAAGCGGTCGCGCTGCTCGCGGGTGAGCCCCAGCAGCGGATCTCCCGGCTTGACGACCCTGCAGCCGGCGAAGGCGAAGGCCGCGAGCCAGAGGGCCGCCGCGGCCCCGGGGCTGCTCACCGCGTGGGCTCCAGCTTCTCGACCTTGTCGGCGACGAGCCTCCCGCCCGCGCGGTGGCACACGACGCGCACCACGTCGCCGGGCTGCACGCCCATCACGCCGCCCGAGGCCCCTGCGGCGGCCGTGCCGGCGACCCGCACTCCGGTCGGGACGCTCATCCGCACGAGACGCAGGGCATGCCCCACGCCCGTGATGAGCTCGAGCGTACCGGTCTTCGCCTGCACCGAGTGGACGGTGCCCTGGTAGGTGTAGGGCACGGCCGGTTGGGGGGCCGCCTGCTGAGCGACGCCCGCGAGCGAGCCGGCGAGCACGCCGGTGATTGCGAAAACGGCTGCCTGCTTCATGCCACCTCCGATGCAGAGACTGCTCGCATTGTCGCCGGGCTCACGCTTCCGAGTCAACCCCTACCGCGCGAGCGCCTCCGCCGCTGCCGTCGCCCGGTCGAGCAGCGCCGCCTCGGCGGTGAGCGTCTGCGCGACGCGGCCGATCTGGTCGTCCGCCTCCTTCCAGTTCTTCTGCTCGATGGCCTCGCGCACGCCCGGCATCGTCTTCACTCCGTAGCCCGTGTAGAAGCCGGGCGCGTACAGCTGGTGGCGGAACCAGGGGCGCCGCGGCAGGCCTTCGGCGCTCGTCAGGGTGCGCTCGCTCTGCATGAGCAGCGCGTTCAGCGCCTGGGCCTCGGGGCGGGCGAGCGGCTTGCCGCTGTCCCCCTGCGCCCGCGCGAACGCCTGCTCGTAGCGCTGGGCGCTCTTGGTGAGCGCGTCCACGGCGTTGTCGAGCGGCGCGAAGTCGAGGTGCGGCGGCACCTCCTCCGGCTGCGGCGGGACGAACGGCTCGCGGGGGTCCGCCGTCGCCGTGAAGACGCCCTCCTCGATCTGGCGGTTCCGCTCGCGCGCCTGCTCCTGCCTGCTCTTGAGCAGCTGCTTCAGCTCGCCCGCGTAGCGGCCCACGGTCTCCGCGAGCCCGCCGAACTCCAACGGCAGCACCTCGGCGTTCGCGAGGCGGAGTACAGCGGTGCCCACCGTCTGGGCGAGCGCGCGGCCGTAGACGAACGCGCTGTCGTCGAACGTCGTGAACCAGTGGAAGTCGTCATAGATCGAGTGGTAGATGCCGCCGCCCCCTTCGCCCCCGTAGCGCAGGTCTAGCGTGGCGACGCCGGCATGCTGCAGGAACGGCGTGTAATCCGAGCCGGAGCCGAGGGCGTCGATGCGCAGATCGACCGCCTGGCGGATCTCACGACGGCGCTCGGCCGAGTCCGTCTCGGCGATCTCCCGCAGCTGGGCGCGCTTCCACACCGAGAGTTTGGTCTCGGGGTCGACGATGTCCTTCGCCACGTCGTTCACGAGGCGCTGCAGCGCGTGCGACCCTGCCGCCAGGAGATAGCCCCGGCTGTTCACGTCCGAGTTGATGTAGACCGCTCCGTGCTGCCGCAGCTCGTCCCCGTGCGCCTCGACCCACTCGGTCGAGCCGAGCAGGCCCGGCTCCTCGCCGTCCCAGGCGGCGTAGATGATCGTGCGCCGCGGCTTCCACCCCTGACGGGCGAGCTGTCCCAGGGCGCGCGCCTCCTCGAGCAGCGGCACGAGCCCCGAGATGGGATCCTGGGCGCCGTTCACCCAGGCGTCGTGATGGTTGCCCCGCATGATCCATTGGTCCGCCGCGCTCGCGCCCGGCAGCCGCGCGATCACGTCGTACAGCGGCTTGGTGCTCCAGTCGGACTTGACCCGGAGGTGGACCTTCGCCGGGCCGGGGCCGATGCGATACGTGAGGGGCAGCGCGCCGCGCCAGGCGTCGGGCGCCATGGGGCCGCGCAGCGCCGCGAGCAGCGGCTGCGCGTCGCCGTAGGAAATCGGCAGCACCGGGATCTTGGTGATCGTCTGCGCCTCGGCGAGCGACAGCCGTTTGGCGCCCGGCGTCGCGCCGACGCCCGGGGTCAGGGGATCGCCGGGATAGCGTGGCATGTCGGCCACGCTGCCGCGCTGCACGCCGTCCCGCGGCCGCCAGGGGCCCTGCGGGTACACATCGCCCTGCCGGTAGCCGTCGTCCCGGGGATCGGAGTAGATGAGGCATCCCACCGCTCCGTGCTCGGCCGCGACCTTGGGCTTGATGCCGCGCCACGACCCGCCGTAGCGCGCGATCACGATCGCGCCCTGGACGGAAACCCCGAGGCGCTCGAGCTGCTCGTAATCTCCGGGCACGCCGTAGTTCACGTAGACGAGCGGCCCGGTGACGTCGCCGTCCGTGGAATAGGCGTTGTAGGTGGGGAGCTGCTCGTTCTGCTGGCCGGACGTGGGGTCGCCGGGCACGGGCGGCTCCTGGAGCTTGGCGACGAAGCGGGTGGGCGCCACGAGCTCGACCGCCCGCTCGCGCGGGGTGGGGAACAGCACGTCGAACGTCTCGATCTGCGCCTGCCAGCCCCACTCCTTGAACTGGGCGAGCAGCCACTCGGCGTTCGCCTTGTCGTAGGGCGAGCCCACGTGGTGCGGCCGGGCCGAGAGGCGGCGCATGTACGAGCGCATGCTGTCGCTGCTCGGGATCGCCTGGAGCTTCGCCTCCCAGTCGCGCTCGTCCCGGGTCGCGCGGGCGCTGAACCCCCGTAGCTCCTCCAGCGGTCGCGGCGCCGCCGCGACCAGCAGGGCGCCGAGGACCGAGCACGCGATCGGCAGAGCGAAGGCACGCATACGCACCTCGTTGAAAGGGAGACGATGTGAACTGACGCTCAGCCGCTGCGGAACCCCGCGAGCGGGCCGATCGTCTTGCGGAGCAGGATCTCGGAGTGGCCGCGTACGAGGTAGTCCGTCAGCTCGCCCACCACGTCGTAGCCGAGCCGGTGGTACAGCCGCCTGGCGTCCGTGTTGAAGGACGACACGCACAGGAACACGTTGGGTGACTCGCGGAAGATGCGCTCCTCGGCGAACCGCAACAGCAACGTGCCGACGCCCCGGCGCTGGTGGTCGGGGTGGACGCACAGCGTCTGGACGTAGCCGACGAAAGGTCCCGTCATCGAGAGGATCAGGAAGCCCGCGAGCTCGCCCTGGGCCTTCGCCACGTACACTTCACGTGTGGGATCGCTCACGATGCGCAGCGAGTCCTCGTAACCCCGCCCGAGGGTGATCCACGGGTCGGACGTGGCCATGAGGTGCGCGCATTCCCGCGCGTCCGCGTCGCTCGTGAGCGGGCCGATGGTCAGGCCGGCGGGCAGGCTCGCGGTGGTCACACCTGAATCACGTTCGCGGGGTGGGGGCGCGTCAAGGAGCGAGGCCTAGCGGTACTCGAGCTCGCGCCGCGTGTACACCTCGCCCCGCCGCACCACGAGCGCGATGCGCCGGACGTTCTTGATGTCCGCGAGCGGGTCCGCGTCCAGCACGACGAGGTCCGCCGTGGCGCCGGCCGTCACCGTGCCCGTGCTGTCGAGTTCCAGGGCGCGGGCCCCGGTGCGCGTCGCCGCCACGAGCACCTCGAGCGGGGTGAGCCCCGCCGCCTGCATCGCCTCGAGCTCCATGAACACGGACGCCCCATGCAACGTGAGCGGGTTGCCTGCGTCGGTCCCGAGCGCGATGGGGATCCCCGCGTCGTGCACCCGCTTGAGGTTCGCCAGCCCCAGCGCCAGTCCCTGCGCCGTCCGCGCGGCTCGCTGCTCGAGGGCGGCGGTGGTGGGGCGCTTCGCGGGCGCGACGCTGTCCGTTGCGAGGGCCTTGGCACGAGTTCCCGGATCCACGCACTCGAGCGGCTGCCGGTCGCGCTCGAACCGCCGCGCCGCCACCTGGCGGTAGCCGTCGGGAACCATGAGCGTCGGCGCGTAGATCGTCCCCGCGCGCCGCGCCAGCGCGAGGAACTCGTCGTCCACCGGCGCGGACCACACCGAGTGCACGAGCACCCGCGCTCCCGCGCGCAGGGCGTCCTTCGCCTCCCACAGCCCGGTGGCGTGCACGATGAGCGGCAGCCCGACCTTCCGGGCCTCGTCGCCGGCGGCGGCGACGAGCGCGGACACACGCGCGGTGTCGGGCGGCTGGGGCGGCATGATGTACCACACCTTCATCGCCGCGGCGCCCCACGCCTTGTGGGCGCGCACGGCCTGCCGCACCGTGGCGTCGTCCGCCATGTAGATGAACTGGCGCTGGTCGGGCAGGTTGAGCCAGAAGTCGATCGTGGAAAGGAGCGGGCCGGCGGACAGCACGCGGGGTGCGGTAGTGCTGTGCGCGGTACGCGCCTGGAGGTCGAGCGTCCACGGATACCCCCCGACGTCGAACACCGAGGTGACGCCGCTGCACAGGTAGGAGCGGAAAAACCGCTCGGGGCGTGCGTGCAGGTCGGCCTCCACCTGGTCGTACGGGTACTGCTCGCGCAGGTCGAGGGCGTCGGGCCGTCCGTCCACCCAGCCCGACTGGGAGAAATGCACGTGCGTGTCGACGAGGCCGGGGATGATCCACTTCCCCGCCGCGCTCACGGTGTCGGCGTCGGGAGGGACGGGGCAGGCGGCGCGCGGGCCCGCGCAGGCGACCCGGCCGTCCCGCATCAACACCACGGCGTTGCGCACCGGAGCGGCGCCGGTCCCGTCCACCAGGGTGGCGCCGATGAACGCGGTCGGTGGCGGCGCGGCGCCCGGCGTGGGGAAGGCCGTCGTCACCGCCACCTTCCAGCCCGCCGGCGTGCGCACGAACACGCGCTCGCTCACGCCGCGCGCGCTGCCGCTCGTGTCCACGACGCGGTAGCGGTACACGCCGTAGGCGACATCCGGGGAGACCGCCACGATGCGGAGGTGCGTCGCGACCAGCGTGTCCGGCCAACCCTCCCCCGCGCCGCGGGCGAACTCGTCGTAACCCAGCCGCAGGCCGTCGGGCCCGACGCGCGCGAGCTCGGGGGTGTGGAGGTAGTGAGAGAGGTAGGCCGCGCGGTCGCGCGCGTGGATGGCCGCGATGTTGCCGCGGAACGCTTCCATGGGCGTGCCCTGAGCCACGCCCGAAAGGCGCAGGGTCACGAGCAGCGTGGTGAGAGCGGGAAGGTCCATGCGCATTAAGTTGGCCCCGCGAGGCCCGCCCCGCGACCCTCGGTCAGGGGCAGCCGCCGGTCTTCCCGGAGCCACTGCCCCGGTTCACACCACCTCCAAAACTGGTCTGCTGCCGCCCCAGCGGCGACGCCGGGCTCACGAGCGACGTGCTCGCGAACGCCGTGCCGAGGCCGAGGGAGAGCACCCAGCGCGGTGAGGAGGACGTGAGGCCGTGGCCGCCGTCGATCACCAGCATCAGCGGACCCGCGATCGTATACGCCGCACCCGCGCCGATCATTCGGGACAGCGCCTGGGTGGGATCCGCCTGTCCCACATCTGCGGCGAACGACGCGCTCGCTCTCAAGCGTCTCGCCAGGTCGTAACCCGCGTCCAGGCGGAGCGCGGTGGAGCGCGGCGCGCTGAGCGTCGATTGGGTGGCCAGGCCGGAGACGTTGCGGCTCGCGCCTGCCCAGAGGTGCAGGCGGTCGCTCGGCGAGAGACCGGCGGCCACGTTCGCCCCGACCGCCGCCTGGCCGGCGCCGAGCCCGCACGCCGCGTCCCCGACGGGCAGAGTCACGATCAGTGCCGCGCCGACGCTCGGCGACCACTCCGCCCGGAACGCCGTTGCCGCCCCCACGACGAGCGGAAAGTCCCCGGGGCCGCTGCTCGACACCGGACGGCCGCTCACCTCATCCGAGACGTGCACCAGCGCCGGAAGCGCCGACAGGGTGAGCCACGGCCGGGGTTGCAGCTGGACGATCCCGGTGAGCGCCTGCTCGGAGCGCGTGTCGCTGAGCTTGGCGGCGCCCGCCGTCACGCCGGCACTGGCCCCGGACTGCGCGCTCGCAGCGGCGGAGCCGAGGATGCACAGCAGGATGAGAATCTCGGTCGTGCGGTCCATGTCTCAGATCGAATCGCCTTCGTGTGTCGGCGTTCCAACTTTAATACCCGCGTTGGGTGAGCATCCCCCCGTCCGTTACCTCCGAGCCAGCCCGGTGGTCTTAACTGACGAAGGTCTGAAAAAACCCGAAGGAGGAAGCATGAAGGTCACACGGCTGATTCCGTTCACGAGTGCAACGCTGGTTTCGCTGCTGCTGGTTGCGGCCTACGCGACCGCGGCGGCGCAGCGATCGGCTCACGCGCAGGCTCCGGCGGCCCACACGCCGCCAGCGCATCCCACAACGGGGCCCCAGAGCCACTCGGCGAGCGGGCCCAAGACCGAGGCCAAGGCAGACAAGAGCTTCGGCGGCATCTCGTCCAAGCTGGGCATCCCGGCCAAGGAACTCGAGGATCAGTTCGAGGCAGCGCAGGCGCTGAACCCGAAGCTCACGCGGGGC
>QHUL01000091.1 GCA_003222115.1 Gemmatimonadota bacterium | reverse complement strand
CCTGAGGCGACCGGGGAGTGAGGAAGGGGACAGCCGCGGGCGAGATCTCAGAGCAACAAGGCGGATTGCGGATTACGGATCGAACAACACCCAATCCGCAATCCGCAATCCGAAATCCGCAATCAAACCGCTACGGCCGCCAGCGTGGGAGGAGGTCGCTCGCCGCGCTGTTCGTAAGCCGGGTCTGCGCGCTGCCGTCCGCGTTCATCACGTAGATCCGGTAGTAGTTCCCGTCGCGGATGGACTCGAACGCAATCTTCAGGCCGTCTGGCGACCACGCCGGAGCGAGGTCGTCAGCCGCGTTGCTCGTGAGATTGGTCGGCGCGCTGCCGTCCGCGTTCATCACGTAGATCTCGCCGTTCCCGTCGCGGGCCGACACGAACGCGATCTTCTGACCGTCTGGCGACCACACCGGAGTGAAGTCGTTCGCCGCGTTGTTCGTGAGATTGGTCTGCGCGCTGCCGTCCGCGTTCATCACGTAGATCTCGTCGTTCCCGTCGCGGTAGGACGTGAACGCGATCTTCTGGCCATCCTGAGACCACGCTAGAGCGTAGTCGTCGGCTGCGTTGTTCGTGAGATTGGTCTGCGCGCTGCCGTCCGCGTTCATCACGTAGATCTCGGCGTTCCCTTCGCGGCTGGACCTGAAAGCGATCCTCCGCCCGTCCGGCGACCACGCCAGCTCGTCGACCCAAGTGTTGCTGGTGAGACTCGCGACCGCGCTCCCATCCGCGTTCGTGACATAGACCCCCTGGCTCCCGTCGCGTTCGGACAAGAATGCGAGCACCGGCGCGTCCACCGTGATGGCCGCGGTACCGCTCAGGCCCTCGCGCGTCGCGGTCATGGTCGCGGACCCCACGCTCACTGGCGTCCCGGAGCGTGACAGTAAATTGGAATGTCCCCCCGACCACCAGCTTCGCCGATCCGGGCGTCACAGTCACCGATGCGACGGGCACTGCGGGACCGACCGTGACGGTCGCCGTCCCGCTCGCCGCTCCGCTCGTTGCGGTGATCGTGACGCCGCCCGGGCTGACACCCGTGACCGTCCCGACCGCGGCGTCGGGGATCCCGGCGTTGTAGGGCGCGGCGGTCGCCACCGCCGGGGCGCTGCTGGTCCAGGTCACCGACGGGTAGTTGATCACATTGCCCACCGCGTCGCGAACCGTCGCTGTCAGGAGGACCGTGTCGAGCGCCGCGACCGTGGCCGGCGCGGGCGAAACCGTCACCGACGCGGGCGCGCCCGGGAAAACGTTGACGTACAGCCAACTGCTTAACCCGGCCACCCTGGCGGTCACTGCGGAGAAGCCGATTCCGACCGCCGTCAGCACCCCGGTCTGGGAGACCGTGAGGACGTTGGGATCGCTGCTGGACCACGTCACTGGCTGATCGATCAGGATGTTCCCGGCGGCGTCCCGCACCGTCGCCGTCACGGGGTAGGTTGCCCCTGTAGCGAGGGTCAACAGCGTGTCCGAGCCCGTTAAGAGCGACAGCGAGATCGACGCAGGCGGCTCCGTCGAGGACTCGCCGGTCGTGAACGGAACCGTCGCACCTGCCGCGAGGGCGTCGCCGTCGAGATCCCGCACCGCCTGCGTCACCACCAGCCGGTAATCGGCGTTCCCGCGGAACAGCTGCACGGAGCTCCCGGTCAGGCTGCTCTTGGCGATCGGCTCGCTGAAGTACATGATGATCGCCCCGTTGAGCGCTACATCGCGTTTCCGGGGCGGGGGATAGGTGCGCACCAGGCCCGGGTTCGCCCGGAGTGGCACCACGCGGCGGAAGGTGACCGGGTTCTGTGCGGCCAGCCGTATTGTGAAGTCAAGGGCGTCACCGGCAACGGCGATCACGGGTACGGGGTCGAAGCCCCCGTCCGCCATCGATATATAGAGGTGGCTTCCGGTTCGGGAAACGGTGACATCCGCCACCTGGCCGCCCGGATACGCCCCAGGATCAAGCGACACGTAGGCCAAGTTCGTTCCGACCGCCGCAGCGGCGGAGACGGCGGTGCCGCGAGGCGCGAGCGCGGTGCTCTGCACCGGATTCGAGACGTTCAACGGATCGGTCTTGGTTGGGACTTCCTGAGGGCCGTGCGAGTCCGTGCACCCGCCCACCCATGCCACGATGGCGACGGCGACCCACGCCACGCCGATCTTGAACCTCATAGGTCTCTCCATGTGCTCAGGCGTGAGACGGACACCACGCGGTCGCTTGCTCACCCGGGTTCACCTTCCATCACTTCCCCCCACCGCCACGAACCCCGCCCAATAGCGGGGGTGGGCGGTGGCCGGTGCTCCCACGAGGGCGCGCTGTGCCAGAGCGAGCGCCCGTGCGGGCTCGGCCCCCGTCGCCAGGCCCTCGTAAAACCGCTCCATCAGGGCCTCGGTCGCCCAGTCGTCCACCCGCCACAGCGTCGCCACGACGTGCGCCGCACCGGCGTGCAGGAACGCGCGCACGAGGCCGACCCAGTCGTCGCCGGCCGGAACGTCGGCGAGCGCCCCCGACCCGACCCCGGTCTCGCACGCCGAGAGGACGACGAGATCGGCCGCGAGGTGCAGGCCGAATACCTCGTGCACCTCGAGCCGCCCGTCCTGTCCGCCGCCCGGTGCGAGCTCGACGAACGAGAACAGCGGGTTGTGCTTGTTGAGCACGCCGTAGGTCGCGAGGTGCACGATGCGCCGCCGCGGCGCCTCGCGGCGGAACGCGTCCTCGGTCGCTCCGCCGGCGGTCAGCACGCGCGCGTCCGCTCCGACGAGCCCGCCGACCGCGGCGACCTCGCGACCCGACCCCGGCAGGACATCGGGCCTTGGCGCCAACGCGAGCACGCCGGAGCTGGCGCGGCTCGCGCCCCGGTCGCCCAGCGCGAGCCAGACCGCGGCCGACGGCGTGACGGTCACCTCGTAGCGCTCCATCAGGAATCGCCCGCCTCCCGCACGGTCCACCAGCGCGGCGAACGGCAGGTAATGCAGCTCGGCGTGCGGGACGAGCACGAGCCGGGTCTTGCCCGCGAGCAGCCCGGCCTCCTCGATGGGAGCGATCAGGTACTCGTGGAGCTGGCGCAGCGGACCGCGCCACAAGGAGTCGGTGCGCAGGGACCCACCGGGCTCGAGCGTCCCGCGGGCGAATGCGACCAGGCGAGCGAGGTCGCGGCGGCCCGCGCCCAGGTCCACCACCGCGGCCGTGTCGCGAGTGACGACGAACGCGAGCGAGCCCGAGTCGCTGACGAGGTACTCGATGAACGCCTGCTCGGGCGCGAGCCGTCGCCCCACTTCCTGCCACCTCGGAGCCTCGCGCGACACGAGGCTTGCGTGCTGGGGGGCACGCTCCCCGATCTCGAGCAGGAGGTCGGTGTACGCCTCCTGCGCGCGGTCGAGCGCTTCGCGTCCGGCCTGCGGGGCCGGGCGGCCGCTCGAGCCACGGACTGCGTCGTCGCCCGCGGTCACGTCCTCGAGCTCGCGCGTCAGCTCGGCGATGTGGCGGCGCAGGTCCTGCTCGCGGGCCACGAGGTCCGCGGCCGTGTCTGCCGGCGCGGCCACGCGGCCCCGCGCCAGGAGCTCGAGCATTTCACGCGCGCGCAGGCGCTCGCTCGCCTCGAAGGCCGCGCCGGGCCGGCTGCGGGCGCGCTCGGTGAGCGCGAGCTGCGCGTACACTTCCCATTTGTCCGCGAGAAACGCCGAGCGCCGCTCCGCCAGCGTGAGCGAGCGGCTGGGGCGCTCCACCTCGGCGATGGCGAGGCGCAGCTCGCGCGCCGCCTCCTCCGCGTCGCCCTGCGCGCGGCGGGCGAGGCCCAGCCCGGAGTGGAGGTGCCAGGAAACATCGGGCGCGGTGCGGCCGCGCAGGCGCTCCAGCGCGGCGCGATAGAGTGACTCGGCTGCGGCGGGGAGCCCCGCGGCGGCCTCGAGCCCCGCGCGCTGGCCCAGCGCGGCCGCGGTGGCGACGGGATCGCCCAGGCGCTCCAGGTCGGCCGCCGCTTGCGCGAGCTCGCGCCGGGCGGCGGTGGTGTCGCCGCGCGCCTGCGAGAGCTCGCCGAGCGACAGACGAGTCAGCGCCGCCGCCCGCGGGTTCCCCGCGGCCAGCTCGGTGCGGAGCGCGCCCTCGAGCAGCGTCCGGGCGCGGCCGTAGTCGTCGCGATCGAGCAGCAGCAGGCCCCGCCCCTGCTGGGCCTCGGCGCCGCCCGCGAGATCGCCCGCCTGCCGGTAGAGGAACTCCGCCCGCGCGTACAGGCGCTCCGCTTCGGCGGGCGTGTTGAGCCGCGCGGCGAGATCGGCGCGCGTGAGTGCGATGCCGGCCCGCACGCCCGGCGACGCCCGGGCGGAATCGGCGAGCCGCTGGGCGTGGCGGAGCTCGTCCAAGGCGCCCTGCAGCTCTCCTGCCGCGGCGAGCGCGCCCGCGAGGTCCCGCCGCACCGCGAGCGCGTCCGCGAGCGGGCCGGTGCGGTCGTAGATCGCGAGTGCCTCGCCGAGCGAGGCCCGCGCCGCCGGGTAGTCGCCCCGGCGGAGCTCGACCTGGCCCAGCCCGTGCAGGGCGGCCGCCGCGTCGGCCCACTGCTCGCGCGCCCGCCAGGTCGCGAGGGCGTCGCGATACAGCCTCACGGCGAGCGCGAAGTCGCCGTCCACGCTCGCCAGCCCCGCGAGATTGACGAGATTCGTCGCGGCAACCTCGTCGCGGCCGTCATGGCGGTTGAGCGCGAGCGCGGCCTCGAATTGCCGGTGGGCCTCGTCCAGGTCGCCGCCCGTCTGCGCCAGGAGGCCGAGGTTATTGTGGTCCGCCGCGGCGCCGCGCGTGTCCCCGATCCGCTCCCGCAGCGCGAGCGCTCGGACGTATCCTGCCTGCGCCGCGGCGAGGTCCCCCCGATCCTCACTTACGCCCGCGAGCGCCCCGACGGCGTTCGCCTCGACCCGAATGTCTCCTACGCCCGAGGCCAGCAGCCGCGCCCGGTCGAGATAAGTCACGGCGCTGTCCACCCGGCTTTCGGCGAGCAGGCCGGCCCCGATGTTGCCGAGCAGCCCCGCGACGCCCGCCGTGTCGTCGATCGGCGTGACGCGCGCCAGGGCGCGCCGCCAGATCCGGATGGCCGCGGTCGCGCCGTCACGGCCATACGCCGCGATGCCCGCCCGCCGCGCGCTGTCGGCCCACACCTTCGCCGCCCGGCGCTCCGGCGGCCAGGCGGCGAACCGCTCCACCTCACGCACCAGGAACGAGTCGCGCCACGCCACGGCGTACGCGGCCGCGATCCGCCGGGCCGCGCCGAGCTCCCCCCGGGCGAGCGCGTCGGATATCGCGTCCCGCACGGCGAACGGTCGCGCCCGCGTCTCGAGCACGAGCGCTGATTCCGGCAGCCGCATGGCGATGAACCGGAGGGAGTCCGATGGCCCCGACTGAACGACGAGCGCCGCGAGGAAGAGCGGCGCCCCGAGTGGCATCACCGGGGCGGGCCTCCCGCGATCGAAAACTCGACCAGCCCCGACGCCGACCAGCGCTGCCAGCCGGTGCGTGCTTCGACCTTCCACAGATAGGGCCGACCGGGATCGAGAAGGATCGAGTCGGGCAGCGCCGCGAGCGTGTCCGCGAGCTGGGTCTCGAACAGCACCCGGCCGCCGCCGTCGAACAGCGTGACCCGATAGCGGTCGGCGCCCGCGACGGGCGTCCATCGGAGGGTCTCCGCCTGCGCTACGACGCCGGCCGGCGAGCGCGGTACCGGGAGGGCAGTCGCGCCGGGCGGCGAACGGTGGGAGGGGGACCCGTCCTGGTCGCCGTGGCGCGGCCAGGCGAGCACGAGCAGGACCGCCGCCGCGGCGGCGGGGAGCGCGATCTGGAAGAAGCGTCGTCGGCCGGCACTCCCCGGGCTCGGGACTTCGCGCGCCACTCCGGAGTCGGCGAGGGCACGGGCGACGGACGCGACAATGCTGCGGCAGCGCGGGCAGGACGCCACGTGCCCCAGCGCGGTCGCCCGCGCCACGGCGCTCAGGGATCCCTCGGCGAGCGCCGCGAGGGTGTCATCGTCGAGGCACTGGAGCGTCGGCTGCTCCGGCGCTCCGGCGGCGTGCAGCGCCAGCACGCGACGCAACGGATCCAGCGGGTCGGGATGGCTCATGACGTCGCCATCATGAGACGACGGCAGGCCGGGAGACTGCTCACAGGTCCTCCAGTCGGACGCCGGCCCGTTCGAGGCGCTCACGCAACACCGCCAGCGCGCGATACACGCGGTTGTAGACCGCCTTGGCGTTGGGAAGGCCGACGATCTGGGCGACGAGCACCGCCGGCAGCTCGTCCAGGATGTACAGCTCGACCGCCGTGCGGTCCTCAGGGTCGAGCGAGCCGAGGGCCTGTTCCACGAGGTGACTGCGCTCGGCCGCGTCGCCGGGGCTCGTGGCCGCGGGCTCCGGCTCGGCGTCGGGAGGCGGGGCGGGCCACAGCTCGCGCAGCACGTGGCCCCGCTTCCCGTTGGTCACGGCCCGGTACGCCGTCCGGAGCTCCGCGAGGAACTCCCCGAACGACAGCGCAGGCGCGTCCTCCGCGCGGATCATCTCGTACGCCGCGACGTGGCTGTGGTGGTGGATGAAGACGTGCTCGAAGATGCGACGGCGCAGTGGTGGCCACTGCTCGGCGATGATGGAAACGTGGCGGCGGCCGTCCCGGTGACGGAACCAATCGACCGTGAGATGGCGCACGACGGTGACGAGCCAGGTGGAGCAGCGGGCGCGGTGGTCCGGCTGTGCCGCGTAGGCGCGCAGCTTCCGGAGATCGTCCTCGCGCAGGGCTTCGCACACCCGCGCGAACACGTCCATCACGTCGTCGTAATCTTGGGCGTAGTGGCGGATGGCCGCGAAGATGAGGCGCCGGTAGCGATCGAGAAACAGGTCCCACGCGGCTTCCGGGCCGGCCTGCTGCAGCTGCGCCATCCAGTCTTCCATCACCGCACGAACTTGCCTTCCGCCGCACCACGTATCAAGCGAGGCCTGCTAGCAGCAGCGCACGCCCTTCCCCTTCGCTTCGAAGAACTCCTTCAGGTACTGCTCTTCCGTGAGCCGCGGCGCGTGGCCGGCACGCTCGCAGTGCTCGAGGTACGCCTCGTAGTCCGGCATCCCGATGATCTGGCGGACGGCGCGAACGAGGCGCCGCGCCACAGTCTCAGTCTCCCGCCGCATACGCGCTCTCGACAAATGGCGCCTCCCGCGTGACCGCGGGCTTGCTGCGCGTCAGCACCGCCCACCACTCCCACACGGACGTCACGATGAGCAGCGTCACGATGACCATGAAAAGGAGGGCCACGCCCGCGTCGAGACGGTCGTTGAACACGAGGCGCGGCGCGTTCGGGTCGACGGACCCCACGAGCGACGCGGCGTGGGCGAGGAAGCCGAGCCTCGCGTCGCTCGAGAACACCTTCTGCCATCCTGCCGTCATGGTCACCGTGACGAGCCAGGCGAGCGGGGCCAGCGTGACCCAGGCGAACCGCGCTTTCCCCATCTTGATGAGGATGGTCGTGCCCACGCACAGCGCCACCGCGGCGAGCAGCTGGTTCGAGATCCCAAACAGCGGCCACAGGGAATTGATCCCGCCCAGGGGGTCGATCACTCCTTGATAGAGGAAGTAGCCCCACGCGGCGACGACCAGCGCGCTCGACGCCAGGACGCTCGGGTACCAGGACGTCTCGCGGAACCTGGGCCACGCGTGGCCCAGGATCTCCTGGAGCATGAACCGCCCGACCCGCGTCCCGGTGTCGATCGTGGTGAGGATGAAGAGCGCCTCGAACATGATCGCGAAGTGGTACCACAGAGCCGTGAGGGCCTTGCCGCCGAGTCCGCTCGTCACGCCGGCGAAGATCTGCGCCATCCCCACGGCGAGCGACGGCGCGCCGCCCGTGCGAGCGATGAGGGTCTGCTCGCCCATCCGCGCGGCGAGCGCCTGCATCGTCTCGGGGGATACCACGAACCCCGCGTGCCGCATCACGTCGGACGCCTGCGCCAGGGCGACGGGCGTGGTGTTCATCGCGAAGTAGACGCCGGGATCGAGCGTGCACGCCGCGATCATCGCCATCACGCCCACGAACGACTCCATCAGCATCCCGCCGTAGCCGATCATGCGGGCGTCGCTCTCCCGCTCGATCATCTTGGGCGTCGTGCCCGAGGCGACGAGCGCGTGGAACCCGGAGATCGCGCCGCAGGCGATCGTGATGAACGCGAACGGGAACAGCTTCCCGGCGAAGACCGGGCCCTCACCCAGCGTGGCAAAGGGCGTCAGCGCGGGCATGCGAAGCGGCGGGAGGATCACGAGGATCGCGACGCCGAGCGACAGCACGGTCGCGATCTTGAGGAACGTGGAGAGGTAGTCACGCGGGCACAGCAGCATCCACACCGGGAGGACGGACGCGACGAACCCGTACGCGATCATCATCGCCGTCAGGGCGACGCCGGTGTGCGTGAAGGCCGGGCCGAGCGTGGGGTGGGCCGAGACCCAGCCGCCGCCCACCAGCGCGAGCAGCAGCAGCGCCGCCCCGGCGACCGAGGCCTCGCCCACGCGCCCGGGACGCCACACCTTCATCCACCACCCCATCAGGAGCGCGATCGGGACGGTGCACGCGATCGTGAACAGTCCCCAGGGCGACGCCCTGAGCGCGTTCACCACGATGAGCGCGAGCACGGCGAGCAGGATGATCATGATGAACAGCACGGCGAGCATCGCCATCGCGCCTGCCGCGGGGTTGACCTCCTCTTTCGCCATCTGGCCCAGTGACTTGCCGTCGCGCCGCAGCGAGCAGAACAGGATCGTGAAATCCTGCACCGCGCCCCCCAGCACCACGCCGATCACGAGCCAGATCGTCCCCGGCAGGAAGCCGAACTGGGCCGCGAGCACGGGCCCGACCAGCGGGCCCGCTCCCGCGATGGCGGCGAAGTGGTGCCCGTACAGCACCCACTTGTTGGTGGGCACGAAGTCGCGGCCGTTATTGAACCGCTCGGCCGGCGTGGCGCGCCGCTCGTCCAGGCCGAACACGCGGGCGGCCAGGAACCGGGAGTAGAAGCGGTAGGCGACGGCGTAGGTGCAGACGGCGGCCACAAGGAGCCAGGCGGCGTTCACCGTTTCGCCCCGCGAGAGGGCGAGCACGCCGAAACCGGCGGCCCCGAGGGCGGAAATCCCGCCCCACAGGAGCACGGAGGCGAGTCGCCTCATGCGGGCTAAGTTACGCCGTGGCTTGCCGATGTTCAAATTCGAACATAGGTTCGAAACCCTTGACCCCTACTGCCTGGACGTTGGCCGCGCGCGAGGTGGCGCCCGCCGGGGCGGCCGTCGTGGAGGAGCGCCCGGAGCCGCGGCGGCTCGCGGAGACGGTGCAGGGGCGGGTGGCGCTCGTCACGGGCGGCGCCACGGGCCTGGGTCGCGCCACCTGCATCGAGTTCGCCCAGCGCGGCACGGCGGTCGCCTTCAACTACGTCGACCTGCCGGGGCGCGACGTCGCCGCCCAGGCCCTGCTCACGGAAACCGCGATCCGAGCGCTGGGCGTCCCGGTGTACTGCGCCCGCTGCGACGTGCGCCGCCGGGCGGACGTGGAGCAGTTCGTCGTCGCCACGCGCGAGCGGCTGGGCGGCGTGCACTACCTCGTCAACAACGCCGGCGTCACCCACGACGGCGCGTTGTGGCGGCTGACCCCCGAGGCGTGGCAGGAGGTGCTCGACACCAACGTCACGGGCGCCTTCAACTGCATCCAGGGCGTGGCCCAGCCGATGCGCGCGCAGCGCTTCGGCAAGATCGTCAACGTCGCCAGCCACCAGGCCTTCCGGCCCGGCTTCGGGATCTCGAACTACGCCGCGAGCAAGGCCGCGCTCATCGGCCTCACCAAGTCGGCCGCCGTGGACCTCGGCCCTTCCAACATCAACGTCAACGCCGTGGCGCCCGGATTCGTGAAGACAGAGCTCCTCACCACGCTGCCGCGCGAGGTGCTGGAGCGCGCCGAGCACGAGTCGGTGCTGGGGCGCGTGGCCGACCCCGAGGACGTCGCGCGCGTCATCGTGTTCCTGTGCAGCGACGCGGCGCGCCACATCACCGGGCAGGTGATCATCGTGGATGGCGGGCTCACGCTCGCTTGAAAAACCCGCTCCCGCCACCGATATTGGGCGGCGTGAGTAAACCCCTAAAGAACAACTACTTAGTGCGTGGGGCGTGGGGCGTGATGGCCCTCCTCATGGCGTGCGGCGGCAAGCCGCCAAGCGAGAGCCCGGTCCCCGCACCCACCCGGCCGCTCCCCACCGCGGGAATCGCGGGGCAGCCGGTGAGCCTGCTGCCGCTCACGCTCATGGTCGCGGAAGACTCGCTGCACTGGACCTCACAGCTGGGCGAGCGGCGCGCGGCGCTCACGAAGAGCGACAGCATCCTCGGCGCGCTGCTCAAGGCGCGCGCGCCGGAGGTGTCGTGGGTCCTCCCCGAGGACGTGCGGCGTGCGGCCCACCGCGCGCCCGGCGTGGTCGCGGACCCCGACCAGATGGCGACGGCGGTGCTCCGGGTCGAATCGATCACCCAGGTACCGGATCCCCTGCGGAGCCAGTTGCGCACCCTCGCGGCGGTGGCAGGCTCCGGCGGCCGGTTCGTGGTGGTGCCGGCGGCGCTGATTTACCGGCGCCCGGTGGCACGACCCGAGGGTCGCACGATCTATGCGACGCCCGGTGCGGTCGGCAGCGCGGAGCTCTCGATCGTGCTCGTGGACGTGCGCACCGGCCAGGTCGGCTGGCGCACGGTCGCCCGCGGCGAGGGCGACGACCCCTGGACGGCGTTGGTGCGTGCGGTGAAGAGCCTGACGCCGGGATTGCCGTGACGCGAGAGGCGACGCTGATCCCGGGCGACGGGATCGGCCCCGAGATCACGGAGGCGACGTTGCAGGTGCTCGGCGCGATGGGCGCGGCGTTCGATTGGGACGAGCAATTCGGCGGCATGAGCGCGGTGGAAAAGGCGGGCACCCCGCTGCCCAACGCGACGCTCGACTCGATCCGGCGCACCGGGCTCGCGCTCAAAGGCCCGCTCACGACGCCCGTGGGCGGCGGCTACCGCTCGGTCACCGTCGCGCTGCGGCAGGAGTTCGACCTCTACGCCAACGTGCGGCCCGTGAAGACGATCGTCCCGGGCGGCCGCTACGAGAAGGTCGACCTCGTCATCATCCGGGAGAACACCGAGGGGCTGTACGTCGGGCTCGACCACACGTTCAAGGTGGGGAACGACCCCAAGGCGGTGGCGCAGGCGATGTCGGTGATGACGCGGGACGGCTGCACGCGGATCTGCCGCTACGCCTTCGACTACGCGAAGACGCACGGGCGGAAGCGGGTCACCGTCGTGCACAAGGCGAACATCCTCAAGGCAACGTCGGGGCTGTTCCTCGAGACCGCGAAGATCATCGCGAAGGAGTACGAGGGAGTGATCGCCAGCGACGACAAGATCGTGGACAACGCGGCCATGCAGCTCGTCATCAATCCGACGCAGTTCGACGTCATCGTCACGACGAACCTGTTCGGCGATATTCTCTCGGACGAGGCGTCGGGGCTCGTCGGAGGGCTCGGGCTCGCCCCGGGAGCAAACATCGGAACCAAGGCGGCGATCTTCGAGGCGGTGCACGGCTCGGCGCCGGACATCGCGGGGAAGGGGATCGCCAACCCCTCCGCCCAGATGCTCGCCGCGGCGATGATGCTCGACCACGTGGGCGACCTCGGGTCCGGGACGCGGCTGCGGCGCGCGCTGGAGACCGCCATCGTGAAGGACGGGGTTCGGACCAAGGACTTGGGCGGCAATGCTACGACCGCCGAATTCGCCCGCGCCGTGGCCCGGCGCGTCTAGCCACCCGTGCGCGCGGTGCGGGGAGCCGACCGCGGGGATCCTGCCGGGAGACCTGTGCGCCGCCTGCACCGGGCTGCTCGAGCGGCGGGCGTCGCGCCTCGGGCGCTGGACGGCGCTCGGGACCAGTCTCGCGCTCGCGGTGTATCTCGCGCTGACGCTGCGCGCGGTCGCCCCCGCATGGGCCGGCACGGCGCGCACGCTGGCGCTCGTGGCCGTAGGCGCCTGGTACCTCCTCACCTACCGGATCGCGAAACAGGTCGCACTCCAATGGCTGCGAGAGCAACGCTCACCGCGCTCGGCTCGGCCCTCGTCCTGAGCGCGCTCGCCGTGGGCGGCGCGCGGGCGCAGACGTCGGTGTCGGTGTACGCGGACGGCCGCGTGGTGGTGCGCCGCGCCCTGCCGCAGCCGCTCGAGAAGGGGCGGAACAGCGTGGTGCTGAAGGAGGCGATCGATCCGGCGACGATCTTCTCCCCGGACACGGCCGTGGCCCTCGTCGCGGCGCAGGCGCGGGGCGCCACGACCCAGCAGGAGGCCCTGGCGCGGGCGCGCGGCCAGACGCTGGCGTTCGCGCGCGAGAAGGATACGATCCGGGCCACGGTCGTGAGCGTCGAGCCGCCGCAGTACCGCCTCGGGGACGGCCGCTTCCTGCTGGCAACGCCGGGCACGCCGCTGTTTCCGGCGGAGCTCGTGCGGAGCGAGCCGCAAGTGACGCTCGCGCTCGAGGCGAGCCGGTCCCGGCCTCGCACCGAGATCGCCTACAGCGCCGCCGGGGCGTCGTGGGAAGCGGTGTACCAGATCGTGCTCGCGGACGGGAAGGCCAGCGTGTCCGGCGCGGCGACGGTGCGATCGCAGGCCGTGCGCGCCGACTCGGCGGAGGTGCAGCTCGTCGCGGGATCGATCGCGCGGGCGCGCTCGCCCCAGCCGTTGCGCGGCATGATCACGGCACAGGCCGTTCTTGCGGAAGACGTCGTGTCCGCGAGCGAGCAGGCGGTGGGAGAGACGCACGTGTACCAGCTCCCCGGCCGCGTGACGCTCGAGCCCGGCGTTCCGGTCACGACCGCGCTGTTCCCGCGCGCCGCGACCCCCTATCTCCAGGAGCTCATCGTGCCGGGCGCGCTGCCGTGGCGGGGCTTCTTCGGGTCCGCGCCGGCCGAGCCGGACCGCGTCCCGGTGCAGGTGTGGTACACGCTGAAGCGCGGGCGCGGGACGCCGTTCGGCGACCGGCCGCTCCCGGCGGGGACGGTCCAGCTCTACCAGGCCGACTCGGCCGGGAGGCTGCAGCTCGTGGGAGAAGCGACGAGCGCGCACTCCGCCCCGGGGCGCGACGTCCGCGTGCAATCGGGCGATGCGTTCGACGTGACGGCCGAGCGCGTGCAGGTGGACTACGGGCAGGAGCCGATCGCGCCGGCCAAGCGCGGGATGCCGGTGCGGCAACGGGTCACGGCGGCCTTCCGCGTCACCATCACAAACGCCAAGCCCGCGCCGGTCACGGTGGACGTGCGGGAGGCGCGCTCCGGTGTCTGGCGCGTGGTCGAGAGCAGCGTGCCCTCGGAGAAGCTGTCGGCGACCGAGGTGCGGTTCCGCGTCCCGGTGCCCGCGAGCGGCGAGGCGACCCTCACGTACACGGTGCAGGCGGAGACGTGACCGTCCAGATCCTCCAGCTCGCGGACCTGCACTTCGGCGCCCTCGCCGACATCCGGCAGATCGAGGCGCTCGAAGCGATGATCCCCGACCTCCATCCCGACGTGGTCGTGGTGGCGGGGGACATCACGCAGCGGGCGCGCCATGGCGAGTTCCAGCGCGCCCGCGCGTTCGCCCGCCTCGCCACCCGCACGGCGCCGGTCTACGTGCTCCCCGGCAATCACGACGTCCGCTGGTGGACGCGTCCCCTGATCCCGTTCGCGAAGAGCGCGCTGTACCGCAAGTACGTGCGCTACTTCGGCGACGACCTCGCCCCCACGCTGCGGGTCCCCGGCGCCATCATCGCGGGGGCGCTGACGGCCCACGGCGTCGCCTGGGGCTCGCTCACCTGGCGACTGCGCGATCTCGCGGTGAAGGGCCACCTGCCCAAGCGGGAGTACCTGCGGGTGCAGCAGCTGTTCCGAGAGGCGGCGCCCGAGCTCGCACGGGTGCTGGTGGTGCACCACAACGTGGTGCGCGGCGAGATCTCGCGCCGCATGGGGCTCGCGCGCTGGCGGCAGGCGGAGCGCCGCATCGTGGACTCGGGCGCCGACGTGGTGCTGTGCGGGCACGACCACCAGGAGGGGGCGGAGGTAGTGGACGGGAAGGTCGTCGTGTCGACGACGGGGACGCTATGCAGCCGCAGCCGCGGCGGACGTCCCTCCTGCTTCAACTTCGTGACGATCGAGCCCACGGCGGTGCAGGTGACGTTCTTCCGGTGGGAGGCGGAGCGGGCGCGGTTCAAGGCGTCGGACACGCACGCCTTCGCGCGGACGCGGCCGGCTGCCGGGCGGCATCCCCTTCCCGTAGGTACGGCGGACTAGAACCCAGAGGACTCCATGGCACCGAAGTTTCAGGGCGTCGATTTCTACGACGTCGACGGCCTCCTCTCCGAAGAGGAGCGCGCCGTGCGCGACACGGTGCGCGCGTGGGTCGACGACAACCTCATCCCCATCATCGGCGAGCATTACGTCGAGGGGAAGTTCCCGAAGCACCTCGTCCCCCAGATGGCCGAGCTGGGGCTGTTCGGCGCCAATCTCCCCGAGGAATACGGCTGTGCCGGGCTCAACAACGTCGCCTACGGGCTGATCATGCAGGAGCTCGAGCGCGGCGACTCCGGTGTGCGATCATTCGCGTCGGTGCAAGGGGCGCTCGTGATGTACCCGATCCACGCCTTCGGCAGCGAGGAGCAGAAGCGACGCTGGCTCCCCAGGATGGCGAGCGGGGAAGTGATCGGCTGCTTCGGGCTGACGGAGCCCGATTACGGCTCGAACCCGGCCGCGATGATCACCGTCGCCAAGGGCACGAAGGACGGCTGGCTCCTGAACGGCGCCAAGATGTGGATCACGAACGGGTCCACCGCGAGCGTCGCGATCGTGTGGGCGAAGACGGGGAAGCTCGACGACGTGGAGTCGATCCGGGGTTTCATCGTGCCCGCCGACACCAAAGGCTTCTCGGCCAAGGACCAAAAGGGGAAGCTGTCGCTGCGCGCGAGCGACACGAGCGAGCTGGTGTTGCAGGACGTGTGCCTCCCCAAGGACGCGATCCTGCCCAAGTCGGGAGGGCTGAAATCCCCGCTCTCGTGCCTCACGCAGGCGCGTTACGGGATCGCGTGGGGGGCGGTGGGCGCCGCGATGGCGTGCTATGACGAGGCGGTGGGCTACGCAAAGAGCCGCGTCATGTTCGGCAAGCCGATCGGCGGGTTCCAGCTGCAGCAGGCCCGGCTCGCGGAGATGCTCACCGAGATCACCAAGGCGCAGCTCCTGTGTCTGCAGCTGGGTCGCCTGAAGGATCAGGGCAAGGTGACGCCGCAGCAGGTGTCCCTCGCCAAGCGGAACAACGTGGACATAGCGACCGAGGTCGCGCGGGAGGCGCGGCGTCTCCTCGGAGCCAACGGCATCCTCGCGGAGTATCAGGCGATGCGCCATCTCGCCAATCTGGAGTCGGTCTACACCTACGAGGGCACGCACGACATCCACACGCTGATCCTGGGGCAGGAGATCACGGGGTTGAATGCGTTCAACTAAGAACGCGGAACGCGGAACGCGGAACTCGGAACAGTAGGACGAGGCATCGGTGCGCTTGTCTTCTGTTCCGCGTTCCGCGTTCCGACTTCCGCGTTTGCTGAAGAGTGGACTGCTGCTCGTGTTGGTTCCCCCGCTCGCCCGCGCTCAGCAGCCCGATTCTCTCCCCAAAGACTCCGCCACCCTCGCTCCCGTCGTGGTCACCGGAGTCCGCTTGCCCTCGGTGCGCGAGCTGGCGCGCGGGCTCGCGGGCCGGACGGCGGCGCTCTCGGCGACGGACCTGGACGCGCGGGGAGTGCGCTCGCTGGCGGACGCGCTGGAGCAGCTGCCGGGCGTCACGACCTCCGACGAGCTCGGCGCCACCGGGCAGCTCGACGTGTCGCTGCGGGGCTTCAACGTCTCGCCGGTGATCGGGCTGCCGCAGGGCGTGACCGTGTACGTGGACGGGGTGCGCGCCAACGAGCCGGGAGCGCACGAAGTGAACTTCGACCTGCTGCCGCTCGAGGACGTGGAGCGGGTCGAGGTGGTGTACGGGCCGTCGGTGCTGGTGGGGCGGAACGCCCTGGGGGCGGCGGTGAACCTCGTCACGCGGCGCGGCGCGAACCCGCCGTCACGCGAGCTCGAGGCGTCGGCCGGGAGCTTCGGCCGCTACGAGCTCAAGGCGCACGCGGGCGCGCGCCATGGCGTGTGGGACTACTACCTGGGCGCGCGCTACGAGCGCGAGGACGGCTGGCGCGACGACACGCAGAGCCGGATCGCCACGCTGTTCGCCAAGGCCGGGCTCCTGAACCACACGTGGGACGCCACGCTCAGCTATTCCGGGGCCGACAACAAGATGTTCCAGGCGGGGAGCCTCCCCGAGACCGAGCTCGCCCGGGACCCCAGGACGAACTTCACCCGTGGCGACTTCTTCGCGCCGCGGGCGCACCTGGCGGTGCTGAACGCCCAGCGGCTCGTCGGGCGCGGCGTGCAGCTCGCCGTGAACGCGTTCGGCCGTACCCTGAACAGCGAGCAGTTCAACGCGAACTTCGTGGGGGAGGACTCGCGGCAGCGCACCGCCACGCGCCAGGCGGGAGGAGCCGTGCAGCTCTCCGGAAAGCTGCGCCTCGCCGGCCGCGCCTTGCGCTGGCTCGCGGGCGCGGACGGGGCGTACCAGCGCACGGCCGTGCGCATCTTCGCGGTCCCGCCGACGGGGCCCGACGCGCTGACCGAGTCGGTGCGCACCAACGAGGTGGACCTGGGCGCGTTCGCGGGCGCGAACTGGGAGCTCGCCCGCTCGCTCACGGCGACGGTGGCGGCGCGCTACGACTGGATCCGGCTGCCGTTCGAGGACCTGGTGGACCCGTCGCACAGCGGGCTGAACATCTTCCAGCGGGTGAGCCCGCGCGTCGGCCTGACGTGGACGGGGCTGCCGGGCCACGAGGTGTACGCGTCCGTGAGTCGGGGCTTCCGCTCCCCCGCCGTGGTGGAGCTGGCGTGCTCGGATCCAGCGTCGACCTGCCCGCTGCCGTTCGCCCTGGGCCCGGACCCGGCGCTCCGGCCCGTCGTCGCCACGAACTACGAGCTGGGGTGGCACTTCCGCAGCCCGGCAGGGCTCGACGCCAGCGCCACCGCGTACTGGTCCGCCGTGCGGGACGACATTTTCTTCATCGCCTCAAGCGTCACGGGCGGGTACTTCCAGAACATCGGGGCCACCCGGCGCGCCGGCGCCGAAGCGGCGCTGGACTGGACGTCCCGCGCCGGGCTCCGGCTGTACGCGAACTACGGCTTCACGGCCGCCACCTTCCGCAGCAGCGCGCTGCTCGCCACGACGCGCGATCCGGCGGGCGAGACGGTCGCGCCGGGCGACGCGCTGCCCATGGTCCCGAGTCACCGGGTCAACGCCGGCATCGCGCTGCCCGTGGTGCGGGAGCGCGGCGCGCGGCCGTCGGTGCGCGTCGCGCTCGACGCCCGCTACGTGGGGCGCCAGTGGCTGCGGGGCGACGAAGCGAACGCCACGCGCCGCCTCGCCGACTACGGCGTCGCAGACGCCGCCGCCACCCTCACCTGGCGCTCGCTCGAGCTGCGCTGCATGGTGCGCAACCTGCTCGACCGGCGCTACGAGAATTTCGGCACTTACGCGGAGAACCCCACGCGCCCCGGCAATCCGGTGGAGCGCTGGCTGACGCCGGGATTGCCGCGGCACCTCACCGTCAGTCTCAGCACGGACTTCTAGCCGCCGGCCCGGGTTTGGGTCATGTTGAGCGTCGGAATCGCCCTTCACCGCCGGCCGGCGCCGGCAAGGAGTGCGTCATGATGCGGTGCTCGCTCGCCTGCGGCGCGCTCGTCGCCGCGCTGCTCGGCCCCCCCGCCGCCGCGGCGCAGGGGTCGTTCGACGGGCTCGTCGTCTACAAGGTGTCCGATGCGGACGGCAAGTCGGGCCTGATGCGGTACTACCAGCTGGGAAACCGCACCCGGCAGGAGTTCGAGATGAACGGCGTGGCCGCCGTGTCGATCTTCGACGGCACGACCGGCGACATCCTCACGCTCATGCCCCAGCACAAGCAGTACCTGGTGATGAACATGAAGCAGCTGGGGCCGCACATGGGGCAGATGGCGCAAGCGCTGCAGGGGCAGAAAGGCGCCACGGGGGACCTGTCGAAGATGAAGGTCACCGCCACGGGGAAATCAGAGACGATCGCCGGCATCTCGTGCGAGCACTTCCTGTTCGCGAGCACCGACGAGGGCAGTCACGGGCCCGTGGACGTGTGCGGCGCGACCGGCATGGGCTTCATGGGAGTGGGGGACCAGGCCTCGTCGGCGATGCCCTCCACCGCGGGGTTGCTGCACTCGAGCAATCCGGATCTCGCGCGGCTTGCCCGCGCGGGCTTCTTTCCGCTCAAGATCACGACGCCGGAGGGCGCGGGCGGCAAGAGCGCGGTGTTCGAGGCGACGCAGGTGGACCGCCAGCGCCCCGATGCCGCGCTGTTCCAGCCGCCGGCGGGATACACGAAGCTGACCCTCCCGGCGATGCCGGGGATGAAGCCGTAGGGATGAAGATCGCGGTCTGCATCAAGCGCGTCCCCGACAGCGAGACGCGCGTGAAGATCGCCCCCGACGGCAAGTCGCTCGACGAGGCCGGCGTCAAGTTCGTCCTCAACCCCTACGACGAGTTCGCGGTCGAGGAAGCCCTGCGCCGGAAAGAGCAGGCCGGCGCGGGCGAGGTCGTGATCGTATGCCTCGGCCCCGCCGCCGCCCAGGAGACGATCCGCAGCGCCCTGGCGATGGGCGCGGACCGCGGCGTGCTGCTCCAGACCGACAGGATCCCGGCCGACGGTTTCGAAGTCGCGAAGGCGCTCGCCGCCGAGCTCAAGGACGGCGGCTGGGACTTGATCCTGTTCGGCAAGATGGCGATCGACGACTACAACCATCAGGTCGGGCCCATGGTGGCGGAGCTGCTCGGGCTTGCCTGCGTCACCGCGGTGGCGCACCTCGAGCTGGCGCCCGGGACGGGGACCGCCGAGCGCGAGATTGAGGGCGGGATCGAGGTGGTCGAGTTCCCCCTCCCCGCCGTGCTGACGACCGAGAAGGGCCTGAACGAGCCGCGCTACCCGGCGCTCAAGGGCATCATGGCGGCGAAGAAGAAACCGCTCCCAACGAAGCCGGTGGCCCTGCCTCCAGGAGGAATCGAGGTACTCGCGCTGCTCCCGCCGGCTGAGCGCAAGGATGGCAGGATCGTGGGGGAGGGGCCGGATGCCGTGGCGGAGCTGGTGCGGCTGCTGCGCGAGGACGCGAAGGTCTTGTGACGGCCGTCCTCGCCGTGCTCGAGCAGCGCGACGGGGCGCTGCGGAAGGTCTCTCACGAAGTCGTCACCGGCGCCCGCAGGCTGGCCGACGGGCTGGGCGGAGAGGTCGAGGCCCTGGTATTCGGCACCGGGCCCGTCCGCGGCACCGACCAGCTCGCCAAGTACGGTGCCGACAGGGTCGTCACGGCGACGGGCGCCGCGTTCGCTAGCTATGCGCCGGAAGGATTCGCCCGTGCGGTGGCCGAGCACGCGCAGGCAGGAGGGTACCGCGCCGTCCTGTTCGCCGCGAGCGCCACCGGAAAGGACCTCGCGCCCCGCGTCGCGGCGCGACTCCGTGTCGCCCTCGCCATGGACGTCACGGACGTCGCGATGGAAGGCGGCGCCGTGACCGCCACGAGGCCGGTGTACGCGGGCAAGGCGCTCCTGCGCGTGCAACTCGGCGGCGCGCCGGCGATCCTCGCCCTGCGGCCCAATGTGTTCACGCCGGTCGAGCGGCCGCGCCCGGGCGCCGCGGCGACGGTCGCGCTCGACCTCCCGGCGGGCCGCGTGATCGTGAAGCACGTGAAGGCGGCCGCTGCGGGTGCCGTGGACGTGGCGGAGGCGCCGATCGTCATCTCGGGCGGTCGCGGACTCAAGGAGCCCGCGAACTTCAAGCTGCTCGAGGAGCTGGCGCGGGCGTTCGGCGGCAGCGCCGCGGTGGGGGCGTCCCGCGCCGTGGTGGACGCGGGCTGGCGACCGCACGCCGATCAGGTGGGCCAGACGGGCAAGACCGTCTCCCCGACGCTCTACGTCGCGGTCGGGATCTCGGGCGCGATCCAGCATCTCGCCGGCATGCGCACGTCGAAGGTCATCGTCGCGATCAACAAGGACAAGGACGCGCCGATTTTCAAAATCTGTGACTACGGGATCGTGGGCGACCTGTTCGAAATCGTGCCGCGGTTGACGGAAGAGATCAAGAAGGCCGTTGGCCACTAGCCCTTAGCATGATTCCCGCCCACTACCAGCCGCCGCTGCCGCGCGAGCGGCTCATCCTGCCTCAGGACGCGCCGGGCGCCGGCGATCGCATGGAGCTGGACGTCCTCATCGTGGGCGCGGGCCCCGCGGGGCTGGCGGCCGCGATCGAGCTGGCCGGGCTGGCGCGCCGCAGCGGCGCCGAGCTCAACATCGGCGTGCTCGAGAAGGCGGGAGCGCTGGGAGAGCACTCCCTGTCCGGGGCGGTCGTAAACCCCCGCGCCTTCCGCGAGCTGTTTCCCCATCTCTGGGATGCCGACTTCCCGTTCCGCGGGCCGGTTCGCAAGGAAGCTGTGTATCTGCTGACGGCCCAAGGCCAATGGCGCCTTCCCGTGCCGCCCACCATGCACAACAAGGGTCTCTACGTCGCGTCGCTGTGCGAAATCGTCCGGTGGCTCGGGCACAAGGCGGAGGAGCTCGGGGTCACGGTGTTCACCGGCTTCCCCGCGGCCGGCCTGCTCGTGGACGGCGAACGCGTCGCGGGCGTACGCACGGCGGCGACGGGGCTCGATCGCGACGACAAGCCGCTCGCGAGCTATCAGGCGCCGAACGACATCGTCGCCAAGGTCACGGCGCTCGCCGAGGGGACGCGAGGAATGCTCGCGCAGGCGTGGCTCGAGTGGCAGGGCATGCCGTCCGAGAATCCGCAGATCTTTGCGCTGGGCGTGAAGGAGATCTGGGAGACGCAGCGCCCCCTCGACCGGGTGATCCACACGCTCGGCTGGCCGCTTCCCAGCGACGCCTTCGGCGGCAGCTTTCTCTACCCGCTCGAGCCGAACCTGCTGGCGCTCGGTCTCGTCGTCGGGCTCGACTACCGGAGCGCCGCGCTCGACGTGCACGTGCTGCTCCAGAGGCTGAAGCTCCATCCGCTCTTCCGGCGCTACCTCGACGGCGGGGAGGCGGTCGAGTGGGGAGCGAAGACGATCCCCGAAGGGGGCTACTACGCAGTGCCGCAGCGCCGCCACGGCGCGGGCGTCGTCCTCCTGGGCGACTCGGCCGGGTTCGTGGACGTCCCCTCGCTCAAGGGGATCCACTACGCGATGCAGT
>QHUL01000097.1 GCA_003222115.1 Gemmatimonadota bacterium | reverse complement strand
CGGGATGCGAGATCACGCGCCGCAGCCCCCCGGACGGCGCGCCGGGCAGTGCCAGCAGGCAGTGATGCACGGCGCTCACCACCTCGGCCACCACCACGAGCCCCGACTCCGCGATCAGGTCGAAATTCGTGGCCACGGAGCCGACCAACGAGTTTTCGATCGGCAGGAGTCCGTAGTCCGCCCGCCCGGCGAGCACCGCGTCCGCGACGTCGCGAAACTCCCGCTGCGGCTGGGACGCGGCATCGGGGTGCAGCAGGTAGAGCGCCTCCTCGCTGTAGGCGCCGGGCTCCCCCTGGAATGCTATCCGCTTGTTCGACATTGCATTATGGTAACTGGCAGCGATCCTTGCCGTGAGCCTGCTTCGGGATATATTCGGGTTACGCCCGGGCCGCCCACCATGCAACCAATCTTGCCTGTTCCGGATCCTTCCCGCACCCCGTCAGGGAGTCCGTTAGGGCGACCGTCAGGGAGTCCTTCAGGGCTGCCCGCCTCCCGGCCCTGCCCCGACTGCGCAGTCCCGCTGCTCCACCAGTCGGGGTGCCTCATGTGCCGCGAGTGCGGCTGGTCGAGCTGCGGGTGACGAACGCCCTCCCGGTTCTCGACGAGCGGCTGCGCGGCACGAAGTTCGTGGCGCTCGGCACGCGCTCGATCCTCAACTCCCCCACGCAGACCGGGATGGATTTCTGGTCGCTCAATCCCTACGTCGGCTGTGAGTTCGGGTGCAGCTACTGCTACGCCCGCTACGCCCATCGCTACGTCGTCGAGCGAGCTCACGACGCGGGGAAGCTGAGCGACGACCAGTTCCGCGAGTTCCGGGGGCCGCACGGCTGGGAGGCGTTCGAGCAGCGGATCTTTGTCAAGGAGCAGATCCTCGCGGCCCTCGAGCGCGACCTGCAGCGCTACTTTCGGTCCGCCGGTCCGACTGGCCGACCGTCCGACACGATTGTCATCGGCACCGCGACGGACCCGTATCAGCCCGCCGAACGGCGCTTCCGGCTGACGCGCCAGGTGCTCGAGCGGTTGGCGCGTTGCGAGGAGCTGTCAGTCGGGCTGATCACGAAGAGCCCGCTCGTCGCCCGCGATATCGACGTGCTGCAGCGCGTGCAAGACCGGAACGACCTCGAGATTTACGTTTCGCTCATCACGGTCGACGCGGCGCTGATCCGGAGGGTCGAGGTGCGCACGCCGCTGCCCGCGGTGCGGCTGCGGGCGCTGCGCCGCCTGACCGCCGCGGGACTCAACGCGGGGCTGATCGTGGCGCCGGTGCTGCCGGGCGTCACGGACGACCTGCCGCGTCTGGAGGCGCTGTTCGGCGCGGCGCGCGAGGCTGGGGCCCGGTTCCTCCACGCGGGGCCGCTCCGCCTCTACCCCGCCATCCGCGACCGCTTCCTCCCGGTGCTGGAGGAGCATTTCCCGGAGCTCGCCACGCGCTACCGGCGCGCGTACGCGCGGCAGAGCGCCGCGCCGCGCACCTACGCCGCAGCGCTGACGCGGCGCATCAAACGCCTCCAGCAGCGATTCGGCTTTCCGGTGAACGACGGGATGCGGGACCGCTACCGGCCCCGCCGGGAGCCGGCGCAGCGCGAGCTCGGCCTATGAGGGAGTCCGCCCGCGCACCCCGATCGCCTGGACCTCCTGCCACAGCGTGTCGGAGCGGATCGGCTTGAGAATGAAGCGCTCGGAGTCGGTGGGGCCGTCCACGCCGAGCGAGAGCTGCTCGGCCGTGCAGAAGATGAAGCGGCCGCGCAGTCCCGGGCGCAGGGTGGTCGCTTGGCGCCAGAACCACTCGCTACCGTGCAGCTGCGTGTCGGTGACCACCACGTCGAAGGTGTCGAGGATGACCGCCTGCAGCCCTTCGACGCCACCCGCCGCGGCCGTGACCGAGCAGCCACGCTGCCGCAAGAAAGCGCACAGGCTCTCCCGCAGCTCGCGGTCGTCGTCCACCACGAGAACGGTGAGCATGTCGAATGTCGGCTGCGAGGGGACGTGATCCATGTAACCACGTGGCGGGCGCACGCGGACCTGCACGACCTGCACCATCTCAGCACTAGCAATAGCGCCGAATGCGGTTGCCAGCAAGGGGCCCGATCAGGCGACGTCGGGCCCGGAAGCGGCGCGGCGGCGGGACTGCTTGGCCAGCTCCTGGACCCACCTGGGCGGCGAGACGCGCCGCTGCTCGTACGCCACGGCCAGGAGGCGGGCGATGTCGCGTCCCAGGGCCGCGGCCTGCTCGGGCGCGAGATCGCCGGCCAGCTCGTTGAGCAGGCGCACCAGCCGGCCCACCGTCGGCGGCCGCAACGGCCCGCTCCTCGCCGCGAGCCAGCGCTCGAGCTTGGCGCGCGTCGTGCTGCGGGGCGCCGCGCCGTTCAGGAAGTTGCGCAACCCGTTCGGAGAGACGCCGACTTCGCGGGCGGCGCGTCGCAACGAGACGCGCGCCGCCTGCCGCGCCACCGCGTCACGCAGCAGGGGGATGGGGAGGGACGGAACGGTCTGCTTCATCCCTCTCCCTTCCCCCTTCCCTCCTCCCCTTCCTCCCACAGCTCCGCCAGCGCGCGGATCGTCCCCGGCGCGTAGCCCTCGGCGCGGTTGTTGACGAGGATGAGCGCCTCCGTCCGGCGGCGCACGGTCTCGTCGATGAGCCGCACCAGATCGCGGCGCAACTCCGGCAACGGCTCCCGCAGCCGGTCGTAGGGCTCGAACAGCTTGACCGCGTCGCTGTACGCCCGACCCGGCTTGAGCAGGGCCCGCGCCACGGTGAAGGGCGCGGTGAACGTCCACCCGAGCGCGAGCTGCGCCCCGATCGCCGGCACGTCGGTCCAGGAGTTGAAGACGTGCGCCACCGCGTGCCGCTTCAGCACCTCGCCGTGGATGTCCGTGAGCAGCTCCGGGTTGCGCAGCTCGACGGCGTAGCGGGGCCCCGCGGGCAGCTGCTCGCAGAAGCGATCGAGCTGATCGGCCCACTCGAGCGGATCGGGGAGATCCTTGCCGCGCATCGCCTGAAACTCGAACACGAACGCCCCGGCGTGATCGCCGAACGCGCGCTCGTAGGGGCCGAGCACGGCGTCCTTGAAGACGTCCGCGTTCAGGAAGTCGGGATTCCGTTGCCCGGCGAGCGGGCCCCACCGCCCCTCGAGATTGAGTCGCTTGGCCGTGATCCGGTCCCACACCTTGCTGACACAGGGAAACCCGGGCGGCAGCGCCCGCGCGTAGGCCGCCAGCGCCTGCTCGGAGGGGGGCTCGTAGAACGCGCTGTCGATCCCCACCGTGCGGAACAGCGGGTAGCGCACGTACTCCTCCAGCCGCCTGGCGGGCTGCGCACCCCGGTACCGGCGATGATAGACGTCCCCCGCCCACCCGTCGTAGGTCCACGTCGAGGTTCCGAAGCGCACGCTCGGCGGCAGCCGCCCCGCCAGCTCGACCAACTCGGGCCGCGGCGCGGGCAGCGTCTCCGCGAAGAGCGACGGCTGGTACTGATCCATCGGGGTCATCTTATACGTTTGCTCATGGCTGTGACAGGTGTGACGTAACGATCTGCAAATCAGATACTTATGACATTCGCCTCGAGCCTTGCAGCTGGCTTATCTTCGGGATATATTCGGGGCCCCTTAGGACACCCGGATGGATCGGTATCTCTCTCCCCCGCCGACGAGCTCTGTGGCCGTCTGCGTCTGGATCCCGCTGTTCGCGCTACGCTGCGAAGAGGCGCGGCGGCCCGAGCTCGCGTCCCAGCCCAGCGCGCTGCTCGCCCCCGACGCGAGCCGCCGGGTGGTGTGGCAGGTCTCGCCGCTCGCCCGTCAAGCGGGGGTGCGGCCGGGAATGACGGTGAGCCAGGCGATCGGTCTCTGTCCCGCACTGCGGTTGTGCGAGCCCGATCCGGTTCACTACGAGGAGCGATTCGCGCTGCTGCTGGCCGCGCTCGCCCGGGTGAGCCCCGTGGTGGAGCCGGCGGAGCTGGGGCTCGCGTACGTGGGGATGGATGGGCTGGAGGGGATCTACGGAGGGCCGGAGGGGATCATCGATGCAATCAAGTGCGGAGTGCGGAATGAAATGAGTGCGGAATGTGGAATGCGGAGTGCGGAGTTTGACGTCCGCCCTTCGATGCCGCACGCAGCATTGAATACTCCGCATTCCGCATTCCGCACTCCGCATTTCCGTGTGGGGTGGGGCAAAGGGAAGTTCGTGGCTTGGGTAGCAGCGACCCGCGCCAAGCCGGGTGGCGCGCTCATCGTCCCTCCGGGGGAGGAGGGGAAGTTCCTCGCCGCGCAGCCCGTTGCCGTGCTGCCGCTCGATCCCGACGCGCACCGGCGGCTCCGGCAGCTCGGGCTCCGCACGCTGGGGCAGCTCGCCGCGCTGCCCGAGGAGGCGATCGTATCGCAGTTCGGGCGCGCCGGTCGCCGCTGGTGGCGGCTCGCGGCGGGCGCGACCGCGGAGCCGGTCGTCGGCCGCGTGCTCCCCGAGCCGATCAGCGTCTCCCTGACCTTCTTCACGCCGGTGGCGGACCGGGAGATGCTCGTGCTCGCGCTCGAGCGGTTGATCGAGCGCGCGCTGCGGCATCCGCGCCGCACGGGGTGGCGCGTGCAGGCGGTGCGCGCGCGGGCCGAGCTCGAGCGCGCCGCCTCGTGGCTCGCCGCGGCCACGCTCAAGGACCCCTCCGCGGACCGCGACCACATCGCCGCGCCGCTCAAGACGCGCCTGGCGCAGGCGCCGCCCGCGGGCGCCGTGGAGCGGCTCGTCGTCGAGTTCACCGCCTTCGCCCCGGGCACCGCCGAGCTGCAGCTCTTCGCCCGGGACGCGGGTGCCGCCGCGCGGGCCGGCCAACGGCGCGCCCTGCGGAGCGCCGTCCAGGAGATCACGCTCCGGCTCAAACGCCCCATGCTGCATCACGTCATCGAGGTCCAGCCATGGTCCCGTCTTCCGGAACGCCGCTACGCGCTGATCGACTATGAACCCTAGTGCGGAATGCGGAGTGCGGAATGCGGAATGGGCCTGACAGACTTCGGGCGCTCAACGTGCCGCAACGGGTGCAAGTGGAAGTGGACGGGCGTGGGATACCCGCAATCGTTAAACGAGAAACGGGAAGCGCAACACGAGTGGAGGCAGTTGGCGAGATGTGGCGCATCAACGATGAATGGTGGCGTCAGCCGATCGTGCGACGCTATGTCGAAGTCGTACTCGAGGGGGGTGGGCGCCTGGTGTTGTTCGAGGACCAAATCACCGGAGAGTGGTGGATGCAAAAACCTTAACGGCGTGGGGAGTGGGGAGTGGTACTCGACGGTGCACACCGTCCGCTCAGTTCGTACCGTCAAGTACCACTCCCCACTCCCCACGATTTTCAGTGTACGTAGAGCTCCATTGCCACTCCGCCTTCTCGTTTCTCGACGGCGCTTCCCTCCCCGAGCAGCTGGCGCTCACGGCCGCGAACCTGGGCTACCCGGCGCTGGCGCTCACCGACCACAACGGCATCTACGGCGCGATGGCGTTCGCCCAGGAGGCGAAGTCGCTCGGCCTCCAGGCGATCACCGGTGCGGAGCTGACGCTGCTCGACGGTTCTCACGTGACGATTCTCGCCGAGACGCCTGAAGGATATGCGAACCTATGCAGGTTGATCACCGAGGCCCACCTCGGCCGCGCCGATCGCCGCGACCCGCGGCTCGAGTTCGCCGCGCTCGAAGCGCGCCACGAGGGCCTGATCGTCCTGTCCGGCTGCCGCGACGGCCTCCTGCCGCGGCTGCTGCGCACAGAAGGGCGCGCCGCCGCGCGGGCCTGCGCCGAGCGCTGCCGCGCGGTGTTCGGGCGGGAGAATTTCTTCGTCGAGCTGCAGCGGAACTACGTACGGGGCGATCTCGCGCTCACGCGAGCCCTCACCGACCTCGCTCATGACGCACGACTTGGCGTCGTGGCGTCGGGTGACGTGCATTATCACAGCCGCGAGCGTCACCGGCTGCACGATGTGCTCGTCGCCACCCGCCACCGCACTACGCTCGACGGCGCGCACGGCGCGCGGCGACCGAACAGCGAATTCTCCCTGCGGCCGCTCGAAGAAGTCGCGGTGCTGTTCCGTGACTGTCCCGATGCTGTCGCCACTGCGGGCGTCATCGCCGAGCGCTGCCGCGCGTTCGATCTCACGCGAGACCTGGGCTACGGCTTCCCCGACTTCCGGGGCGCCGACCGGACGCCCGCCCCCCGGGCGCTCGCCGAGCTATGCCGGTCACGGCTCGAGCAGCGCTACGCCCGGGGCTCCGAGCACCGCAGCGAGGCCGAGCGCCGGCTCGAGCAAGAGCTGACGCTCATCGAGCACCACCGGCTCAGCGGCTTTTTCCTGGTCTATCACGACCTGTTCGACCTGGCGCGCGAGGTGGCGGCCGACGTGCGGCGCGGCTCGCGCCGGGCGACGGGCAACCTGCTCCCCGGGCGCGGCCGCGGGTCCTCGGTGTCGTCCATCGTGTGCTACCTGCTCGGGCTGTCGCACATCGACCCGGTCGCGAACCGGCTGTTCCTCGGCCGCTTCCTGAACGAGACGCTGGCGTCGGTGCCAGACATCGATCTCGACTTCCCGCGGGAGATCCGCGAGGAGCTGATCCGGCGGGTGTACGCGCGCTACGGCGCCGAGCACGTGGGGCTCGTCTGCTCGTTCCCCACCTACCGGCTGCGCTCGGCGGTGCGCGAGATCGGCAAGGCGCTGGATCTGCCGGCGGGAGAGATCGAGCAGGTGGCAAAACTGGCCGACAGCCGGTCAGGCAGCGGTCTGGCGGACGAGCTGGACCAGCTCCCGGGCTTCGCGGGCCGCAGGAACGCCCCGTTGTGGAAGGAGCTGTGCGAGCTGGCGGAGGAGATCGCGGGGCTGCCGCGCCACGTGTCGCAGCACGTGGGCGGGATGATCATCTCGAGCCGGCCGCTCGTGGAGCTCGTGCCGCTCGAGCGCGCGGCGATGCCGGACCGCGTCGTGTGCCAGTGGGACAAGGACTCCTGCGACGATGCGCGCTTCGTCAAGATCGACTTCCTCGCCCTCGGGATGCTGTCGCTGGTGGAGGAGTGCGTCGAGCTCGTGGCGCGGCGCGAGGGAGAGCCGCCCGACCTGTCGCGCATCGACTTCGCCGACCAGGCGGTCTACGACCGCATCTGCCGGGGCGACACGGTGGGGTTGTTCCAGATCGAGAGCCGCGCGCAGATCCAGATGCTGCGCCGCACCCGGCCGCGCGACCTCGCAGATCTCGCCGTCGAAGTGGCGATCGTCCGGCCCGGACCGATCGTGGGCGGGGCGGTGAACCCCTACGTGCGGCGGCGCGAGGAGCAGCGCCGCGCCCGCGAGGCCGGCCGCCCCTACGAGCCGCCCGTGGACCACCCGCTGCTGCGGGACGTGCTCGCCGAGACGCTGGGCGTGATCCTCTACCAGGACCAGGTGCTGCAGGTGTGCCAGGCGCTCGCCGGCTTCACGGCGGGGCAGGCCGAGGCCCTGCGCCGCGCCATGAGCCGCCGGCGCAGCCGCGAGCTGATGGCGGGCTTCTGGGAGGAGTTCCGCAGCGGGGCGGCGGCCCGCGGCGTGACGGAGCGCGTCGCCGAGAAAGTGTTCACGCAGGTGATCGCCTTCAGCGAGTTCGGCTTTCCCAAATCGCACGCCGCGGCGTTCGGCCTCCTCGCCTACCAGTCGGCGTGGCTGCGGCACTACCATCCCGCCGAGTATTACTGCGCCCTCTTCAACAACCAGCCGATGGGGTTCTACTCCCTGGACGCGCTGGGGCGGGACGCCAAGCGGAACGGGATCGAGATCCGGCTCCCCGACGTCAACGTGAGCGATGTGTGGTGCACGGTTGCAGACGAGGGAAAAGGCCGGTTGAAGGCCGGGGAAGGGGGAAGGGGAGCTGGTGTCGTGCGGGTAGGCCTCGCGTTCATCCGAGATTGGAGCGAGGAGACGGCGACCGCGGTCGTGGCCGAGCGCGAGCGTGGCGGCCCTTTTCGGAGCGTGGGCGACGTCGTGCGGCGCGCGCCCCCGCAGCTCAAGCGCCCGGCGATCGAGCACCTGGTGTGGGTGGGCGGGTGCGACGGGTTCGGACTCACCCGGCGCGAGCTCGTGTGGCAGGTGGGCCTGTGGCTGCCGCCCACGGCCCATCCGGGGGACGACGCCCGCCGCCGGCGCCAGCTCGAGCTGCCGCTCAACCACCCGTTCGAGCACCTGCGCTTCGGCGGGCTCGAGGCCGGCGAGCGACTGCTCGCCGAGTACGCCGTGCTCGGCTTCGCGGCGAGCGGCCATCCGCTGCAGCTGTTACGCGACGCGCTCCCGGCCGGCGTGGTGTCGAGCGATCGCCTCCCTGGATTGCAGCACGGCTCCGGGGTCGAGGTCGCGGGACTCGTCGTCGCCCGCCAGCGGCCGGAGACGGCGAAGGGGTTCATCTTCGTGCTGCTCGAGGACGAGGCGGGGATGGTGAACGTGATCGTCCGGCCCGACGTGTACCAGCGCTACCGGCCGGCGATCCGCGGCGAGCCGCTGCTGTGGGTGCGCGGCAAGCTCGCGAAGGACGACGGGACGGTGAATCTGCTTGCGGAGGAGGTGAGGGGATTGCAATGCGGAATGCGGAGTGCGGAGTGCGAACTGGAAGTGTGGGCTGACAACTCCGCACTCCGCACTCCACACTCCGCATTTGCCTTTCTCCGGTCCATGCGCCGCGTCGCGCCGGAGTCGAAGGACTGGGGGTGAGTTAGATTGTAGCATGGAACTCGCCACCCTCGCCGGCGGCTGCTTCTGGTGCCTCGAAGCCGTGTTCGAGCAGCTGCGGGGCGTCGCGGGCGTGACGTCGGGCTACGCGGGCGGGCACGTGCCCCATCCGAGCTACGAAGCGGTGTGCACCGGCACGACG
>QHUL01000090.1 GCA_003222115.1 Gemmatimonadota bacterium | reverse complement strand
GGCATGGAACAGTCTCCGGCGAGACAGTCAGTTGGCGGTGGAGTGCTCCACGGCGTTCTTGCCGCCCTGCTTCGCGGTGTACATGAGGTGGTCCACGTTCCCGATCATCGCGTCCACCGACTCCGGCGGCACGAGATACGTCACTACGCCGATGCTCGCCGTCAGCCGCCAGCCATGTGCGACCACGACGTCCGACAACGCCTCCCGTAGCTTCTGGACGACGATGCGCGCCGGCGCGGTGGCGGTCTCGGGAAGCAGGATGCAGAACTCCTCGCCACCGATGCGCGCGACCAGGTCGCTCTTGCGCAGGACGCCGGTCGTGGCCCGGGCGACCGAGCGCAGGACCGCGTCGCCCGCCGCGTGTCCGAGGCGGTCGTTGACGGTCTTGAAGTCGTCGAGGTCCACGTAGACGGCCGTGAAGGGGCGCTGGTAGCGGCGGGCGCGCGCGATTTCCACGTCCGCCGCCTCGTAGAAGGCGCGGGCGTTGCCGACGCCCGTGAGCGGATCCGTGCGTGCGACCTGCCGCTCCCGGTCGAGCGATTCGCGCAGCGCGGCCATCATGACCGCGACGACGAGGAAGGCCGCGAGCCGCACCAGGGCGTCCCACGATACCACCATGGTGGGCGGGAAACCCCGACCGGCCGCATCGGTCAGGAGCCAAGCGCTCGTGCTGGTCAGCGCCACGAGCGCGCCGGCCCAGCGGCCCGCGTACCAGGCGACCAGCCCGATGGGCGCTAGGTAGACGAGTGGCGCCAGATCGGGTGCGACCGAAGCGTCCGCGTATCCGAGCGCCGCGACCAGGCCGAGTCCAATGGCGACGACAGTCGTGCGCGGCCGGTGACGGAGCCAGTCGTCGAGGCTTGAGTGGAGGAGCGTGATGGCACCCAAGATAACGCGCGCCTTGACAATGCGCCGCGCGCCGCCGCCAGAGGAGGACTCCCCATGGCCCCCGCTCCGCAAACCGCCCCGGTCACCGTTCGGCTCCAGCGCACGTTCCAGGCGCCGCGGGAAAAAGTCTTCCAGGCGTGGACCCGGCCGGAGGACCTGAAGCGCTGGAGCGCGCCGGGAGATCTCACAACTCCCGTCGCAGAAGTGGACCTGCGGGTGGGCGGCCGCTATCGCATCGACATGCGGGCACCGGACGGCACGCTGCATCGCGTCACGGGTACCTACCGTGAGGTCGATCCCCCAAACCGCCTGGTCTATACCTGGCAGTGGGAGACGACGCCCGGGGCGACCGAGACGCTCGTGACCGTCGAGTTCCACGACCGGGCGGGGCGCACGGAGGTCGTGCTCACGCACGAGCGGCTTCCCGACGCCGAGGCGCGGGCGCGGCACGAGCACGGTTGGAACGGTTGCTTCGAGAAACTGGCCACCCTGTTCGCCGAGAGGCTGTGACGGCTCGGACACAGCAGGTTTGATCTCACGCCAGAGGGCCGGGGCACCGACTGGTACCCGCGCCTCACCTACCAAAAGGAGGAGCGATGACCGAAAAAGAGCAGTTCTTGGGCGTGCTGGAGCGCGAGTTCCCGACGACGATCAAGGTGCTCAAGGCGTTCCCGGCGGCGAAGGCCGACATCAAGCCGCACGCGAAGAGTAAGACGGCGAAGGACCTCGCCTGGATGTTCGTGACGGAGGAGAAGGCGAGCGAGCAGGCGCTGGACGGCGCGATCGAATTCGGCAAGATGCCCCAGGCGCCCGGCTCGCTGCCGGAAGTCATCTCGACCTACGAGACGGCGCACCGGGCCTTCGTCGAAAAGGTCAGGCGGACCCCCGAAGCCGAATTGAACCAGACCGTGAAGTTCTTCACGGCGCCCAAGCAGATGGGCGACGTGAGGAAGATGGACGTGCTCTGGTTCATGCTGATGGACGGCGTGCACCACCGCGGCCAGATGTCCGTCTACCTGCGGCTCGCCGACGCGAAGGTGCCGTCGATCTACGGGCCCTCGGCCGACGAGCCGTGGATGTAGCAGGCTAGACGCGCGGGCAATAATTCGAGGGTCAAAAGCGGATAGATAGCGGCACGGCGACGCGCTATGTTCTCAGGCGTGACCCGTGCCGCCGTCGTTTCCGACCTCTCCCCCGCCCGCCGCTGGCACATCGTGCTGGCGCGCGACCGCCGCTTCGACGGCGCCTTCGTCTACGCGGTACGCTCGACCGGCATCTACTGCCGGCCGTCCTGCCCCAGTCGCCGCCCGCGCCGTGCGCTGGTCAGCTTCTTCCCGATCCCGGAAGCGGCCGAACAGGCCGGCTTCAGGGCCTGCCGCCGCTGCAGCCCGACGAGCGTGAACGGCGCGCACCCCGACGTGGCCCTGGTGCGCGACGCGTGCCGCCGGCTCGACTCACATCCCGACGAGCCGGCGAGCATGGCCGCGCTGTCCGCCCGCACGGGCACGAGCCCGCGCAGGCTGCTGCGCGCGTTCCAGGCCGTGCTCGGGGTGACGCCCCGCCAGTACCGCGACGCGTGGCGTCTCGAGCGCTTCAAGCGGCAGCTGCACGAGCGCAAGCGGGTGAGCCCGGCGACCTATGCCGCCGGCTACGGATCGAGCAGCCGCGTGTACGAGCGCGCCGGCGCTCAGCTCGGGATGACGCCCGCGACCTATGCGCGCGGTGGTCGGGGCCGCCGCATCGCGTTCACGGTCGTCCCCTGCCCGCTCGGTCGTCTGCTCGTCGCGGCGACCGAGCGTGGGATTTGCCGCATCGGCGTCGGTGCCGGCGCCGAGGAGCTGGCGGCCGGGCTGCGGGCCGAGTTTCCCGCGGCCGAGATCCGGCGCGACCGCGGGCCGCTGCGCCGCTGGGTCGGGGCCATCAGGCGCCACCTCGAGGGCCGCGCGCCGCACCTCGATCTCCCCTTGGACGTGCGGGCCACGGCGTTCCAGCGCGCCGTGTGGGAAGCGCTACGCAAGATCCCCTACGGGAGCACGCGCTCGTACGCCGAGATCGCCCGCGCCATCGGGCGCCCGCGGGCCACGCGCGCCGTGGCGCGGGCGTGTGCCACCAACCCGGCGGCGATCGTGATCCCGTGCCATCGCGTGGTGAGAGCAGACGGAGACCTGGGGGGGTATCGGTGGGGGATAAGACGGAAGAGAGCCCTGATCGAGGGGGAACGAGCAACGAAAGCGAACAGGTAGACGCCAAGACGCATAGACGCCGAGTGGATATGAGGGTCGAGCGGGTAGGGTTTTCCTACGAGCTGGGGCCTCACATCCACTCAGCGTCTCGGCGCCTCGGCCTCTACCTCAGCGTCTATTCGCTCAGAACTGAACCCGTAACGTCGCCGCAAACGACCGCAACGGCGGCTGCGTCAGCAGATCGGCCATGGCGAATCCCTCCTGCCCCGCCGCGCTGACCTCGGGATCGAGCCCGGAGTAGCCCGCCCACGTGAACAGGTTGCGGCCCACCAGCGTGAGGCTGGCGCGCGCGGCATGCACCAGCGCGGCCCAGTCGCGGGGCGCCTCGAGCGTGATCGTGACCTCGCGCAGCTTCAGGAAGGCCGCGTCCTCGACATAGCCCGCAGGTGTTCCGACGATTGCGGCGGCCACGGCCGCCTCGCGGGCAAGGGGCGTGCCCGGATCGTTCAGGGCTCGGCAGCTACCGTAGAAGCAGCGCAGGTACTCGGTCGAGTTGAGCTGACTGTTGCCGGCCCGGTACTCGAGCAGCGCCGACACGCGGACCCGACGGCGCCAGGTCAGGGTCGTACCGAGCGAAGCCCCCTGCGTGGGGAACGGCGTCCCGAGGAACACCGGAGACGACCCAACCACCACTTCCGATGGCGTGATGATCCCGTCGCCGTTCGCGTCGCTGTAGCGCTTGATCGGGAGCATCGAGTAGGCCCCCGCCGGGAGTCCCTCCTGGTACACCTGGTCCCCCGTGGTCAGCGCAAAGCGGAGCGGCGGACCCCCGAGCGTGGTGATGCGGTTGCGATTCCCCCACGCGGTGAGCCATGCGTCCCAGGAGCGCGCTTCCCCGCGCAAGATCTCCGCGGTCAGGGCGATCTCGATCCCGCGATTGCTCAGCCGCCCGAGGTTCGCGATCCCGAGGCCGGATGGAGCGGACGCGCTCGGCACGACCACGCCGGAGGTCCGCCGGTCGTACAGCGTGACGCCGAGCTGCAACCGGCCATCCCACAGCGCCGCGTCGGCACCCCCCTCCAGCTCGCGGGTGCGCTCCGCTGCGAGCGCGGCGGAGAGCAGCGGCCGCCGGCCCGCCACGCCGTAGGCGGCGCGCAGGCGCAGCAGACCGAGGGGGGCATCGGCCCGCGTCGGCGCCAGCCACGAGACGCCCAGCGCGGGATAGGTTGCACCCGCCAGATCGGCCTCGCCCAGCAGCCCGGTGTCGTGGCGCAGCGACCCGGTCACGAATAGCCGCTCGCGCAGCGACAACTCTTGCTCGAGGAACAGGCCGGTCACCCTGTTCGACCCCTGCGCGTCCGCGAGCACCGTCTGGACGGCCGCGTCGGCGAGGCTCGTGTCGCCCGGCTGGAGCCCCCGGCCGAGCCGCAGCAGTGTGTCCCCGGTGGCGTTGAAGTACTGCAGGCCCACCGCGGTGCGCGTCGCGAGCGCGGGCGACAGGTGGAACGCGGCTCGCGCACCGAGCTCGATGCTGTAGTGGTCGCTGTTCGCGCGCCCCGCGAGCACCCGCCCCAGACGCAGGCCCGCGATGTTCGGCCCCTCGCCGCGGGCTTGCACCTGGCGGTCCGACTGGCGCACGCGATCCATCCCGACGAGGAAGCTCGTTTCCAGGAAGGACAGCGGACGCCACGTGCCTCGGAGGCTCCCCGTGAGCCGCTCCACCGCCTGGCTGGTGCGGATCTGGAACACGTCGCCGGGCGGGAAGAACCCCCATCCGTCGTTGATCGTGGAGTCCCCGAACCCGAGGAAGCCGCTCGGCAGGACGCCGAGG
Organism: Gemmatimonadota bacterium; assembly: GCA_003222115.1. Lineage (GTDB taxonomy): Bacteria > Gemmatimonadota > Gemmatimonadetes > Gemmatimonadales > GWC2-71-9 > AG29. The sequence goes on along the minus strand of QHUL01000090.1, from coordinate 16,204 downwards.
ATGTTATTGTCGTTGATCGGCATCCGGACGGCGCTCGAGAGGTATCCGGTGGCGAGCGACACGGCCGCGCGCGGCGAGACGTGGAAGTCCACGTTGGCGCGCGCGCTCGTCCGGCTCAGGTAGTTGGGGGTCCGGACATCCTCGGGCGGCCCCGACCCATTCGCCCGCGCGGTGAGGCGATCGACTTCCGCCGTGGGCAGCCCGTAGACGCCTCCCTGCCCTTGCCACCGGCCGGCGGCGTAGTAGCGCAACCGCCCCGTGCCCCCCGACACGTCGAGACCGTAGCCCCCCACGGCGCCGTGCCCGAGCGGCGAGGTGGCGGGGCTCTCGAGCGCGTTGCTCAGGAGAATTCGGTCCTGCCCGCAGCCGCCCGCGGCTTTCCGGAGGAGTGAGCACCATGTCCCGCTCGGGTCCACCGCGAACAGGTTCTCGGGAAAGCGACGCGACGTGGCGACGAAGCCCTGGGTGACGGCGCTATGGATGCGGACCGGGCCCGGAGTGCCCCGCCGCGTCGTGACCAGGATGACGCCGTTCGCCGCGTCCGCGCCGTACAGCGCCGTCGCCGCCGGCCCCCGTAGCACGTCGACCGCGGCGATGTCCGCGACGTCGAGGTCGTCGAAGCGGGACGGCACCTGGCCTCCGACGTCGAGCCCGTAGGCATTCGGGCTCTGATCTGCGCGCACGCCGTCCACGTACAGGAGCGGCGCGTTGGACAGGAACAGGCTCGTGGCGCCGCGATTGAGCAGGCGCGAGCCCGCGCCGATCGTGCCCGAGCTCTGCATCACCACGAGCCCCGCGATGCGCCCCGTGAGCAGCTGGGTCAGCGTGGTCGGAGACTCCGCGGCGGCGAGCGAATCGATGTCGAGGTGGCTCACGCCGTAGCCCAGCTCGACCGCACGCCGCTCCCCGGTGGGCAGGGCGATGGGGCGCTCGAGACCCGCCCGACCGCCGCCGTCCTGCTGCGCCGCCAGGACCGTGGCACCGCCGCAGAGCAGCGCCCAGGCGACGAGCGGCAGCCACGACTTCGCCATTCGCGTAAGAGAGCACGGCCGCGCGGGCCCGGCAAGCGCGGCCCCGCTGGCTGGCGCGGCGGCCCGGTGCGGCGTTATCGTGCCCGTGGAGCGACCATGACTTCCTTCTTCAAGACCAGCGAGACGTACCGGCAGGGCGCGCGCACCCTGCCGGGACGGTACTACACGTCGCCCGAGATCTTCGCGGAGGAGGTGGAGCGGATCTTCGCCCGTCGCTGGGTGTGCGTGGGCCGAGCCGCGGAGCTCTCCGAGCCGGGGGACTACTTCCTCGCCGACGTGGCGGGCGAGAGCGTGATCATGCTGCGCGACCAAGGCGGCACGCTGCGGGCGCATTACAACGTCTGCCGCCACCGGGGGACGCGGCTGTGCGAGGAGCGGCGCGGCCGCCTCTCCGAGACGATCCAGTGCCCCTACCACGCGTGGACCTACACGCTCGACGGCCAGCTCATCGGCGCGCCCCACATGAGCGAGGTGGAGGGCTTCCAGAAGCGCGATTACCCCCTCCGCTCCCCCGCGTTCGCCGAGTGGGAGGGGTTCCTGATGATCAACCTCGCGCCGGACGCCGAGCCGTTCGCGCAGGCGTTTGCGCCCCTCGTCGGCCGGTTCGCGCGGTTCAACATCGCGAAACTGCGCTCCGCCCGCCGCATCGACTACGACGTGCGCGCGAACTGGAAGCTGATCTTCCAGAACTACTCGGAGTGCCTGCACTGCCCCGTGATCCATCCCGAGCTGGCGAAGCTCGCGCCCTACACGAGCGGTGAGAACGATCTCGTGGATGGCCCCTTCCTCGGGGGCTACATGACGATCACCCGCGAAGGCGGGAGCCTCTCGCTCAGCGGCCGCGCCTGCGGGGTGCCGGTGGGAGAGCTGCCGGCCGCGGACCTGAACCGCGCCTACTTCTACACGATCTTCCCGAACCTGCTGCTCAGCCTGCATCCGGACTACGTGATGTTTCATACGCTCTGGCCCGACGGGCCCGCGCGCACGCGCATCAGTTGCGAGTGGCTGTTCCACCGCGACTCGCTGAGCCGGCCGGAGCTCGATCCCGAGGATGGGGTGCGGTTCTGGGACATGACCAACCGGCAGGACTGGCACATCTGCGAGCAGAGTCAGGCCGGCGTGTCGTCGCGCGCCTACGTGCCGGGTCCGTACTCGCCACGCGAGAGCGTGCCGGCCGCCTGGGATCGCGAGTTCCTGCGCGCGATCGGCCACGCGCCCTGACCGGCCGCGCGGCTGACGAGCCCGTCCACGGGCTCCCGGCAATGTTCTGCTACGGCGCCGTCGACACCCGCACGATCACGTTGCGGCCGGGGTTCAACGCGAATTCCTTGTAGCGGCTGAGGAAGTCGCGGTAGCTCGCATCGGCCGCGTTGCGCACCGTGAGATCGACGCGCACCGCCCGGCCGAGGAAACGCGCCTCGGCACCCGCATCCACATTGAGCAGCGTGTACCCAGCCGTCGGGATGTCGAGCGGGTTGAGCCGTGTCTGGCGGCCCACGAACTCGGCCTCGATCCCGACGTGCGGGCGGCCGGACCACGCGCCCGCGGCGGAGTGCAACTCGACGCTCACGGCCGCGCGCGGCGCCGGCACGGACGGCAGCGGCTCGTCGGTGCTGCGGTTCGTCCCCCACGTCGCGTCCCCCCGCAGTCCGATCGTCACGACGGGCCAGGCCAGGGCCTCGAGCGACGCTTCCATCCCCGCGAGCACGGCGTCCGCCTGGTCGTAGTCGTACACGCGCAGCCCGCCCACCGTGTTGCTCGTGGGGGCGAGGAAGATGTAGCGGCCGATGGCGTTGCGGTAAGCGGCGACCTCGGCGCTGACCCGTCCGCCTTGCCAGCGTGCACTCACGTCCAGGTTCGCCGCGGCCTCCGGCCGGAGCGTGGAGCGCCCGACCTCGTAGCGTGCCTCGCCGACGTGCGGCCCGTTGGCGAACAACTCGAACAGAGTGGGAGCGCGCCAAGCCCGCCCCAGGTTGGCCGCGAGCGCGAGCGACGGCAGCGGGCGATAAACGAAGCCCACGTTGGCGGACCAGGCCACGTAGTCGCGCGTCTGCGGGGACAGGCCGAGCGCCGCGTTGCTGTCGGCGCCGAGGTGACGCGCATCCACCCGCCCGCCAGCGAGCAGGCTCCAGCGTCCGAGCGTGGCCTGCTCGAACGCGAACAGCGCGGCCGCGCGCACGCGGGCGGCCGGAACGAGGGGGATGGGGCCGCGAGTGTCGTTGGTCTGATACAGGCCGGACGCGCCGATCGTCCCGCGTACCCGGGGACCCGCCGGGTGATGCAGCAGCACGTCGAGCGTCCCCGTGTTGAGAAGTAGGTCGAACGCCGTGGCTTCCTGCCCGGGTGTCCCTCCCCCTTCGTCCGACACCTCGATCAGCGAGTGGCGTTGCCACTGCCCTTTCGCCTCGAGCCGCAGCGTGCCAAGACGGTAATCGCCCGCGAGCTGCACGCGGTCGTCCGCCAGCCTGCGCTCGGGCCCCGCCTCGCCCGTGGCGGGTGCGGGGGGGCCGTTCGCCTCGAGCAGCTTGAACTCGCCGCCGTAGCGCGCGTAGCGCAGCGCGGCGCCACCCCGCGACCCGCGCAACCCCACCGCGGCTTCACCACTCAGGGCGCCGAAGCCCGTGTTGTCGAGCTCGCCCGCGGGAGTGTGGAGGTCGGCCGCGTGGCGCCCGATCGCGGTCGCGCGCCAACCGAGCCGGCCGCTCGCTCCCTCCACCCGCAGCGCCCCCCCGAGCTCGGCGTTGTTCGTGGCACCCGACAGCTCCAGACCGCTGCGCGCGAACGCCGGGCCGCCGTTCGCATCGGGCAGCTCGGCTGGAATCACGTTTACCACGCCGCCAAGGGCGTCGGACCCGTAGAGCACGCTTGCGGGACCACGAATCACTTCGATGCGCTCGGCCAGCCGCGGGTCGACGGACGGTCCGTCCTCGTCACTCCAGGAGTAGTCCTCGAGCCGGCTGCCGTTGACGAGCGCGAGCACCCGCGCGCCGGCGAGACCCCGGATCATCGGCTTGCCGATCGACTCCCCCGTACTGAGCGTGCGCACGCCCGCGAGCGTCTCCAGCGCGCGCGCCAGCGACACGCTCTGCGTCCGCCGCAAGCGGTCTCCGCTGAGTCCGGCCACGGGTAGCGGCGAGCCGAGCGCGTCGATCGGCTGCCGCGTCGCGGTGACGGTCACCGCCTCGACCTGGACCGCCGCCGGTAGGAGCGTGAGCTCCACCGGCCCCGTCCCCACCTCGACTTCACCCACGTGCGCCGCGTAGCCCACGCGGCGCACGACGACCGTGTAACGACCCGGTTGGACTCCAGGGAAGCCGAACGCGCCGTCGGGGCCCGTGGTCGTCACCCGATGCGCCTCCGCCACGAGCACGGTCGCGTCCGCGAGCCCCTGCCCCTCCCGATCGACGACGCGACCGGCGAGCGTGTCCACCGAGGCCGCCCCCTGGCCCGCGGCCAAGTCCGGCCCGAACAGGGTGACCGCGACGAGGAGCAAGACGACTCTCATGGATGTGAAAGCTGTAGCCGCACACGAGGGGGCGCCACATCTTTCACGCCCGTGACCGCCCCTCCCGCTTCGGGCCCCCGGGACCACCGCCCCGCCGTCCTCGCCGGCTTTCTCGGGTGGACCCTGGACGCGTTCGATTTCTTCCTGGTCGTCATGACGCTGACGGCGATCGCCCACGAGTTCGGCCGCTCCGACAAGGAGATCGCTTACTCCATCAGCCTGACGCTCGCCTTCCGGCCGGTGGGCGCGTTCGTCTTCGGGCTGCTCGCGGACCGCTACGGGCGGCGGCTGCCGCTGATGCTCGATCTCGTGTTCTTTTCGCTCGTCGAGGTGCTGTCCGGGCTCGCGCCCAACTACGCGACGTTCATGGTGCTGCGCGCCCTGTTCGGAATCGGGATGGGCGGCGAGTGGGGCGTCGGCGCCTCGCTCGTGATGGAGAAGGTGCCGCCCCGCTACCGGGGGATGGTGTCGGGTCTGTTGCAGCAGGGCTACGCCGCCGGCTATCTGCTCGCCGCGGTCTGTTATTTCTTCGTATTCCCCCGCTGGGGGTGGCGGCCGTTGTTCTTCATCGGCGGGCTGCCGGCGCTGTTGGCCCTGTTCGTCCGCTATCGGGTGCGGGAGTCGGAGGTGTGGCAGCGCACGCGGCACGAGAGCTGGGGACAACTGGGGCGCGCCATCGTGTCGCACTGGAAGCTCTTCCTCTATATCGCGCTGCTCATGACGATGATGAACTTCGTCTCCCACGGCACCCAGGACATGTACCCTACCTTCCTGCAACGCGACCGCGGCTTCAACCCCTCCCTGCGGGCCGCGCTCACGGCGTTCTCGATGGTCGGGGCGCTCACGGGCGGCGTGCTGGCCGGGCTCGCATCCGATCGCATCGGCCGCCGCCGCGCGATCGTGCTCGCGCTGGCGTGCGGGGTCCTTACCATTCCGCTCTGGGCCTTCGCCCCGTCGGTGCCGCTCTTGTTCGCGGGGGGCTTCGCGATGCAGTTCATGGTGCAGGGCGCGTGGGGAGTGATACCGGCGCACATCACGGAGCTGTCGCCGGACTCGGTGCGGGGCTTCCTGCCCGGCTTCGCCTACCAGTGCGGCGTCGCGATCGCCGGGACGATCGGCGCGTTCGAGGCGTGGCTGGCGGAGCGCCTCCCCTACGCCTGGGCGATGGCCCTGACCGCCGTCACGGTCTTCACCCTCGGGGCGGTGGTTACGGCCCTCGGCCGGGAGCGCAAAGGCGTGGTGTTCGGAACGGCGCCCGGCTAAGATTCAGCTTCTCCTGCCTGAGGGAAGCGCCATCCTCCCGCTGCTCGCGCTCGCGCTCGTCGCCGACACGTCCCTCAGCTTCAAGGTTCCGCTCAGCCCCGCCGAATCATTGCACGTCGTGATCGCGGGCGAAGGCGACCCCGTCGTGCTGATCCCGGGGCTGTTCGGCTCGGCCTACGGGTTCCGCAATCTCGTGCCGCTGCTCGTGCAGGCGGGCCACGAGACGATCGTGATCGAGCCCCTCGGGATCGGGTCGTCCTCGCGGCCCGAGCGGTCGGACTACTCGCTCACGGCCCAGGCCGATCGCGTCGCCGCGGCGATGGACTCGCTCGGCTTGAGCCAAACGGTCGTGGTCGCGCACTCCGCCGGCGGGTCCGTGGCGTTGCGCCTCGCCTACCGCCGGCCCGAGCTGGTCCGCGCGCTGGTGTCGATCGAGGGAGGACCGACCGAGACCCTGACGACCCCGGAGTTTCGGCGGGCGATGCGGCTGGCGCCGTGGATCAAGGTGTTCGGCGGCATCAAGCTGATCCGCTGGAAGATTCGGGGCATGCTGATCTCGTCGTCGGGGGACGCGAGCTGGGTGACCGACGACGTGGTGCGGGGCTACACCGCCGACGCCGCGAAAAACCTCGATGGGACGCTCAAGGCCTACCTCGCCATGGCGCACGTGCGGGAGCGGGAAAAGCTCGCGCCGCACCTGGGCGAGATCGCGTGCGACGTGCGGCTCATGATCGGCACAGCGCAGCACGACGGGGATGTGGGACCGCAGGAGGTGGTGCTGCTGGGGCGCACGCTGCACTCCTTCGCGGTGGACACGGTCCCCGGTGCGGGGCACTTTCTCCACGAGGAGCAGCCCGGCGCCGTGGTGGCGGCCGTGGCCCGAGCGAGCGCCGGTGACCCGCCGGCGCCATCCGAGGTCCACAGTGAGCGGGTCACGGGGCGTCGCGCCCACCGGAGAGCGCCGGGGACGCCGGCGGCGCCGCCTCCTCCTTAACCCGTCGGGAGCTCGATGCGAATCGCGCTGATCGCCGAGGACTATTATCCGCAGCTGGGCGGCGTGCCGGAGCACGTGCACCACCTCGCGCTCCAGCTGAACGCGTGGGGGCACGACACCACCGTGATTACGTCCCGCATGCGGGGCGCCCACAGCGACGCTCCGTTCGTGCGCCGCGTGGGCACGAGCCTCGTGGTCTATGCAAACGGCGGAGTCTCCCGGATCACGCTGGGATGGCGGCTGGGCCGGCAGCTCGAAGATCTGTTCCGCGCCGGTCGCTACGATCTCGTCCACGTGCAGGGCGGCCTCGTCCCCACCTTCGGGCTCCTCGCCCCGCTGGCCGCCTGGCGCGTCGGCATCCCCGTCGTCGCGACGTTCCATTCCTGGTTTCCGCGCTCCGCGGGGTACCGGGTGCTGCGCCCCCTGTGGCAACCCCTGCTCGACCGGCACGCGGCGCTGATCGCGGTGAGCCAACCCGTGGTGGACGCCATGTCGCGCTACTTCCACGCCCGCTGGGAGATCATCCCGAACGGCGTGGACGTGCAATTCTTCCAGCCGAACGGCCGCCGGCCGACGGATGCGCTGGCGCGCGGGCCCCGCTTGCTGTTTCTCGCGCGGCTCGAGCCGCGAAACGGGCTCGGTACGCTGCTCGAGGCGATGCCCCGCATCCTGGAACGGCATCCGCGGGCGCGCCTCACCGTCGTGGGTGACGGCCCGTGGCGCGGCTACTACGAGCGGCGGGCCCGGCGGCTCGGCGCCGCCGTCCGCTTCGCCGGCCGCGTGCAGGGCGAGCGCCCCGAGTACTACGGCGGCGCCGACCTGTACCTCTGCCCCACAACGCGTTCCTCGTTCGGCGTCACGCTCATCGAGGCGATGGCGTGCGGCACCCCGATCGTGGTATCGGACATCACCGGGTTCCGGGAGCTGGTGCGCGGCGGCGGCGAAGCGGTACTCATCTCCAAAGACGATCCGGCAGCCTGGGCGGAGACCGCGATCCGGTTGATCGAGGATCCGGCGCGGCGGGAGGCGATGGGCGCCGCCGGGCTCGCCAAGGCGGCCGAATTCGCCTGGCCGCGCGTCGCCGCGCGCATCCTCGGCGTGTACGAGCGGGTGATCCGATGATGGGGCTCGCGCTCTCGGCCGGCGCGGGCCTGGTGGGCGCGCTCGCGTACGGCGTGTACGAGCCGAACGCCCCGCTGTTCGGCCGCGCGATCGGGCGCGGGCCGCGCGACGGCCGCCGCTGCTACCTCACGTTCGACGACGGGCCCAACCCGAGCGCCACGGAGGCGATTCTCGACATGCTGTCCGCGCGCGACGTGCCCGCGGCGTTCTTCCTCGTGGGCGAGCACGTGCGCCGCCATCCCGCGCTGGCGCGCCGCATCGCCGAGGCGGGGCACGAGCTGGGAAACCACACCCAGCATCACGTGAAACTGCACCTGCGCGGGCCGCACCGCATCCGCGCGGAGCTGGCCACCGCCCACCAGACGATCGCGGACGCGACCGGCCGAGCGCCGCGGGTGTTCCGCGCACCGCACGGCTACCGCAACCCGTTCGTGGCGTCCGTGGTGCGCGACCTGGGGTACCGCCTGTTCGGCTGGACCTTCGGCGTGTGGGACTCGGACCGGCCGGGCGCGGAGGAGATCCGCCGGCGGGTGCGCCGCAAGCTCTCCCCCGGCGCGATCATCCTGCTGCACGACGGCGACGGCTACGACCCCGCGGGCGACCGTACCCAGACCGCTGCGGCGCTATCGGGCATCATTGAGGATGCGCGTACGGCGGGCTACGAGTTCCGCCCGCTCGCGGAGCTCACCGCGTGAGCCGCCGCCACGCCTGGCTGTGGTGGCTCTTGGGCGGGGCCGGCCTGGTCCTGGCATCGCGCCTCGCCTTCCGCTTCCCCTGGGAAGAGACCGTGGCAGCGCTGGAAGGCGTGAGGTGGCCGCTGCTCGGCGCCGCGCTGCTCCTCAACCTGCTGTCGCCGTTCGTGAAAGGGTGGGCCTGGCACGTGCTGCTCGGCCGCGTGGCGCCCCACCGCTTCTGGATGGCCCAGGAGGCGAACCTCATCGGCACCGCGGTGAACAGCCTATCCGTGGGGGTGAGCGGCGAGGCCGCGCGTATCGCGCTGATCGTGAAGCAGGACCGCGTGCCCGTGCGGGCCGCCGCGCTCTCCGTGGTGAGCACGCGGGCGGTGGAGGCGCTGGGCCTCGCGCTGTTCGTGGTGCTCGCGCCGTTCGCCCTGGAGCTCCCGGCCGGGCTGCGCGGGCTGCAGCTGGGCGGCGCGGTGGCGCTCGCCACGGCGCTCCTGCTGATGCGGTTCCGCGGCTGGATGGGGCTGGTGCGACGCCTCCCACGCCCCGTGCGCGCGGCCGCCGCCGAGCTCGCCGAGATGGGGTGGGGGACACGGCTCGTGGGGCCCACGCTGCTGGCGCTCGCGAGCTGGGTCACGGAATGGTACGTGTACCACCTCGCGCTCTTGGCCACGCATTTGCCGGTGAGCTACGCCGCGTCCTTCACCGCTCTCATCGCCGCGAACCTGGGCGGCGTGCTGCGGGTCACGCCCGCGAACGTGGGGGTGATGCAGGCGGCCATCGTGGGCGCCCTGTTGCCGTTCGGGATCGCCGCCGAGGACGCGGTGGCGGGGGGCGTCGCCCTCCAAGCCATCGAAGTGCTACCCATCCTCGCCCTCGCGCTCATCGCCGTCGGGCGCTCCGGCCTGCAGCGCCTGATGGCGGAGAGCGCCGAGCTGCAAAAGGCAGCCTGATGCGCCGGGTCGCCGATCTGCTCTTCGCCGCAACCCTCGTCGCCTGCGGCGGCACCGCCGTGTCGCGCGAGGGCCTCGCCCTGCTTCCGGAGAAGAGCGATCGCGTCCTGGGCGAGCTGCTGCTCGACGCACACGCCGTCGTGGCCGGCACGCTCGTGAAGGTCGAGGATGCCTGGGTGTACGAGCCGCTCGGGGGCTGGTTGATGGGTATGCTCACCGGCGCGGCCTCACCCAACGCCTATGAGGCCACGATCGCCGTCGACTCAGTGCTGAAGGGCGGCCGGCCGAAACGGCTGTATGTCGTGTTCTTCGCGCCGCCGGGAAATCGCATCCCGCAGGTGGGGATGACGGCCCTCTGGGTCGCGCACCGGCGCCAGCTGTGGCGGTTCGCCCAGAAGAGTCAGTACGGCGTCCCGTTCGACGTCGGCCTGGCCTTCGACTCGGACGACGACATCCGACCCCTCGCCGACTGGCCCCGGCTCGCGGCGATCGCGCGCACCCTCGAGCCGTCCCGCAGCCCGTAAGAGAGCGCGCGGCTCAAGCCGCGGCTCTGTATCCCCAGGCTAAAGCCCCTAAAGGACTCCCTGACGGTCGCGAGTTCACTCGCGCTCCTGTGGCACGGCCCCGCGAAAGAGCGGCAGGTACTGGCCGTAGCCTTCCGCTTCGAGCCGCTCGGCGGGAATGAAGCGCAGCGCCGCCGAGTTCATGCAGTATCGCAACCCGGTTGGGGCCGGGCCGTCGTCGAAGACGTGCCCGAGGTGAGAATCGGCGTGCGCCGACCGGACCTCAGTGCGCGCCATGAGGAGCGAGCGGTCCGTGCGCTTGTGGATGTTCGCCGGCTCGAGCGGCTTCGTGAAGCTCGGCCACCCGGTGCCCGATTCGAACTTGTCGAGCGAGGAGAAGAGCGGCTCACCCGACACGACGTCCACGTAGAGCCCCGGGCGATGGTTGTCCCAGTACTCGTTGTGGAACGGCGGCTCCGTCGCGTCGTGCTGGGTGACGTCGTACTGCAGCGGCGTGAGCGTCTGCCGCAGCTGCGGGTCGCTCGGCTTCCGGAATTCCATCGGGTCCCATCCCTTTCGCGCGCTCTGGCTCAGGGCCGGCTGCGTCGCCGCGAGCGCGAGCAGCACTAGCAGGAGCTGGGTCTTCAACGCCATGTCACACCCTCGATCGCGATGTCCGTAAGATACGTCGCAAGCCCGGCCCGCGGTTGTGTCACCGCCGAGCGCGGGATAGCTTGGCCACCTCGGAGGCTTCCATGAACCTGACACGCCACGCTGTCGCGCTGGCCCTGCTCGTCCCGTCCCCGTCCCCGGCCCTGGGCCAGTCCGCGCCGATCACGATCCGGGCCGGCACGGTGCTCGACGGCCGCGGCGGCGTTGTCCGGAACAGGACGATCGTGATCGAGGGCGCGCGGATCGCGCGACTGGAGCCCGCCGGCAAGACCGCCACGTACGACCTCGGCCGTCTCACCGTCCTTCCCGGCGGCATCGACACGCACGTCCACCTCACGTCACACTTCGACGCCAACGGCCGGGCGCACAACGATCCGGGGGGCGCGGAGCCCTTGCAGCAGACCGTGCTGTACGCGATGGAGAACGGGTACCGCGCGCTGCTCGCGGGGATCACCACGGTGCAGAGCATCGGCTCCAATCTCGACCGCGACCTGCGCGACGCCGTCGCGCGCGGCACCCTCCCCGGCCCCCGCGTGATCACCTCGCTCGACTGGATCACCCCGGAGGCGGGCGACGCGGCGGGCCTGCGCCGCGCCGTGCGCGAGCGGGTCGCGGGCGGGGCCGACGTGATCAAGATCCTCGGCTCGAAGAGCATCCGTGAGGGCGGCGGACCGACGCTGTCCGAGGACGAGCTCCGGGCCGCGTGCGACGAGGCCAAGGCGCACGGGCTCCGCGCGGTGGTCCACGCGCACGCGGCGGAAGCCGCGCGACGCGCCGTGATGGCCGGATGCACCACCATCGAGCACGGGGTGCTGCTCGATGACGCCACCCTGGACCTGATGGCCGAGCACGGCACCTACTTCGATCCCAACCTCTACCTCGTCTTCCAGAACTACTTCGACAACAAGGCGCGGTTTCTCGGAATCGAGAACTACACGGAGGAAGGGTACGCGTACATGCACCGCGCGGTCCCGCTCGTGCTCGCGGTGTTCCAGCACGCCCTCCAGCGGCCCAAGCTGCGTATCGTGTTCGGCACCGACGCGGTGGCGGGCGCCTTCGGGAAGAACTGGGAGGAGCTGATCTACCGCGTGCAGACGGGGGGTCAGTCGCCGATGGCGGCGCTCGTCTCGGCCACGTCCCTCGCGGCCCAGTCGCTCAACCTGGCCGACTCGATCGGCGCCATCGTGCCGGGACTCCAGGCGGATCTCATCGCGGTGGATGGAAACCCGCTGGACGACATCACCGCGATGCGGCGGGTCGTGTTCGTGATGAAGGGCGGCGCGGTCTACAAGAACGGCGCGCCGCCCGCGCGGTGACGCGATCCCACGTGCGGTGGGCCTCGTAGTCAGATCACCGGTGCGCCGCGTGGTCACCACCGCGGCGCGCGCCGAAGCGGATCGTGAGCGTGCTCACCTGCTCGAGGCGACGCCCCGCTCCCCGGTCTGGGAAGTCGTAACGCTCGAGGCCGTAGAAGAGTCCACCAGTGACCACTCCGCTCCGGTATTCGATCCCCGCAGCCGCCGTCAGCGCCACGTCGGGTCTGGGCAGGCCGTTGACCGAGACGACCGGCAGTAGACCAGCCCGCACCACCCCCCGCACCGCGTTCGTCGTGAAGTCGAAGCGCGCCTCGGCCGCGGCCTCCACCATGGTCCAGCGCTGCCGCGCGATCGCCGTGGAATAGGTCCGCCACGTCGCCCCTCCCCGCAGCGCCAGCCACCGCATCAGGTCGACGCTCGCCTGAATTCCGACCTCCCCGACGTCCCGGCTTTCCGCCCCCGCCGCGTCGGTCGACAGTGATCCTCCCGCCGCGCGGGCCGCGAGCGTCAATCGGGAGCGGAATGTCACCGCCCCCTCGGCACCCAACAACAACCCCGTCGACTCCTCCGCGCCGTATCCGATGTCCACTTGATGGTCGAACAGCGAAACCAGCCCCGTTCCCGACACGCGGGTCTGCCCCGTCCCGACGCTGGGCGCGAGCGAGAGCAAGAGAAGAAGCTTGGAGGCGAGCCCGGCGCGGCGGGCCTGGATCACGGGCCCACCCCTCCGGCCGGCTCGATGACCAGCGTGGTCTGGGCAACCTTCTGGGCGTTACGGCGCGCGATCGCCACGTTGGCTACGTCGCGCGTGGCGCGGCGCTGCTTGTTCTCCTCGATGTTCGCGGGGACGGCGCGCTCACGGCGGGTGCTGAGGAAGGCTGTGACGCCGGCGATCGCCGCCGTGCCGACCACCCCGATCGACAGCGCTCGTCCACTGCTCCCCAGGTCGCCGTTCGCGGCCACGCTGGAGATGGCGACAGCGCTTGCGGCGACGCCCAGGCCCCTGAGGAGGTCCCGGCGGCCGTCGGACGGCCGAAACCGCTCGGGAAGCAGGTCGGCGGGGCCGAGATCGGGAACGGTGTCCTCGAGGGGCGGCGCCTCGTGTGCCAGGGTGAAGTAGACCCGCGCCGAGTCGGAGTGACCGAGCAGCTGGCTGCGGCCGACGACGGCCAGCTCGTACCGTCCCGGCGGAGCGAGATGCGCGTTCGGCAGGAGGCCGTCCCACGGCACCTCGCGCGGGCCGTCGTTGACACCTTCAAACAGCACCCACCTAGCTTGCCCCAGGACGGGCCGGAGCTCCACTCGCAGGGCGGCCGCGTGGGTCGTCACGACCGTAAACGTGACGCGCTCCGTTCGGGGATCAACGCGGACGGCGGCGACGGGCCGCGCCGCCACGGCGAACGTGAGCCGCCGTGCCTCGCGAAACAGCGCCAGCTGCGCCGGTGTGAAGCGCTGCGCGTCCAGATCCGTGAAGGGCTCGCGTTCGATCGCGGTGCGGAAGTACAGGAGGGCGGAGTCGCGCGCCCCGGCCAGGGCGAGCGACGCGCCGAGCAAGGTGAGGGCCTGGACCCGCTGGTCCTTGGTGGTCTCGAAGGGCCAGCTTGGGGACACGACCTGGCGCAGCAGCGGTAGGGCGCGCTCGATGTCGAGCCGCTCGTACAGCTCCTGCGCCCGACGTAAGGAGTCCGACGTTTCGCTCTGCGCGCGCAGGGGTTGAGGCGCCCCGAGCAACAGCATCATGCCCAGGGCGAGGCGCCTCATGGCTGCGGCTCGTGGCCGCGTAACGTGATGCGGCCCAGCGAGAGCGTGCCGCCGACTTCCACCACGACGGTCGTGTCGAACGTGCCGTAGCCCGGCGCCCGGACTTCGAGTTGCCTCGGGCCCGCCGCCAGCGGCAGGTCAAAGACGCTGCCCACGCCCACGTGACGGCCGTCGATCAGGATCTCGGCGCCGGGGGGACTGGTGAGCAGTCGAAGCTTTCCGGTCACCGGGCTGGCCGCTCGCAGCTTGGGCGTCGCCCGGATGCTGTCCGCACGGGCGGATTCAGGCGGGCCGTTCGCCTGCGCCGCCGGCGGCGCCGGGCTCGGCGCCAGCCCAGCCGTAGCGTTGTTCCCGCGGCTCGCCAAGCGCGCGACGCCGAATCCCAGCAGCAACACCCCGGTGACCACCACGCCCGCCCACAGGGCCGGCTTCAGCTTGCGCGCCTTGGCCGGAGTGAGCGGAGCCGTGAGCAGGTCGGGAAGTGGCGAGAGGGGTCGCGTCGCCATCTTGGCGATCGAGCCCCCTTGCACGAGCTGGCTCAGGACCCGCTCGCTGTCGCGCCGGTCGGCTTCGGAGAACGGGATGGCCTCGAGCGCGGCGAGCATGTCGCGCGTGGTCCCGAACCGTGCCGCTGGGTCTTTCTGGAGCACCCGGTTTAGCGCCTCTGCGAGGACATCGGGCACGTCATCACGCGCCTGCCGGACGTCCGGCACCGGCGTGAAGAAGTGGTGGTGCATCATGCCGGCGATGGTGTCCGCCTGAAACGGCACCGACCCCGTCAGCAGCTGGAAGCCGACGATGCCTAAGGAGTACTGGTCGCTCTGCGGGCCCGCCCGCTTTCCGGAGCACTGCTCGGGACTCATAAACGGCGGCGTGCCGATCACCGTGCCGTCGGCAGTCAGGTTCACGTCCGAAGAACGCAGCGCGACCCCGAAGTCCGACACCATGACCCGTCCGTCTCGGTCGATCAGGATGTTCGCGCCCTTGATGTCGCGATGAACTATATGGCGGTCGTGGGCGTAAGCGAGCGCGCGGGTCGCGCCGCGCAGCACCTGCAGCGCCACGGGCACGGGCAGCGCGCCCTGGGTATCGAGGAGGAGGCCGAGCGAGCGTCCCTCGATGAACTTCATCGCGATGAAGAAGATCCCGCCCAGCTGCCCGATGCGGTAGACAGGGATGATGTTCGGATGATCGAGCTCGGCCACCATGCGCGCTTCGCGCTTGAACCGCTCGGCGGCCTTCACGCTGAAACCGAGCTCCGGCGGCAGCACCTTCAGGGCCACCGAGCGCCGCAGGCCGACCTCGGTCGCCTTGAAGATCACGCCCATCCCCCCGCGTGCCAGCTCGCGCTCGACGTCGTATTCGCCCGCGAGCACCATGCGGACGCGGTTGAGCAGTGCCTCGGGGTCCTCCGTCTCGAGGAGGACGGTGGCCTCGTGCGGGTCCGTCGCTTGGGTCCCGCAACTCGCGCAGAAGCGGGCACCCTCCGGGACCGCCGCGCCGCAACGGAAACAGTTCACGGACACACAGGCAGCGGGGGCCCGCCCGTAACCCTGATCAAGTCCTGGGCGCTCGGCACCGTGTCCGTGACCATCGAGCTGACGAAGCGGATCGTGAGAAGCGCCTGCCCGATGCCGCAGGCGACGAGCGTGTCGCCGATCGGCGTGAGGGCGAGGACCGTGGGATCGGAGGAGGTGAAGCGGAGGCGGGGGTTCGGCATGATCGCGCCATCGACTTCGACCGAAACGACGGGCGCGATGCGCGCGCCGACCGATAGGTCGGTAGCACCAAGATAGCTGACGACGACGTCGTTCAGCCCGGCGGACCGGAACACGTCTGCGAGGCCGCAGGCACCCGTCGCAAACCCGCTAAGAGCAGCGAGCACAACGGGCGTGAGACATCGAAAGGGCCGCATCACCGCGCCGGAGGGATGGAGGGCATCGGTAAGGATGCCGACTCCCTCAGCAAAGGTATCTCAGGACCACCGCGATCACGTCGTTCCAAAGGTGGGTGTTTCTGCACGGCGAGCAATACCCGGCTGGAGCGCGCGGGTTCACGGGCGCCCGGCTGGACCAGGCGCCCGCGCGATAACGAACCCTCACGGCGTCGGCCCAATCGGCCGGATCTGCCCCCGGATCTCGCCACCGGGAAAATCCCCCGGGCCGGTGTTGGGCGGCGCCACGCCGTCGTTGGTGTGCACGTTGACGTAGGCCGTCTCCGCCCGCATGGCGTCGATCAGTTCGGAGAACGGCCGGCCGGCGAGCGGCCCGACGAAATCGGCCGCTGTGATCGTACCGTGCGCGAGCACGCCGTCGGTGCGGCCGCCACCCGGCGCGACCGTGCCGAACAGGAATACCGTGATGGGCCCGTTGATCCCCGCCGGTGCGAGGTGGATGTGGGA
>QHUL01000020.1 GCA_003222115.1 Gemmatimonadota bacterium | reverse complement strand
CACGATGCGCGCGACAATGACCGTCAAGCTCACGAGCACCGCTCCCCACGCCAGGTGTCGCGCGAACTGACCGGTCAGGCTTCCGAGGATGGGCCGCAGCGCCAGCCCCGTAATGATGAAGATGAGCCCCTCCAGCACGAACACGACCACGTTCCACATTCCATCGTTCTGCACGCGCGTATCTGCCGCCACGATGCGGGGCCCCACCCGCCCCAAATACAGCCCGGTGGCCACGACCGCCAAGATACCCGACACGCCGAGCCGCTCGGCAGGCAGATAGGCGGCATACCCGGTCAGGAGCGAGATGGTGTTCTCGACCTCGGGATCGTGGATGTGGCGGCGCACCGCGCCGAGCAGCCATCCCACGGCGAGCCCGACCACGATCCCGCCCGCGCCCACCAGCAGGAACCGCAGGCCGGTGTGGATGAACGAGAACGTCCCCGTCACGGCAGCCGCGACGGCCACGCGGTACGCAACGATCGCCGCCGCGTCGTTCACCATGCTCTCGCCCTCGAGGATGGTGACGAGGCGCCGGGGCAGCGCCAGGCGGCGCAGGAACGCGGTCGCCGCAGCGACGTCCGGCGGCGATACGACGGCGCCGAGTGCGAACGCCGGTGCCCACGGCAACCCCGGCACGGCTAGGTGCGCGACCCAGGCGACCACCGCAGTGACGAACAACACATGGCCAACGCCGAGCAGCAGGATCGGTCGGAGGTTGGCGCGCACGTCGCGGTACGACGCCAACAGCGACGCGCGATACAGTAGGGGCGGAATGAACACAAGAAAGACGAGCTGCGGGTCGAACTGCACCGCGGGAAGCCCGGGCACCAGGGCGACGAGCAGTCCGCCCGCGACGAGCACGGCGGGCGTGGGGATGTCCAGCCGGCGTGCCAGCAGCGCGAGGAACGTGACGCCTACCAGCAGCGCGAGGACGGTCTCGAATCCGTGCATAGCGTTTGGGCCTACCAAAGTTAGCTTCCGGCGTGGCGCTCTCCACCTTCCTGTTCGACCTCGACGGCACGCTCATCGATTCGATCGAGCTGATCCTCCGCTCCTACCGCCACACCATGCGCACCCACCGCGGCCTCGAGCCCCCGGACGAGGTCTGGATGCAGGGCCTCGGCACGCCGCTGTGGGTGCAGTTCCGGCACTGGACCGAGGATCCCGCCGAGATCGACGCGATGGTCGCGACCTACCGCGCCTACAACCTGGAGCACCACGACGCCATGGTCCGCCCCTACGACGGCGTTGTCGCGGCCGTCCGCGACCTGAAGCGCTGCAACAAGACGCTGGGCCTCGTCACGAGCAAGGTGCGGAGCGGCGCGCTGCGCGGGCTGCAGGTCGCGGGCCTGGAAGATGCCTTCCAGGTGATCGTGGGCTCCGACGAGGTGACGCACCCCAAGCCGCACCCCGAGCCCGTGCTCAAGGCGCTCGAGCAGCTGGGCGTCCCCGCCCCAGACGCCGTGTTCATCGGCGACTCCCGCCACGACATCGAGTGCGGCCGCGCCGCGGGGGTGAAGACCGCCGCCGCGCTGTGGGGGCCCTTCGACCGCTCGCATCTGGCCGATCTGGAACCAGATTATTGGCTGGAACGGCCGGAAGACATCCGCTCGCTGACGGCTGACAGCTGAAGGCCGAAAGCGCAGTCAGGAGGTGTGCTTTGCGTTTCGTCCCGTTCGAGCTGGAGCGCTGGCAGAGCACGTGGGAGAACCGCGTGCGCTTCAACCTCTCCGAGTCGGGCGTGCACCCGCTCACCGTGCAGGAGCTGCTGGGCATCGCGGGCGCCTCCGCGCTGCCGCTGCTCGAGGTGCGGCTCGGCTACAGCCAGTCGAACGGCACCGACCTCCTGCGCGGTCGCATCGCCGCCCTCTACCCCGGCGTCTCCCCCGAGCAGATCCTCGTCACAACCGGCAGCTCGGAGGCGAACTTCCTCGTCTGCTGGCGTCTCGTGGAGCCGGGGGACAAGGTCGCCCTGATGCTCCCGAACTACCTCCAGACCTGGGGCCTCGCGCAGAACTTCGGAGCGGAGGTGCGCGGCTTCCAGCTGCACCCGGAGAAGGCTTGGGAGCCGTTCGCCGAGGAGATCCGCACGGCGATCGCCCCGGGGACGAAACTCGTCGTCGTCACGAACCCCCACAACCCGACGGGGCACGTGTTGTCCGACGCGGCGCGGCGCACGATCCTCGAGCGCACGGCCGAGGTGGGCGCCTGGCTCCTTGCCGACGAGGTGTACCAGGGCGCGGAGCTCGATGGCAGGACGACGCCCTCCTTCTGGGGCGGCTACGAGCGGGTAATCGCCGTGAACGGTCTCTCCAAGGCCTACGGCCTACCGGGCCTGCGCATCGGCTGGATCGTCGCCCCGCCCGCTCTTTCGACCGAGGCGTGGGCGCGGCACGACTACACCACGATCGGCCCGTCCGGCGCGACGGATCATCTCGCCGCCGTGGCGCTCGAGCCCCGGGTGCGGGACAAACTGATCGAGCGCACGCGGCGCATCCTCAAGGCCAACTACCCGGTGCTCGAGGGGTGGCTCAAGCGCTTCGGCGACACCTTCACCTGGCAGCCGCCGCAGGCGGGGGCGATCTGTCTCGTTAAGTACCGCCAAGCGGTGAGCGCGCTCGAGCTCGTGGAGAAGGTGCGCGCCGAACACGGCGTGCTGCTCGTTCCCGGGGAGCACTTCGGCCTGCCCCACCACATCCGGTTCGGCTACGGCGAGGAGCTGCAGCACCTCCAGGAAGCGCTGGCGGAGACGGAGCGGGCGCTCAGACGGGTGTTCGCCGACTGAGATGCGGGTCGTCCCGCTAGAGGCGTTCCGGGACAAGCTCTCCATCGCCGCGACGGTCGCGGCGGTGGAGCGCGGCTTCCGGGCCCTGGCGCTGGGGGAGGCGACCCTGCCCGACCCGCTGGTGATGGAGCTGGCCGAGCTCTCGGGCGAAGTGCACGTGAAGGGCGCGCACCTGCGCGGGGCGCGCCACATCGTCTTGAAGGTCGCGACGGGGTTCTACGGCAACCGCGAGCGCGGGCTGCCGTCCGGGGACGGGCTGTTCCTGCTGCTCGACGCGCAGACCGGCGTGCCGGAGCTGCTGCTGGAGGAGCACGGCTATCTCACCGACCTCCGCACGGCGGCGGCCGTCGCGCTGACGCTGCGCTATCTCGCGCCGCGCGACGCCAGGGAGGCGCTGCTCGTGGGCGCGGGTGCGCTCGCCCGCATCACGGCGCGCGCCATGGTGGCGGAGCTGCCGCTGCAGCAGCTCACGGTGTGGAACCGCACCGCGGAACGGGCCGACGCGCTCGCCCGCGACGTCTCCTCGCTCGTCCCCACGCGGGTCGCACCGGCGCTCGAGCCGGCCGTGCGCCGGCACCGAGTCGTCGTGACCGCGACGGCGAGCACGACGCCGCTCATCAAGGCCGCGTGGGTCCGGGCCGGCACCCACGTCACCTCGGTCGGCACGGGGAGCCCGGAGAAGGCGGAGCTCGAGCCGGCCCTCCTCGCCAAGGCCGACAAGCTCGTCGCCGACCGGCTGGTGCAGACCGAGCGCTACGGCAACCTGCATCACGCGCTCGCGGCCAAGGCGCTGACGCGCCAGCAGGTCTACGGCGAGCTGGGAGACCTCGCCGCCGGGCGGCTCGCGGGCCGGGAAACGGCGAGCGAGATTACCGTCGCCGATCTGACGGGCGTCGGCGTGCAGGACGCCGCCGTGGCGCAGGCTCTCGTGGAGGCTTTGGGGCTATGAGCGGTCGCTACCGCCTCGTCGACTTCCTGGGGTTCACGCCCGTGAGCCACCGTCCGCCGCTCCCCAAGCGCTGGTGGGTGTACTGTGGCGTGGCCTTCCTCGCGCCCAGCCTGGTGTTGCAGGTCGTCCCGGCGGCGGAGGTTCCCTATCGCGACCTCGTCTGGCTGCTCACGCTCGTTCCCGCGTACCTGTTGTCGCTGCACTACGGCTTGCGCGGAGCCGTGGCCGGCCTCGTGATGGGTACGGTGCTGTTCACGTCGATCCAGTTCCTCGTGGCCTTGAACCTCGAGCCAGAGGACTGGCGCATCACGGTGCCGATCTACGTCTCATACGGCGTCATTGCGATCTCCGTCGGCTGGCTCTCCGAGCAGCTGCATCTGTTCTACGCCCGGGCGATCCAGGGAGAGCGGGTGGCGGTGATCAGCCAGGTCGCCGTGACGATGCGGCACGAGGTGAACAACGCGCTGGCCACGATTCTCGCCGAAGGGGAGCTGCTCGAGGCCGACGCGGTGCTGACGCATCCCGAGGACAAGGAGTCGCTGCAGAGCATCCTGCGCATGACCCGGCGCATCCGGGACAGCATGGACAAGCTGGTGCACCTCTCTGCCGCGCCGACCACGCAGTACGCGGAGGGGGTAGCGATGATCGACCTAGGGAAGCTGCCCGGCGCGCGGGAGCGGGAGGCCGACGGCTGAGCGCCGGCCGCCCGTTCACCGCAGCGCCGCGTGCAAGAGGACGTAGCTCAAGCTGCCGATTCCCGCCGCAGCCGGGATCGTGAGGATCCACGCCCAAACGATCCGACCCGCTACCCCCCACCGCACGGCGGAAATGCGCTGCGCCGCGCCGACGCCCGAGATCGCTCCGGTGATCGTGTGCGTCGTGCTCACTGGGATGCCGAAGTGCGAAGCGACGAACAGCGTAATCGCGCCGCTCGCCTCGGCGCAGAAGCCACCGAACGGCACCAGCTTGGTGAGGCGTTGTCCCATGGTCCGCACGATGCGCCACCCACCCGCCATCGTCCCGAGCCCCATCGCCGCGCCCGCGAGCAGGATCACCCAGGTCGGCACGTGGTCGGCCGTCGTGACGTGTAGCGCGCGGACCGGGAAGTCCGCGAACAGGCGCTGCTCGGCGACCAGCAGGCCCACGACGATGCCCATCGTCTTCTGAGCGTCGTTCGTCCCGTGGCCGAGCGAGTAGGCCGCCGCGGAGCCGAGCTGCAACACCCGGAACACGCGGTCCACGCGCCGGGGCAGAGCGCGCCGCAACAGCCACGACAGCGCGACGTACAGCAGCAGGGCGATGGTCAGGCCCATGAACGGCGCGACGACGATGAAGACCACGGGCTTCACCCATCCCGCGACGAGGATCGCCGAGAAACCGGCCTTCGCGACGGCCGCCCCGCCATACCCGCCCATGAGGGCGTGGGAGGACGAAGTCGGCAGGCCGCCCCACCAGGTGATCAGGTCCCAGCAGATGGCGCCGAGCAGGCCCGCCAGGATCACGCTGGCATCGACCACGGAGAGGTCGACCAGCCCCTTCCCCATGGTCTTGGCGACCGCGGTCCCGAACACGAACACGGCGATGAAGTTGAACGCCGCCGCCCAGACCACCGCGGCCGTGGGCGACAGCACCCGGGTCGACACCACGGTGGCGATCGAGTTCGCGCTGTCATGAAACCCGTTGATGAAATCGAAGACAAGCGCGACCAGGACGATCGCGAGGACGAAGCCGACCGAGCCCGCCATCAGGCGTGCTTCAGCGTCACGGACTCCAGCACGTTCGCGACGTCTTCGCCCTGGTCGAGGGTCTGCTCGAGGTTGTCGTAGATCTCCTTCCACTTGATGATCTCGAGCGCGTCGCGCTCCTTCTCGAACAGCTGGCCCAGCGCCTCATGGTAGATCGCGTCTCCCTCTTCCTCGAGCTGCTTCGCCTCGACGCAGAACCGCATCACGTCGTCGCCCTTCTTGAGGCGGCTCACGCCTTCGGCGAGCACCGCCACCATGCGCTGGATCACTTCGGTGAGCTGTTTCACACCCTGCGGCGCGGGACCGAGGTGAAAGATCTGTGAACGCCGAGCGGTGCCGTCGATCGCGTCCATCACGTCGTCGAGATCGGATGCGAGCTGGTGGATGTCCTCCCGGTCGAGCGGCGTGATGAACGTGCGGTCGAGGCGGTTCACCACCTCATGCGTGACCTGGTCGGCCTCGTGCTCGAGGCGCTTGATCGCCTCGACGTGCGGGGTGCGACGCTCCGGGGACGCGGCGAACAGGTCGCGCAGGTGCTGCGCCGCTTCCTTGTTGCGGGTCGCGACCGCGACGAACAGA
>QHUL01000089.1 GCA_003222115.1 Gemmatimonadota bacterium | reverse complement strand
CCCGTGCAACGGCCATGTTAAGGCGTCCCTCGAGAGGAGACCCTTCCATGAAGCTCGGCACTTTCATGGCGATCCACGCCTTTGTGGCGGTTGTTTTCGGAATCGGGTTCGTGTTGGCGCCCGCATCTGTCCTGGCTCCATACGGCATGGTGAACATGGATGCGGGGGCGGTCTTCATGTCGCGGCTGTTCGGGGCGGCGCTGATCCAGATCGGCCTGCTCGCCTGGGTGGCGAGGACGGTGACCGACCCGGCCGCACGGCGGGCCGTCCAGCTCGCGTACGGCGGCGGGCTCGTCGTCGGATTCGTCGTCGCGCTGTCGGGTCAGCTTGCCGGCGTCGCCAACGCGCTGGGCTGGTCCACCGTCGCGATCTATCTGCTGCTCGCGCTGGGCTACGGCTATTTCCTCTTCGCGAGGCCGAGCGGAGAGCAGCGGTAAGGTCGCAGCATGTGGGTGATCTCCCGACGAACGAATCCCGTCCAACCTCGACACGGGTGATACGGCTCACGGGTGGGCCCGCTCGGTCCACCTAGCATTCCACTTCGTGAAGCGCCCTTCGCGCCCTGTTGACCCGCGGAGGGATCATGCGCACCACCGTACAGCTGGGCCTGGCCCTATGTGTGGGCCTCGTGGCGTGCCGGCCGGGAGACGTTGCGGGCACCGACGCAGCCCCGATCATGCTTGCCCCCGGCGACCCCGTCTGGGGTCTCACCGGCGCGCAGCGCAATCTGTTCGGACGCGGCCGCCTCGTGTTCAACCGGGAGTTCACCCCCGAGACGGGGCTGGGCCCGCTCTTCAATTCCACCTCATGTGCCGAGTGCCACGAAGCCCCGCTGGCGGGCGGCCGCGGCGACGAGATCGAAGTTCACGCCACCGCTTACGACCCTGCGGGTGACGTGTGCGACGACCTCGCTGGTCAGGGCGGGCCGGTGATCCAGCAGCAGGCGACGCCCGCGCTTCAGGCTGCGCTGGGAATCACCCAGGAGCCGTTTCCCCCGGGCGCCGCCCGCGCCTTCCGGGCGACGCCTACGGTGTTCGGCCGCGGCCTGCTCGACGCGGTGCCCGAGGCGGAGATCCTCTCCCGCGCGGATCCCGACGATCGCGACGGCGACGGCATCTCCGGGCGCCCCAACCGGACCGCCGACGGCCGGGTCGGTCGCTTCGGCCGCAAGGCCAACTTCGCGACGCTGCGCGAGTTCAACGCCGGCGCGTTTCTCGCCGAGCAGGGCATTACGAACCCCGAGCAGCCCGCCGAGGGAACCATCGGCGGAGCGGCGATTCCCCCGGGCGTCGATCCCGTCGCCGACCCGGAGATCGACCAGGCGACGCTCGATCAGGCCGACGCCTTCGTGCGCTTCCTCGCCGCGCCCAGCCCCCTGAGAGGTGGCGACAACGAGCGCCACGGCAGCGACCTGTTCTCGCAGATCGGGTGCGCCGCCTGTCACGTGCCGACACTCCGCACCGGGCCGAGCCCCATCGCGGCGCTCAGCAACAAGCAGTTCGCCGCCTACAGCGATCTGCTGCTGCACGACATGGGCCCGGACCTCGCGGACATCTGCCTCGGCCTGGCGACGCCGGCCGAGTTCCGGACCGAGCCGCTGATCGCGCTACGGTTCGCCACGCATTTCCTGCACGACGGCCGCGCGACGACACTGGATCAGGCGCTGGCGCAGCACGGCGGCGAAGCGGCCGGCGCGCGCGACCGGTTCAAGGCACTGTCCCCGGCCGATAGTGCGGCGTTGATCATGTTCTTGAAGTCGCTGTAGCGGGGTCCCGCTCGGACGGGTCAGGAGTCGCTCGGCTTCGGCCCCGCGGGGGGCGTCGCCCGCGTCATCGTGCGGATCAGTCGCTGCTGCTTCTCCCCCAGCATCATCGCCGCATCGTCGCGGTCGCGCTCCGAGCGGTACACCGCGGCGACCGCGCTCCCCGAGCCGCACAGCCGCACCCACAGAGGCTTCGTCCCGGCCAGTCGCTCGTACAGGGTGCGCAGCGCGGGGTGCTTGCCGAACACCGGGATCTCGAAGTCGTTGCCGCCGAGGCGGCCGATGCTGCCCCAGCCGGCGAGCGCCTCGGCGTCGAGTACCACGGGACCGCGCGCGGCGGGCTCCGGGTAGAGCGCGTCCCACCAGCCGTAGGCGTCCGGCGTCGCGACGTCCATGGGCGGCACCGCGACGAGCGCGGGCGCGGCGGGCGGCGGGGCGAAGCGGAACAATCGCTCGCCGCGCCCCCACGCGACCGCCGCGGGCGCGCCGCTCGCGAGGAAGGCCACGTCGGCACCCAGCCGCGTGGCGAGGTGCAGCAGCTCGGGGCGGGGGACGGCGTCGCCGCCGAGGGCGTTCACGGCGAGGAGCGCGGCCGCCGCGTCGCTCGAGCCGCCGCCGAGCCCCGCCCGCACGGGGATCCGCTTCACGAGCTCGATCGCGACGCCGAAGCGCCGGCCCGAGGCCTCGAGCACCGCGTGCGCGGCGCGCACGGCGAGGTTCTCCTCCGGCGGCCCGAGGTCGGCGGTGGCGCCCTGGACTGCCAGCGTCACGCCCGCCGGCGCGCGCGACACCGTCAGCTCGTCCGCCAAATCGAGCAGCGCGAAGGCGGTCTCGATCTGGTGGTAGCCGGACTGCTCGCGCGCGAGGATCCGCAGGAACAGGTTGAGCTTCGCGTGCGCCGCGACGCGGACCCGGTCCGGTGCCGCCACGCTACTCGTCCACCGCTTCCGCCCGGCGCAGCTCACCGAGGCGCAGGTGCGTGCGGGATAGCGAGTACAGACCGAGCAGCGTAATGGGCACGAACCCGCCGAGGTGATACGCCACCGCGTAGCTCACCGCCTGCTCGGCGCCGATCCCGTAGAGCGCGAGCGTCACGCGCGTCGCCGCCTCGAACGGCCCGAAGAAGCCGGGGGACGAGGGCAGGGCGACGCCGAAGCCGATCACGCCCTGCAACAGCAGGGCCGCTTCCGGCGCCAGCGGGAGGTCGAAGGCGCGGAAGCACAGCGCGAACGACGCCGCGTTCACGAGCCACAGGACGAGCGACCAACCCACCACCAGCGCGAAGCGGCCGGGATGCTTCAGGACGGCGAGCCCCGCGACGACGCCCTCGGCCAGATGCGTCAGCCGATCGGCGAGGGCCGGTGGGAGCACCCGGTGCGCCAGCCTGCTCGCGAGGGAGAGCCACGGCGCGGGCCGGTGCACCACGGCGAGCGCCACAACGAGGACGCCCGCGAACAGCGCCGCCGCGCCGGTGGTGACGCTCGCGAGCGAGGTGCCGCCCAGCGTCGCGTGGCCGGGGAACGACGGCGCCGCGAGCGCGAGCGCCAACAGACCCACCATGACGAGGCCGTCGAGCGCCCGCTCCACGCCGATCGAGGCGAGCGCCGTCATGAAGCGCACGGGGAGCCGGCGTCGCGCGACGTAGGCGCGCGCCACTTCGCCGGCGCGCACCGGGAGGAGGTTGTTGGCCATGAAGCCGACGGCCGTGGCGTGCCACAGCGGCAGCCACGGGAAGCGGTGGCCGTCCACGTCCCGCAGGATCAGGCGCCAGCGAGCCGTGCGCAGGGGAAACGTGAGCGTGGCGGTGAGCACCGCCGCCATAAGAAGGAAGGGATGGGCGCGGCGGATGTGGCCCAGCACGGCGCGCGGGTCCACGTCGTGCAGCGTCCAGTAGAGCAGCGCCGCCGTGACGACGAGCCCCGCCACCCACGCCCACGGGGCGCGGGTGGACCGCCTAGGGGCCGAGGGGGCCGGGGGGGCCGGGGGGGCCGGGCTCGGCAGCGAGGGCAACGAGGTCGCAGACTTCGTCGACGAGGGCGCGGAGCGCGTCGCCGGTGGCATGCTTCGCCTGCTCGCGCAGCTCGTGTGCGCGCTGGAGTGCGCGGTCGCCGCGATACAGCAGCGCGCGGATGTCCACGATCGAGGGCTCGACCGGGCGCCCCGTGTCGAGCGAGGGCGCGCGCGGTGCCGTGCGCGCGTCCTTCAGCGCGACGAGCTCCTCGAGCGACGCGGGGCCGACCCCCGCGCGCGTCAGCCGCTGGTAAACGGCCCAGGACCCCACCAGGTCGGGCGACTCGGGGACCGACTGGTCGGCGACTGCCGACGGAGCGGGGGGCGGTAGCGGCGCGCTCGGAGCCGGGCGCGCTCCCGGCCCGCCCAGCGCGTGCAGGGCTCCGGTGAGGTCGTCCAGCTCGGCGGCGAGCGCCGCCTCATCGCCCGCGCCGGAGCGCGTCAGGAGGTCGCCGGCGCGCCGCAGCACGTTGGCGAACTCGGTGGCGCGGCGCACCGCGACCCCGCTCGACACGGCCTCGCGCGCCGCCGCCGCGAACTGCGCCACGCGCTCGGGGAGCGCCCCGCCGCCCGCCTGCGCCAGCGCGCGGAACGTGCCCGCCAGCGTGTGGGCGCGGAGCTCCCGCTGCGTCGGGCTGGGGGCGCGCTCCAGCGAGTCCGCCGCCTGACGCAGGTGCTCGCCGTGGCTCACGAGCTCCAACCGTCCCAGGGTCGCGGGCCGCGCCGCCGGGACGCCCTGCTTCACCACGTGCGGACCCGCGTCCTCGTAGTACAGGGACGTGACGGGCACGACGTCGGGCTCGCTCTCCAGGACCTTCACGAGCAGGGCCGCGAAGCTCCGGAACTCCGGGCCTTCGGGATCGGGCCGGCCGCGCTCGGCGACCTCGCGGGCGCTCTTCGCGATCGCGCTCGCCGCACCCTGGAACAGGTCGCCCACGCTCGCGGGGGGGGCGAAGCCCGGGCGGGACAGCTCGCCGATGGCGCGCTCGATCCCCTCCAGCAGGTCGGGGAGGGGCGGCAGGTCGCTCAGCGCCGCGAGGCCGCGCAGCCCCTGGAGCGCGCGCAGCACGTGCTGCAGCGGGTCGTGCGCCAGCGGGTTGGCGCGCAGAGCCTGGGCCGCGCGGTCCAGCGCGCTCGCGATCGCCGCGCCTTCGCGCGCCACGAACGCGCGGGCGCCGGCGTCGAGGCCGAGCGCCTCGGCCGCCCGCACCTGGGCGGAAGGGCGGCCCGCGAGCTGGTCCAGCTGCGCGCCCAGCGCCTCCGCTTTGGCGCTGTCGGCCTGGGTCCAGTTCGCCGCGCGGCGCACGAAGATCTTGAGGTCGTCGATCGCGCGCACGGCGAGCTGCTTCGTCTGGGCATCCCACGGGCGGCGGCCCTCGCGCAGCGCGCGCGCCAGCGACTCGACGCCCGCCGCCGCCTTGGCGATCGCCTGCTGATTCGCCATCAAGGCGCTGCCGCGCAGCGCCCGTGCCAGCCGCACGAACTCGTCCGCCGCGGGCGTCTCGCTCTGCTGGAGCAACGCGTCCAGCCGCTCGAGATACTCCCCCGCCTCGAGGGCGAAGAAGTCGGACATGCCGAGGGGCTTGCCTGGGGGCGTCATGGCGGAAACAAGCTAAGAAGACTTCCCGGCCTCGTCCACAAGCCGCCGCATGCGCCGGACCGCCTCTTCCATCCCCCAGAAGACGGCATTGCTCACGATCGAGTGCCCGATGTTGAGCTCCTCGATCTCCGCGATCGCGGCGACGGGCTGGACGTTGTGGTAGGTGAGGCCGTGGCCGGCGTGCACGGCGAGGCCGAGGGCGCGGGCCTCGCGGGCGGCGCGGCGCAGGGCCGCGAGCGCCGCCTCGCTCCGGCTCCAGGTGTGGGCGTAGCGGCCCGTGTGCAGCTCGATCGCCGCGACGCCGAGCGCGGCGGCCCGCTCGATCGTGCGCGGCTCGGGATCGATGAAGAGGCTGACGCGGATGCCCGCGCCGGCGAGACGCCGGATCGCGTGCGCGAGCTTGCGGTCGCGCGGCCGCAGGGCGAGCCCGCCCTCGGTGGTGATCTCCTGGCGCCGCTCCGGCACGAGCGTCGCCTGGAAAGGGCGGAGGCGGCAGGCGAGCCGCAGGATCTCCGCGCTCGCGCCCAGCTCGAGATTCAGCACGGTGTGCGCGCGCTCGCGCAGCGCGCGCACGTCCGCGTCCTGGATGTGACGGCGGTCCTCGCGCAGGTGCACGGTGATGCCGTCCGCGCCGCCGCGCTCGGCCGCCTCGGCGGCGCGCACCGGGTCGGGTTCGTCCGTCTTGCGCGCCTCGCGCAGCGTCGCGACGTGATCGATGTTGACGTAGAGCCGCATGCCGCCTTACCTTCGGTTCACTCCGTTCACCTCAGGGTGCCGCCGTGAGACGACGACTCACCGTGCTGTGCGCGCTCGCCGGCCTCGCCTGTGGTGGCGCCCCGGGTCCCCAGACGGTCTCGCCGCAGTCGATGAACCAGACGCTCGACCAGTTCTTCGCCGCCGTGAAGGCGGGCGACCTGCAGCGCATGGGCGCGCTGTGGGGCACCGAGCGCGGTCCCGCCAACGACTGGATGAAGCCGGAAGAGCTGCGCCAGCGTCTCCTCGTCATGCAGCGGTACCTCGTGCATGCGGGCTACCGCGTGGTCGAAGGCCCACTGCTGGTTCCCGGCAACTCGAACGAGCGCTCCTTCCGGGTCGAGCTGCAGCGGGTGACCGGATGCAACTTCGTGTTCCCGGTCGATCTCGTGCGCGCCAAGAGCGGCAGCTGGCTCGTCAACGACGTGCACCTCGACGTCGTCACCAATCCGGCGGGGGCGTGCAAGCCCGGGTCGGGAACCGGACCCTAGGGGCCGGCGTTACGGTTACTCGGTCAGCTCCAGCAGGATGCCGGCCGTCGCCTTGGGGTGTAGGAACGCGATGCGTCGGTCGCCCGCGCCGCGCCGCGGCACGTCGTCCACGAGGCGATACCCCGCCGCTCGGCAGCGCTCCAGCGCCCGGTCCAGGTCCGGCACCCGGTAGCAGATGTGGTGGATCCCCGGCCCCCGTTTCGCGAGGAATTTCGCCACGGGCCCCGCGGGATCGCGCGGCTCGAGCAGCTCGACGTGGACGTCGCCGAACGCCAGACTCACGATGGTGGCCCCGTCGGCGGACTCGGGGGGGCCAGGGGTGAGGCCGAGGACGTCGCGATAGAACGCCAGGGCTCGGGCGATGCTGGGGACCGCGATGCCCACGTGGGCGATGCTGGGACGGGCGTCGGCCATATGGCAGTCAACTTAACGGTCAAGAGAGACGGAGTGGAGGGTTTCATGGCAGCAGGACATCCCGCGGCGGTCAGTGACGCCACGTTCGCACACGAAGTGGAGCAGCACGTGGGGCTCGCCATCGTGGACTTCTGGGCCACCTGGTGCGGCCCGTGCCACATGGTGGCGCCGATTCTGGAGCAGCTCGCCGGCGAATACAACGGCCGGGTCAAGGTGGTCAAGCTGGACGTGGACGCGAATCAGCAGACCGCGATGCGCTTCAACGTGCGGTCGATTCCGAGTATTCTATTCTTCAAGGACGGGCGCCACGTGGACACGCTGGTCGGCGCCTATCCGAAGCCGGCGTTCGTGCAGAAGATCCAACAGCATCTGGCGTAGCATCCTCCCCGGAGGACCATGCGCGCGAGCACCGCTCGCCTGATGAATTCGCCGGTTCGCCTCGCGGATCTGATGTTCCCGCAGGTGAACCGGCTGGTGCATCGGACCCGCCTGGCCTTCATCCACC
The DNA here is from genome assembly GCA_003222115.1 of Gemmatimonadota bacterium. GTDB lineage: Bacteria > Gemmatimonadota > Gemmatimonadetes > Gemmatimonadales > GWC2-71-9 > AG29. Next base: position 15,589 of record QHUL01000089.1, on the reverse strand, counting down.
TCGACAACCTCCTGGCCTTCGCCAAACGGGACCGCGACGGCCGCGTGGACGGTTACATCACGGCCTATCTCCCGGACGAGTGCCTGCTGCTGTTCTTCCGCAAAGGCGAAGCCGTGAACGCGGCCTCGCTGCATACCACGGGGCGGCAGGTCGTCACGATCACGGAGGCGCTGAAGCGGATGCGCGGGGAAGTGGAGCGGGGCGAGCTGATGTACGCCGCCGCGCCGATGGAGCAGCTCGCCTGGATGTACCAGTCGTGCGCCGCGCCCGTCCAGAGCCGGTTCGTGGACCCGGAGCAGCCGGGCGCCTTCTTCCCGGCGCTGCAGCAGGAGCAGGTCAGTGGCGTGCTCGAGCTGATCTCGAACGGCCGCGTGTCCTACCTGCGGTTCGAGAACGGCCGCTTCACCACCGGCTACTTTTGCGACCGGCCGGAGGCGCTGCCGGTCGGCAAGTACATCGAATCGCAGTTCGCGCACACGCCCGACGGCGCCACGCCGGCGGTGGTGGCATGCTTGTTTCCGCCCGCCGCCGAGCTGCCCGCCCAAGCCGCCAACGCCCTGATCAACACCTACCGCGAGCTGTACTGGCGCATCGTGGACGAGGTGGACAAGGAGTTTCCGGGTGAGGCGAAGCGGCGCGCGTCGCGCGTATGCGCGGGGATCGTCGGGACGCACAGGGCGCTGTCCTTGCTCTCCGTGCCGCGCGGTGCCGACACGCCGGACGCGGTGGTGCAGCCTGACGAGCTGTCGAGCGCGCTCACCGATTGGTCGCTGCAGCTGCTCGAGGGGGTGGAGGTCGTGATGCCGGGCACGGCGCCCAAGATCCTGCGCGAGGCCACCAAGGAGCACCGCTACGTGCTGCAGGCCGCCGGCTTCTACACGGGGCTGCCCTGGCAGGTGGCGTGGTGAGATGTCCGGCACGCTCTACGTGGTGGCGACGCCGCTCGGTAACCTGGACGACCTCTCGCCGCGCGCGGCCGAGACCCTGCGCGGCGTCGCGGCGGTCGCCGCGGAAGACACCCGCCACACGAAGACTCTGCTCGCGCACGTCGGCTCCCGCGCCGACCTGCTGAGCGTCCACGCGCATTCCCCGGCGGCCGCGCTGCGGCGCGTCCTCCACCTGCTCGGCAGCGGCAAGGACGTCGCGCTCGTCACCGACGCCGGCACTCCCTCCGTGAGCGACCCCGGCGCCGAGCTCGTGGCCGCGGCGCGCGCGCGGGACGTTCCCGTCGTGACGGTCCCGGGTCCGACCGCCGTGGCCGCTGCGCTCTCGGTCTCGGGGCTCGCGGCGGACCGCTACCTGTTCCTCGGCTTCCTGCCCCGGAAGGGCGGCGAGCGCCGCCGCCTGCTCGACCTCGTGGCGGAGAGCGAGTGGACGACGGTGCTGTTCGAGGCGCCGCTGCGCGTGGTGGACCTACTGGACGACCTCGCGGCGGCGTGCGGGCAGGAGCGCCGCGCCGCGGTGGCGCGCGAGCTGACGAAGGTGTTCGAGGAGACGCGCAGCGGGACCCTGGCCGAGCTCGCGGGTTATTACGCCCGAGCCCCGGTGCGCGGCGAGGTCACGGTCGTGGTCGCGGGCGCCGGCCGGCCCGCGCGCGAGGAGCGGCCCCCCGATCCCGAGGAGCGCGCCCGCGCGCTGCTGGCGCAGGGGATGACCCGCAAAGACGTCGCCGAGCGCCTCGCGGCCGAGACGGGGATCACGCGGAACACCGCATATCGGCTCGTGAACGAACTGTGAAAACCCTGGCCATCATCCTCGCGGCACTGTGGCTGCCGCTCGCCGGCCGCTCCGAATGCGGAGTGCGGAATGCGGAATGCGGAGTCGGCGCGACGAACGCCGAGCCGGGAACTCCGCACTCCGCACTCCGCACTCCGCACTTGGCTTCGCTCACCATCGGCCGCCTGCACTACGACGGCGGCGGCGATTGGTACGCCAATCCCTCCAGCCTGCCGAACCTCCTCACCGCCCTGCGCGAGCGCACGGCGCTGCAGGTCGCGGAGCGGGAGCGCGTCGTCACGCTCGCCGGGCCGGAGCTGTGGGACGTGCCGTACATCTACATGACGGGGCACGGCAACGTGCGCTTCTCGGACGAGGAGCTCAAGATCCTGCGCCGCTACCTCGAGCAGGGTGGGTTCCTACACGCCGACGACAACTACGGCATGGACAAGTCGTTCCGGCGCGAGATCGCGCGCGTCTTCCCCGACCACCCGCTGGTCGAGGTGCCGCTCGCGCATCCCGTGTATCATCTCGTCTACGATTTCCCGCGCGGCATTCCCAAGATCCACGAGCACGACGGGCTGCCGGCCCAAGGGTTCGGCGTCTTTTTGGGTGACCGCCTCGTGGTGTACTATTCCTATCAGTCCGATCTGGGGGACGGCTGGGAGGATCCGGACGTCCACCACGACCCCCCCGAGCTGCATGAGGCGGCGCTGCGCATGGGTGTGAACCTCTTCACTTACGCCGTGAGCTCGACCCGGTGACCGAGACGGCGGTCCGGCTGCGGCAGCTCGGGCTGCCGCACGCGCGCGCCCGCGCCGGAGCGATCCTGGTCTCCAGCGCGGGCGTGGTCTTTGCGATCGCGGCGGCGGGCATGCTGCTGGCGCCGCGGGTGAGCGCGGTGCTCGCGGCATGGGCGGCGATCCTCGGGGTGGCGGGGGCGGCGGGATGGGCGGCGGCGCGCGCCGGCGCGGCCGCGGCGCCGCCCGCGCTCGGCCGGCTGGTCGAGCAGGCCGCCGGGACGCGCTCGGGCAGCGTTCAGAGCACGGTCACGCCCGCCGCGAGCCGTAGCGGGGCGAGCGCCGACCTGTTTGCGCTCGCGGACCGCCGCGCCGCGGGCATCGTCGAGCAGGCGACTCCGCTGGTGCGCCGGACACTCGCGCGGCAGACGCGCCGCGCGATCGGCGTCGCCGCGGGAGTCGGGCTCGCGGGGGCGGCGCTGTTCGTCGCGGCCGCCCCCGCCACCGGGCGCGCCGCCTTCTGGCACCCGCTCCGCACGCTGCGCGACGCGCGCGCGCCGGTGCGCGTGCTCCTGGACCGCGCCACGGTGCCGCGCGGCGCCAGCGTGACGGTGACGATCGAGGCGCCCGCCGCCGCCCGCGCGGTGCTGTGGACCCGCGGCCCCGGGGAGGCGTGGCGCGGGGCCGCCGTGACGCTCGACTCCGCGGGCCGCGCCGCACGCCGCGTCGGGCCGCTCGAGAGCGACCTGTATGTGAAGGCGGCGAGCGGCGCCCGCACCAGCGCCGTGCGGCGGGTGACGGTGGCGCTCCCCGCATTCGTCGCCGCGCTCGAGCTCACCGCCCGCTATCCCGCCTACCTCGCCCGCGCCGACGAGCCGCTCGTCTCGGGCGCCGACACCGTGCCGATCCCCGCCGGCACGGAGATCCTGACGAGCGGCTCGGCGAGCGTGGCGCTGGCGCGCGCCGCGTGGAGCCACGAGGGCCGGGGCCCTGCGTCACGGCTCGCCGTGGAGGGAGCCCGCTTCTCGGGCCGGCTGCTCCCTGCGGCCTCGGGGACGTGGCGGCTCGACCTCACCGCGGCGGACGGTGGACCGCTCGAGGGCGCGGCGCCGGAGCTCGAGCTGCGCGTGATCCCCGATTCGGCGCCCGTGGTGCTCGTGCCACTGCCGGGCCGGGACACGACGCTCCCCCTGTCGCTGCGCCAGCCGCTCGTCGTGGACGCGCGCGACGACCACGGCCTGTCGCGGCTGGAGCTCGTGAGCTGGCGCGTGAGCCGCACCGGGAAGACGGGGCAGCCGCTGCGGCAGCCGCTCGACGTGAGCGGCGTGGGGGAGCGCGCCATCGTGCAGGGCGACCTCGACGCCACGGCCCGCGGCCTGTTGCCGGGGGACACGCTGCGGCTGCGCGTGGACGCCTGGGATAACGCGCCCGTGCCGCACCGCGGCCAGAGCGTGGAGTACGCGCTGCGCCTGCCGAGCCTCGACGAGCTGCGGGCCGCGACCCGCGAGGCGGCGCAGGACGCGGCGGCGGCGGCCGATTCGCTCGCGGCGGAGCAGCGCGCCCTGGGCGAGCGCACGGGCACGCTGGCGCAGGAGCGCTCGCGTGACGCCGCGCCCAGCGGTACGCGGACGCCCCCCCCGGGGGCCGCTCAGGCGGGCACGCTGCCGTTCCAGGCGACGGAGCGGGCCGAGGCCCTGGCCCGCGAGCAGGAGGCGCTGCAGCAGCGCGTGCGCGCCCTGGCGCGCGAAGTGGCGGAGATCGCCCGCGCCGCCCATGCCGCGGGGATCGACGACACGGCGTTCCAGGCGCGGCTGCGCGAGGTGCAACAGCTGCTCGAGCGCGCCATCAGCCCCGAGCTGGAGCAGCGGCTGCGCGACCTGCAACGGGCGCTGGCGCGGCTCGACCCGGAGGCGATGCGACAGGCCTTACAGCGGCTCGCCGAGGCGCAGCAACAGTTGAAGGAAGAGCTCGAGCGGAGCGGCGAGCTGTTCCGCCGCGCGGCCGTCGAGGGCGCGCTGGCGTCGCTCGCCGCCGATGCGGAAGAGCTGCAGCAACGCCAGGCCGAGTGGAACCGCGCGGATGCGCCGCGCGCCGACACGGCCGCCGCCCGGGGAGAGCGTGCGCTCGCGACGCGGGCGGATTCGCTGGGGCGGGGGATCGCCCAGGCGGCGCAGGACCTGGCCCGCGCGGCCGAGGGGGCGCCCGACGCGCAGCCGCTGGCCAGGTCCCAAGATGCGGCGCGGCGCGCCCAGCGGGCGATGGGGCAGGCCGCCGGTGCGGCGGCGGCGGGCGATGCGCGTGCCGCGGGCGCGACCGGTGCCGAGGCGGAAACCGCACTCGCGGAGATACCCGAGGCGCTGCGCGCCCGGCGCGACTCGCTGGTGCAGGCGTGGCGCGAGGAAACGCTGGCCGCGCTCGATCAGGCCCTGTCGGAGACGGCGGCCCTCGCCCGGCGGCAGCAGCAGGTCGCTGAGGCGCTGGAGCGCGGGGAGGGCGGCGCCGCCACGCGGTCGCGCCAGGCGTCGGTCGAGGAGGGGACGGCAATGGTGGAGCGTCACATCCGCGAGGCCGCCGGCCGGCACGCGCTCGTCTCGCCGCAGCTCGAGCGCGCGCTCGGCTTCGCGGAGCGCCAGATGGCGGCGACGCGCGAGCAGCTGGAGCAGGGAGAGCCCAACACCCCGGCCGCCGCCGCGCTCGCGGGCGAGGCGGTCGACGCCCTGAACGCCACGGCGCTGGCGCTGGCGCGGAGCCGTGGCCAGGTCGCGGGCGCGCGCTCGGGCACGGGGTTCGCCGAGGCGGTGGAGCAGCTCGCGCGCCTCGCCGAGTCGCAGGGCGGGCTGAACGGGCAGGCGCAGGGACTGCTGCCGTTGATGGGCCTGGGCGGTCAGGCCGTGCTCGAGCAGCTGCGCGCGCTCGCGACCCGCCAGCGCGCGTTGGCCGAGCAGCTCGAGCGGCTGCAGGCCGCGGGCGGAAGCGCCGCCGCGGGGCCCCTCGCCGAGGAGGCGCGCGAGCTCGCCCGCCAGCTCGAGGCCGGCCGGCTCGACCGCCAGACGATCGAGCGCCAGAGCCGGCTGTACCGGCGGCTGCTCGACGCGGGCCGCACGCTCACGGGCCCCGAGCCGGACGATCACAAGGAGCGGGTGAGCCGCCCGGCCATCGGCGACAGCGTCCATCTGCCGGGCGTGCTCGCCGCCGGGGCCACGGGCGCCGGTCCGAAGCTCCGCTATCCCACCTGGGAAGAGCTGGCCCGGCTCACTCCCGAGCAGCGCCGCCTCGTGCTCGAGTACTTCCGGTTGATCAATGCGCCCCAGCATTAGCGTGTGGGCTCGAGCCCGTGCCCCGTCCGCGGCTGAAGCCGCGGCTCGGCGCCGTCCGCTGAAGCGGAGTCGTGCCGGTTTACCGGCCGGTGCCGAGCCGCGGGTTTACCCGCGCATCGCGCGTCGGTGCTTGCTCGTGTTCGGGGCAGGCGCGCTGTTGCTTGTCCCGAGCCGCCCCGTCCGGGCTCAAGTCATCGGCGAGGCGGTCGAGCTGGAGCGCACGGGCCGGCACGACCGCGCGGCCGTGGTTTACCTCGCCGTGCTGCGCGGGGAGCCGACGAACCTCGCGGCGCTGCTCGGGCTCGAGCGCGTGCTGCCGCCGCTCGGCCGCCTCCGCGAGCTGCTGCCGCTGGTGCGACGGGCGCTCGCGCGAGACTCGACGAACCGCGCTTTCCGGGCGCTCGAGGTGCGTACGCTCGCCACGCTGAACGAGCCGGATAGCGCGGAGGACGCGGCACGGCGCTGGATCGCGCTCGCGCCGGGCGAGGAGGGGCCGTATCGCGAATGGGCGCTCGCGCTGGCGGACGCCCGCCGGTTCGACGAGGCGCGGGCGGTGCTCGTCGCGGGGCAGCGGGCGCTCGGCGGAAGCCGCGCGGGCGCGCTCGCCGTCGAACTGGCCGACCTCGCCGCGCGACGGGGAGACTGGGAGGACGCGGCGCGCCAGTGGGGCCGGGCGGCGACTGCCGCCCCGGACCAGCTGCCCAACGCGGCGGCGCAGCTCGCCGACGTGGCGCCGGGGCAGCGCGACCGGGTGACGCGGGCGCTCGTGGAAGACCCCTCGCCCGTGGCCCAGCGGCTTGGCGCCGAGCTGCTGCTCGCCTGGGGCGACCCCGCGCGCGCGTGGGCGGTGTTCGAGCCGGCGGTCACCGCCGCCGGGTCGCCGCAGGCGGCGTTCGCGCTGCGGCGCTTCGCGGATCTGGCGGGGGCGCGCGGCACCCCGGAGGGACGGCGGGTGCGCGCGCTCGCACTGGCGCGGCTCGCGGACGTCGTGCCGCAGCCCGTCGCCGCCCGCGCTCGCGCGGATGCGGCGCGCGCCCTGCTCGACGCGGGCGACTTCGCGGCGGCGCGCCCGGTGCTCGAGCGCCTGGCGGTGGACTCGACGGCGCCCGCGGACGCGCAGGCGCTCGCCAACACCGCGCTCGTCGAGGCGCTGATCCGCCAGGACGACCTCGACGCCGCCACCGCCCGGCTCGCCGCCGTGGGGGATCGCGTCCCCGCGGACGACCGCGCGGCCCTGGGCCGGGCGCTCGTGCGGGCCCGGATCCGCCGCGGCGAGCTGGCGCGCGCCGACTCGGCCCTCGCCGGCGACTCGAGCGTCGACGCGGCGGCGCTCCGAGGATGGGTGGCGCTGTATCGCGGCGACTTGAAGGCGGGGGCCGACGAGTTTCGCGCCGCCGGGCCGTACGCCGGGGAGCGGCGCGACGCCGTCGAGCGCACCGCGATGCTCGCGTTGATGCAGCAGGTGCGGCGCGACCGCTTCCCCGAGCTGGGCGACGCGCTGCTCACGCTGGCGCGCGGCGACTCGATCGGGGCTGTTCAAGCCTTACGCCTTACGGCTGGGCAACTGACCGCCGAAGGGCAGCGTGGCGGAGCGGCCGAGCTGCTGCTCCTCGCGGGGCGCATCGCGGCACGGCCGGGCGCGGGCCCTGAAGAGCAGCGCACCGCTGCGACGCTGTTCGCTGAGGTGGTGCGCATCGGGGGGGGCGGGGGAGAGGGAACAGGCGCCGCCGCGCCGGCCGCGGAGCTCGAGTGGGCGCGGCTCCTGTTGCGGCAGCTCCAGGCGCTCGACGCGGTCCGCCACCTCGAGCACCTGATTCTCAGCTACCCCGAGAGCGCGGTCGTCCCCGAAGCGCGGCGCGAACTCGAGCGGGCGAAGGGAGCGGTTCCCAAGTCGTGAAGCGGAGAGCGTTCGTGAGGGCGGTCGGGCGGACGGCCGGACTGGCGGTCGGTGCGGACTTTCTGGGCGCGCCGTCGCCCCTTACCGCCTTCTACCGCCTGCTACCGCCTGCTACCGCCCAGCTGCTGCTTCCTATGGACGACCTGCAGTCCGACCACCTCAAGGCCTACGGCGTCGCCTACCGCGTGGTGCAGGCGGGGCTCCGTGCGGAGTGGCTGCTCAACTATCGCGGCGGCTCGTTCCTCGTCCCCGACGGCGATGCGATCCGGCGCGATGCGGCGCTCGCGGGCGTGCGGGTCGAGCCGGTGACGGACACTCAGGTCACGGCGATCAAGGGGGAGATCGAGGCGTCCAACATGGACGCCGTGCCGCTCGAGAAAGCGCCCAAGGTGGCCGTGTACGTGCCCCCCAACGCCCCGCCGTGGGACGACGCCGTGACGATGGCGCTGCAGTACGCCGGGATCCCGTTCGCGAAGGTGTGGGACCCGGAGGTGATGGCGGGCGGGCTCCGCACCTACGACTGGCTGCACCTGCACCACGAGGACTTCACCGGGCAGTACTCGAAGTTCTACCTCATCTACGCCGGCGCGCCTTGGCTCGGCGAGATGGTGCGATTCAACGGCGCCGCGGCGCGGCAGCTCGGCTTCGCGAGCGTTCCCGAGCTGAAGAAAGCGGTGGCGCGGGGCATCCGCGACTACGTGGGAAACGGCGGCTTCCTGTTCGCGATGTGCACCGCCACCGAGACGCTCGACCTCGCGCTCGCGGCCGAAGGCGTGGACATCGCCGCCGCCTTCGCCGACGGCACGCCGATGGACCCGCAGGCCGACGCCAAGCTCGACTGGTCCAAGGCGCTCGCCTTCACCGGGGCGCACCTCGAGCCCAACCCCCAGGTGGCGAGCTTCTCCGACATCGACGGGCACCAGGTGAACGCCGGCTTGCGCCGCCAGCCGCTCGGGGCGTTCAAGCTGTTCAACTTCAGCGCCAAGATCGACCCCGTGCCCACGATGCTGGTGCAGAGCCACCGCGACGTGATCCCCGACTTCTACGGGCTCACGACGTCGTTCATGCGGAGCCGGCTCAAGCCGAGCATCACCGTGCTGGGCGACGAAGAGGGGGCGCCGTGGGTGAAGTACGTCCACGGCGACCACGGCACAGGGACGTGGACCTTCTTCGGCGGGCACGACCCGGAGGACCAGCAGCACCAGATCGGCGATCCCCCGACCGACCTGTCGCTGCATCCGCACTCGCCGGGCTATCGCCTCATCCTCAACAACGTGCTGTTCCCGGCGGCGAAGAAGCGCGAGCTCAAGACGTGAGCGCCGAGCGCCTCGCCGCGCCGGTGCGCGAGCAGCTCAGGGCGGAGATCGCGGCGGCGCACGGGCGCGAAGTGTCGTTCGTGGTGCGGCCCGACGCGAACGGGCTCGTGGTGGAGGCGCGCGTGGTGGCGCGCGGCACGGTGGACGCGGTGCTGGCGCTTCCCGGGATCGCGGGGCGCGGCGAGATGCTGGTGCACAACCATCCGAGCGGCGTGCTCGAGCCTTCCGGGGCGGACCTCGCCGTGGCGGCGCGGCTGCACGACGGCGGGGTCGGGTTCGGGATCGTGGACAACGCGGTCACGGAGTTCTACGTCGTGGTCGAATGCCCGCGCCCGCGCTCCACCACCCGGCTCGACGCCATCGACGTGGCGGGCCTGCTCGCTCCGGGCGGGGCCGTGGCGCGCGCGCTCGGCGGGTTCGAGGACCGGCCCAGCCAGCGGGACATGGCGGCCTACGGCGCCGACCTCTACAACGACGGCGGCATCGCGCTGCTCGAGGCCGGCACCGGCGTGGGGAAGTCGTTCGCCTATCTCGTCCCGGCCCTCGTGTGGGCGCGCGAGAACGGCGAGCGCACCATCGTCTCGACCAACACGATCAACCTGCAGGAGCAGCTCGTCGGGAAGGACCTGCCGATCCTCGCCCGTGCGCTCGGCACGGGCGACCACACGCCGAGCTTCGCGCTACTCAAGGGCTGGCACAACTACCTCTGCCTGGCGCGCCTCGAGCAGGCGCGCGCGGGCCTGCAGACGCTGTTCGACGAGCGGGAGGCGGCGGAGCTGGTGTCGCTCGGCGCGTGGGCCGCGAGGACGAGCGACGGCAGCCTCGCCGACCTCGCCGACGAGCCGGGGGCGGAGGTGTGGGACGCCGTGGCGGCGGAATCGGACCTGTGCACCCGCCTCAAGTGCCCGCACTTCGAGCGCTGCTTCGTGTTCCAGGCGCGCCGCCGCGCAGCCGAGGCGGACGTGGTGGTCGTGAACCATCACCTGCTCACGTCGGACCTCGCCGTGCGGATGGCGTCCGACAATTGGCAGGAAGCCGCGGTGCTGCCGCCCTACCGGCGACTGGTGCTCGATGAGGCGCACCACCTCGAGGACGTGGCGGCGACCCACCTGGGCGCGCAGGTGAGTATGGTGGGCGTGAACCGGCTGCTGTCGCGGCTCGAGCGCAGTGGGCGCGGCCTCTTGCCCACGCTCGCCATCCTGCTGCGGGGGCGGGACGACCTGCTCAGCGCCGCGAGCCGCGACCTGATCGAGCAGGGCCTGCGGGACGCCTTGAACGCGGCGCGCCGCGCGGCCGAGGAAGTATTCGCGCACCTCGGCCGCCGGCTCGACCGCGAGCAGGGAGCGCCGAGCGTGCTGCGCCTGGGCGACGAGTTCGCGGGCGACGTCATCTGGGCCGAGGGCCTGGGCGTCTCGCTCGACAACCTGCTGGTCGCGTTCGGGCGCCTGAGGGACGGCGTGGAGACCGTCGCCGACCGCCTGTCGCTCGACGACCCGAGCGAGCGGCGGGCGCAGCTCGTCGGCGAGCTGCGGGGCGTGGTGCGGCGGCTCGACGCCTCGGCGACGGGTCTCACGGCGGCGCTCCGCCCGGCGCCGGGCGCGGCGGCGGCGGTGCGCTGGCTCGAGCGGCGCGGCAAGAAGATCCCCAACGTCTCGGCCGCGGCGGTGCCGCTCGACCTCGCGCCGCTGCTCAAGGAGAACCTGTTCGACCGCGTCGAGACGGTGATCCTGACGAGCGCCACGCTCGCGGCCGGTGGCGAGTTCGGCTATCTCGAGGAGCGGTTGGGGCTCGACCTGCCGCCGTCGCGCGTCGTGGTGCGGGAGGTCCTGCCGTCGCCGTTCGACTTCCCGTCGCAGTGCCTGTTCGCGATCCCGACCGACTTGCCCGAGCCACGCGACGACGAGGAAGGGCACGACGCTGCGGTGGCACGCGTGCTGCTCGAGCTCGCCCACGCGTCGGACGGCGGCATGTTCGTCCTGTTCACGAGCCACGGGGCGCTCCGCCGCACCGCCGCCGCGGTGCGCGGCGAGATCGGCGGCCGCTGGCCGCTCCTGGTGCAGGGCGAGGGCCAGCGCGACCTGCTGCTGCGCCGCTTCCGCGACGCGGGCACCGCGATCCTGCTCGGCACCGATTCCTTTTGGGAGGGCGTGGACGTGCCGGGCCGCGCGCTGCGGGTGCTGATCCTCGCGAAGCTGCCCTTCAAGGTGCCGAGCGAGCCCCTCACCGCGGCGCGGCTCGAGCGCCTCGAGGCGAAGGGATTGAACGGCTTCAGCCATTACCTCGTTCCGAACGCAGCGCTCAAGTTGAAACAGGGATTCGGCCGGCTGATCCGCAGCAAAACGGACGTCGGCGCCGTAATTCTCTTGGATCGGCGCGTCGTCACGAAGCGGTATGGCCCGCTCGTCCTCGAGGGACTGCCGCCGGCGGAGCGCCTCATCGGTCGCTGGGAGGACGTGCGCGACGCCTGCGAGGAGTTTTTCGCCCGTCACGGCATCGGGGAACCCCACACTCAGGAGCTGTCGTGAAGATAGCCATGGCTGTCATTGCGGTCCTCGTGGCCGGCTGCCTGCCGCCCGCCGGCGGGCGCGCGATGGGAGGGCCGGCCTCGGAGCCGGGCGGTCCGCGCTACATCAACCCCGGCACGCTCGCCGCCCTTGACGGGTTTACCCACGCCGTCAAGGTGGGCCTCACGATCTACGTCTCGGGCGAGGTGGCGCTCGACTCGACGGGCCAGCTCGTCGGCCCGGGCGACCTCCGCGCCCAGGCTCGCCAGGCGTTCGCGAATCTCGCGCAGGTGCTGCGGATCGCGGGCGCCGTGCCGTCCGACGTCACCAAGCTGAGCATCTACGTCGTGAACTACCGGCCCGCAGACTTCGACCTGATCCGCGAAGCGGGCGGAGAATTCTTCCCGCAGCGGAACCCGCCCGCGGGTTTGGTCCTGGGCGTGCAGTCGCTTCCCAAGGAGGGCCTGCTCGTGGCCATCGACGCCATCGCGGTGACGCGCGGCCTGTTCCCGGAGCGGAGACCCGACGGACGCTACCCGCGGGACTGACGCTGACGTGTAGATTCACAAGGAACCGAGTGCCGTTCGGGTGGGTTAACCCCGGGGCCATGCCCCGGGGTTCAAAGGAGCGGGAACGCCTCTTGTGACCAAGTTGAGCAGGCGCCTGTCCGCGTTGCCCAGCTACCCCATGGGCGAGATTCCGTCCATCAAGCGGCGGCTCGTCCAGCAGGGCGTGGACGTGATCGACGTCGGGGCAGGGGACGCGGACTTCCCGCCGCCCGAGGCGGCGATCGACGCGCTGGCGCGGGCGGCGGCCGATCCCGCGATGAGCCGCTATCCCTTCCAGCTCGGCCTGCCCGCGTTCCGCGAGGCGGCGGCGGCCTACATGCAGCGGCGCTTCGGAGTCGCGTGCGATCCGTTCGCCGAGCTGCACCCGCTGCTCGGCTCGAAGGAAGGCATCGCTCACCTCGCGATGGCGGTGCTCGACCGGGGCGACGTGGCCATCGTGCCCGACCCGGGCTATCCCGTGTATCACGGCGGCACCGTGCTGGCGCAGGGGGAGCCGCACCTCTATCCGATCACGCCGCGCAGCGACTTTCTGGTCGAGCTGGACGCGGTCCCGGCGGACGTGCTGAAGCGCACCCGGCTCGTGTACCTGAACTACCCCAACAATCCGACCGCCGCGATCGCGCCGCGCGATTACCTGGAGCGCACGGTCGCCTTCTGCCGCCGGCACGACATCGTCATCGCCTACGACAACCCGTACTGCGAGATCACGTTCGACGGCTACGTTGCGCCCAGCATCTTCGAGATCCCGGGCGCGCGGGACGTCGCGGTCGAGTTCCACTCCCTGTCGAAGAGCTTCTGCATGACGGGGTGGCGGCTCGGCTGGGCGGTGGGCCGCTCGGAGCTCGTCACCGCGCTGTCGCGGGTCAAGAGCTACGTCGACACCGGGGCGTTTCTCGCGGTGCAGGCGGCGGGTGCCGCCGTGCTGCACGATGCCGCGGCGCACCTCGCGCCCTACGTGGCGCAATTCAAGGAGCGGCGCGACGCGATGCTGCCCGCGCTCCGCGCCCAGGGGTTCGAGCCCGAGACGCCGCGTGCCACGATGTACATCTGGGTTCCCTTGCCCGAGGGGCTCCCCTCGGCCGCGTTCCAGCGGCGTGCGCTCGAGGAAGCGGGCGTCGTCGTGATGCCCGGGAGCGGCTTCGGCGCGGGGGGCGAGGGGTTCTTCCGAGTCGCGCTGACCGTGGCGACGCCGCGGCTCGTCGAAGGGGCCGCGCGCCTGGGAAAGGTGCTCGCCGCTGTTTAGGCAATGGCCGGTCCCGCCCCGTGGGTCACGCGTCCCGTGGCTCGTCTCCGTGGCGCTGCACCTCGGCGTCGTGGTGCTGGTCGTGACCACCACGTTCCGACTCTCCGAGCGCCCTACGTTCATCAACCTCGTGCCGCCGCCCGCGCCCGAGCCGGTGGAGCTGCCGCCCGTGGGCGGCACGCAGCCGGGCCGGGGCCCGGCCGGCGGTCTCCCGCGCCCGGCGCCCGTCGAGGCGACGCCCGCGCCCGTGTCCCAGCCCTCGCCGCCCGACGTGGGCCGCCCGGACACGACCCTCGCGGCGAGCCCGGCCGCGGTCGGCCCGCATTTGATCACGCCGCCGCAGCCGGCGGACGGCCGGCTGTGGGTGTTGCCGCGGCCCGCCCTCCCCGAGGTGGTGGCGGACGCCTTGTACGGGGAGCCCGATCTGCGCGACTCGGTCGCGGTGGGGCGGCTGCGGGCGATGGTGGACACGCTGAACCGCCAGCTCGACTCGCTCCAGATCGCGCGCAAGCCGCCCTCGTGGACCGCGAACGTGGCGGGGGAGAAGTTTGGGATCGACGGGTCGAACATCTACATCGGGCCGATCCGCATCCCGACCGCGGCGTTGGCGCTGCTCGGGAACCTGTTGCCGCAGGGGAACTACGACGAGTCGCGGCGGGCGCGCCAGCTCGCCGACATGCGGGCGGACCTGTTGCAGGCGGCGCGCCGCGCCGAGACGATGGACCAGTTCAAGAAGTACGTGAAGGAGCTGCGGGCGCGGAAACAGGCGGAGCGGGAGTTTGAGCGCCGGGCCCGTGGCGATACGACCAGGGCTCGGGCGGATACGCTGGTCCCGTAGGTTTGTAACCCCCGGGCCGCCGGCCCGGGGTCAGCCGCGGGAGGCGACCTCCAATCGCTTCAGCGCCGCTTCCTTTCCCACCACGTACAACAATTCATTCACCGGCTCCGATACCGTTCCCCCCGTGAGCGCGACGCGGATCGGCTGGAAGACTTGGCCGGCCGCGACGCCGCGCTGCTCCGCGAGGGATCGCAACACCTGCTCGAGCGTCTCGGGGTTCCACGCCGCCGTCTTCAAGACTTCGAGGCTCGCCTGGAGCGACGCCTTGTAGCCCGCCGGGTTCTTCGCGATCTCCTTCTTGGCCTTGTCGTCGAGCTCGACGAACTTGGGGTCGAGCCGCACGGCCACCTGGCGCGCGATGTCGATCGTGGTGCGGGAGCGGGTCTTCACGGCCGTAATCGCCTTCGTGACCGCGTCCTTCCGGCCGTTGACGCCCAGCTTTTCGAGGTGCGGGGCCACGAGGTCGTACAGCTCCTCGGCCGCCGTCATCGAGAGGTACTGCCCGTTCATCCACTCGAGCTTCGTCGGGTCGAACACGGCGGGCTTCTTGAGGATTCCTTCGAGCGTGAACAACTGGATCATCTCGTCGAGCGTCATGATCTCCTTGTCCCCGCCCGGGCTCCAGCCGAGGAGGGCGAGGAAGTTGCGGAGCGCCGCCGGGAGGATGCCCAGGTGCTGGTAGTCGCCGACGGCGGTGGCACCGTGGCGCTTGGAGAGCTTTTTCCCGTCCGGGCCGTTGATCATCGGGACGTGGGCGAAGACGGGGAGCGGGGCGCCGAGCGCCTGATACAGGGCGATCTGCTTCGGCGTGTTCGAGATGTGATCGGCCCCGCGCAGCACGTGGGTGATGCGCATGTCGAGGTCGTCCACGACCACGGCGTGGTTGTAGAGCGGCGTGCGGTCGGAGCGGAGGATCACGAAGTCCTTGATGTCTTCGCCCTGGAAGCTGATGGGGCCGTGGACGGCGTCGTTCCAGGCGATCTCGCCCTGGGGGACGCGCAGCCGGATCGCGCCCTCGTCCGAGTACGCTTTCCCTTCGGCGAGCAGCTTATCGGCGACTTCCTGATGGCGCTTGAGTCGCGCGCCCTGAAACACCGGCTGCTCGTCCCAGTCGAGGCCGAGCCAGGTGAGGCCGTCGAGGATGACGCGGGTGTGCTCGTCAGAGGAGCGTTCCTTGTCGGTGTCTTCGATGCGGAGCAGGAACTTGCCGCCCGTGTGGCGGGCGAAGAGCCAGTTGAAGAGGGCGGTGCGGGCGCCGCCGACGTGGAGGTAGCCCGTGGGCGACGGGGCGAAGCGGACGCGGACGCTGGATGTCGTCACGGGTGAAGTCGGATAATGCGCTGTCGGCTTTGGCTGAAGGCTGATAGCTGACGGCGTCTTGCGACGGAGAGGGGGGGATTCGAACCCCCGATAGGGGTATTAGCCCCTATAACGGTTTAGCAAACCGCC
>QHUL01000054.1 GCA_003222115.1 Gemmatimonadota bacterium | reverse complement strand
GCCCAAGGAGAACGTCCTCGGCCCGGTCAACAACGGCTTTCGCCAGTTCCTCCAGACCCTGGACGGCGGCCGCATCGGCCTCGGTGCCCTCGCCCTCGGGCTCGCCGAAGGCGCGCTGGAGGAGTGCCTGCAGTACACGGCGACGCGGAAGCAGTTCGGCAAGGCGATCGCGAGCTTCCAGGGCGTCCACTTCGCGCTCGCCGACATGGCGACCGAGATCGAGGCGGCCAAGCACCTGGTCTACCACGCCGCGTGGCTCAAGCAGACAGGTCGCCCCTTCAAGCGCGAGGCCGCGATGGCGAAGCTGTACGCCTCCGAGCTGTGCATGCGTGCCACGACCAAGGCCGTCCAGCTGCACGGCGGCTATGGCTACACGACCGAGTACCCGGTCGAGCGGATGATGCGGGATGCCAAGATCTGCGAAATCGGCGAGGGGACGAGCGAGATCCAACGGATCGTGATCGCGCGCTCGCTGCTGGGGGATCTGATCGACTAGAGCTCCGGCGGCACCCACGGCGCGGGCTCCGCCGTCCGGTCCTCGGGGTGCGACAACTCCTTGTGCAGGTGCTCCAGCAGCTCGAGCTGCCGCTGCTGGATGTGCCACAGCTCGTGCCACTGCTTGTAGCGCAGCGAGTCGAGCTTGTCGTGCAGGTCCCGGATCTCGAACTCCGCCATCAGGTTGATCTCGTAGTCCTGCTGCGCCTGCAGCCGGTCCTTCTCCGCCTGCCGGTTCTGGCTCATCATGATGACGGGCGCCTGAATCGCGGCGAGCGCGGAGAGCACCAGGTTCAAGAGGATATAGGGATACGGGTCGAACGAATGACGGGCCAGGACCCAGGAGTTGAGCGCCATCCAGCCCAGGAGCACCGCGCTGAAGATGAAGATGAACGGCCAGCTCCCGCCGAAGTGCGCAACTCTGTCGGCCAGGTGTTGGCCGAACGTCATGTGCGCCTCGAATTCCGCGTTCACCAGCTTCGTCACGCGACCGCGGCGCGCGATCTTCGTCACCAGCGACTGCTCGATCTCCGACATCTTCTGGTATTCGGCCTCGAGGTAGTTCAGGAACTTCTTGGCCCGGTACTGCTCGAGACACTCGCGGCAGATCCCTCGCGTCGCCTCCCACTCCGGCCGCTCCCGTTTGATGATCTCGAGGATCTGGTTCTCCATCTTCTGCGGAGATACCAGCCGGCGGCTGTCGACGGGGCGCTTGCACAGGGAGCAGTTGAGCTTGGGCATGGGCGTCCTTTCTATTCGCGCGCGGGGGCCGTGATCCCCAAGACCTTGACGAGGAAGGCCCAACGGTCGGCCTGCTCCTCGATCAGTTTGCTGGTCGGCTTGCCGGCACCGTGGCCGGCTTTGGTCTCGATCTGGATGAGCACGGGCGCGGACCCGGCCTGCGCGGCCTGCAGCGCCGCCGCGAACTTGAAGGAATGCCCGGGCACCACACGATCGTCGTGGTCCGCCGTCGTGATCAGCGTGGCGGGATAGCGCGTCGCCGGCCGGAGGTTGTGATAGGGCGAGTACTTGGAGAGGTAGGGGAACTGCTGCGCGCTGTCCGCCGAGCCGTACTCCGTGACCCAGGCCCACCCGATCGTGAAACGGTGGAACCGCAGCATGTCCATCACCCCGACCGCGGGAAGGGCGGCGCCGAACAGCTCCGGCCGCTGCGTCATCACCGCGCCCACCAGCAGCCCGCCATTCGATCCCCCGGCGATCGCGAGCTTCGCCGGGGACGTGTACCGCTGCCCGATCAGGTACTCCGCCGCCGCGATGAAGTCGTCGAACACGTTCTGCTTCTTCTCGTGCATCCCCGCCTGGTGCCACTCCTCACCGTACTCGCCGCCGCCGCGCAGGTTGGGCACGGCGTACACTCCGCCCATTTCGAGCCATACCACGACGCTCACCGCGAACGCCGGCGTCTCGCTCACGTTGAAGCCGCCGTACCCCCGCAGGTACGTCGGATTCGAGCCATCGAGCTGCAGGCCCTTCCTGTGGGTGATGAACATCGGCACGCGGGTGCCGTCCTTGCTCGTGTAGAAGACCTGCCGGGTCTCGTACTTCGTCGGATCGAAGTCGATGCTCGGTGCCTTGAAGACGCTCGTGTCCCCGGTGGCGAAGTCGTAGCGGAAGATCGTGGTGGGATAGAGGAACGACGTGAACCCGAAGAACATCTCGTCGTCCTTGCGCTCACCCGTGATCTGCGTGATCGAGCCGAGCGTCGGCAGCTCCACGTCCTTGACGAAGCGGCCGTCGAGCCGGAACAGCCGCACTCGCGAGTGCGCGTCGTGCAGGTAGCTCGCGACGAAGCTGTCGTGGATGATCGATACCAGCTCGATCACGTCCTCGCCCTGCGGGATGACCTCCCGCCAGCGCGCACGCTCCGGGTGCCGCGTGTCGATCGCGACCACGCGCTTGCGCGGCGCGTCCAGGTCGGTCACAAAGTAGAACACGGGCCCGTCGTTTCCGATGAAGCCGTAGCTCGCGTCGAAGTCGTCGAGCAGCCGCACGACGTCACCCGTCAGGCGCGGCCGCCGCGCGTCCCGCAGGTCGAGATAGTAGACGCGGTTGCGCCGGTCGGTGCCGAGCCAGACGGTGAGGATCGCGTAACGGCCGTCGTGCGTGACTTCGGCGGCCACGCCCCAGTCGGGGTGATCGGGCCGCTCGTACACCAGCACGTCCTGCGATTGATCGGTCCCCAGGCGGTGATAGTACAGCTTCTGGAATCGGTTCTCGGCGAGGAGCGGGTTCTCGCCCGCGGGCTCGGGGTAACGGCTGTACAGGAAACCCGCGCCGTCGTGCGTCCAGGACGCGTCGGAGAACTTGACCCACTTCACGTGATCGGGGCGGTCGCGCCCGCTCTCCACGTCCCGCACTCGGAACTCCACCCAGTCGGAACCGCTCGCCGCCGTGCCGTAGGCGAGCTGCCGGCCGTCCTCCGAAAGCGCGAGCGTCGCGAGCGCCACCGTCCCGTCCTGGGAGAACGTGTTGGGATCGAGCAGCACCTCGGGCTCGGCCGCGCGCGATGCCTGCCGGTACAGCACCGACTGGTTCTGCAGCCCATCGTTCTTGAAGAAGAAGTAGCGGCCCGCCTTCTTGAAGGGCGGCCCGTAGCGCGGGTAGTTCCACAGCGCGGTGAGCCGGCGGCGGATCCCGTCACGCTCGCCGATCTGTGCGAGGTACGCGTCGGTGACGCGGTTCTCGGCCTCGATCCAGGCGTGCGTCTCCGGCGCATCCACGTCCTCGAGCCAGCGGTAGGGATCGGGCACCTTGGTGCCGTGATAGTCGTCGACCACGTCGCCCCGGCGCGCCGCGGGATACTGGATCGTTTGAGCGGCCGGCGTCGCGCCGGCGCCCGAGAGCAGCATGGCAACCAGGACCAGACCCTCGCGCTGGGGAGCGTGGCGGCGTGCGGACACGGCACTAATCTCGGGGCTGTTGACGTAAGTCGCAAGGCCACTTAGATTTAGAGTATGCATTGGACTCTCGCTGGACTCGAGGCCAATCGGTTGCTCCGGTTCGTCGCCTCTCCCCGTTCTCCGACCGGACAGAACTCTTGTTGGATCAATTACAGGACGCCGGGCGGCTGCTGGCCGACCGGTGCCGAGGGATCTTGCTTTGAAGCGCGAAATCCTGATCAGTGGCAGCCCGCGCGAGACGCGCGTGGCCATCCTCGAGGACGACCGCCTTGCTGAGCTCTTGGTGGACCGTCCCGACGCCCGCCGCATGGTGGGCGACATCCACCTGGGCACGGTCGAGGCCGTGTTGCCGGGCATCCAAGCCGCCTTCGTCAACATCGGGACGGAAAAGAGCGCGTTTCTCCACGCCTCTGACCTGATCGAGTCGGAAGACGAAGACGAGCCTCCGGAGCAGAACGGGGCGGCCGACGAGGACAACGGCGGCCGCTCCTCCCGTCGCAAGCTGCCCAACATCGCCGACGAGCTGAAGCGCGGCCAGACGAAGATCGTTCAGGTCATCAAGGAGCCGATCGGCACCAAGGGTCCGCGCGTCACCGCGCAGATCTCCTTGGCCGGTCGCTTCCTCGTGTACATGCCGTTCGCCTCCAAGGTCGGCGTCTCCCGCAAGATCGAGAACCGCGAGCAGCGCGCCAAGCTCCGGGAGATGGTGTCGAAGCTCGTCCCCAAGGATTCGGGCGGCTGGATCATCCGCACCGTGGCGGAGGATCTGACCGAGCAGAGCTGCAAGCGCGAGATCGAACACCTCCACGGGCTGTGGCGCAAGATCAAGCGCAAGGCCTCGGGAGCGCACGCGCCGGCCCTGCTGCAGCGCGAGACGAGCCTCACGCGCGGCACGATCCGCGACCTGTTCAGCGACAAGGTCGACGCCTTGCTCGTCGATTCGACCGAGCTGCACCAGGAGATCGTCAGCTACCTGAAGCAGGTCGATCGGGACCTCGTGAATCGCGTGACGCTGTACGAGGACGAGACCTCGCTGTTCGACAAGTACGACGTCGAGGCCGAGATCCGCAGCCTGTTCCAGCCCCGCGTCGAGCTGCCGACGGGCGGCTACCTCATCATCCAGCCGACCGAGGCGCTCACCTCGATCGACGTGAATACGGGACGCTATACCGGGAAGAAAGACCCTGAGAGCACGATCCTGAAGACCAACGTCGAGGCCGCGCGCGAGGTCGCGCGCCAGCTGAGGCTGCGCGACATCGGGGGGATCATCGTCGTGGACTTCATCGACATGGAGGCCCGCGCCAACCGCGACAAGGTGCTGCAGGAGCTGCGCGCCCACCTGGGCCGCGATCGCGCCCGCACCAAGGCATTCGCGGTTTCGGAGCTGGGACTGGTCGAGATGACCCGCCAGCGGGTCCGGCCCTCGCTGTGGCACTCGATGACCGCCGAGTGCCCGACCTGCCACGGCACGGGACGTGTGTTCCGGCCCGAGGTGGTGGTGCGGCGGATGGAGCGTTCCCTGAAGCGCGCGGGTGCCGAGCACCGGGAGCGCCAGCTCGCGGTGCGGCTACACCCCGAGGTGGCGCTGTACCTCGTGGAGCAGGAGCCTAACTTCTTGCGCCAACTCGAGAAGCAGACGGGGCTCGAGCTCGAGGTCCGGGACGATCCCATGATGCGCCTCGATGAATTCCGCATGATGGCGAAACCGGCGGGGAGAGACGTTACGGAGCAGTATGCGGTGGCCTAGAGACATCAGAACTCAGAGGTCAGACATCAGGAGCTGACGTCTGATGTCTGACGTCTACTTGACCGAACCTCAAGCACGAGTTAGAGTTCCGGCCGCAATGACCTACGCCATCTTTTCCATCGGCAGCCGCCAGTTCCGGGCCGAGCCCGGGGTCACGCTCAAGCTCCCCAAGCTCGAGGCCGAGCCGGGGAGCAAGGTGACCTTCGACCACGTGCTGCTCGCGAGCGACGGCAAGCACGTGCACGCGGGGAAGCCGATCGTGAAGGGTGCGAGGGTGACGGTCGAAGTGGTGCGGCACGGCAAGGGCCCGAAGATCCGGATCTACCGCTTCGCGCGCCGCACCGGTTACCGCCGCCACGCCGGCCACCGGCAGCCGTTCACCGAAGTCCGCATCGCGGACGTGAAGCTCAAGGGCGAGTGAGGTAATTCGTGGCCCACAAGAAAGGCGTCGGCTCCTCCCGCAACGGTCGCGACTCGGGCCCCAAGGACCTCGGCGTCAAAGCCTTCGGGGGCGAGTTCGTGCGCGCGGGGAGCATCCTGGTGAAGCAGCGGGGCACGAAATTCCACCCCGGGCAGAACGTGCGCCGCGCGTCCGACGACACCTTGTTTACGGTTGTCGACGGCCAGGTCAAGTTCGAGCACAAGAACAAGAAGCGGTACAAGGTGAGTGTGTATCCGGCGGCAAAAGAGGCGGACGGAGACGGACAGAGGCGGACGGCGACGGCAGAGGCGAGAGCGGCGGGCTAACCCCCGCCGCTTTGTCGCTTCAGGGACTTACGCAGGGAATCGTACAACCTCCACACAAGAAACGCAGACCTCTTCCGTAGCGTCTCCAACTCTGCCCAGTCCTCTCGCGAAAGCACTCGACGGTCCCTTGCGAAGATGAGGAGGTACGCCAACTCGGCCAGTGAGCCGAGTGAGATGTCGAGAAATCGTCGAAACTCTGCAGGACCGCGCTTGGCTGATCCTTCGACCACATTCGTGGGAATGGAGAGCGCCGCCCGGCGAGCTTGGGACGTCAAGCCGTAGAGTTCCTGCCGTGGAAATGATTCGGTAGCGCGATATACCGCCAGGGCAAGCTCATGGGAAACCTTCCAAGCCTCGAGCCGTTCGAAGGGCTGCATGTTTGCGAAGCTAGTCAGGGCCCCGGGGCGCGAGTAACCAATTCAACGCCCCAGGTGCAACAACCTTTGCTTGTCCGACACTGTCCGTCCCTGTCCGACTCTGTCCGACTCGTCCCCCCTAGTACTTCGGCGGCAGCGTCTTGTACCTCTCAAACAGTTCCGTCTGGCGACTCTTCAGCGGGATCTCTCGGCCCCGGATGAGCACATGCTCCACCGCCGTCGTGAACTCGAAGGGGTCGCCCGACCACACGACCACGTTCGCCACCTTCCCCGCGTCCAGCGAGCCGTAGCGGTCGCCCACGCCGAAGATCTCGGCGGGGGCGAGCGTCACCGCGCGCAGCGCCTGGTCCCACGCCATCCCGTACGACACGGCGTTCCCAGCCTGCTGACGCAGGTCGCGCGCGTTGTGGGTGTCGGTCTCGAGCAGCGCGACCTTCACCCCCCCCTTCGCGAGCACCGCGGCGTTCTCGTAGCGCACGCCCAAGGCGTCGTAGCTCGGGATGTTGTCGAGGGGTTGCACCAGCACCGGCACTCCGGCCGCCGCGAGCTCGGGCGCGATCATCCACCCCTCCTGGGCGCCCGCGAGGATCAATTTGAGCTTGAACTCGCGCCCGATGCGGAGCGCCGTTTCCATGTCGCTCCTGCGGTTCGCGAACGCGATCAGCGGCTCCTGGCCCCGCAGCACCGGGAGCAGCGCCTCGAGGTCGGCCGCCGGGGCGGCCAGCTGTTGCATCTGGGCCCGCGTGTACTCCGTGCGGCGCCGGGAGTACTCGAGCGCGTCGCTGAACACCCGCCGCAGGCGCTGCGCCACGCCGGCGCGCGAGCCGCCCCCGGCGCTCTTCGATCCCTCGGACAGGTCTACCAGCATTCCGACCGGCGAGCGGACGAGCATCTGCTCGATCGTCGCCCCGTCCAGGTCGATCAGGACTGCCTGACCGGAGATCCAGCCGCTGGCCGGCGCGGCGAGCGTCGTCGTAACGCCCTCGACCCGGGTCACGGGAATGAGGGTCGACGCGGGGTTGATGCCCTCGGCCACGTTGAACGCCGCGGCGACGTCGCTGCCCCGCAACGCACCCTCGTTGGTCGCGTTGACCGCGCTGATCTCCGTCAGGCCGAGCTGGGTGCCGCCGTCGATCAGGCCGGGCGTCACCCACTTGCCCCGGGCATCGATGCGCGTCGCGTCCCCGGGAACGGTGACAGCGGGGCCGACCGCGGTGATCCGCCCGTCGCGGATCAGGACGGTGGCGTTCTCCATCTTGGGACCAGAGACGGGATAGACCGTCCCGCCCGTGATCGCGATGGTCTGGGCAAGCAGCAGGGCGATCATCGGTCGCTCCCGGGTGGGGGCGTCTGGCCCAGCTCGAAGTCGGTGCGCGGCTGGTGGGCCGGGTCGTTGCGGTCGTACACGAGCCAACCGTCGTTGTAGACCTGGACCGCCTTACCGTACACCGAGAACGGATCGCCCGACCACACGACCACGTCCGCCATCTTGCCCGGCTCCAGGGTGCCGACGACCGAGTCGAGCCCCAGCGCCCACGCCGGGTTGGCCGTGATCCAGCGGAGCGCCTGCTCGCGCGTCACCGGGATCCCCGATCGCTGCCCGTAGTACATCGCCTTGGCCGCCTCCTGATTCAGTCGCTGGATGCCGCTCGGGCTGTCCGAGTGAATCAACGGTCGGCCACCCGCCGCCTGGTTCAGGGCCGCGTTCTCATGGATGCCATCCATCGCCTCTTCCTTGAAGCCCCACCAGTCCGCCCACACCGATACCGAGGTCCCCTCCCTGGCCAAGAGGTCGGCGATCTTGTACGCCTCCACGGCGTGGTGGAAGGAGCGAATCTTGAACCCGAACTCGTGCGCCAGGTCGAGCATCTGAGCCATCTCATCGGCGCGGTAGCAGTGGTTCTGGACGTAGATGTTGCCGCGCAACACCTCGGCCAGCGTCTCGAGCCTCAAGTTGCGCTCCGGCGGGTCTCCCTGGTGGTCCTTGTGCCACTTGTCCCAGCGGCGGCGATACGACTCGGCCTGGCTGAAGGCTTCGCGATAGCCCGCCATGTTCCCCATCCGGGTGGACGGGCCGCGACTGTGGTACACGCGCTTGGGGTTCTCGCCGCAGGCCATCTTGAGCCCGTAGCGCGCGCCGGGGAACTTCATCTCCTGGACGGTGCGCGCCGGAATCAGCTTGAGAATGGCGCTGCGCCCGCCGATCAGGTTCGCCGAGCCGGGGAGCGCCTGGATCGTCGTGATCCCGCCCGCGATGGCGAGGGGGATCTGCGGATCCTGCGGCCAGAACGAGTGCTCGGCCCACACCTCCGCCGTCACCGGGTTCGTGGCCTCGTTGCCGTCGGACTCGGCGTCGGTGCCCGGCGCCGCGTAGACGCCGAGGTGCGAGTGGTCATCGATCAGTCCCGGCGTCACGTACTTCCCCGTGCCGTCCACCACCGCGGCGTCCGCCGGCGCATCCACGCTCTTCCCGATCGCCACGATCTTCCCGTCCTTCATCAAGAGCGACCCGTTGGCGATCTCTTGTCCCGTGGCGGTCATGATCGTCGCGTTGCGGATCACGACAGGCGGGTTGGGATGGCGGCGATAGCTGGAGGGATACTGGGCGCGCTCGGTGCTGCTCGACTCTGCGGCTTGGGCTGCCTGGGGCGTGGGCTTCGACGCCTGGCGGGCCCCCGCGGAGGCGCAGCCCCCGGCGAGCGCCGCGAGGACGACATACGAAGCTCTGCGCATCGCGCTTCCTCCGTTCTGGGCTATTTGACCAGCTCGACGACGAACGGCTGGCCGATGAACTCGGTCTTGACGACCCGCCGCGGCGTCGTGGTGGTCACGTACATCACGAATGGCACCCGCGAGCCGGTGACGTCGACCCGGTAGGCCTGGAACGTGCCCGCGGGAACGGTCACCGGCTCCGGGGCGCCGACCTTGAAGCTGAGCACTTTGGTGGTGTTCTCGTCCGACGAGAAGAAACTCAGGTTGAACGTCTGGCCCGGGGCGAGCGGCAGCGCTGGGGCGACCACGGGCACGGCGCTGGCATCGTACGTTCCGGCGGCGACCGCCGTGTCAATGTCGAATTCCTTCACCCCGCCGTCCGGCTGCGGCCCGGCGCCATGTCCCTTCACCCGTCCGTCGCCGTACGTGAGGCGCGTCTCCGCCTTCTTGCCCTGCTGCGTGATCACCTGCACCACGGACTTGACCGACGCGTCTGCGGGATCGAATGCGATGGTGGTGGCCTGCTCGAACACGCCGCCCAGCACGCTGCGCTCCGTGTAGACGAGCGAGTCCGCCGTGCGGCGCACCGCCGACACCGTCGCGCCGATGGGGTTGCCCTGCACCACGACGCGGGAGCTGTCGCTGCGGGACACGAGTTGCGCCGGGTCGAGCGCGACGGGACGCGCCTGCGGCGCGAGGTCGGCGGGAGTGAGCCGCCGGCCGTCGGCGTCCACCACACGCACCGGCGCGATGGTCTTGAGCCGGTCGTACACCTGCGTCGCGTCCCCCACCACGACGATCGCGAGGCCGCGGCGCCGGTACAGGCGCTGCGCGGCCGCGCGAGCCCGCAGCGCGGTCACCGCACTCAGACGCTCGCGGTACAGGCGCAGGTAGTCGTCGCCCAGGCCCAGCAGCCGGGAGTTCGCCACCTGGGCGGCGATCTGACTCGGAGTCTCGATCACGAGCGGGAACGAGCCGACGAGGAAGCCCTTGGCGCCCGCGAGCTCGCTGTCGGGAATGACCTCCGTACGGATGCGGTCGATCTGGTGCAGCAGTTCCGCCAGCGCGCTGTCGGTCACCTCGGTGCGTACCTCGGCGGTGGCCTGCCAGTAGCCGAGGCCGCGGTACCGGCGCAGCGCGGCGTAGGCGCCGTAGGTCCAGCTCTTCTGCTCGCGCAGAATGAGAAACAGCCGTGCGTCGGCGCCGCCGCCCAGGACCTGCGTCACGAGGCGACCGGCGTAATAGACCGGATCGGTCGGGAGGATCGTCGTGTTCCCCGCGATGATGTTCGATTGGGCGGATCCGGGGCGGTGCACCAGCAGGATGTCGGTCGCGGTCTTACTCGGCACGGCACCAGGGGGCAGCGCACCGGGAGCGGCCCCACGCCAGCTGCCGAAGGTCTTCGCGATGAGGTCCTGCACCTGCGCCGCCGTGACGTCGCCAGCCACGACGACGAGCGACCCCGCCGGCCGGAGCCGCTGAGCCGCGAACGTCACCACGTCGTCGCGCGTGACCGCCTTGTAGCTCTCCGCCGTGGGGTGACGGGCGTAGGGATGGCGTCCGTACAGCTCCTGCGCGAAGAACCGGTCGGCCAGCGATGCCGGCTCCGACAGCTGCAGGGCCAGCGCCGAGAGCGCCCGCGTGCGCGCCAGGTCGAGCTCGCTCGCGGGGAACGTGGAGTGCAGCGTGACGTCCCCCAGGAGATCGAAGGCGAGCTGGGCGTCGTCGCTGAGCGCATCCACGGAGACGGTGAGGAAGTCCTGGTTCGACGATGCCGAAAGACTGCCGCCCACACCCTCGATCGTCGCGGCGATCTGCTCCGCGGTGCGCGTCCCCGTCCCCTTGCTCAAGAGCTCCGCCACGAGCTCCGCGAGGCCGTTCTTGCCGGCGGGATCGTAGGCGTCTCCGGCCCGGAAGCTCAAGCTCACCGACAGCACCGGCTGCTCGTGATGCTCGATCACGATGACGTCGAGCCCGTTCGCGAGTCGGGTCTCGGTGAAGGGCGGGAACCGGACCGGCGCGAGCCGCGCCGGCCTCGGTGGCCGGGTGGGGAAGCCCTGGGCGAATAGCCGGTTAGCCGGATAGGCGGTTAGAACGATCGCTGACGCGAGCAGCGTTCCAAGCGCGCAACCGCCTAACCGCCTGACCGCCTTCACTGCGCACCTCCCGAGCTCTCGGGCGCGGCCTTGGGCCGCACGATCAGCACCGCCGCATTGGCCGCTACGAGATACTTCCCGGCGACGCGGCGGATATCGTCCGCGGTGACCGCGAGGTAGCGGTCGAGGTCGGTGTTCACGGCGGCCAGTGCCCCGTGGAGCAGGTCGTAATGATTCAGGGCTTCCGCCCTACCGAACGTGGCCTCGTGCTGGTGGATGAAGTTCGCCCGGAACGTGGCCTTGGCACGCGCCAGCTCTTCCGCCGTCACGCCCCCCGCCCGCGCGCTGTCCAATTCCCGGACGAGGAGGCTGTCCAGCCGGCGTACGTCCACGTGCTGGTTCGCGACGCCGTAGGCGATCAGCACGCCAGGGCCGCGGCGCTCGTTCAGGATGAACGTGGCCGCTTGCAGCGCGGCCTGGTCGTGCCGCACCACGCCGACGTTGAGGCGGGAGCTCTCGCCCTCGCCCAGGATCGTGTTCAAGAGGTCGAGCGCGGGGGTGTCGGGGTCGTCGTCCGGCGGGACGCGGTAGTAGCGCACGACGGCCGGCAGGTTCGCGTGCGCGTCCTCGACATCGCGCCGCCGCTCGCCGGGCCCGACCTTCCAGTCGCAGCTCACCGGCGGTGGCGTCGCGTGGCTCCGCACGTCCGCGAAATACTCATTCACCAAGCGGCGCAGCTCGCCCGGCCGGAAGTCGCCCACCACGACGAGGGTGGCGTTGTTGGGCGCGTAGTACGTGTCGAAGAAGGCCTGCACGTCCTCGAGCTTCGCCGCGTTGAGGTCGTCCATCGAGCCGATGGTCGGATGGGCGTAGGCGAAGCAGGTCGCGCTGTCGAACGCCATCACGATGCCGTCCGTGAACGCCGCGCCGTAGGGCTGGTTGTCCACGCGCAGCCGCCGCTCTTCCTTCACCGTCTCGCGCTGGTTGTGGAAGTTCTCGTCCGTGATCGCGAGCGAGCGCATCCGGTCCGCCTCGAGCCACAGGGCGAGGTTCAGGCGGTTGGACGGCACCGTCTCGTAGTAGTTCGTGTAGTCGTCGTGCGTCGAGCCGTTCAACGACCCGCCCGCCCGCTCGATCAGCTGGAAGTGCTCGGCCTTCTTCACGTGGGCCGAGCCCTGGAACATCAGGTGCTCGAACAGGTGAGCGAACCCGCCGCGTCCCGGCCGCTCGTTGCGCGACCCGACGCGGTACCACAGGTCCACCGTCACGATGGGCGTCGAATGGTCCTCGGAATACACGACCCGCAGGCCGTTCGGCAGCGCGAAGCTCTCGTAGCTGATTCGTCCCCCCTGGGCGGCGAGCTGGGCCGGCGCGAGGGCGACGAGCCCCACGGCCAGCAGGAGGGAGGGACGCACGTGAAGGCTACGCATGGCGCGGTCGCTCCGTTTAGGGCTGGCTGGGCACGACCCGCCCGATGCGGGCGAGCTGGAAGCTGAACGCCCGGTCCGCGGTTTCGCCTTTCACTACCCGCCGGGGCGCGGCGCGGGTCACGTAGACCACGAAGTCTTCGTTCTTGATCGGCAGCACCTCGAATCGCCCCGCCGGCACCTGCACCGCGGTCGGCTGCCCGGCGACCAGGCTCACGGTGACGACGGTGTCCTGGAACTCCTTGTAGACCGGGACGGTGAGGGAATCGCCCGGCGCGAGGTTCGTCACCGCCGCTGCGTATAGCACGTAGCTCGACCACACGGCGCCCGCAGGCAGGGGCTTCGACACGGGGATGATCTGCACGTCGCCGTTCCGCCTCCCGACCCTGCGCCGTCCCTCGACGTCCCCGCGTTTCACGTCGAGGTCGTGCTCCACCATCACCGTGTCGCTCCCGGGCGCAAACAGATCGATGTGATGGAACGAGGCGACGGGCGCGCCCGTGAGGCGGTTCAGCACGACGCGGAGCCGCTCCTCCTCGGCGGGGCGAAACTCCGAGCGGGCCGTGAACACGATGTCCTGGCCCATCTCCACCGAGCGGATCTCGTATTGCCACACGGCGAAGCCGCGGGGCTCGCCGCGCAACAGGAACACGAACGAATCCCGCGTCGCCGGGATGGCGGCGACGTCGAACTGGAGCTGCTGCGCCGGCGAGGACTGGGCGGCCGCGCCCGCGGCGCCCGCGGCCGCCGCGACGCTACCGAGTAGGGAACAGAGCCAACGCATTGGTCTCGAGGATGGCCTTTCGCTGCGAGGCGTCGAGCGGGAGCGCGAGAAACTGGTCGATGTTCCGCTTCATGTCCTTCACCCCGGGACTCGGCCAGTCGGTGCCCCACAGCACGCGGTCGGCGATCTCCGGGAGGCGCGGAAAGTACTCCAACAACCTGGCGGGGGGAATCCCGGAGACGTCGAGCCTCACCTGCAGGTGCCGTCGCAGAATGAAGAACGCCTCCGCCATGAACAGCGGGCGCCCCCCATGCGCCATCACGAGCTGCAGGTCCGGGAAGTCGATGGCGACGTCGTCCAGTTCCATCGGATTGCCGTATTTGGATCGCGCGCCGGGAAATACGCTGGTCCCGGTGTGCACCATCACCGGCAGCCCGCGCTGCTCCGCGCGCCGGTAGATCGCGCCCAGCGCGTCGAGGCCGTCGGTGTAGGCGTTGGCGGGGAACCCCTGGTGCGGGGGATGGATCTTGCACAGCCGCAGGCCCAGGTCGATCAGCCGGTCAACGTCGCCCGCCGGGTCGCTGGTATGACGGGGATGCACGCCGCCGTAGGGCAGCAGCCGCTCGGGGTTCGCCCGCGCATAGCGCGCCGCGAAGTCGTTCGTCGTTACGGTGAAGCCCATCACGTCGGGCGCCGGATAATTCACGAGCCCGACCCGCCACACCCCCGCCCGGTCCATGATCTCGAGCAGGGCCCGGGGGTCGTCCATGACGGCGGTGAGGAGCTCCCACTGCTGCTCCTTGTCACGTCGCATCGCCGCGGCCACCTGCGGCTTCAGGTCGCGCCAGGG
Source organism: Gemmatimonadota bacterium (assembly GCA_003222115.1). GTDB lineage: Bacteria > Gemmatimonadota > Gemmatimonadetes > Gemmatimonadales > GWC2-71-9 > AG29. The sequence continues at coordinate 123,254 of QHUL01000054.1, read as the reverse complement.
TTGGATGTGAATGTGGACGTCGGTGATGCGGGTCAGTCGCTCCAGGAGTAGAACCCCTTTCCCGCCTTCTTTCCGAGCTCGCCCTTCGAGACCTTGTCGCGCAGGATCCGCGGCGGCTCGAATTGCGGCTCCGCGAGCGTGCGGTGCAGGTACTCCGCGATCGCGAGCCGCACGTCGAGCCCCACGATGTCGGTCAGCTTGAGGGGCCCCATCGGGTGGTTGTAGCCCAGCTCCATCGCCTTGTCGATGTCCTCCGCCGTGGCCACTCCCCGCTCCAGCATGCGCATCGCCTCGAGGCCGAGCGCGACGCCGAGGCGGCTCGAGGCGAAGCCGGGGGAGTCCTTGACGAGGATCGGCTCCTTGCCGAGCTGGCGGGCGAAGGCGACGGCCCGATCGATGACCCCGGGGTCCGAGCGCTCGTGCGTCACGACCTCGACGAGCCTCATGGCATGCACGGGGTTGAAGAAATGCAGCCCCAGGACCCGGGCCGGATCGCGCACCGCCTGCGCAATCACCGCGATCGAGAGCGACGACGTGTTCGTCGCGAGCAGCGCGTCGTGGGGAGCGGCGTCCTGCAGGTCCGCGAACAGGCGGCGTTTCATGGCGAGGTCCTCGACCACGGCCTCGATCACGACCTCGGCGTCCGTGACGGCGGCGCCGAGCCGGGCGTCGGCGCGCAGGCGTTGCACCACCGCCGCGCCGTCGGCCTCCGTCAGCTTGCCGCGCTTCACACCGCCCGCGACGAGCTCCCGGATCCGCTCCAGGGCGCGCGCCAGCGCGTCGGCGCGGCTGTCCGTGAGCGCCACGCGACAGCCCCCGAGTGCCGCGGCGTAGGCGATGCCGTGGCCCATCGTGCCGGCGCCGACCACGGCGACGCGGGCGACCCTCACGCCGCCGCCTCGATCGCGCGGCGGCCCAGGTCGGGGAAGTTGGTGCAGATCCCGTCCACGGCGAGCCCGATGAGGCGCCGCATGTCCTCGGGCTCGTCCACGGTCCATGCGACGATGCGGTGCCCGGCGGCGTGCATCGCCTCGACGAGCGCCCGGTCGACCATGGTCCGCTCCTGCCACAGGGTGGTGGCGCCCGCGTCCTCCAGCGCCGCGAGCGGCCGCACCAGATACGCGGAGCTGAGCACGCCACGGGGCAGGGAGGGCCGCGCCTGGCCCAGGCGCCGCACGATGCGGTGGTCGAAGCTGTGCACCGCGTAGCCGGCCGGGTTCGGCCCCCGGTCCAGGACCTCGAGCAGCCGCCCGTCGAACTGGGGCGCCAGGGACTTCACCTCCACGAAGACCTGGAGCGTGCGCCCCGCGGCGTCGAGCGCCTGTGCCAGGGTCGGAATCGGCTCGCCGTTCGCAAGGCGGAATCCCTGGAGCTGTCGCGCGCTGAGGTGGGGGATGTGGTGCGTCCCGCCGATCGTCTCGTCGTGGTGGACGACCGGAGTGCCGTCGGCGGTGGCGTGCACGTCCAGCTCGACGCCGTCGGCGCCCAGGCGGGCCGCGGCGCGGAACGCGGCGAGGGAATTCTCGACTTCGTAGCCCGACGCGCCGCGGTGGGCGATGACGAGCGCGCGGCTCACTGCTTGAGGAGGCTGTCCGCCTTCTTCGCCTCGATCCAGTCCGGCTCCCGCTCGATGTCCTTCACGACTTCGTAGTCCCGGGCCTGGGGGAGCACGGTCTTGAGGTACGCCGCGTAGCGCTCCTTCGAGTCGATGGGCTCGCCGTCCACCGTGTACATCTGATGCGCGTACACTCCTATCTTGCGGTTGAACTTGAGCTCGGGGACCTTGAGCCAGCGCTCGCGCTCCGGAATGAACATGTTGAGACGCTCGACGAGCTTGACGATCTCCTGGCGATACAGCTCGCGCGCGTACTCGTTCAGCTTCGCCTTGTCCGGCTCCTGCGCGTTCTCCCGCTCGTCGTAGCGCCCCTTCAGTCCCCACACGTAGGCCCAGTGCGCCGAGGAGGAATTATCGTTCCCGAACAGGTCGAACGCGGTCGGGACCCACTTGTAGAAGAACCTCTGGATCGTCTCGGCCGGCATCTTGCCGGCCTTCACGATGCGCAGCAACCCGTTGTTCCCAGTGCCTAAATGGAAGGACTCCTCCTTGAGCATCGGCCCCATGGAGCGTGACAGCGGATCGAACGCGGACACCGACAGCATCTTCAGCTGGAACTTCCCATCGCGGTCGATGAACTGCGTGTAAGTGAAGAAGTCGAGCCAGGTGGCGACGATCTCGTTGAAGGAGCCGAGCAGCCGCTCGCCGTCGTCGGCCCGGCGCTCGAGCAGCTTCGCGGCCTCGCGCTTCCCCTCGTCGCCGAAATGCGCGCACAGGAGGTAGGACATCTGCCACCCGTGCCGCATCTCCTCCGTCATCACCCGCATGAGGGCGAGCAGGTCGTAGTCCGTGGGCGCATGACCCAGCAGATTCCGCTGCTGCTCCACGGAGGCGAACTCGGTGTCGCCCTGGTAGACGATCAGGTTGAGCAGCGCGTCGCGGATGCGCTGATCCGGGATGTGCATCACGCTGGGCCACTTGCGCTGACCCCGGTAGTGACCGAACTCGATGTGCGGCACCTCCGGATCCCCGAACTTGGCATCGAACTGGAAGTTGCGGAGCTCACCCTGAGGCAAGCCGATCGAGTCCTGCCAGTAGCGGAAGTAGTCGATCCAGTCGTCGAAGTTGCTCAGCTTGCGGACCATCAGTGGCTCCTCTGGGCACGGGATGCCCCGATGCGCCGCTGCGCCTCGGGGGTCGCGAACAGCTCCATCTGCTGCGCCAGCTCGAGCTCGAGCATCGAGGCGAGCGTGCTCTGCTCGCTGACGTACAGCGCTTCCTTGGCGCGCCGCACGGCGAGCGGGGGCTGGCTCGCCCACAGCCGCGCCAGCGCCCGCGCCTCGGCCTGCAGCCGCTCCTGCGGCACCACGCGGTCGAACAGCCCCAGCGCCAGCGCCTCGGCGGCGGGCACCATGCGGGCGCTCCACACGAGCTCCAGCGCCGTGGACGGACCCACGAGCCGGGGGAGGAAGAAGCTCCCGCCCCAGTCGGGCACGAGCCCGAGCTTGTGGAACACCTGTCCGATGGACGCCTGATCCGAGGCGATGCGGTAGTCGCACGCGAGCGCCAGGTTCGCCCCACCACCCGCCGCGGGCCCGTTCACCGCGGCGAGCACCGGCTGCGGCGCCGCGCGGATCAGGACCGGCACCTCTCGGCCGGCGCCGACGAGCTCCGCCGCCCCCTCGGCCAGCGTTCCGAGGTCCGCGCCCGCGCAGAACCCCCGGCCCGCGCCGGTGAGGAGGATCACGCGCACCTGGTCGCTCCCGGACAACATCCGCAGCGCGTCGATCAGGTCGCGGCACATCTCGCGGTCGAACGCGTTCAGCTTTTCGGGACGGCTCAGGGTCAGTGTGCCGATCCCCTCCGAGATGTCGACCAGCACCCGGTCGTACGCGGCCATCACCCGCGCTCCACCACCATGGCGATCCCCTGGCCCACGCCGATGCACATCGTGCATAAGCCGTAACGGGACTTCGTACGGTGCAAGGCGTGCACGAGGGTCGTCAGAATCCGCGCGCCCGTGGCGCCGAGCGGATGACCCAGCGCGATCGCCCCGCCGTAGACGTTTACCTTCGCGGGGTCGAGCCTGAGCTCGCGAATGCAGGCGATCGCCTGCGCGGCGAATGCCTCGTTCAGCTCGACGAGATCAATCTGGTCGATTTTGAGCCCGGCCCGCTTGAGCACCTTCTGGGTCGCTGGAATGGGACCCAGCCCCATGCAGCTGGGATCCACGCCCGCCACCGCGGTCGCCACGATGCGCGCCAGCGGCTCCGGGCCACCACTGCCGCCCTTGTCGCCCGTGACCAACAGGGCCGCCGCCCCGTCGTTGATCCCGCTGGAGCTCGCGGCCGTCACCGTGCCGCCCTGCTGGAACGCGGGCTTGAGCTTCGCGACCGACTCGAGCGTCGTTCCGGGCCGCGGATACTCGTCCTTCGCGAAGCTCGAGCCGTCCGCGAGGGGCACGGGAACGAGCTCGTCGGTGAACACGCAGTCTGAGAGCGCTCGCTCGGCGCGCCGCTGGCTCTCTACCGCGAACGCGTCCTGCTCGGCCCTGCCGATCTTGTAACGCTCCGCCACGACCTCGGCCGTCTCGCCGAGCGAGATCGTCCACTCCGTGCTGAGGCGCGGGTTCGCGAACCGCCAGCCGACCGTCGTGTCCGCCACTTCGGGCGGCCTGCGGCTCCAGGATTCGCCCGGCTTGAGCATCACATAGGGAGCGCGGCTCATGTTCTCGACGCCTCCGGCGATGAACACCTCCCCCTCGCCAGCCTTGATCGCCTGGGCCGCGCTCGCCGCCGCTTGCAGCCCGGAGCCGCACAGCCGGTTCACGGTCTGCCCCGGCACCTCTACGGGGAGGCCGGCGAGGAGCAGCGCCATCCGGGCAACGTTACGGTTGTCTTCGCCCGCCTGGTTGGTGCAGCCGAGGATCACGTCGTCGATCGCGCGGGGATCGATTCCCGTGCGCCCGACCACCGCCTTGATCGGGACGGCGGCGAGATCGTCGGCGCGCACCCGCGCCAGCGCCCCGCCGTGCTTCCCGACGGGCGTTCGCAACGCTGCACAGATGTATGCCTTGCGATCGACCATAGCGCCCTCTACCGCCCTCTACCGCCCTCACAGCCCAACCCAGACCGTCTTGATCTCCGTGTAGCTCTCCAGCGCTGCTTTCCCGAGGTCCCGCCCGAACCCGGAGAACTTGTAGCCGCCGAACGGCGCCGCGGCGTCGTAGAAGTTGTAGCTGTTCACCCACACGGTTCCGGCCTTGATCGCGCGCGCGACGCGGTGCGCCTTCTGGACATCCCTGGTCCACACCCCGGCGGCGAGCCCGTACAGGGTGCGGTTCGCGAGCCCGATCCCCTCCGCCTCGTCGTCGAAGGACAGCACCGCCAGCACGGGCCCGAAGATCTCCTCGTCCACGATCGTCATCCCGGGCCGCGCTCCGTCGAACACGGTCGCCTCGACGAAGTACCCCTTGCCGTTCACCTGGGCCGGGTTGCCCCCCGCCACGAGCGCCGCCCCTTCCTTCTTTCCGGCCGCGATGTAGGAGAGGACCTTCTGCTGCTGGCGCTGCGAGACGAGCGCGCCGAGCCGCGTGTTCTTGTCGAAGGGGTCGCCGGGGGTGAGCTTCTTGGCCCGCTCCGCGAGCTGCTCCACCACCTGGTCGTGGACGGCTTTCTCGACCAGGAGCCGCGACCCGGCCGCGCACACCTCGCCCTTTCCATAGAAGATCCCGGTCTGGGCGCCGCGCACGGCGGCCGCGAGGTCCGCGTCGGCGAAGATGATGTTCGGGCTCTTGCCGCCGAGCTCGAGCGTCACGCGCTTCACGGTCCCCGCCGCCTCGCGCATGATCCACTGGCCCACTTCGGTCGAGCCGGTGAAGGCGATCTTGTCCACCTGGGGATGTCGCACCAGCGCAGCCCCCGCCGCCGTGCCCATGCCGGGCACGACGTTGAGCGCGCCCGGCGGCAGGCCCGCCTCGACGACGAGGTCGCCGAGCAGCAGGGCCGTGAGTGGGGTCTCGTGCGCCGGCTTCAAGACCACCGTGCACCCGGCGGCCAGCGCCGGCGCGATCTTCCAGGAGGCGAGGTTGAGCGGGAAGTTCCACGGCACGATCGCCCCCACCACGCCGACCGGCTCGCGCAGGGTGTAGGCGAAGAACGGCCCGTCCACCGGCAGCGTGTCGCCCGTCAGCTTGTCCGCCCACCCGGCGTAATAGCGGTAGGTCTGCACCGCCATGGCAATGTCGATCTTCGACTCGAACAGCGGCTTCCCGTTGTTGCGCGTCTCGAGCTCGGCGAAATCCTGGGCGCGCTGCTCCAGCAGGTCGGCCAGCCGGAACAGCAGGGCGCCGCGCTTGCGCGGAGACAGCCCCTGCCAGTCCTTGGAGTCGAAGCACGTGCGCGCGGCCTGCACCGCTCGGTCGATGTCCGCCGCGTCCCCCTCGGCCACCTCGGCGAGGCACTCCTCGGTCGCCGGATTGATCACGCCGTAGCGCTTGCCGCTCGCGGCCGGCTGCCACGCGTTCCCGATGAAGAGGTCCGTCTTCACCGGCTCACCGGCCCTGGAACTCCGCGACCCGCTTCTCGACGTACGCCGCGATGCCTTCCTTCGCGTCGTCGCTCTGGAACAGCTGCTGCTGCAGCTCGCGCTCGAGCGTCAGCCCGCTTTCGAACGGCACCTCGGCCCCGGACTGCACGGCGCGCTTGATCAGGCCCACCGCCTTGGAAGCCTTGTTAGGCGGACAGAACTGCTTCGCGTAAAGGACCACCTGCTCCCAGAACCCCTCGGCGGGGAAGACTTCGTGCACGAGGCCGATCTCCTTCGCCCGGTCGAACGAGAACGTCTCGCCCTTGACCATCATCTCGATCGCGCGGGGCTTGCCCACGATGCGGGCCAGTCGCTGCGTGCCGCCCGTACCGGGCAGCACCCCCAGGTTCACCTCGGGAAGGCCGATCTTGTTCTGACTCTCCTTGGCGAGCCGCAGATCGCACGCCATGCCGATCTCGAGCCCACCCCCCACGGTGTGGCCGTTCAGCGCCGCGATCGTGAGCTTGGGCGTCTGCTCGAGGCGGTTGAGCGTCTCGTTCGCATGCAGGCAGAAAAAGTACTTATAGCGGGGGGTGATGCTGTTCAGGTACGCGATGTTCGCCCCCGCCGAGAAGAACTTGTCGCCGTGCCCGCGCAGCACGATGACGTGGACGGTGTCGTCGAAGCGCGCCTGCAGGATCGCATCATCCAGCTGGCGCATCATCTCGTGGGTGTAGGTGTTCGCGGGCGGATCGTCCAGCTCGACGATCCCGAGCCCGTCTTCGACGCGATAGCGAACCAGCGTCTTCTGCTCGACCTTGGGCTGCGTCAGCGTCGCCATATCCCGTCAGCCTCCGTGTACCGTGGTACGCGCCTCGGCGAAGCCGCCGAGGAAGATGCGCGCGATGAGGGCCGCGAGCCGGTCGGGGTCGATCTCGCCCGCGGGGTCGTACCAGTTGTAGATCCAATTCATCATCCCGAACAGCGCGTACGCGGCCGCGCTGCGCTCCACCGCGCTCTCGTCGGGCGCCGCGTCCTTGAGCAGCCCCTCGAGCAGGTCCACGTAGCGCCGCTTGATGGCGTTGACCCGGCGCAGCCGCTCGCCCGTGAGGGAATTGGCCTCGTGCGACAACACCTTCATTTCGGGCATGTGGGCGGCGAAGAAGGTGACGTGGTGGCGGATGAAGGCCTGGAGTCGCTCGAGTGGGTCGCCGCCGCCCGGCACCGCGGCGATCGCCCGGCGGGCGCCGTCCAGCACGCGAGTGAAGCACCGCTCCTCGATGAGGGAGAGCAGCTCCTCTTTGCCCTTGACGTAGTAGTACATCCCGGCGAGCGACATGCCGCTCGCCGCCGCCAGGTCCCGCATGGTGGTGGAGTGATAGCCCCGCTCGGCGAAGACCTTCGCCGCCCGGGCGAGGAGATGGTCGAGCCGCTCGTCGTAGGGACGCATGTGGATTCGAACGATCGTTCGAATCTCGAAGCTAGGGGCAGGCACGAGGAAATACAAGGGCGGACGGAGGCGGACCGGGACGGGCAGGGACGGACCGTGCGCCAGTCGCGCCGGCTTCGGTCCGACGCTGTCCGACGCCGTCCGCCTTAATATTGACGCCGCCCAAACGTCCACCGTACCGACGCATGCCCCACGCCCAGTCCCTCGCCGCGGCCGACGCGGCGCTGATCGCCGCCTGGCAGGGCGGGGACGAGCAGGCGGCGGCCGAGCTGGTGCGGCGGCACGCGCGGGCGCTGGCCCGCTTCCTCGGGGCCGCGGGTGCCCCCGACGCGGACCTCGACGACCTGGTGCAGGAGACGTTCATTCGGGCGTTCCGTGCGGTCGGGAGGTTCCGCGGCCAGTGCCAGTTCCGCACCTGGCTGCTGACGATCGGGGGCAACGTGCTGAAGGACGCGGCGCGGCGGTTCGGACAGGTGCGGGTCGTGCCGCTCGACGACGAGCTACGCTCACGCGACGGCGACCCGCACGAGACGGCGGTGGCCGGTGAGACGGAGGGGCGGTTGCGGGAAGGGCTGGAGCGGCTGCCGCACATGCAGCGGGAGGTGTTCCTGCTCCGCGCGCAGCAGGGCCTGGAGTACGAGGAGATCGCCGCCGCGCTGGGCACGTCGCCCGGCGCGGCCCGTGTGCACTATCACCACGCCGTCAGACGCCTGAAGGAGTCCCTAGAGTGAACATGGACGAAGAGCTGCAAGACGGCAGGTTGCGCGAGCTCGCCCGACTGCTTGGGGCCGGGGCGGCGGAGCGGCTGGACGTCGAGCGCACGGCGCAGGCGGTGGTCACGCGGCTGCGCCAGCAGCCACGCGTGATGCTGGGGGGCTGGGTGTGGATGCAGCCCGCATGGCTCAAGATCGCGGCGGCGATCGTGCTGGTGCTGGGGGCGGGCCTCGTGACGCGGGGTCTGCTGCGGGAACGCGTTCCCACGGCGGCCGTGGGCGCGCCGCTCGGGGAGGACCTTAGCGACCTCACAGCCGATCAGCTGCGCGAGACCGTTGGCGCGCTCGAGCAGCCATTCGCCGAGGAGAGCCCCGGCGGTCTCGACCCGGGGCTCGAGAGCCTGAACACCGCCGAATTGCGCGCGCTGCTGCGCACACTGGAGAGCTGATACCATGAAGCGATTTCTGTTCGTGATGCTGCTCGCGCTGGTGTCGCCCGCGCTCGCGGCGCAGACCCCGGCCGACACGAGCGGCGACGCTGAAGCAGAGCAGCTGCGGCAGCAGATCAGAGAGCGGTGGAACGCGCGCGTGCGCCAGGATCTCAACCTGTCGGACGACCAGGCCGCGAAGCTGCAGGGGACGGAGCAGAAGTTCACGCAGCAGCGCGTGGAACTCGCGCAGCGGCAGCGGACCGTCAACGAGGCGCTGCGGGGACAGCTCCAGCCCGGCGTCGCCGCGAACTCGGACAGCGTGCGGAGGCTCATGGACGCGCGGGACCGCAACCGGACCGCCCTGGCGGAGATCGAACGCAACGAGAACCGCGAAGTCTCGGGCTACCTCACGCCGGTGCAGCAGGCGCGCTACCAGATGATGCGAGAGCAGCTGCGACGGCGCATTCAGGAGATTCGCGAGCAGCGGCGGCGCCGCAGCGAGATGATGGGTCCACGGCGCGCGCCGCGGCGCCCCCGCGAAGCCAAGCCCCCCCGGCGTAGGCCGTAGCAGGCACGACGGGCGGTCGGCTCTCGCCGACCGCCCGTTTTCGTCGCTAGGTCAAGCCTCAGACCGTTCCGGCGCAGAGCGACGCCACAGTCTTCGGGCGGCGTCGCGGGCCTTGACCACCGCGCGAGCGGCCGGGCTGCCGGACAGCAGCTCGAACACGCGCCAATGCGAGTCCGACCAGGCAATCAGGAAGGCGAAGCTGCAGTTGGGGCAGCGCAGGGTGGCCTGCCGCTCGTGCAAGGGAGCCCGGGCGGCGCACCGCGGGCATACGCCGTATCTCGCACCCCAGCTCGCCGGGGGAGTCACCGCGCCGCGCAGGCGCGACACCACGGACCACATGCGAGGCCGAATCGGGAGCACTTGCAGCAGGGGACGGGGGACGGAGAGCGGCCGGCCATGGACCTCGAGGACGGCTTCGACCGCTGTGAGGGAGACGACGCGGTACCAGGCGCCGCGGCGCAGAGGGCAGGTCGTGCGGGCCCTGACCCGGGCCCACTGCTGTAACTGATGCATGCGCGCCCTCCGCGGTGCTCGAGGTGGCTTCGGTGAAGGGCGCGGCCCTGCGTTGCAGCACGACCAGTATATGATCTCGGCCCGCTCCGCACCAGGGCTGTGATGCGCGACACCCCGCCCGTGCTCATGTGCGGGGCATCGGCGCGGCGGCTAAGATTAGTCTCCCGCACCGCTCGCCCGAGTGGCGGAATGGCAGACGCAGGGGACTCAAAATCCCCCGGGGGCAACCCCGTGTGAGTTCGACTCTCACCTCGGGCATGAACACTGCGCAACGACGACGAGTGCACCCCAAGCACGCCATCACACGCGCCGGTGCTGCGGTCTGTCTCCTGGCCGCCGCCGTCACGCGAGCGTTCGGACAGTGGGTCCTCGCGGCGCACGCCATGCCGTGCAAAGCCTGCCACGAGGCGCTATTCAATGCCTTCGCTCAAACCGCTCACTTCAAGACATCCGCCGAGGCAAGCGCCCAGTCCGTCAAGGGAAGCTTTGCCGATGGGCACAACGTGCTGCGCACCGGGGTGGCCGGGATCTACTTCAAGATGGAGCGGCGCAGGGGTGCGTTCTATCAGACCGGCGCGGACTCGGCACGGTCGACCTCGAGGACGGAGCGGATTGATCTGGTGGTCGGGTCCGGCAGAAGAGGGCAATCGTATCTCTACTGGAAGAACGGCCTGTTGTTCGAATTGCCCGTGTCCTACCTGGCCGGAATCGATCAGTGGATAAACAGTCCCGGCTACACGGATGGTGAGATAGACTTTGCACGAGTCATCGTCCCGAGATGCCTGGAGTGTCACAGCACCTCATTCAAGCTCAAACAGGAGCGTCGCGCGCTGCAGTACTCTCGCGATTATGAGCTGGGCATTTCGTGCGAAAAGTGCCACGGCGACGGGCACCAGCATGTGCAGTACCAGTCGTCCCATCCGGCGGAGCCCCGTGGAAAATACATTATCAATCCGGCGCACTTCTCCAGAGAGAGAAAGTTGGATAACTGCGCCTTGTGTCATTCGGGCCTGCGGGAGCAGATCAGGGCCCCGTTCACGTACCGGCCGGGTGAAAAGCTGGATGACTACCTGTCCCCCGCATCGGATGCCCCGATCCCCGACGTGCACGGAGATCAGGTCGGACTCTTGCGGCGCAGCAAGTGCTTTCGCTCCAGCGCAACGATGTCCTGCTCCACGTGCCACGACGTCCATCGACCGCAACGAGACCTGGCTCCGTTCGCGAGCAAGTGCCTCGCATGTCATCAAACCAGCCAGCATCCGATGGCGGCCAAGATCGGTGCGCGCATGATCACTTCCTGCATCGACTGCCACATGCCCAACCAGCGATCCAACGCGATCCAGATCACTACGCCGACGAGACAGTCGTCTTTGAGCTTTCGCAGCCACGCCATCGGCATCTATCCCGAGGTCGCAGCGACGATCCTGCAATCGGGTAGGGAGCGCTAACCGGCCGCCGTGTGACCACGGGCACCGCCCGTGCAGGGTTGACGCGGTATCATCCCCTGGCCACCGTATCCCTACATCCCAGCGCCCGAGGTACCGCGATGCCAGCCTTCCAGTGGGCCCGCCTGAAAGCGAATGAGAACCACCCCCTGCGCCGCGGCGCCTGGTACCGGATCCTCAAGCTCACGGCGAGCGAGGCGATCGTAGACGTGAAGGGGAAGCCGCTACCCGTTCCCCGCGGGCATCTGCAGCTCTCACCGACGCCCGGCCTCCGCTGGGCCGTCGTGGCCGCGCCGCAAAACGCGCCGCGGTTCCCCTCGGGTTGGGGCCAGCAGTACGCCGTGTGCCCCAATTGCCGCGACCGCGCGGCGCTCCAGGGTCACCCGACGAGCATGCGCTGCCATCGCTGCAACGGGCTGTTCGAAATAGCCTGGAACGAGCCGACTCCCGCGTCGGCCTGAGGCCCTGCGGGGGGCCGAGGTTCAGGGGCTCGTGATGTCGAAGGCGTTGCTCGTGGCGCTCTTGGCTCCGGACACCGGGGCAGAGGCGACCAATGTGTAGCCCGTTCCCGCCGAGCTCACCGTCAGGTCCCCGAAGCTCGCGACACCGTTCACGGCGCCGACAGTGAGGGTCCCTCCGAGAAAGCCACCCCCGGGATTCGTGCCCAGGCTCACCGTCACGTCTCCCGTGAAGCTCACGTCGGTGTTACCGAGGGGATCTAGGGCCGTCACCTGCACCGCCGGGGTGATGATCTGGCGGGCGACCGCGTTCTGCGGCTGCACTGAGAAGGCGAGCTGGTCGGCGGACGTCCCGCCCAGCGTCAACGTGCCGCGTTGACTGCTGGCCGTGGGATCGAAGCAGGCTGCGCCGATCAGCGCCCCGACCGTCATGACATGCCATGCGAGTCGCATGCGACCCTCCCACGCGAGCGACGTTTCCGTGCCGCCGCGTAAACATAACCGTGAGGGCGGAGGAAGTTCGTCGGCGTTGTGATCTGCGACACGGCCTCCTGGGCCGGACGGCATATCATTGTCCCAGGCCAGGATCGCCGCGCCCGCCGATCTCAGCTCCTCCTCTTTTCAGCCTTCGACAGTCGTAGGGCCGAGGTGTGTGCATGCCTGGGAATGGGAATGGGAATGGGAATGGGAAGCACTGGGCTCGTCTGCAGGCCGATCTCAACTGCAAGCTGCGGCGCGGCGCGTGGTACCGGGTGCGGGAGTTGGGCCCGCTCGAGGCTGTGGTGGAAGTGAAAGGGAAGGCCCTGCCTGTGCCCTGCGCCTTCCTGAAGGTGGTCGAGGTGCCCCCACGCCGCTGGACGATCGTTCCGCGCCCCCACGATGCCGTCCGTTATCCCGCCAGCTGGGGCCCGCGCTACGCCGTGTGCCCGAGCTGCAGCGAGCGCGCTCAGCTAGGGGGACATCCCGAGCGGATGGTCTGCCCCCGCTGCCGCGGCGACTTCGCGGTCGCCTGGGACGAGCTGTACGATCCGGCGCTGTAGCTGAGAGCCTCTCCGCAAAACCGCCCGGGCCGAGCGCCGGGCGGTTTCGTGTTTCTGCGCCCTAGGCGCTCCCTGTGTAGAACGCCCCGTAGGCGGCCAGCGCCCGGGCCACGCCCTTGTCCACCTCTCCGGCGATGTACACGGCGAGATCACCGGCCTGCCCGGCGATGGCGGCGGCCCCGTTTGGGGTATCGCCGGGCTTGAGCTGTCGATAGTGGTTTGTGAGACCGGCGCCCACCGCTTCGAGCACCCACGGCTTCATTTCGACCGTGGCCTTGGTGACGAGCACGCCGCGCACCGTGCCTTGCGGGGTGAAACCGACGGCCACCTCGATCGGTCCGTGGGGCGTGTCCACGCGCACGAACTCGAGCGCGCCGACGGCCGCCGACCCGGTCCTCCCCACGTAGAACGTCAGCACGCCGTCCTCGGGGCTCCACTCCACCGCTTTGTGCAGGCGGTGGGCGTCCGGCGTGCTCAGGTGCACCTCGCGCGCGAAGTAGGCGTCCGCCCCCGGCAGCAGGGCCTGAACCGCGTCCGGGCGCTTCACCAGCACGACGGCGGGAGTGATGTGGAGGACCGCGGCGATCGTCGCCAGGCGCATCGGCACGTTCATCGGTCAACTCCTCTCGCGTGAAAACCACATCTGTTGGACTGCCAGCGCCGCCACGACGACATAGCCCAAGCCCATCGCCCACCCGCCGACGAGCGTCATGATCGCGAAGCGCGCGGAGGCGAACTTGGTGAGCCACATGCCGGCGAAGTCGAGCCACGGCGCGGCGAAGAGCACGGTGATGAGGCCGAACGCCCGGCGTCGCTCCAGGGATAGGCCGACGACTACGAGCGACAAGGCAGCGGCGATCATGCCGTACATCGGGACGTGCACGTGGGTGTCCTGGATGAGCAGATTGGTGTCGACGGTGTGAGTCTCCGGCTTGGCAAACTCGGCCATGGCCATCGGATGCTCCAGGACCATGGTCGTCTCGGGTGGCATCGGCATCGACATTTCCCGACCGCGGTAGGTTGCCGCCACACCCCGCGGTGTGAATCCCGCGTAGAGGGAGACCATGAGCGCGCCGAACACGTAGGAGAGGCCGAGCGTGGCGAGCAGGCAGGTCACGAGCCACTTGATCCGGGCGTCCGCGTGCCGCAAGTCGTACAGCATGGAATCCCTCCGCCTAGAAGATGTACACGAGCTCGAGGATACCTCGGGTATTCGACCCTTGCAGCCCGCCGCTCGCATCCGTGAAGAACGGCTGGGACGACCAATCCGCGCGGACGGCGCCCCGCAGTGCGATCTGCGGCAGGTGGAAGCGGGTGTGCTCGATGTTGCTGAAGATCCCCTCGCTCGCGCGCGAGAAGTACCACATCGGGCCCACGGTGACGGATCGCAGGATCTGGGGCGTGCCGGTGAGGAGGCCGTCCGAGTCTTCCAGTTGATCGTATCGGGCGGTGAACCCGAGGCTGCGCGTGAGGCGCAGGAACGCCGTCACCGCACCACCGCGCCACGTCGGGTTCCCGGCGGGATCCTGCTCCCGGCCGAGGTTGAGCTCGGCGCCGACGATCACGCGCCCGCGGTCAACGGTGAGGTCGCTCGACAACAGGGAACGCTGATGCGCATCGGTGGCGTCGCGCTCGGGGCCATACACTCCCGTGACTCCCAGGGTCACCCACGGAATGGGGATCCACTGGGCGCGGGCGAGCGCCGTCTTCCCCCGATTGTTGTCCGCCGCGACGTCCCACCCGTTGGCCGCGACGCCCCACAGCTCGAACCGCGGCGTCACGGTGTAATGCAGCTGCACGCCGGTGAGTTTGCCGGGGCGCGCGTACGCGAAGTTGAAGGAATTCGTGGCGATGAGGTTCAAGGGCTCGTCATCGCGCTCGAAGCCGATCGGCGCGTCGAACCGACCGAATGCGACTGTCCATCGGTTCGCCCGCTGCGGCGTCCAGCTCACGAGCAGGTTGTCGATCTCGGTGGAGGTCTGGCCGTCTTCGAGTGCGGTCGTCAGCTGCGCGAACAAATAGGCCTCTCCCACAGGCTTGAACAGACTCACGCCGATCTTCCCGGCCGTGAAGCTGTTGCTGCGGGCGAGCCGATCGTAGTCGGCGCGGCCCACCGCGAACCCCGTCACGGCCACGGGTTGCGGCTCCTCGAACGTGACCGGCGTGCCCTGGGCCGCGGCACTTGCCGCACAGCCGCAGAGCAACACGCCACAGAGCGTATTGCGCATGCTTCCCCCGACGCTGTAGGTGAAAGGGAGGTCAGCCTACGCGCACGGATCGGGCGGGGGAGACTCCGGAGCGAAAGACGGGGAAGGGGGAAGAGGGAAGGGGGAAGGGTCCGTGAATGCGATCACCGGCGCCGTCAGCACCGGGAGGAGCTCCGGGACCGGCACCGCTGGCGACACCGTCGCCAGGTCGGATGCGGCCGTCATGTCCGCGCAGAAGCAGGGGGGGTCGCTCGGCGCGACCGGGCCGTGGTGTCCGGCGTGGCCCGCCGCCGCGTGGTGGTGCTGGCAGGCGAGCAGGGCGCGCACCGTGAGACCGCCGGGTCCTCCCGCGAGCCAGCACCCTGCAGCCAGCAGCAGCACCGTGAGCGTCGTGGCCTGTCGCATCGCTCCAATGTTAGGCGCAGCACTTTCGGGAGCGCAACCCCGCCGGTCGTGGAAAAACAGGGCCCGCCACGAAGCGGGCCCCGGGGAAGCAACGACCAACCCGCGCTACGGAGTCGCCGCGAGAGCCGCGTCCGCGGTGACGAGCCCCGCGCCGGTGGCATCGGTCCCCCAGCTGACTGTGCCCGGGGAGCCGTCCGGATTCGTGATCGAGCGCGAGCCCGCCGGCAGCGCGGTTGCACTCCCCTCGAGAATCGTCTCGGCGCCGCCGGCAGTCAGTGCCGGGTCCTTCTGCGCCATCAACGCCACGATTCCCGCCACGTGGGGGGTCGCCATGGACGTGCCGCTCAAGAAGAAGTAGCTGAGCCGGGAGCCGCTATTCAGCTGATAGGGGCCTACCGTAAACACTCCGGGCGCGGCCACGTCGAGATCCTGCCCCGCCTTCTGGCGGCTGGAGAACGGCGCGATGAAGAAGTCGTTCGGGTCCGTCGGGTCGGCCACGTCGCCGCACACCCACCAGTTGCGGGGCGAGTTGCAGAACGTGCCGCTCCCAAACGGGTGCGCGACCCATTGCCCCGTCCAGCCCACGGCCGCCACCGAGATCACCGGCTCGTAGGCCCCGGGAAAGCCCATGCCCTTCGTGCCCGCATTACCGGCCGCCGCCACGATGATGACGCCGTGCGCTACCGCCCGGTCGATCGCCGCCTGCTCCACGACGTCGAGGGTGGGCCCGCCCAGGCTCATGTTGATCACGGCCGGACTCGCCCCGAGTTGCCCCGCCATCTTGAGGTCGGTGATGTACACGATGCCGCGCGCGATCATCGAGGACCAGCCGAAGCCGCTCTGTTTCAGCACCTTCACCGGGATGATCGTCGCCCTGGGAGCGACCCCGTTGATCGGTGTGGCACCGAAGCGGTACCCGAGGATGGTGCTGGTGACGTGCGTGCCGTGAGAGTTCTGGTCGTGCTCCCACACGTTGGGCTGGGACGGCACGGCGCCCTTGTTCATGGCGCCGCCTCCACCCTGGAACGCGATCGCAAACTGCGTGGCGATGCGGTCCGCTGGGAAATACGACCGCCAGTTGTCGAGCAGCCCGGTGTCGAGTATGCCCACGAATACGCCGTCCCCGGTGAAGCCCGAGGTGTTCCGGGTGGATGTGAAGGGGCTCACCGTGACGTTCACTGCGTCCATATCCCACGTGCTGAGTCCGCCGGTGAAGTCGCTCACGGCCACCGCGTCGAGCGGGCCATGAGCAGCGCGTTGAGCTCGGGAATCTCGTCGGTCACCGTGCCCAGCGTGTTGAGCTCCGCGAGCTGCGCCGCCGTCGCGGGGCCTTTGAGCAGGACGTTGATGCCGATCGTCCCCTGCAGGCTCGTCGCGGCCGTCGCCGTGGCCATGGACGGACGGGGCGCATTCCCCGTAATGGTTTCGGGAGAGCGCTCGCACGCCGCCGCCGTCAGGACCAGAAGCAGGCTTCCCGACATCCGTCTGATTCGCATGGGGACACCTCCGCGGTTTACGGGATACCGAGATCGTGTGGGATGGGATGATGTAGCCCTCTCCGGGGCGAGTTGCAAGGCCGGTGGCGCGAGCCTAACCGGAGCGTGTAGACTGCACCAACCATTAGCACCGGCCCGTGGAGGAGCACCGGAAGATGGGTGACCGCATCGAGTTCCAGCAGGGACGTTGGATCATGCCCGATCGGCCGATCATTCCGTTCATCGAGGGAGACGGCACCGGCCCCGACATCTGGCGCGCCGCGCGCCGCGTGTTCGACGCCGCGGTCGAGCGGACATCCGGCGGCCGCCGCCGGGTCGAATGGCTCGAGGTGCTCGCAGGGGAGAAGGCATTCAACGCCACCAACAGCTGGCTGCCGCAGGCCACGCTGGACGCGATCCGGGCGCACCGGGTCGCGATCAAGGGGCCGCTTACGACGCCCGTCGGCGGCGGGATCCGCTCGCTCAACGTCGCGCTGCGCCAGGTGCTCGACCTGTACGCCTGCATCCGGCCCGTACGCTACTTCGAGGGGGTCCCGTCCCCCATGAAGCAGCCCGGCAAGCTCGACGTCGTGATCTTCCGCGAGAACATCGAGGACGTCTATTCGGGCGTCGAGTACGAGGCTGGAAGCGACGCTGCGGACGCGGTCATCCGATTCCTGACGGAGCGCTACGACGCGAAGATCCGCCCCGGCAGCGCGATCGGCATCAAGCCGATGTCGCAGTTCGGCACGCAGCGGCTGGTGGCGAAGGCGATTCAATACGCGATCCACACGCGGCGCCCCTCGGTCACGCTCGTGCACAAGGGCAACATCATGAAGTTCACCGAGGGCGGGTTTCGAGAGTGGGGATACGAGGTCGCGCGGAAACAGTTCGGGGATCGGACGATTCCCGAGAGCGAACTGGGAAAGGGGAAAGGGGACGGCGGCAAGGTGGTGATCAAGGACCGCATCACCGACGCGATGTTCGCTCAGCTCGTGCTGCGGCCGGACGAGTACTCCGTCATCGCCGCCCCGAACCTCAACGGCGACCTGTTGTCCGATGCCGCGGCGGCCCAGGTGGGCGGCCTCGGCCTCGCCCCGGGGGGCAACGTGGGCGACGGCTACGCCGTGTACGAGGCGACGCACGGCACCGCGCCCAAGTACGCGGGGCAGGACAAGGTCAACCCCTGCAGCGTCATCCTCTCGGGCGCGATGATGTTCGAGGAACTTGGCTGGACGGACGTGGCCGCGGCCATCATTCGCGGCATCGAGGGGGCCATCGCCTCCAAACGGGTGACCTACGATCTCGCCCGCCAGTTGCCTGGCGCGATCGAGGTCTCGACCTCCACGTTCGCCGAGTGCATTATCGAGCATGTCCGCTAAGACCGTCACGAGCGCCGTCGCCACGGCCGCCCTCCCCCAGATCGAGACCCCCCTTCTCGCCGTCGCCCTGGCGGAGGGCAGCGACGTCCCCGCGTCGCTCGCGGACCTCGACAAAGCGACGGGCGGGCTCGTCTCCCGGGCCATCGCGAGCGGTGATTTCAAAGGCAAGCGTGACGAGACGAGCCTCCTCTATCCCCCCGCCGGGAAGGCGCAGCGGATCCTGCTCGTCGGCGTGGGCAAGGCAAATGAGGTAAGCCGCAATGCGCTGCGGCGCGCCGCCGCGGTGGCCGCCCGCCGCACCCGGGCGCTGGGGGCGACGCGGTTTCATTTCGCGGTGGCGGCCGAAGCGCGGAACGGGGTGAGCGCCCGCGATGTGGGGCAGGTGGCGGTCGAGGGGGCAGGGCAGGGGGCGTGGGCGTTCACCGAGCTGAAACGGACGAACGACGATCCGAAACCCGACGTCGAGGCGGTCGCGATGGTGGTGCCGGCCGCGGAAGCCAAAGAGGCGGAGGCGGGGCGGCGCATCGGCGACGCGATCGCCGCCGGCCACAGGCTGGCCCGCTATCTCCAGGTGCAGCCCGGCAATGTGTGTACGCCGACTTACCTCGCGGACCAGGCCCGCCAGCTGGCCCAGCAACACGGCTTCGGCATCACGGTGCTGGACCGCGCGGCGATGAAGGCCGAAGGCATGGGGGCACTGCTCGCGGTGGCGCAGGGTACACAGGAGGAGCCGCGGTTCATCGTGCTCGAGTACCAGGGGGCGGGGAGGGCCGCGGACGCGGCACCGATCGCGCTGATCGGCAAGGGCGTCACGTTCGACTCGGGCGGCATCTCGATCAAGCCCGCGCAGAGCATGGAGGACATGAAGTACGACATGTCCGGAGCGGCGGCCGTGCTGGGTGCGTTCGAGGTCGTGGGTTTGCTGAAGCCGAAAGTGAACGTGGTCGGCCTGATCCCGGCCACGGAGAACCTGCCGTCCGGTACGGCGGTGAAGCCCGGCGACGTCGTCAAGAGCCATCTCGGCAAGACCATCGAGATCATCAACACCGACGCCGAGGGGCGGCTCATCCTGTGCGACGCGCTCTCGTACGCGCGGCGCTTCAAGCCGGCGGCCGTGATCGACGCCGCCACGCTCACGGGGGCGGTGGTCGTCGCGCTCGGGCACGTGGCGATCGGCCAAATGGGAAACGACGAGACGCTGCTCGCCGAGGTACGCGAGGCGGGAGAGCGGGCGGGGGAGCGCTGCTGGCCGTTGCCGCTGTGGGACGAATACCGGGAGCTCCTGAAATCGGACATCGCGGACGTGAAGAACTCCGGCGGGCGGGGCGCCGGGTCGATCGCGGGCGGCTGGTTCCTGCGGGAATTCGTCGACGGCTTCGCGTGGGTCCACCTCGACATCGCCGGGACCGCCTACACCGAGAACGAGGGGCCCCATCAGCCCAAGGGGCCCACGGCGGTCGGCGTGCGTCTTTTCTCGGAATTCATTCTGAAGCGCGCGGCGGCGTGATTCGTCGCCGCCTCCTCGCGGGCGCGGTGTGCCTCGCGCTGGCGGGGAGTGCGGCGGGGGCGGAGGTCGCGGCGGCGCAAGTCGACACCACCACCCGGCGCGCGCCCACGGCCGCGCGCGATACCGCCGTTCGCGATACGACCCGGCGGGACACGACCGCCGCGCGGGACACGGCGCCGCGGCTCCTGCCGGCGTTCGCCGCCCCGCTCCCCGCCGGCCCCATGCCGCGCGGCAGGCGTTATTCCTTTCCCATCGACTCCCTGGTCTTCACGAACGTCCGGACCCTGAGCGACCTGCTGGCGCACGTCCCGGGCGTGTACGTGGCGCGGGGAGGGTACTACGGCCAGGCGGAATACGTGATGTACGGCGGGCGCGGGCCGGCCGGCGTCGAGATCTACTGGGACGGCGTGCCGTACCTCCCGCTGGGCCGCGACTCGGTCTACGTCGATCCGGCCCGCATCCCGCTCGCGCCGCTCGAGCGGGTGGACGTCGTGGTGCTGCCGGCGCAGCTGCGCGTGTACCTCGTCAGCGCGCGCCGTGAGTCCACCGTCCCCACGAGCGAGATCCGCATCCTCTCGGGCGAGGCGAGCAACCAGGGTTACCGCGGCGCCTTCGCCAAGCGCTGGCGCTCGGGGCTCGGCTTGTCGCTCGCCGCCGACTGGAACACGATCGACGGCTTCTCGAGCAGCGCGACCACCGCCTTCCGCGACGTCGACCTGTGGCTGAAGGTCGAATACGTCCCCACCCCGCGCGCCGGGGCGTCCTACCAGATCCTGAGCTCCGACTGGCACCGCGACGCCGGCGTCCTCACGGACGAGGTGCGGCAGCGGCGGCGCGACGGCATCTTCCGGCTGTTCCTCACGCAGCGCGCCGATGGACTGGGCCCGCGGCTGCAGCTCACGCTCGCCACGGCGACGGTGCAGCGCGACACGGCCGTGACCAAGCGCTCCCTGTCGCAGGGTATCGTCGAGGTGGGCAACACGTGGCGGCGCGGCCACGCCGAGCTCGCGGTCCGTCTGCGGGACGAGCCACGCCCCTGGCAACTCGAGGGGCGCGTCTCCTGGATCCCGGTGCGGCGGATAACGCTCGATGCCGATGCCCGCCACGCCGCCTACGTCGGGGGGCGCCATGGCAGCGCGCTGCATCTCGGCGCCGGCGTCGAGCTGCCCCTGGGTTTCTCGGCCCGCGGGGACGTTGCCTTGACGAACGACCTCCAGGCGCCGACCCTCGCCGCCGACTTCACTCAGAACGCGACGGCGCTGGCGGGCGCCGTGCGGTGGGACCGTCGCTGGGTTACGCTCGAGGTCGGCGCCGTGCGCCGCGACCCGTTCGCGCCGCTCGGCCGGCCGGCCGCGCTCCAGAACGTCGGCAGCCTGAGCCCCTCCCTGCAAACCGATTACCTCACGGTTTCTGCAAGCCTCCGGCCGCTCCCCGGGCTGCAGCTCGCCGGTTGGTATTTCCACCCGCGCATCGCATACGGTAACGATTTCGAGCCACCGCATCACGCGCGCGTGTCGCTGACGTTCGCCTCGAAGTTTTGGCGCGTGTACAAGAGCGGCGTGTTCACGCTCCGGGGCGAGATCGCCGCGGAGTCGTGGAGCACCGGCACGGCGGGGCGCGATGTGACGGGCGCGGCGCCGCTCCTGCTACCGGGCGCGACGTTCATGGAAACGAACGTGGAGATGCAGATCGTCGGCGTCACGATCTTCTGGATGATCCGCAACAACAACCTGATGCGCGCGAGCTACGTGCCCGGACTCGACTATCCGCGACGCCCGCAGCTGTACGGCGTGCGCTGGGTCTTCACGAATTGAGGGCCCATTGACCTAAGTGCTTTGCGCGACTACGTTTAAAGTCTGTGCCGCGGAGCATGACGGGGTTCGGAACCGCCGACGGGAGCGCCCTCGGCGGGCGGCTGCGGATCGAAATCCGCACCGTCAATCACCGCTACTACAATCCGCAGTTCAGGCTGCCGTTCGAGCTGAGCGGGATGGAGGGCCCGCTGCGGGACCGGCTGCGCCAGCTCCTGGACCGCGGGCATGTGGCAGTCACGGCCCGCTGGCTGGAGCCGCCGCCCGGCGAGGGCACGGTGCTGGTGGATCTGGCGCGCGCGCGGCAGCTCGTGGCGGCGCTGCGGGAACTGAAGCGGAAGCTCAAGCTCAAGGGCGAGCCGGACCTCGCGTTCGTGGCCCGGCAGCCCGACGTGCTGACGATCCAGGCGAACGGCGTGGATGCCGTCGCCTGGGGCGAGCTCGCACCGATCGTCGAGCAGGCGGCGGGCGAGGTGCTGCAGATGCGCGCGCGCGAGGGACAGGCCCTGGCGACGGATCTGGCGCGCCGGCTCGACGCCATTGCGGAGCTGGCGCGCGGCGTGGAGGCGCGGGCGCCGGCCCGGCTCGGGGCCGAGCTGGAGCGGCTGAAGAAGGCCGTGGCGGAGCTCGCGGCGGGCGTACGCGTGGACGAGCAGCGCCTGGCAGTGGAGATCGCGCTGCTCGCCGACCGGGTGGACATCACGGAGGAGCTGGTGCGGCTGCGCACGCACGTCGCCGCGTGCCGCGAGGCGCTCGCGAAGGAGGGGGCGGTTGGCAAGCAGCTCGGGTTCCTCGCGCAGGAGGTGCTGCGCGAGGTCAACACGATCGGCTCGAAGGCCAACGACGCCGCGATCACGCAGGCGGTGATCGCGATGAAGGGCGAACTGGAGAAATTCCGGGAGCAGCTGGAGAACCTCGAGTGAAGCCGGTCGTCGTCGTCCTGTCCGCGCCTTCGGGCGGCGGCAAGACGACGATCGCGCGGGCCCTGCTCGCGGAGCGGCCGGATGTCGGGTATTCGGTCTCGGCCACCACGCGGCCGCCGCGCCCCGGTGAGCTGGACGGGCAGGCGTATCACTTTCTGTCCCGCGCGGCGTTCGCGCGGCGTCGGCGCGCCGGCGAGTTCCTCGAGTCGGCGCAGTACGCCGGTGAGTGGTACGGCACGCTGAAGAGCGAAGTGGACCGGATCCTCCGTTCCGGGCGGCACGCGCTGCTCGACATCGAAGTGGAGGGGGCGCGCCAGGTCCGGGCGGCGTATCCGGCGCCCGCGTCCGTCAGCATTTTCATCCTGCCGCCGAGCGTCGCCGCGCTGCTCGAGCGACTGGGGCAGCGCGCGAGCGAGTCCCCCGACGCTCTGCAGCGCCGCCTGCGGCGAGCGGTCGAGGAGGTGCGGGAAGCCTCGCAGTACGATTACGTGCTCGTGAATGACGACCTGGCACAGGCCGTCCGGGCTGTGTCGGCGATCATCGACGGTGACGCCGGGGTGCCACGGCGGCCGGCAGACTTCGAACGACGATTGGACGCGCTCGCGCGGGACCTGGCCCAGGCGGCCGGGAAGGCCCCGCGCGGAGCCTGAGGAGAACCAGACGCGATGCGGATCATCACTCCGGCAGAAGTGGCGACCGAGACGGGGAACAAGTACCTCGGCGTGCTCGTGGCGGCGAAGTTCGCGCGCTTCGTGAACGACTTTCCCCGCGACCGCTCGGTCGACTTCGAGCAGAAGCTGACCACGCGCGCCCTCGAGGAGCTGGTGCGGGCGCGACTGACGTTCCGGCTGGTGCGGCGGCGGCGCCAGGAGATCTGATGTCGCTCGCCGGCCGGCACGTCGTCCTGGGCGTGTCGGGCGGGATCGCCTGCTACAAGAGCTGCACGCTGGCCCGGCGGCTCGCCGAGGACGGAGCGACGGTGGACGTGGTGCTCACCGCGTCCGCCGCCGCGTTCGTGCGGCCGCTGACGTTCGAGGCGCTGCTGGGGCGTCCAGTGCTCGCTTCCTTGTGGGAGAAGGATCGGGCGCTCGCGCACATCGCGCTCGCCAAGGAGCCTGATCTCGTCATCATCGCCCCAGCCACGGCGCACCTCGTGGCGCGCGCGGCGATGGGCATGGCCGACGACCTGCTCACCGCCTTGCTGCTCGCCCGCACCGGGCCGGTGCTGTGCGCCCCGGCGATGAACGACGACATGTACGCCCACCCGGCGACCCAGCAGAATCTCAAGGTGCTGGCGCAGCGCGGCTGGCAGTTCGTGGGACCCGAGACCGGCCCGCTGGCCGAGGGACCGAGCGATCGACCCGGGCGGATGAGCGAGCCCGAGACGATCCACGCGGCCGCGGCACGGCTGCTCGCGCCACCGGGACGGCTCCAAGGCAAGACGGTCGTCGTCACGGCGGGCCCGACTCGCGAGCACCTCGACCCGGTGCGCGTCCTGACCAACCCGTCGAGCGGCCGGATGGGCTTCGCGCTCGCCCAGGCGGCCGCGGCGCGCGGGGCGCAGGTGATCCTGATCACCGGCCCGACGGACCTCGCGGTGCCGCCGGGCGTGACGGTGCAGCGCGTCGAGACCACGGCGGAGCTGCAGCGCACGGTCCAGGCGGCGATGCCGCAGGCGCAACTCCTCCTCATGGCCGCTGCCCCGGCCGACTTCCGCCCGACGGCGCCCCTCCCGGCCAAGCTGCCGCGCGCCAACGGCCGCATCACGGTGGAACTGGAAGCGACGCCCGACATCCTGGGCTCACTCAAACGCCCCAAGCAGTGCGTGGTGGTCGGGTTCGCGCTCGAGACCGGCAACGGCCTGGAGCGCGCCCGGGGCAAGTTGCGCGAAAAGCATCTGGACTACATCATCTTGAACGACGCGCTCGAGCCCGGCGCGGGATTTGAAGTCTCCACGAATCGCGTGACGATCGTACCGAAGCAAGGTGAGCCCGTGAGGCTCCCGCTTCTTCCCAAGCGCGACGTGGCGGAAAAAATCCTCGACGCGGTGGAGCAGGCTCTATCGTGACGGACGGGCGGGCACGGGCGCGGACTTACCTGGAACAGCAGCGGCTGCTGGGGGGCGACTCGGTCATTCTGTCGCCGACCAATTCGCCTCCCACATCACCGTCGGCCGTCGGGCGGACAGGTGGTCAGGCGGACGGAAAGCTCGACCGTCCGGGCACGGCGCTTCCACCGCCCGGCATCTCCTTCGACCCCCCGAGCGGCGACCTGTTCACGAGCGATCCCCTGCAGCAGGCGAAGTCACTCGACGCCATCGCCGCGCAGGTGCGCGGGTGCACGAAGTGCCGGCTGTGCGACGGGCGACGCAACGCCGTACCGGGCGAGGGGCCGGAGGACGCGCGGCTCGTCGTCGTCGGGGAAGGTCCCGGCAGAGTGGAGGACGACACCGGACGCCCCTTCGTGGGACCGGCCGGCGAGCTGCTCACGAAGATCCTCGCCGCGATCGAGCTGCCACGCGAGCGGGTGTTCATCTGCAACGTGGTGAAGTGCCGCCCACCCGAGAACCGCCTGCCGCAGTACGACGAGATCGCGGCCTGCGCGCCGTACCTGTTCCGCCAGATCGAGCTCCTCAAGCCCAAGGTCGTGCTGGCGATGGGGGGCACCGCGGCGCAGACGCTCCTCAACACGAAGCAATCGGTCGGGGGCCTGCGGAACCAGGTGCATCGGTTCCGGGGCGTCCCGGTCATCGTCACCTACCATCCCGCAGCCCTGCTGCGCAACCCCAATTGGAAGAAGCCGACCTGGGATGACGTCCGCATCGCCCGCCGTCTCCTCGACTGAGCATCCCGCAGAGTACGCCGGCCGCCAGGCTCCCTGGAGCAACGAGGCGGAGCAGGCCGTGCTCGGGGCCATGCTGCTGGATCAGGACGCGGCCCTCAAGGCCGCCGAGCTGCTCGACGACACGATGTTCT
Organism: Gemmatimonadota bacterium; assembly: GCA_003222115.1. Taxonomy (GTDB): domain Bacteria; phylum Gemmatimonadota; class Gemmatimonadetes; order Gemmatimonadales; family GWC2-71-9; genus AG29. Next base: position 97,869 of record QHUL01000054.1, on the reverse strand, counting down.
ATCGGGAGGCGCACCGTCTCCTGTTCCGCGCGATGGTGGCGCTCACCGAACGCGGCGACGTCATCGACCCGGTGACGCTGCGGGACGAGCTGGTGCGTCGGGGCGACCTGGACCGCGCCGGCGGCATGGAGTACATCGGCTCGCTCATCGACGTCGTCCCCACGGCCGCGAACGTCGACTATCACGCCCGCATCGTCCGCGACAAGGCGGTGCTGCGCCGGCTGATCGAGGCGGCGACGTCCATCATTCAGGACGTCTACGACGGGCGCGCGAGCTCCTCCGAGGTGCTCGACAATGCCGAGCACCGCGTGTTTCAGGTCGCCCAGCTCAAGCGCAGCGAGGAGTTCACGCGCCTCAAAGAGCTCATCTGGCCGACGATGGAGCGGATCGAGCAGCTGCAGGCGGGCCACGGCGCCGTCACGGGGGTGCCGACCGGGTTCGTGGACCTCGACCGCCTGACCGCCGGGTTCCAGAAGGCCGACCTGGTCATCATCGCGGCGCGGCCGTCGATGGGAAAGACGGCCCTGGTGCTCAACGTGGTGCAGCACGCGGCGATCGAGCGCAACATCGGGGTCGCGGTATTCTCGCTCGAGATGTCCAAGGACGCGCTGGTGCAGCGCCTGCTGTGCTCGGAGGGCCTGGTGGACGCGCAGCGGCTGCGGCGTGGCCAACTGCGCGACGACGACTATCCGAAGCTCGCCCGCGCGGCCGGGCTGCTCGGGACGGCTCCCATCTGGATCGACGACTCCGCCACGCTCACCCCCCTCGCCATGCGCTCCAAGGCGCGCCGCCTCAAGGCCGAGCACGACATCGGCATGGTGGTCGTGGACTACCTCCAGCTCATGCAAGGCCCCTCCGACGCCGAGAGCCGCCAGCAGGAGATCTCCTACATCTCGCGCTCCCTCAAGGCGCTGGCGAAGGAGCTCGACATCCCGGTCGTCGCGCTGTCGCAGCTGTCGCGGGCGCCGGACCAGCGCACCGGCGACCACCGCCCGCAGCTCTCCGACCTGCGCGAGTCGGGCGCGATCGAGCAGGACGCGGACGTGGTGTGCTTCATCTACCGCCCCGAGATGTATTACGGCCCGACCGACAAAGACGGGAACAACATCGAGGGTCTGGCGGAGCTGCTCGTCAGTAAGCAGCGCAACGGCCCCACCGGCCTCGTGCCGCTGTACTTCAAGCGCGAATTCACCCGGTTCGACAACCGCACCCTGCGGGACACACCGCCCGAGGCGAACCGTGGCTAAGGCGCGCTCCGTGTTCCGCTGCACGGAATGCGGCGCGGAGCAGCCGAAGTGGGCGGGGCGCTGCGACGCGTGCGGGGAGTGGAATACGCTGGTGGAGGAGGCGGTGGGGCGATCGGTTGGAAGGTCGGAAGGTTGGAAGGCCAGAGCGGGAGACGTCGCTCCCGTCCAACTTTCCAACCTTGCAACTGTCCGCCCGGAGCGCTGGCGCACCGGACTGGCCGAATTCGATTTCGTGCTCGGCGGGGGCATCGTCCCCGGATCCGTCGTGCTGGTGGGCGGGGAGCCCGGCATCGGAAAATCCACCCTGCTGCTCCAATGCGCCGCCCGGCTCGAGCAGGCCGGCATCCCCACCCTCTACGTCTCTGGCGAGGAGTCGCCCGACCAGCTGCGCCTGCGCGCGGAGCGGCTGGCGGACGACGCGCGCGGCGTCCACGTGTTGGGGGAGACGCGGCTCGAGGCGATCCTCCATCACGCCCAGGCGCTTGGCTCCCGCGTCGTGTTCGTGGACTCGATCCAGACCACCTACACCGACGAGCTCGAGGGCGCCCCCGGCAACGTCGGCCAGGTGCGGGAGTGCGCGGCGCGGCTGATGCGCTTCGCCAAGCAGGCCGGGCCAGCAGTGCTGCTCGTCGGGCACGTGACGCGCGGGGGCGGGATCGCCGGGCCCAAGACGCTTGAGCACATCGTGGACACCGTCCTCTACTTCGAAGGCGAGCACACGCTCGATCACCGGGTGCTGCGCGCCGTGAAGAACCGGTTCGGCTCGGTCGACGAGATCGGCGTGTTCGAGATGACGGGGGGCGGGCTCCTGCCCGTCGCGGACCCGGCGGCGACGTTCCTCGCGGGCCGGGTGACCAACACCTCCGGCTCCGCCGTGACCGCGCTGATGGAAGGCACCCGCCCGCTCCTCGTTGAGATCCAGGCGCTCGCTGCGAAGGCCGGGTTCGGCACGCCGCAGCGGGTCGCGACCGGCCTCGACCACCGCCGGCTGGCGGTCCTGCTCGCGGTGCTGGAGCGCCGCGGCGGCGTGGCCTGCGGGGAGCTGGACGTGTTCGTGAATGTCACGGGCGGGATCCGCCTGGTCGAGCCGTCCACGGATCTGGCGGTGCTCGCCGCGTTGGTGTCGAGCGTGCGGGACCGCCCGCTCCCGGCCGACGCGCTGTTCCTGGGCGAGGTCGGGTTGGGCGGCGAGATACGGCCCGTGGCCGGCGTGGAGCGGCGGCTGGCGGAGGCCGCGCGCCAGGGCTTCCGCCGCGTCTTCTGCTCGGCGCGGTCGCGGATCGCGCCCGGCGCGGCGGGGGTCGAGCTCGTCGCGCTGGACGGGATCGGTGAGCTCGCCCGCCGCGTCGCGGCCTGACGTCGGCGTCGTGATCGTGGCGGCCGGGGCCGGTGTGCGTGCCGGTCCGGGCGAGCCCAAGCAGTTCCGCCCGATCCATGGCGTGCCGATGCTGTTGCGGGCGCTGCGGCCGTTCACGTCGCACCCGGAGGTGGTGCACGTCGTGGTCGCGCTCCCCGCGGGCCACGTCCAGCAGCCGCCCGACTGGCTCGCGAAGCTCGGGGGTGAGCGGCTGGGGCTCGTGCCCGGCGGCGACACGCGCGCGCAGTCCGTGCGCGCGGGCCTGCGCGCTCTGACCCCGCACGCCACCGTGGTGCTGGTGCACGACGCCGCCCGCCCCTTCGTCAGCCGCGAAACCATCGACGGCGTGATCGCGCGCGCGCGGGAGGGGGTCGGCGCGGTTGCCGCCGTGCCCGTGAGCGACACCGTGAAGGAGGTCGTCGAGAACCGCCAGATCGTGAGGACCGTTCCGCGAGAGCGGCTGTGGCGTACCCACACGCCGCAGGGCTTCCCGCGGGCGATGCTGGAGCAGGCCTACGCGCGACTCGGCGGGAACGAGGCCCCCACGGACGACGCCGAGGTGTGCGAGCGTGCCGGCGCGCCCCTCGAGGTGGTGCCCGACACGCCGCAGAACTTCAAGGTCACGACTGCCGATGACTTCCGCATCGCCGAGGCCCTGGCGCGTGAGCTGCGGTGAAGCCCGTCCCCTTCCGGACCGACGCCGAGGTCGAGGGGGCACTGGCCCCCGTCACGGCCCATCTGCGGCGCGGAGGGTTGCTCGCCTACCCGACCGAAACGGTGTATGGTCTCGGCTCGCGGGCGCGCGAGACGGACGTGCGCGCGCTCGCCCGGTTGAAAGGCCGGCGGCCCGACAAGCCGTTCCTGCTGCTGGTGAGCGGCCAGACCATGGCCGAAGCCCAGGGACTGGCCTTCAACGAGGTGGCGAGCGCGCTCGCCCGCGCCTTCTGGCCGGGCCCCCTCACGCTGGTGCTCGCGGGAGGTGGCGGCCGGCTTCCCGATCTGCTGCGGGGACCGGAGGGGGGGATCGCCGTGCGGTGGACGTCGCACCGGGGGATGGCCCGGCTCGTCGCCGCGCTGGGGGAGCCGATCACCTCGACGTCGGCCAACCTGCCCGGCCAGCCTCCGGCCCCCGGGCCGGAAGCGATCCTGCGCGACTTCGCGGCGGCGGCCGAAGCAGGTACACTAGTGGTGTTGGATGGCGGGGTCCTGGGGAACTCGCCGCCGTCGACCGTGGTTGACTGCACACGCCCGACGCCCCGCCTCGTGCGCGAAGGCGCGCTGACGCTGGCGGATCTGCGCCGCGCCGCGGGCCGGTTGGCTCCGTGAAACGCGAATGAAGACGATCCTGCTCGTCTGCACCGGTAACATCTGCCGCAGCCCGCTCGCGGCCGCGTTGTTGGAGCGCGCCCTCAAGGAGCGCGGGCTCGACGCGATCGACGTGTCCTCGGCGGGGACGGGCGCGTGGGACGGTGCGCCGGTGTCGGAAGGCGCCTACCTGGTGGGGCTCGAGCGGGGGCTCGATCTCTCGGGCCACCGCGCGCAGCTGCTCACCCGCGAGATGGTGGACGCGGCCGACCTGATTCTCACGATGGCGCGTCATCACCGCGCGCGTGTGGACGAGCTCGGTGGCGAAGGGCATGTGTTCGTGCTGGGCGAGTACGCCGGGCGAGAGGGGGACGAGGCCGAGGTGAGCGACCCGTTTGGTGGGGACCTCGACGTCTACCGCGACACCTGCGCGGAGCTCGAGGCGCTCGTCGCGACGGCGGTGGAGCGCATCGTCGCGGAGGCCGAGCGTGGAGATCAGCGCTAGCACCAGGCTGCTGGGGGTGATCGGGGAGCCGATCGCCCACTCGCTCTCTCCCACGATGTACAACGCGGCATTCCGAGCGCTCGGGCTCGACGCCGTCTACGTCGCGCTGCCGACCCCCGCCGCCGCCCTCTCCTCGCTGCTCAGCGCGCTGGCGAGCGTCGGCGCCGCCGGGAACGTCACCGTGCCCCACAAGGAAGCGGTGGAACGATGCTGCGCGCGCAAAACCGATCTGTGCGCCCGCGTGGGAGCGTGCAATACCTTCTGGACCGAGCACGGTCAGCTGGTGGGGGACAACACGGACGTGCCCGGCGTGCTCGCCGCCCTGCGCGCGCTGGGCGGGGACGGGGCGGGACGCTGGCTCGTGCTCGGCACGGGGGGCTCGGCCCGCGCGGTGGCGGTCGCGGCCGCGGAGGCGAGGGCGGAGCTGCACATCCGCTCTCGCGACCCGGAGCGCGCGCGCGCCTTCGCCCGCTGGGCGGAGGGCGTGGGCGCGAGTGCGCACGCGGCCCGGGGCCCGGTGGCGACCGAGATCGTGATCAATGCCACGCCCCTCGGCCTGGAGGAACCCGACCCCCTGCCGCTCGCTGCGGAGGAGATGCCGCAGGTCACCACGGCACTCGACCTCGTCTACGCGCCGGGCGAGACCCGCTGGGTGCGGATGCTCCGCGCCCGCGGCGTTGCGGCCGCGGACGGCCGCGAGATGCTGGTGCGCCAGGGGGCGGCGGCGCTCACTCGCTTCTTCCCCGGCCAGGCCGCACCCGTCGAGGTGATGCGCGCGGCCGTGAACCGCGCGCTCCGTGCCTAATGCCCTCGAGCAGCTGCTGCTGCCCGCGGAATGCCTCCTCTGCCGCGGCCTCCTGTCCTTCGCCGACGCCGACCGCACGGTCTGCCCCGTCTGTCGCCATCGCTGGCGCCCCGTCCTGCCGCCGTGGTGCGAGCGCTGTGGGCAACCGGAGCCGCTGTTCGGCGGCTGCCGCCTGTGCGCCGATTGGCCGGCCACCCTGCGCCGCGTTCGCTCGGCCGTGTGGCTCGAGGGCGGCGCGCGCGAGGCGGTGCACGCCCTCAAGTACGCCGGGCGCGCGCGCCTCGCCGATGACCTCGCCGCCGCGATGAGCGGCGCGATGCTGCGCGGATGGGACGACGCCGTGCTCGTCCCCGTCCCCCTGGGACCCGCGCGGCTGCGCCAGCGCGGCTACAACCAGAGCGAGCGATTGGCGCAGGCGCTGGGGCGGCGTTGGAAGCGGTCCGTCGTCGACCTGCTTGTGCGCGTGCGTGATACGGGCACGCAAACGGCGTTGACACCAGCCGCTCGCCGGGCGAATGTGGCGGGGGCGTTCGAAACGCGGAACGTCGAACGCGGAACGCGGAACGGAAGGCCGGGTGAGTGTTCCGCGTTCCGCGTTCCGAGTTCCGCGTTAGAACAACCCTTGATTTTAGTTGACGACGTGTTCACCACGGGCTCGACGCTGGCGGAAGCCGCGCGGGCCCTGGAGCGCGCTGGCGTGATCACCGTCCTGGCCGTGACGTTCAGCCGGGCCGTCCTTCCGGATTTCAGCTAGGGAGCAACACGATGGCAGTGCGGGTCGCGATCAACGGATTCGGCCGGATCGGCCGCAACGTGCTGCGGGCGGCGGTGACGCTGCAGAGCGACGCCGTGGCGTTCGTCGCGGTGAACGACATCACCGACCCCAAGACGCTCGCCCATCTCCTCAAGTACGACTCGGTCCACGGCCGCTTCCCCGGCAGCGTCGCGGCGAAGGGCGACTGCCTCGTCGTGAACGGCAAGGAGATCCGCGTCACGGCCATCAAGGAGCCGGAGCAGCTCCCGTGGAAAGACCTCGGCGTCGAGCTCGTGCTCGAGAGCACGGGGCGTTTCACCGACCGCGACGCGGCGGCGAAGCACCTCGCCGCTGGCGCGAAGAAGGTCGTGATCTCCGCCCCGGCCAAGGGCGAGGACATCACGATCGTGATGGGGGTCAACCACGACCGCTACGACCCCGCCAAGCACCACGTCGTTTCGAATGCCTCCTGCACGACGAACTGCCTCGTCCCCGTGGTGAAGGTGGTGCTCGACCGCTTCGGGTTCGTGCGCGGCTTCATGACCACGGTGCACAGCTACACGAACGATCAGCCGGTCCTCGACCTGCCCCACAAGGACCTGCGGCGCGCCCGCGCCGCAGCGCTCAGCATCATCCCGACGACGACCGGGGCGGCGAAGGCGACGAGTCTCGTCATCCCCGAGCTCAAGGGCAAGATCGACGGCATCTCGCTGCGCGTGCCCACACCGGACGTGTCGCTGGTCGATCTCACCGCCGAGGTCGGGAAGCGGACCACCGTCGAGGAGGTGAACGCCGCGTTTCGCGACGCGGCGCGGGGAGCGCTCAAGGGGATCCTCGAGGTGAGCGACGAGCCACTCGTCTCCGCCGACTACATCGGCAACTTCGCCTCCGGCGTCGTGGACGCGTTGTCCACGAACGTCATCGACGGCACGCTGGTCCACGTGTCGTCCTGGTACGACAACGAAATGGGGTACTCGGCGCGCTGCGTGGACCTGCTCGCCCACATCGCCGCCCAGCAGTGACCCGGAAGCGCGGCCTGCGGGACCTCCCACCGGAAGCGCTGGACGGTAAGCGCGCCCTGGTGCGCGTGGACTTCAACGTGCCGCTGCAGGACGGCCGCGTCATGGACGACACGCGCATCCGCGCCGCCGCTCCGACGATCCAGTACCTGCGAGAGAAGGGAGCGCGGGTCATCCTGCTGTCGCACCTGGGCCGTCCTCTCGGCGGCCCCGATGCGAAGCTCTCCCTGCGACACATCGTGCGGGACGTCGAGCGCGTGCTCGCCACGACCGTCGAGTTCATTCCCGATCCGGTCGCCGGCGTCGCCGCCACGAAGCGCCTGCCGCGAGGAGGCGTGGCCCTCGTGGAGAACACGCGCTTCTGGCATGGGGAAGAGCGGAACGACCCCGCGCTGGCGCAGACGTTCGCCACGCTCGGCGACTTCTACGTGGACGACGCCTTCGGGTCGGCGCACCGCGCGCACGCCTCCACCGAGGCGTTGGCGCGCACGCTCAAGCCGGCCGTCGCCGGGTTCCTGATGGAACGGGAGCTGCGCTACCTGGGCGAGGCGCTGGAGCAGCCGCGGCGACCCTTCGTCGCCGTGCTCGGCGGCGCCAAGATCTCCGGCAAGATCGACGTCATCGAGGCGCTGTTGCCCAAGGTGGACGAGATCCTCGTCGGCGGGGCCATGGCGAACACGTTCTTCCTGGCCCTCGGCTTCGACGTCGGTGGGTCACTCGTAGAACGCGACAAGGTGGACCTTGCCAAGGCCCTCGTCGCCCGCGCCGGCAAGAAGCTCATTCTGCCCCGCGGCGCCGTGGTCGCGCCGAGTCTCGAGCGCGCGGCCGAGCGCCGCGATGTCTCAAGCGACAAGGTGCCGCTCGATTGGGCCGTGTTCGACATCGACGAGATCACGCGCCTCGACTTCCGCGCGCGGCTGCTCCAGGCGAAGACCGTGGTATGGAACGGGCCGATGGGCGTGTTCGAGCATCCGCCGTTCGACGCCGGGACGCGCGCCGTCGCCGAGGCGATGGTCGAGGCAACGCGCCGCGGGGCCACCACCGTGGTGGGCGGCGGCGATTCTGCGGCCGCCGTAGCCGGCCTCACATCCAAGCTCACCCACGTCTCGACGGGCGGCGGCGCGTCGCTCGAGTTCCTGGAAGGCAAGCCGCTACCGGGAGTGGCCGCGCTGGAGGACGCGTGAGGCGGCTCCTCTTTGCCGCCAACTGGAAGATGCATCTCGGGCCGGCCGAGGCCCGGGCCTACCTCAAGACGTTCCGCACCCGCTACCGGCGCCACGAGGACCGTACCGTGTGGTTCTTCCCGCCGGCGGTGTCGCTCGAAGCGGCGGCCGACGCCGTGCGAGAGCGCGAAGACCTGCTGGTGGGCGTGCAGGACATCCACTGGGAAGCGAAGGGCGCCTTCACCGGCGCGGTCTCGGCGCCCCTCGCCGCCCAAGCGGGCGCCAAGGCCGCGCTGGTGGGCCATTCCGAGCGGCGCCAGTTGTTCGGGGAGACGGACGACGACACCCGCAGGAAAACGGCGGCGGCCCTCGCGGCCGGCCTCGTCCCGTTGCTGTGCGTCGGCGAGACCCTCGCCGAACGGGACGCCGGCCACACGCTGCCCGTCGTGAGGCGCCAGCTCAGCGGGGCCCTCGGCGGCCTGGATGGCGGCGCGCTGCGGCGCGTTCTCATCGCCTACGAGCCGGTCTGGGCGATCGGGACGGGCCGCAACGCGACGCCGCAGGACGCCGCCCTCGTGCATCGGGAGATCCGTTCCTGGCTCGCCGCGCACGGAGCGGGCGAGACACGCGTGGTGTATGGCGGCAGCGTGAGCCTGAAGAACATCGCGGAGCTGCTCGTTGAGCCGGAGCTCGACGGCGCGCTCGTAGGGGGCGCGTCCCTCAACCCGGAGAGCTGGGCGGAGCTTGTGCAGACCGCCGCGGGCTGACTAGCTTACCTCCCGCATGGTCTCCACGATCCTGATGGCCGTCCTGCTGCTCGATTCATTCGTCCTCGCCATGGCGGTGCTGCTGCAGGCAGGGCAGGGCGGCGGGCTCGCGTCGCTCGGGGGCGGGTCGGGCACGGAGATGTTCATGGGCGGACGCCAGGCCACGACGCTGCTCACGAAGATCACCTGGTCGTGCGCCGGACTGTTCCTGTTCCTGTCGCTGTGCCTCGCGATCCTGTCGGCTCGGGGCGGGGCGCCGCGCTCCGTGCTCGAGGGCAACGTCCCGGCACCGGAGCCCGTGCAGGCGGCACCACTGCCGCTCCAGACGCCGCAGCAGCCGACTCCACAAAAACCGCCGAGTCCCAATCCCCGTCCCTGAGCAGCGCCCGGCCTACGCGCTCCTGGAAGACGGCGCGTGGTTCCCCGGAACCGCTCCCTTCCCGTTCGAGCCCGCCTACGCCGAAGTCGTGTTCACCACCAATTTGTCCGGGTACCAAGAGGTGTTCACCGATCCCTCCTATATGGGGCAGCTCGTCGTGATGACCGCGCCGATGATCGGCAATTACGGCATCAATCCGGAAGACGTGGAGTCGGACCGACCGCACGTCGCCGGCGTCATCGTGCGGGAGCTGGCGGTCAAGCCGTCCAACTGGCGGGCGACTGGCGCGCTCGCCGACTGGCTGGCGGCGGCCCACGTGCCGATCGTCGCCGACGTCGACACGCGCCAGCTCACCCGGCACATCCGATCTCGCGGCGCGATGCGCGGCGTCGTGGCTTTGGGTGAGCGGCCCGGCGACGACGTGCGGGCCGCCCTCGCCGCCAGTCCCTCGATGGACGGGCTCGATCTCGCGACGGCGGCGACGATCGCCGCGGAACACACCGAGGGGCCGGCCGACGCCAAGCATCACATCGTCGCTTACGACTATGGGATGAAGCGCAACATCCTGCGCCTCTTCATCCAGAACGGGTGCCGCGTCACCGTGGTCCCGGCGCAGACGCCAGCCGATCGCGTCCGCGAGCTCCAGCCGGACGGCGTCTTCCTCTCGAACGGCCCGGGCGACCCGGCAGCGGTGGCATACGCGATTCACACCCTGCGTGAACTCGCCGACGGCACTGTACCGATCTTCGGCATCTGCCTCGGCCACCAGCTGCTGGGGCTTGCTCTGGGCGGCGAGACGGTCAAGCTTCCCTACGGCCATCGCGGGGGCAATCACCCGGTTCGGGATGTGCAGACAGGACAAGTACTTATAACGTCACAAAACCACGGCTTTGCGGTGCGGGGCGACACCTCGGGCGTCCCTGGAGCGAGCGCTCTCGAGGTCACCCACCTTAACCTCAACGACGGTACCGTCGAAGGCGTGCGGCACCGCGAGTACCCGATTTTCGCCGTCCAGTACCACCCCGAGGCGTCGCCGGGCCCACATGACGCACAGGGACACTTCCGCCAATTCCTCCAAGCCCTTGACACTCAATAGGTAAGCCCGTATGTTGGCCCCCGGCTTTGCGCAACCCTTGGGCCCTTCAGGGGGGACGGATGACGAAGGCCGATTTGGTCGAAAAGGTCACCGCACAAATCGCACGAACCGCCGGTCCCCTCATCTCAAAGAAGGACTGCGCCCGCGTCGTTGACTCGTTCCTGGACGCCGTGAAAGCGGCACTGGCCGAGCAGCATAACATTGAGATACGCGGGTTTGGGACGTTCAAGATCCGGCAGCGCAAGACGCGCATGGCCCGCAACCCGCGCACCGGCGACCCGGTCGAAGTGGCCGCGCGTCCAGTGCCGGTCTTCAAGCCCAGCAAGGAGTTGCGTGCCATGGTGGCCGAGGCGAGCGAGAAAGTGAGTTCCTGACGCGCGCGTCGCGCCCACCACGCGGCCCGGACTAACCGTCTGGGCCGCTTCGTTTTGAGCGGTGTACACAGCACGTCCCGTCCCCGCGGAGTCACCCGGTGCGCTGGCTGATCGGCTTCCTTGTCGCCGTCCCGCTATCTGCGCAGACCGTGAAATACGAGGTCTCGATCCCCTCGCCCGCCACGAACGTGTTTCACGTCACAGCCGAATTCCCGGCGGGCGGCAGGGATACGCTGTACGTATCGCTGCCGGCGTGGAGTCCCGGGGCCTACGAGATCCAGAACTACGCACGCTACGTGCGCGGCTTCGGCGTCCGGAGCGCGACCGGCGCGGCGCTCTTTTGGGACCGCTACGATAAGGACACCTGGCGTGTCGCGACGGGCAAGAGCGAGCGTGTGACGATCGAATTCGACTACCTCGCCGACACGGTCGATCTGTCGCTCGCGCGCGTCGTGGACGACTACGGGCAGTTCCTCGGCACGAACCTGTTTCTCTACGAAGAGGGCCAATTGCAGCGGCCGGCCGAGGTGCGGTTCGCGCTGCCGGCGGGCTGGCAGGTGGCCACGGCGCTCAAAGGCTCGGGCAGCGGCCCGTATGCAGCGGCGGACTACCACGAGCTCGCCGACGCACAGACGTTTGTAGGGACGTACAGCCTCGACTCGCTGCAAGCGGACGGCGAGTGGATCCGGCTCGCCGTATGGCCAGCGGACGCGTATACGCCGGCGGTCGCGCGCAACCTGCGGTCGGCCGTGAAGAACATCGCCCTCACCGAGGACCGCTTGATGGGCGGGTCGGCATGCGGATCCTACACGATTTTCCTCAGCGCGATGCGCGAGCCCGTCAGCTTCGGCGGCGGCCTCGAACACAGTTGCGCGCAGTACGACATCCTGCCCCAGACTGCGTTCGCCGACGCCCAGGGCACCCTCGGCAATTTGGTGATCCCGCTGATCTCGCACGAGTTCTTCCACCGCTGGAACGTGAAGCGGATCCGGCCGGCCGAGATGTGGCCGTACGACTACCATGGCGAGCAGTACACCCCGCTGCTGTGGTGGTCGGAAGGCGTCACCGACTACTACGCCGACGTGACCAACCTGCGCTCGGGGCTGTGGACGGCGGAGCAGTTCCTCGCGAGCGCCGGCGGGAACATGCAGCAGGTGGAATCGGCCCCGGAGGCCTGGAGCGAGGAAGACGGCAGCGTCGCGACGTGGATCAACGAGGTCTACGTCAACAGCTCCCAGCTCTACTACCCGAAAGGGTCGCTCACCGGGCTGCTGCTCGACGTCTCGATCCGCGACGCGACGAACAACGTCCGGAGCCTGGATGACGTCATGCGCGCGCTGTTCACTCGCTTCTACCAGAGAGGAAAGGGATTCTCCACGAACGACCTGCTCGCTCTGCTGCGGGAGGTCGGGATGCCGGACGTGGACGGATTCTACCAGCGCTACATCAACGGCCGCGAGCCGCTCCCCTATGAGGCGGTGCTGGCCAAGGCCGGCATCACGCCCAATCGACGGACCGTTGCGACGCCCTTCCTTGGCGTCAACGCCCCCCCGAACGACCAGGGGGAGCGCATCGTCCTGGGCGTGGTGCCGGGAAGTGCCGCCGAGCGCGCCGGCTTGCGGCGCGGGGACGTGCTCGTCAAGGTGGGCGACGTGGCAGTGCGCCCGAATGCGGAGTGGACGCCCGAATACCGCGCCCGCTACCGCGGCAGAGCCGGCCAGCCGCTGACCCTCGTCGTGCAGCGGAACGGGCAGACGCTGAACCTCGCCACCACGGTGCAGGAGCGCACCGCCACGACTTTCGCCCCCTCGCTCGCTCCGTTGCCCTCCGCGAAGCAGGCCCGGCTCTGGAAGGGGCTGGCGACCGGTTCCACGGGGGGCTGAGAGGCCGTATTATCTTTCGACGCATGACGGTCGCGAGGTCGGGAACGGTGACGGTACGCTTCTTCGCCCGCTACGCGGAGCTCGTAGGGCGCGAGGAGGCCGCCGTGTTGCTGTCGTTGCCGGCCACCGTCGCCGACGTCGTTCGCCGCGTGCGCGAGGAGTTGCCCGGCGCCCGCCAGCTGCCCGAGCGACCGCTCGCCGCCGTGAACCTGAAGCACGTGAAGCTGGACGCGGGCGTCCGCGACGGCGACGAGGTGGCGTTCCTTCCCCCGGTGGCGGGTGGATGACATGGGCGAGTACCTGAGCCGAGAGCCGATCGCCGTCGACGCCCTCATCGCCCAGGCGGCAGCGCCGGACTGCGGCGGCACCTGCGTGTTCCTCGGCACGGTCCGCAACGGGCCGGAGGAGAGCGGGGTGGCGGCGATCGAGTACAGCGCCTACGACGACATGGCGGAAGCCGAATTGCAGCGAATCGTCGGGGACGCGCGGGAGCGCTGGCCGGGCGCGCGCATCGCCCTGCGGCACCGGCTCGGGCACGTGGCCGTGGGCGAGCCGAGCATTGCCATCGTCGCCGCCGCGCCGCACCGGGCGCAGGCATTCGAGGCCTGTCGCTACGTGATCGAGGAAGTGAAGCGGCGCCTGCCCGTGTGGAAGAAGGAGATCCGGCGCGACGGGTCGGAGGTCTGGGTGGACCCGTCGGGCCGTCCCACCGTCCCTCCAGGACTCCCCGACGGTCGCCGGCCCTCCGACCTGCCAACACATGCGTGACCGCTTCGGTCGCCCCCTGCGGAGCCTCCGCATCTCGGTCACCGACCGGTGCAACATGCGGTGCCGCTACTGCATGCCCGAGGACGAGTACGTGTGGCTCCCGCGCGAGTCGATCCTCACGTTCGAGGAGATCGAGCGCCTCGTCCGGGTATTCTCGGGGCTGGGCGTGGACAAGGTGCGGCTGACGGGCGGCGAGCCGCTGCTGCGGCACGAGCTCGCGACGCTCGTGGCCATGCTGGACCGGGTCCCGGGTCTCAAAGATCTCGCCCTCACCACCAACGGCCTGCTGCTCGCCCGTGAGGCGGAGGCGCTGCGACGGGCTGGGCTCGCTCGCGTGACGGTGAGCCTCGACACGCTGCGACCCGCGCGCATGCGTGAGTTCGCGAAGAGCACCCGCCACGACGACGTAGTCGCGGGAATCCAGGCGGCGCGCCAGGTCGGATTCCGGCACCTCAAGCTCAATACCGTGGTGGTCCGTGGCTTCAACGACGACGAGCTGGCGGACCTGATCGAGTTCGGCAGATCGCACGATGCCGAGGTCCGCTTCATCGAGTACATGGACGTGGGGGGCGCAACCCGCTGGACGACGGACCAGGTCGTGCCGCAGCGGGAGATCCTCGAGCGCCTGACGCGCCGCTACGGACCGGTCGAGCCGGTTGGGACCGAGGAGAGCCCGGCGGCGCCCGCCGTGCGGTTCCGCTTACCCGATGGCACGGTGTTCGGCGTCATTGCGTCGGTCACGGCGCCGTTCTGCGGCTCGTGCGATCGCAGTCGCCTCACGGCCGACGGCACCTGGTTCCTGTGTCTCTACGCCGCGCAGGGCGTGGACCTGCGCGAGCCGCTGCGCCGCGGTGCCGCGGACGAGGAGCTCACCCAGCTGATCGCCGGCGCGTGGCGTGGCCGGAGCGACCGCGGGGCGGAGGCGCGCCTCGGCGTGGCCGAGCGGGGGGCCTTGTACCGCCTCGAGACACTGCGCGCCGATCCCCACCGGGAGATGCACACGCGGGGCGGGTGAGGGGTCCACGCGGCGCGCCGCATCCGGCCGCCCTCGAGCCGAAAGGTCCCTGAGTCATGCTCAACAGGATCACCGTGGTCGGCGCCGGCAACGTGGGCGCCACCGCCGCCCAGCGGCTCGCGGAGCAGCAGCTCGCGCGCACCGTGGTCCTGGTCGACGTGATCGAAGGCGTGCCGCAGGGAAAGGGTCTCGACCAGTGGCAGTCGGCGCCGATCGAGGGGTTCGACACCCGCATCATCGGCGCGAACGACTACGGTCCCGCGGCGGGGAGCGAAGTCGTGGTCGTGACGGCGGGCATCGCCCGCAAGCCGGGGATGAGCCGCGACGACCTGGTCCGCACCAACGCCGACATCGTGCAGCAGGTCGCCCGGCAGATCAAGCAGCACTGCCCGACGGCGATCGTCGTCGTCGTGTCGAATCCGCTCGATGTGATGTGCTGGGTCACGAAGACCGTCACCGGCTTCCCGCGTGAGCGGGTCATCGGCATGGCGGGCGTGCTGGACACCGCACGCTATCGCGCCTTCCTCGCCGAGGCGCTCGACGTCTCGGTCGAGGACGTCCAGGCGATGGTATTGGGCGGTCACGGCGACACCATGGTGCCGCTCGTCGCCTACACCACGGTCTCCGGAATCCCCGTCACCCAGCTCCTCGACAAAGCGAGGCTCGACAAGATCGTCGAGCGCACGCGCAACGGCGGGGCCGAGATCGTCGGCCATCTCAAGACCGGCTCCGCCTATTATGCCCCTTCGGCCGCGGTCGCGCAGATGGTCGC
The DNA here is from genome assembly GCA_003222115.1 of Gemmatimonadota bacterium. Classification (GTDB taxonomy): domain Bacteria; phylum Gemmatimonadota; class Gemmatimonadetes; order Gemmatimonadales; family GWC2-71-9; genus AG29. The sequence goes on along the minus strand of QHUL01000054.1, from coordinate 82,660 downwards.
CGCAATCGTGCTCGACAAGAAGCGCGTCCTCCCTTGCGCGGCGTGGCTCCAGGGGGAGTACGGGTTGTCCGGGATGTACTGCGGCGTGCCGTGCAAGCTGGGGCGGCGTGGCTTGGAGCAGATCATCGAGGTGAAGCTCTCCCCGGAGGAGCAGGCCGCCCTCAAGCAGTCCGCCGAGGCCGTGAAGGAGACGATGGGCGCCGTCAGCCTTCATGGCTGATGGCGGCTTTGATGTAGTCCCGGTTCAGCCGCGCGATGAAGTCGATGCTGATTTCCTTGGGGCACGCCGCCATGCACTCGCCGTGGTTGGTACACGCCCCGAACCCCTCCGCGTCCATCTGCGCCACCAGGTTCGCCACGCGAGTGGAGCGCTCGGGCTGCCCCTGCGGCAGCAACCCCAGATGCGACACCTTGGCCGCCACGAACAACATCGCGGAGGCGTTAGGGCACGCCGCGACGCAGGCGCCGCATCCGATGCATGCCGCGGCGTCCATCGCGAGATCCGCGTCCCGCTTGGGCACCGGAATCGCGTTCGCCTCGGGGGCGCTGCCCGTGCGCACGGTGATGAATCCTCCGGCCTGGACGATGCGATCGAGGGCCCCGCGGTCCACCACCAGGTCCTTGATGAGCGGGAAGGCCCTGGCGCGCCACGGCTCGATCCACAGTTCGGCGCCGTCTGGAAAGGTCCGCATGTGCAGCTGACAAGCCGTGGTGGCACGCTGCGGGCCGTGCGGCCGCCCGTTGATCACCATGCCACACGCGCCGCAGATCCCCTCCCGACAGTCATGGTCGAACGCGATGGGTTCCTCCCGCCGCGCGATGAGCTGCTGGTTCAGGACGTCCAGCATCTCGAGGAACGACATGTCGGGGCTCACGTCCGTCATGTCGTAGCGGACGAACCTGCCGGGGGCAGCGGGGCCCGCTTGGCGCCACACGTGGAGCGTGACCTTCATTAGGTGTAGCTCCGCTGCGCCGGATGCACGGTGGCGAACTCGAGCGGCTCCCGGTGCAGCACCGGCGCGACCCCAACGCCCGCGAACTCCCAGGCGGCGACGTAACCGAAGCGGGCGTCGTCACGCTTCGCCTCACCCTCAGGCGTCTGATACTCCTCGCGGAAGTGACAGCCGCACGATTCCTCGCGATGCAGGGCGTCGTGGCACATCAGCTCGGCGAACTCGAGGAAGTCCGCGACGCGGCCCGCGTGCTCGAGCGTCTGGTTGAAATCCTCGCCCGTGCCGCCGACGTAGACGTCGCGCCAGAACTCCTCGCGCAGCACGCAGATCCTGTCCCGTGCCTCCTGCAACCCCGCCGCGGCGCGCGACATGCCGCAGTTGTCCCACAGCAGTCGGCCCAACTCGCGGTGGAAGGCGTCGACGCTCTTCCGGCCCCCCGCGGCGACCAGTTTGTTCACGCGGTCGCTCACCTCGGCCTGCGTCCGCCGAAACGCCGGGTGCGCCGTGTCGAGCTGGTCGAGTTTCACCTGCGCGAGATAGTCGCCGATCGTGTAGGGCAGGATGAAGTAGCCGTCCGCGAGCCCTTGCATCAAGGCGCTCGCCCCGAGCCGGTTCGCCCCATGATCGGAGTAGTTGGCTTCGCCGATCGCGTACAGCCCGTCGATCGTCGTCATCAGGTTGTAGTCCACCCACAGCCCGCCCATCGTGTAGTGCGGCGCCGGATAGATGCGCATCGGCGCGGCGAACGGATTCTCCGCCGTAATCCGCTGGTACATCTCGAACAGGTTGCCGTAGCGCTCGGCAATCACCTCGCGGCCGAGCCGGGCGATCGCATCGCGGAAGTCCAGGTAGACACCGTGACCTCCCGGGCCCACACCCCGGCCTTCGTCGCACACCTCCTTGGCGCGCCGCGAGGCGATGTCCCGCGGGGCGAGGTTGCCGTAGCTCGGATACAGCCGCTCGAGGTAGTAGTCGCGCTCGTCGTCCGGGATCTCGTTGGGACTCCGGGTGTCGCCCTTGCGCCGCGGCACCCAGATGCGGCCGTCGTTCCGCAGGGACTCGCTCATCAGCGTGAGCTTCGCCTGGTGGTGGCCCGTCACCGGAATGCAGGTGGGGTGGATCTGGGTGAAGCAGGGGTTCGCGAAGGCGGCCCCGCGCTTGTGAGCCCGCCAGATCGCGGTCACGTTGCAACCCTTCGCGTTGGTCGAGAGATAGTAGACGTTGCTGTACCCGCCCGTCGCGAGCACGACCGCGTCGCCCCCGTGCGCACTCACCCGGCCGCTGACGAGGTCGCGCACGATGATGCCCCGCGCGCGACCGTCCACCACGACCAGGTCGAGCATCTCGCTGCGCGGGTACATCGTGACCTTAGAGAGGCCGATCTGGCGGGACAACGCCTGGTAGGCCCCGAGCAAGAGCTGCTGGCCGGTCTGGCCGCGCGCGTAGAACGTGCGCGAGACCTGGACGCCGCCGAACGAGCGGTTCGCGAGCAGGCCGCCGTACTCCCGCGCGAACGGCACGCCCTGCGCCACACACTGGTCGATGATGTTGACGCTGATCTGGGCGAGGCGGTACACGTTGGCCTCGCGCGCTCGGAAGTCGCCGCCCTTCACGGTGTCGTAGAACAGCCGGAACACCGAGTCACCGTCGTTCTGGTAGTTCTTCGCCGCGTTGATGCCGCCCTGGGCGGCGATCGAGTGCGCGCGTCGGGCGGAGTCCTGGAAGCAGAAGCAGGAGACGTTGTACCCGAGCTCGGCGAGCGACGCGGCCGCCGACGCCCCAGCGAGCCCAGAACCGACCACGATGATGCGGTGCTTCAGCTTGTTCGCCGGGTTCACGAGCTTGATCTCGGCGCGGTGCCGCTCCCACTGCTCCGCGAGCGGGCCCGACGGCACCTTGGAGCGGAGCTCCACGGTCAGCGCAGGACCCCGGCGAGCACCGCCACCGGGATGGCGATGTAGCCGGCGGTGATCAGCCCCGCGACCATCCCTGCCACGCCGCGACGCCACCGTACGGTCGGGGGCCGGTTGAGGCCCAGGGTCTGAAACGCGCTCCACAGGCCGTGGTAGACGTGCAGGCCCACGACGACCATGGCGACGCCGTAGCCAGCCGACACCGGCCACGCGCGGAAGCTTGCGATCACGTTGTGGTACACGTCGCCGGGGACGAAGCTCGGATTGACGCGCCCGAAGGTGAAGTCGAGCAGGTGATAGATCACGTACAGCACGATGATCACGCCCCCCCACCGCATCGTCCGCGCCGCGTACGTGGTCTCGACCGCCTCGAGCGCGTGATAGCCGACGGGGCGCGCGCCCCAGCTCGCACGCGTCACCACAATCGCCGCCCAGATGTGGGCGCCCACGGCCACGAGCAGCACGACGCGGGCCACCCACAGCAGCGACCCGCGGGGGAAGAAGGGCGCGCCCAGCGTGCGCAGGCCTTCCGCGTAGGCATTGAAGTGCTCCGCCCCCTGAAAGACCTTCAGGTTGCCGAGCAGGTGTGCGATGACGAACAGCAGCAGGATCACGCCCGTGATGGCCATGATCACCTTCTTGCCGATCAACGAGCGGACGAGGCGCGGCGTGGCGGGCGCGTGAGCGGCGACGGGTGGAGTCATGAACGGTGAGATGATACCTGCCTCCGGGGGGAACTAGCAAGCGCGCCGCGGAGTTAGCTTTCTGAACATCCCGCCGGCAAAGGCCCAACGTGCTCTGGACGCTCTGCAAATCGAAGCTGCATCGCGCCACGGTGACGCAGGCGGCGCTGCACTACGAGGGCAGCATCACGATCGACGGCCACCTCATGGAGGCCGCCAACCTGCTGCCGTTCGAGCGCGTCCAGGTCGTCGATATCGCCAACGGCGCGCGCTTCGACACCTACGCCATCGGGGGCAAGGCGGGCTCGGGCACGATCTGCGTGAACGGGGCGGCGGCGCGCCTCGTGCAGGCGGGGGATCCGGTGATCATCATCAGCTACGCGCAGATGACGCCGGAGGAAGCGCAACGGCACCGACCCACCATCGTTCTGCTCAATCCCGACAACACCATCCGGGACACCTTGCGGGGCGGTCCGGAGAGCGACCTCGCGATTCTGTCCGAATCGCTGTGAGCGCGGCACAACCCACGGTCGTCATCGTCGGCGCCGGCTTCGGCGGCCTGCGGGCGGCGCGCGCGCTGCGCCGGGCAGCGGTGAACGTGGTGCTGCTCGACCGGCACAACTATCACCTGTTTCAGCCGCTCCTCTACCAAGTGGCGACCGCCGGGCTCGAGCCCGAGCAGATCGCGCGGCCGGTGCGGGCGATCGTGCGGGGTCAAGACAACTTCGAGTTCCGCATGGTCGAGGTCACCGGCCTCGATCCGACCGGCAAGCGGGTCGTCACCGACAACGGCCCCGTCGCCTACGACTACCTGATTCTCGCGGTGGGCGGCGAGACGAACTATTTCGGGCTCGAGGGCATCGCGCGCCGGGGGTTCGGGCTCAAGGACATCCCCGACGCCCTCGCGATCCGCAACCACGTGCTGCGGCGCTTCGAAAACGCGATGCTGGAGCCGGATCCCGAGCGCCGGCGCGCCGAGCTCACCTTCGTCGTGGTGGGCGGTGGGCCGACGGGCGTGGAGATGGCGGGAGCCCTCTCGGAGCTCATCCGGCTGGTGCTCGTGAAGGACTATCCACGCCTCAACGTGAAGGACGTGCGCATTCTGCTGCTCGAAGCGACCGACCGGCTGCTCGGCGGCATGCCGGCGCGCCTCGGGGAGGCGGCGGCGGAGACGCTGTGGCGTAAGAAAGTCGAGGTGCGGTTCGGCGCGGCGGTGGAAGACTACGACGGAGAGCGCGTGCGGCTGAAGGGCGGGGAAGTGATTCCCGCGCGGACGCTGATCTGGGCCGCCGGGGCGCGGGCGGTGTCGCTCACCGGCCGGCTCGGGCTCCCCACCGGGCGGCAGGGCCGGATCGGCGTCGCCCCCACACTGCAGGTGGGCGGACATCCGGAGATCTACGTGATCGGCGACGCGGCCTACCTCGAGGCGGACGGCCAGCCGCTGCCGATGATGGCCCCCGTGGCGCTCCAGATGGCCGAGACGGCCGCCGCCAACGTCACCCGCCAGCTGCACGGGGAGCTCCCTCAGGCGTTCCGCTACCGCGACCCCGGCTCGCTCGCCACCATCGGCCGCAATGCCGCCGTCGCCTACATCCGCGGGATCGGTTTCAAGGGGTTCCCGGCCTGGGTGGTGTGGCTGATCGTGCACCTCATCCAGCTCATCGGATTCCGCAACAAGCTGTTCGTGCTGCTCAACTGGGCCTGGGATTACTTCTTCTACGAACGCGCCGCGCGCCTGATCACGAAATAATCCGCGTGGGGATCATCGGGCGCTGGGACGGTGTGCCGGGGGAGCGGCGGTGCGCGTCGGCCTCGCCTGCCCGCGCCGCACCACGCCGTTCCAACCGCACTCCAGGCACCAGCGACGCTGAATCGCGGGCAGCAGCCGATCCAGGAAGCGGTTGCGGATCGGCAGCATGGCGCTGCGGCAGTGCGGACAGAGCGGGCCCGGCGGAAGCAGCAGGTAGACGACGGCGCACACGATCGCGATCCGCATCAGCACCGTCACGAGCAGCACGGCGACCACCAGCATGCTGCATGATAGGGCGTTGGGCGTGGGGCGTCGAGTGGGCGGCCCGAGCGCCTACGCCCCACGCCCTACGCCCTGTCTAGCGCGAACTCCACGATCCTGCGCTCCAGCTCACTCAGCTCCACCGGCTTCACGAGCACGCGCTCGCGCGCCACCGGCGTGTTTCCCGGCTCGGCGAGCTGCGAGATGTCGCCCGAGAGGAAGAGCACCCGCGCCGCGACCTCCGGATGGGCCTGCTCGAGCCGGGCGTACAGCTCCACGCCGCCCATGCGCGGCATGCGGAGGTCCGCGAGGATGATGTCGAACGCTCCGTCCCGCAGCCGCGCCAGCGCGGCCTCCCCGTCGGGCGCCTCCGTCACCCGCGCGCCGCGTCGAGTCAGGTATTTGGCCATGGGGCGGCGCACCGCATCCTCGTCGTCCACGATCAGGATGCGGAGATCCTTGAGGGACGCGGCACCGGGCGGCGCTCGCCGCGGGCCGCTCGAGCGGGCGCCGGCCGCCTCCGGCGCCGCAGGGAGGGCCGGTTCGGGAACCGCGGCGACGGGCAGTGACACGACGAACCGGGCGCCGCGCCCGGCCGCGGGGTCGAGCACCAGATCGCCGCCCGCCTCGCGCGCGATCTGGCGTGAGATGTAGAGACCGAGCCCTGTTCCCCGCCGGCCCTTGGTCGTCGCGAACGGGCGGAACAACTGCGGCGCGACTTCGGGGGCGACGCCGCGACCGCCGTCTTCCACCGCCACGAGGACGCGGCCCTCCTGGGCCCAGGTGTCCACCGTCAGCCGCCGCGGGCGCTCGACGCCCCGCAGCGACTCGATCGCGTTGGATAGGAGATTCACGAGCACCTGCTCGAGCTTGATGGCGTCGCCCTGCACGGCGGGCAAGGCGGGATCGAGCCGGCCGCCCACGGCGATCTCGTCCACGCCGAAGCGATAGGACACGAGGTCGAGCGCCCCGCGGACCACGTCGTTGAGGTTGACCATGCCCACCTCGCGCTCCGTGGCCCGCACGAACCGCAGCAGGCCGCGCAGCAGCTTGGACGCCCGCCGCGCCTGTCGCAGGATCTGCGTCATCTCGGCCCGCTGCTCCTCCGTGACCGCGGGGTCGGCAAGACGGTTCTCGGCGTGCGCGGCGATGGCCATGAGCGGATTGTTCACCTCGTGCGCGACCCCCGCCAACAGCTCACCCGCGGCCGCGAACCGGCCCTGCCCCTCGGCACGGTCGCGCAGCACGCGCGTCATGTCGTTGAAGTGCTCAGCCAGCCGGCCCAGCTCGTCCGTATGGGCCGCCTCGACCTGCACCGTGAGATCGCCCTCGGCGACGCGGACCAGCGCCTGCTCGAGCGTCTCGAGGGGCCGGACGACGCGGCGGCGGACGATCAGGAAGGAGAGCGGGATGAACAGGACCCCGATCGCGAGCCACCCGAGCGCCACTCGCGAGGCCTGCGTCGTTGCCGCCCGCAGCGCCCGCTGGCGGTCGAGCAAGTCCGACCGAGCGAGATCGCCGGACGCGGCCAGGCTCTCGCCGACAAGGTCGTGGAGCGAGTCGGTTGCGCGGAGCTGCTCCCGGGCTGCGCCTCGCCGCCCCAGTTCCGCGAGGGCGGCGAGTTCGGTGAGGGCGTCGCCCAGGCGCGACATCCGCTCGTCGGTTCGCGCCGCCTCGACCCGCATCACACCGGGCACCTTGGCGAAGGTCACCGCCCGGCTGCGCGTGCCGCCGGCGGCCGCGAGGGTGCGGATGAGCCGCAATGCGCGCGGGTCAGGTGCCGCAGGCCCGTCCAGTACGCGACGCGCCTCGGTCACGGCCCGGTCGAGCGCGTCGTCGCGGTGCGTAAGGTCCTCGAGCTGGTAAACGACCGCCTCCGCGCCCTCGCCGAGCGACGCCGCCGCGCGGCCGACCGACAGGGTGAGGTAGATCGAGAGCCCCGCTGCGTAGAGCGCTGCCGCGAGAACGAGCAGCAGCAGCAGCGTGCGCAGACTGAGTCCCGAGCGCTGCACGCTCAACGGGACTCCATCCGCACGGCGGCGCCCCGCACCAGCCGGGCCATGACGAGCCGCGGCGTCCGATCCGGGCGGAAGCTGTCGGACATCGCGTCCGAGGACTGTGGAACGCGGCCCGCGATGCGGCGAAACCGCTCCACGAAGGCGCGCGACAGCGAGTCGGGCGCGTCGGGTAGCCAGAACGCGACGACGTAGATCGAGTCGGCCGCACGACCGGCGATGATGATCACGTCCGGCCGCCCGCGACGCAGCGACGCGCCCACCAGCGCCGCGTAGTCGCTCTCCGTGCCGAACCCCACTTCGTCGAGGACGGCAACACGGCGCTGCTGCAGCTCCGCCCGGACGCCGTCGCGCAGCCCTGCGCCGTACTCGTCATTCACAAAGAAGATCGAGACCCGCTGCGCGCCGAGCCGCTCGGCCGCGAAGGCCGCCATGAAGGCACCTTCCGCGGAGTCGTCCGGAGCGAGCATGAACGTCCAGGGCCCCACGGCGTGCAGCAGGCGGCTCGTGCTCGTGGGGGTGATCTGGGGGATGCCCGCCTCGTTGTACACGGAGGAGGCGACCAGCGAGCCGCGGCTCGACCCGTGCCCCACGACGCCCACGCGCCCGCAGGCGCAGGTCAGGGCGCTGAGCAGCGCCAGCGACCGAACGCGAGCGACGAACATCACATCAAGCTTGGCCCGAGAGGCGCGCGGCGCAACCGTGCCCGGCTGGACGAAGCGCGCCACCGCCGGTATAACTAGGCGCCCCGTGGGTGATGCCACCGAACCCTCAGGATCCCGAATCCTCAATGAGCCCGCTTCCGATCGCCGTTCTCGTCGTGTTACTCGCTCAAGGCCCGTCGCCCGTTTTGCGGTCGCCCCCAGCCGCCGCCGAGCGCGACTTCGAGCGCCTGTTGCTCGCGATCCCCGACAGCGCGAGCCTGCGGGCGATGTCGCGCGACCTGACCCGCCTGCCGCACATGGCCGGAACGCCGGCGCAGGCGGTGACGCGCGACTACGTCGTCGAGAAGCTGCGGTCGTGGGGTCTCGAGAGCTGGACGAAGGAGTACACGGTCTACCTGCCACAGCCCGAGATCGTGGCGGCGTGGCTCATCGCCCGTCCGGGGGCGGTCGCCGTGCCGCTGGCGCTGCGCGAGCCACCGGTGGCGGGCAACCCCGCGACGCAGGGGCCGCAGGTCCCGCCGTTCAACGGCTACACGGGGGACGGCGACGTGACGGGCGACGTCGTGTACGTGAACTACGGGCTGATCGAAGACTACCAGACGCTCGACTCGCTGGGCGTCAGCGTGCGGGGGAGGATCGCGGTGGCCCGCTACGGGCGCTCCTTCCGCGGCATCAAGGCCCGCGAGGCGGAGCGGCACGGCGCCACCGGCCTGATCATCTACTCCGACCCGCAGGACGACGGGTACTTCCGCGGCGACGTCTATCCCCGCGGGCCGATGCGCCCCTGGGGAGGCATCCAGCGCGGCAGCGTCCTGAACGTCAATGGCGATCCCACCACGCCGGGCTACGCCTCGCTCCCGGGGGCCCGCCGCGCGCCCGAAGAGTCGCTTCCCATCCCGCGCATCCCCGTAGTGCCGATGAGCTACGGCAACGCGCGGCGCTTGCTCGAGCCGCTCGCCGGCCCTTCCGTGCCGCAGGCCTGGCAGGGCGCGCTGCCGTTCCGCTACCACCTCGGCCCGGGCCCCGTGCGGGCGCGGCTCCACGTGCAGACGGAGCGCGGCGCGCGCGCGATGCACCCGATCTGGGACACGTTCGGGATGGTGCGCGGGGCGCGCTATCCCGACGAGTGGATCGTGGTGGGCGCCCACCGGGACGCATGGGGCCCAGGGGCGCGGGATAACATCAGCGGCACGGTCACGGTGCTCGAGGCGGCGCGCGCCTTCGCCGGGCTGGCGCGGCAGGGGCTGCGGCCGGCGCGCACGGTCATCTTCGCGACCTGGGACGCGGAGGAGTGGGGCCTCACGGGATCGACCGAGTGGGTGGAGGAGATGGAGGATTCGCTCCTGGCGCACGCGGTGGCCTACATCAACGAAGACGGCACGTTCTCGGGATCGACCTTCAGCGGCGCCGCGTCTCCCTCGCTCAAACCGCTCGTGCGGGAGGCTGCCAAGGCGGTGCCCGACCCGCGGGGACCGGGGACCGTATACGACGTCTGGCTGCTGCGCAACAAGAGCGATACCGCGGATCTCACACTCGGCAACCTGGGCGGGGGCTCGGACTTCGCCGGCTTCTATCACCACCTCGGCATTCCCGCGGGCGGGATCGGGTTCGACGCTCCCGACGGGATCTACCATTCGATGTACGACTCCTACGACTGGATGTCGCGGTTCGGCGACCCGGGGTACCGGGCGCACCGGGCCGGCGCGCAGCTCGTGGCCGTGATGGCCGCGCGGCTCGCGAACGCCGAACTGCTGCCCTACGACTACGTCGCGTTCGGAACCGAGCTGACCCGGCTGGTGTCGCAGCTCGACTCCGGGATCACGCGCAAGCAATGGACCGTGAGCACTCAGGGGTTGAAGGACGCCCTCGGCCGCTTCACGGACGCGGCGCGGGCGCTGGCACGCGCCCGCGACAGCGCGCTCGCCATCACGGATTCCACTCGCGCCTCCCGCGCCAACGCCGCGCTGATGCAGGTCGAGCGCCGGCTCACGCGGCCGCAGGGCCTCGCCAGCCGTCGCTGGTATCGCAGCCTGCAGTTCGCGTCGGACGTGGACAACGGCTACGCCACGATGGCTTTCCCCTCGGTGAACGAGGCGATCCGCTACGCGGACCCCGCCACCGCCGAGCGCGAGCTGGCGGACCTCGCCGCGCGGATCGACGGGGCTCGCGCGGCGCTCGAGGACGCGACGGCCGCCCTACGCTAGCGGGGACTCGGGGGAAGCGGCAAATTGAGCCTGCCCCGGCCCTCACCGGCGGACACAGACTTCGGGAGGCGTGCATGGCCGTTGAATCGGGCGACAGGATGAGAATCGTCATCTACTACGCCGTGTGGGCGACAATCTGCGCGACCGCGGCCGGGATCGTGATCGCGTTGATCCACACCTGGCTGTTCAGCTACATCCCGAACCGCTCGGGGCTGATCCACACGCTGTTCAGCGACGCCGTGACGGCGCTCGCCATCGCCGCCGGGCAGGGAGCGGTCGTCCTGGTCACGGGCAGCGTGCTGGCCCAGCTGGGGCGCTCGCTGCAAGGCACGGTGCTCCTCGGCCTGCTCATCGGCCTGTTCGACTTCGCCATGTACCTGGTGCAGATGGCGATCCCGGCGGCCGAGCTGGGCTGGATCCCGGATGTCGTGATCCTCGTCGTGGCCGCGGTGGGCATCACGGTCTTTGGCGCGGCCAGGCCGTCGACCGCTTGACGCCTGTCACAGCTTGGGGAGCGTGATCCCCCGCTGCGCCTGGTACTTGCCCTTCTTGTCCGCGTAGCTCACCTCGCACTCGTCCCCTTCGTCGGCCGTGAAGAACAGGACCTGGGCGATTCCCTCGTTGGCGTAGATCTTCGCGGGGAGTGGCGTGGTATTCGAGATCTCGAGTGTGACGTAGCCCTCCCACTCGGGCTCGAACGGGGTCACGTTGGTGATGATGCCGCAACGGGCGTACGTGCTCTTCCCGACGCAGACGGTCAGCACGTTGCGGGGGATGCGGAAGTACTCGACCGAGCGCGCCAAGGCGAACGAGTTCGGGGGCACGATGCAGACGTCGCCGTGGAACTCGACGAAGGACTTCGGATCGAAGTGCTTCGGGTCGACGACCGCCGACAGGGCGTTGGTGAAGATCTTGAACTCGGGCGCGACACGCATGTCGTAGCCGTAGGACGACACGCCGTAGGAAATGACGCCGCCCCGCGCCGGGTCGTCGGCAAAGGGCTCGATCATGCGGTGCTGGTGCGCCATGCGGCGGATCCAGCGATCGGATTTGATGGACATGGTCGCGCAATATATCGGCGCCATCGACACTTACGCCACTCGGTCGGTTGACACGGCTGCAGCGGCGCGGTACGTTTCGGCGGCTTAAGTGAATTTTTTCACGAGCGCGATGATCCAACCCTACGCGTCCTTCCTGCTGCTGTTGCTGCTCGTGGTCGCGAACGCGGTCGGCATGATCGCCGCCTCGCACCTGATCACGCGGCGCCGGCCCACCCCCGTGAAGGAGCTTCCCTACGAGAGCGGCATGCCGCCGCTCGGGGACGCGCGCGAGCGGTTCTCCGTGAAGTTCTATCTCGTCGCGATGCTCTTCATCGTCTTCGACATCGAGACCGTGTTCCTCTTCCCCTGGGCGACGATCTTCCGCGACGGGGGTGCGCCAGGGACGGGGACGGGGTTCTTGCTCGTGGAGATGCTGGTGTTCATCCTGATTCTTGCCGTGGGCTACATCTACGTGTGGAAGCGCGGGGCACTGGAATGGGATTGAAACATGAAGCGAGGACGTCACGAAACGACGTCACGAGACGACGTCACGTGACGACGGCTCGCGACGTCGTCGCGCAGGGCGTATGAAACGCGTCCTCGAAACAACAGAAGTCGCCGGCCAGAGCCCCAACTGGCTGCTGACGCGGCTGGACGACCTGGTCAACTGGGCGCGCGCCAACTCCCTGTGGCCGATGCCCTTCGGCACGGCCTGCTGTGCCATCGAGTTCATGGCGACCGCGGCCAGCCGCTTCGACTTCGCGCGCTTCGGGATGGAGCGACAGGCGTTCTCGCCCCGCCAGGCGGACGTGCTGATCTGCGCGGGGCGACTGCCGTTCAAGCTCGCGCCCGTGATCCGCCGCGTCTACGACCAGATGCCCCAGCCCAAGTGGGTCATTTCGATGGGGGCGTGCGCCTCGACCGGCGGCATCTTCGACAACTACGCCATGGTGCAGGGCATCGACACGATCGTCCCGGTGGACGTGTACGTCCCCGGGTGCCCGCCGCGTCCGGAAGGGCTGCTGTACGGCGTGCTGCTGCTGCACAAGAAGATCAAGGGCGAGACGGTGCTCGATCCGGAGCTGCGCCGCGAGCAGCCGCTCGACGACAAGGGGCTCCGCCTCCCGCCCGAGCGGATCGACGAGATCTCCGAGCCCTTCGGCAACTCGGTGCACCAGTTCCGGTCGGCGTGAACCCCTCCGTCGACGCCCTGCGAGCGACCTTCGGCAACGCGATCGGCCGCGCGGTCGTGGCGCGCGACGGCGAGACGATCGTGACCGTCGGCCGCGATGCGCTGGGCGAGGTGATGCGCTGGCTGCGCGACTCCGCTGGCCACTGCTACGACTACCTGGTGGACGTGACGGCCGTCGAGTACCGGGACGCCGAGCGGCCGATCGAGCTCGTGTACTTTGTGCGGTCGCTCGAGCGACGCGTCGACCTGCGCGTGAAGGTCGACTTGCCCAAAGAGCAGGAGCTCGCCGTGGACTCGGTGGTCGGGCTCTGGGCCGGCGCCGATTGGCTCGAGCGGGAGGTGTACGACATGTTCGGCGTGACCTTCCGCGGTCACCCGGACCTCCGCAGGATCCTCATGTGGGAGACCTACGCCGAGGGGTATCCGCTTCGGAAGGACTTCCCGCTGCGGGGCCGATTCAGCCGCGCGGAGCAGGTGCGCCAGGCGCTGGGCGCCAATCCCGAGGCGCACTACTCCATGGAAGAGCTGGCCATCGCCGAGGCGTTCGACGAGCTCCCCGAGGATATGAAGGAGCGGCTGCGCCGAGGCGAGCGCGGCAAGCTCCCGTTCTCCGAATGAACAAGCGCACGGTCGAGCTCGAGCTCGCGACGCCGGGGCTGGACGCTCAGGGGCGCCCCGTGCGCGTTCCGCTGACAGTCGGTGGCACGGGCGGAGGCGAGGTCGCGGGCCAGGTCGCGGTGGAGCCGGGCAGCGAGCACATGCTGCTCAACATCGGCCCGCAGCATCCCGCGACCCACGGCGTGCTGCGCCTCGTGGTCGAGCTCGACGGCGAGGTCGTCGTGCGCTGCATCCCGCACGTGGGCTACCTCCACTCCGGCTTCGAGAAGCTGGGCGAATACCGCCACTACAATCAGATCATCCCGCTCACCGACCGCACCGACTACCTCTCGCCGATGGCGAACAACGTCGGGTTCGCGCTCGCAGCGGAGCGGCTGATGGGCATCGCGATCACGCCTCGCTGCACGGTGCTGCGCGTGATCGCCTGTGAAATGAGCCGCGTCATCTCGCACATGGTGTGGCTCGGCACGACCGCGATCGACCTCGGCGCCTTCACGCCGTTCTTGTGGGCGTTCCAGGAGCGGGAACGGATCTACGACCTGCAGGAGATGTGGACCGGCGCGCGGCTCACGACCAGCGTCACCCGTGTCGGCGGCATGATGGCCGACATCCCCGACGCGTTCGTCACGGGGCTGCGCCACTTCACGGAGACGTTCCCCAAGACCCTGCACGAGATCGACGGGGTGCTGACGCGCAACGCCGTGTGGGTGGGCCGCACCCAGAACGTCGGCGTGCTCAGGCGGGAGGAGGCGATCAATCACTCGCTCTCCGGGCCGATGCTGCGCGCGAGCGGCGTCGCCTACGACCTGCGCCGCGACAAGCCTTACCTCGACTACGAGACCTACGACTTCGACGTCCCGGTCGGCGAGCACGGCGACGTGTACGACCGCTACCTCGTGCGGCTCGAGGAGTGCCACCAGTCGAACCGTATCCTCCAGCAGGCGCTCGCCCGGCTCCCGGACGGGCCCGTGAACGTGGACGACCCCCGCGTGATCCTGCCTTCCAAATCGCGCGCCATGAGCGACATGGAGGCGATGATCTACCACTTCAAGCAGGTGATGGAAGGCGTGAAGGCGCCGGTGGGGGAGGCCTACGTTGGGATCGAGAACCCCAAGGGGGAGCTCGGCACCTACCTCGTGTCCGACGGCTCGGCGAAGCCCGTCCGCTGGCGCATCCGGCCGCCGTCCTTCATCAACCTGTCGTCGCTGCCGAAGATGGCCGAGGGGCATCTCCTGAGCGACCTCATCGCGATCAACGCGTCGGTGGACATCGTGATGGGGGAGGTCGACCGATGAGCGCGGTCGAGACGCAGGAATACGCGCCCGTCTTCACCGGCAAGACGCTGGAGCGGCTCCAGGAGATCCTCACCCGTTACCCGACGAAGCAGGCCGCCCTGCTGCCCGCGCTGTGGCTCGTGCAGGGTGAGCGCGGCTGGATCTCCGACCGCAACATGGTCGAGGTGGGGGAGGTGCTCGGGCTCACGCCCGCGTACGTGAAGGGCGTCGTGACGTTTTACACGATGTACCATCAGCACCCCGTGGGCGCGAACTTCGTGCAGGTGTGCACGACCTCCCCCTGCAACATCTGCGGCGCCGAGGACGTGGTGAAGGCCCTGCTCGCGCACACGGGGGCCAAGGAGCTCGGCGCCACGAGCCCCGACGGCCAGTGGACCGTGATCGAGGTCGAGTGTCTGGGCGCCTGCGGCTTCGCGACGCCCGTGCTCGTCAACGACGACTTCGTCGAGAGCGTGACGCCGGAGAGAGTTCCGGAGCTCGTGAGGAAATACAAGTGAAGGGCCAATGCGGAAGGGAGGGGTGGGGTTGATGGGCTACCCTCACAAACCGCATGCCAAGGAGACGGCGCTGCTCTCCAAGCACTTCGGCGACCCCGACGCCCGCACCTACAAGGGGTGGGCGAAGCGCGGAGGCTACGAGGCGTGGAAACAGGCCCAGACCATGGCGCCGGCGGCGATCACGGACGTGGTGAAGGAATCGGGGCTGCGGGGGCGCGGCGGGGCGGGCTTCCCGACGGGGCTCAAGTGGTCGTTCATGCCGAAAGAGAAGAAGAAACCCCACTACCTGTGCGTGAACGCGGACGAGTCTGAGCCCGGGACGTTCAAGGACCGGGAGATCATGCGCTGGACGCCGCACGCCCTGCTCGAGGGCACGCTGATCGCGATGCGGGCGATCCAGGCCGAGGTGGGCTACATCTACATCCGCGGGGAGTTCACCGAGCCCTACGCCATCATGGAGCAAGCGCTCGCCGAGGCAACGAAGGCCGGCGTGCTCGGCGGCCACAAGATCCACCTGCACCGCGGGGCCGGGGCGTATATCTGCGGGGAAGAGACCGCGATGATGAACTCGATCGAGGGGAAGCGCGGAAACCCGCGGATCAAGCCGCCGTTCCCCGCGGCGTTCGGCGTGTTCGGGATGCCGACCACGATCAACAACGTGGAGACGCTCGCCGCCGTGCCGCACATCCTGCGGCAGGGCGCCGCGTGGTACAAGGCGATGTCGCTCTCCAACCCCAAGAGCACCGGCACGAAGCTGTTCTCGGTGTGCGGGCACGTGCGCCTGCCGGGGAACTACGAAGTGACGATGGGCTTCCCGCTGAAGGATCTGCTCCACGAGTTGTGCGGCGGGATGCGGCCCGGGCGCACGCTCAAGGCGTGCATCCCGGGCGGCTCGTCGGTGCCCATCCTCAACCGCGAGGAATCTGAGGGCTGCCTGCTCGATTACGAGGGCTGTGTCGAGAAGGGCACGATGCTCGGCTCAGGCGGCGTGATCGTGTTCGATGACTCCGCGGACATGGTCTACCAGATCATGCGCCTGGCCCGCTTCTACGCGCACGAGTCGTGCGCGCAGTGTACCCAGTGCCGCGAGGGCACCGCGTGGACCACCAAGATCCTCGAGCGGATCCTCGCGGGGCAGGGGAAGATGGCGGACCTCGACCTGCTGCTCGACCTGTCGGACAACATGACCGGGAAGACGATTTGCGTGCTGAGCGACTCTTGCGCCGCACCCGTCGTTTCCGGGATCAAGAAGTTCCGCACCGAGTTCGAGGATTACATCGCGGGACGCAAGCAGCCCGTCATGGTGGCCTGAGCGGGGAAGGGGGAGAGGGGAAGGGTGATGCCTGACGAGCTCATCAACCTCACCATCGACGACGTACCGGTCAGCGTCCCCCAGGGGACGCTCGTCATCGAGGCGGCGAAGCAGGCGGGCGTCCTCGTTCCGCACTATTGCTACCATCCCGGGCTGGCGGTCGCGGGCGTCTGCCGCATGTGCCTGGTCGAGGTCGAGAAGGCGCCGAAGCTCCAGATCGCCTGCGCGACCACGGTGGCCGAGGGGATGGTGGTGCGCACGCAATCGGAGCAGGCGAAGCAGGCGCGCATGGGCGTGCTCGAGCTGTTGCTGATCAACCACCCGCTCGACTGCCCGATCTGCGATCAGGCGGGCGAGTGCGAGCTGCAGGACTTCGTCTTTCAAGAAGGCCGCCCCGGCACGCGCTACGCCGAGTACTCCAAGCGCTTCAATCCGGTCGAGGACTTCGGGCCCGACGTCCTGTACGTGCCGAATCGCTGCATCCTGTGCACGCGCTGCGTCCGCTTCATGGAGGACCTGGCGGGGGAGCCCGTGATCAACGTCTCCGAGCGCGGGGATCGCGCCTACATCGGCATCCACCCGAACGCGCGCCTGGACCACCCCTGGGCCGGGAACGTGGTGGATCTCTGTCCGGTGGGCTCGCTGCTCTCGAAAGACTTCCTCCACAAGGCTCGCGCCTGGGAGCTGGACAAGACCGCGTCGATCTGCACCGGCTGCTCGCAGGGCTGCAACGTCACGCTCGATACCCGCGAGAACGTCGTGGTGCGCGTGCGCCCGCGGCCGAACCTCCAGGTGAACCGGTACTTCATCTGCGATCACGGCCGGCTGAACTACCGCTGGATGAACCGCGGCGACCGGATCGAGGCGCCCCTGGTGCGGCGCCACGCGACCGATTGGGACGAGGCGCTGAGTCGCGCAGCCACCGTGCTGCGGGGCGCCGGCGGCAAGGCGGTCGCCCTCGTCTCGCCCCGCACGTCGACCGAGGCTCTGTTCCTGGCCCGCCGGCTGCTGGCGCGGTTCGAGTGGACCGGCGCGTTCCAGGTCGTGATGGGCGACGAGGCGCCGCTCCCCGGCGTGCCCGACCTCGCCCTCCGGGCCGAGCGCGCACCCAACGCGCGCGGCGCGGAGCTGCTCGGCTACAGCCGCGACTACGCCGCCGCGCTCGAGACCAGCCGCACGGCGGCCGTCGTGCTCGTGATCGACGAGCCCGACGCCGCGATCGAGACCGCCGGCACCCTCCTCTACCTCGGCACCGTCCTTCCGGAAAGCGCGCACGGGGCGGAAGTCGTGCTGCCGATCGCCAACGTGGCGGAAGAAGACGGTACCTACGTCAACCGGGACGGCCGGGTGCAGCGCTACTTCCAGGCGAAGCCCGCGCCCGGAATGGCGCGCCCGGCCTGGTGGGTCCTGTCCGAGCTGCTGGCCCAGGTGGACGGTGCCGAGCACTGCGCCAGCGCCGCCGAGGCGTTCGACGCGCTCGCGGGCTCCACGGACGCCTTCCAGGGCCTGTCCTACGCCGGGCTCGGCGCCGCCGGCCAGGGGATCACCGCGAAGGCGGGAGCGCGCGCGTGACGTTCTTCCTCGTCAGCTCGATCGCCAAGGTGGTCGTCGTGTTCACCGCAATCCTTGTGACGGTCGCGCTGACCACGCTGGTCGAGCGGCGGATCTGCGCCTTCATCCAGGACCGGCTGGGCCCGAACCGCGTGGGGCCGCAGGGCCTGTTGCAGCCGGCCGCGGACGGGCTGAAGAGCCTGCTCAAGGAGGAGACGCTGCCGGTGCGGGCCGACAAGGCGCTGTTCCTGCTCGCGCCGGCCATCTCCTTCACGCCGGCGCTGCTGACGTTCGCCGTCATCCCGTTCGCCGCCCCCCTCCCCACCCGCTGGGGCGACGTGCCGATGGTGGTCGCGGACCTCCCGGTCGGGTTCCTCTACATTCTCGCGATCAGCTCGCTCGGCGTGTACGGCGTGACGCTGGCCGGCTGGTCGTCGAACAACAAGTACGCCCTGCTCGGCGGCTTGCGGGCGAGCGCCCAGATGATCTCCTATGAGATCGCCATGGGGATGAGCACAGTGGCGGTGCTGCTGCTCGCCGGGAACGTGACCCTCTCGCGGGTGATCGCCCAGCAGCAGGCGGGCGGGTGGTACGTGCTGTCGTTGCTCCTCGCGTTCTTCATCTTCCTCGTGAGCGCGTTCGCCGAAACGAACCGCGTCCCGTTCGATCTCCCCGAGGCGGAGGGCGAGCTGATCGCCGGCTACCACACCGAATACAGCGCGATGAAGTTCTCGATGTTCTACATCGCCGAGTACGCCAACATGCTCACCGCCTCGGCCCTGATGGCTACGCTGTTCTTCGGCGGGTGGGACATCCCGTTCACGAGCTGGGACAACGGGCCCCCCTGGACGCTCGCGAAGACCCTCGCGACGGGCGCCGTGTTCTGCGTCAAGACCGCCTGCTTCATGTTCCTGTACATCTGGGTGCGCTGGACGCTGCCGCGGTTCCGCTACGACCAGCTGATGGCGCTGGGGTGGAAGGTCCTGCTGCCGCTCGCGCTCGTCTATCTGACCGTGCTCGCCACCGCGGTGTGGTATCTCAAGGAGCAGCTCGGCTGGGCCTACGGGCCGGCCTTCGGCTGGGCGCTGTTCGGGCTCAACGCCGTGCTGGCCGGGTTGCTGTTCTGGTGGCTCGATCGCGGCCGCATCGTCTCGGGCTCGGTGGCCCGGGCGGAGGGGGAGGTCTGATGGCAGTCGGGGTGAAGGTGATGAAGCGGCCGGGCTCGGCCACGTCCTACGTGCGCGCGACCCTCAAGGGCATGGCGCTCACCTTCCGGCACCTGTTCCAGCCGAAGGTCACGATGCAGTACCCGGAAGAGAAGTCCACCGAGGACTGGACGATCTCGTCCCGCTGGCGCGGCACGCACCGCATGCTCACCGACGAGCAGGGGCGCTCCAAGTGCGTAGCGTGCGGCCTGTGCCCGCAGATCTGTCCCGCCAACTGCATCAAGCTGGTGCCGGGCGAGGACGAGCAGGGCAACCGCTACCCGCTGATCTACGAGATCGACGAATTCCGCTGCGTATTCTGTGGCTACTGCCAGGAGGTCTGCCCCGAGGAGGCCATCCACGTCGGCGTGCATTACGAGAACTCCGAGTACTCGCGCGACCGGTTCGTCTACGATCTCGAGCGCCTGTGCGCGCAGACGCACCCCGTCTCGACGCTGTGGGACCCCTCGGATCCCCGGGGGGAGTGAGCGGTGTCGCTGACGCAGCTCGTGTTCTGGACCTTCTCGGCGCTCGCCGTGGTGGGAGCGGCGATGTGCATCACGCGGCGCAGTCCGGTCGCGAGCGCCCTGTGGCTCGTGCAGACCCTGTTCTCGCTCGCGGCGCTGTTCGTGGTGCTGGACGCGCAGTTCATCGCCGTGCTGCAGGTGCTGGTCTACGCCGGCGCGATCATGGTGCTGTTCCTCTTCGTGATCATGCTGCTGAACCTGGGGCGGGCCGGCCCGTCCGATTTGAAGGGGCCGGCGGGCCTCGCCGTGGCGACGCTGTTGGGCGGCCTGCTCTTCTTCCAGCTGCTGCGCGGTGCCACGCCATCCGCCGCCGGGACGCGCGGGGGCAACGTGATGGCGCAGCTGCAGGAGGAGCAGGGGATCGTGGGCGCCGTGGCGCGCCCGCTGTTCTCCCAGTACCTCATCCCCTTCGAGATCACGAGCGTGCTGCTGCTGGCGGCGATCGTCGGCGCCGTCGTGCTCGCGAAGCGGAAGCTCTGAATGCTCCTCGGACCATCGCTCGCCGTCTCCGCGGTGCTGTTCGCCCTGGGCGTCGCCGGCGTGCTGCTGCGTCGCAATGCGATCGTCATCTTCATGTGCGTGGAGCTGATGCTCAACGCGGTGAATCTCACGTTCGTGGCGCTGGCCCAGTCGCTTGGCGTGGCGGGCCAGATCTTCGTGTTCTTCGTGATGGCGGTGGCCGCCGCTGAGGCGGCGGTCGGCCTAGCGATCATCCTCGCGATCTATCGCCACAAGCAGACGGTCGACCTCCAGAACATCAATTTGCTGAAGGGCTGAGATGCCGAGCGCGCTGCAGCTCCTGTGGCTCGTCCCGGCGCTGCCGCTCGCCGGATTCCTGGCGAACGGAGTCCTGGCATTACGCCGCCCCCGGGCGAAGCACGCCGTGTCGATCATCGGGGTCGGGGTGCTCTTGGCCGCCCTCGCGCTCGCCATCGTCATCGTCCTGGCCTTCCTCCGAGAGGGAACCCCGGGGCCGCTCGTCTTCCCCTACTGGGAGTGGATGCCCGTCGGGGAGCTCCACGTGACGGTGGCGCTGCAGCTCGACCAGCTCTCCGCGGTGATGCTGCTCGTCGTCACCGGCGTGAGCTCGCTGATCCACGTCTTCAGCGTGGGCTACATGGGCGAGGATCCCGGGTACGCGCGCTACTTCGCGTACCTCAACCTCTTCGTGTTCTTCATGCTGGTGCTCGTGCTCGGGGCAAGCTTCCCCGTCATGTTCGTCGGCTGGGAGGGCGTGGGGCTCTGCTCCTACCTGCTGATCGGCTTCTGGTTCAACGAGCGGATCAACGCCGACGCCGGCAAGAAGGCATTTCTCGTGAACCGCATCGGGGACGTCGGGTTCCTGGTCGCGATGCTCATGATCTTCGCGCACACGGGGTCCCTCGACTTCCAGCCGCTGTTCGCCCAGGCGCCGAAGCTCTTCACGCCGGGCGGGCCTGCCGTCACCGCCATCACGCTGTTGCTCTTCCTCGGGTGCACGGGCAAGTCCGCGCAGATTCCACTGTACACCTGGCTTCCCGACGCGATGCAGGGCCCGACGCCCGTCTCGGCCCTGATCCACGCCGCCACCATGGTGACGGCAGGCGTCTATCTCGTGGCCCGCTGCAACGTGCTGTACGCGCTCGCTCCCGTGGCGAGCGCCGTCGTGGCCGGGATCGGCGCGCTCACCGCCTTCTTTGCGGCGACGATCGCGCTCAAGCAGTGGGACATCAAGCGCGTGCTCGCCTACTCCACCGTCTCCCAGCTGGGCTACATGTTCCTGGGTGTCGGGTCGGGAGCGTACGCCGCTGGCATCTTCCATCTGGTGACGCACGCCTTCTTCAAGGCGCTCCTCTTCCTCGGCGCGGGGAGCGTGATTCATGCGCTCCATCACGCCTACCACGCCACGCACTCCCGCGAGGACGCGCAGGACATGCGCAACATGGGCGGTCTCGCTCGCCACCTGCCGTGGACGTCGACGCTCATGTGGGTCGCGACGCTCGCCATCGCCGGCATCCCGCCCTTCGCCGGATTCTTCTCCAAGGACCAAATCCTGAGCGCCGCCTTCTCCCTGGGCGACGTGCACCCGCTGTGGTACGTGTACTGGCTGCTCGGCCTGCTCACGGCGCTGCTCACCGCGTTCTACATGACGCGCCTGATGCTCTACACCTTCCACGGCCCGAACCGGACGGGCGAGCGGGAGTCCGCGCACCTGCGCGAGGCGCCCTGGGTCATGACGGGGCCCCTGGTCGTGCTCGCGGCGCTCAGCCTCGCGGGCGGCGCGCTCAACGTCCCCGCGCTGTTGCGCGGCCGTGAGTGGCTCGAGCACTGGCTCGAGCCGGTGACGGCCGTCGCGGCGCGGCTGCGCCCCGGCATCGAAGTGCCGCACGGCACCGAGTGGGCGCTGGTGATCGCCGCGGTGGCCGCGGCCGGGCTCGGGATCATCGCCGCGGTGCGGCTGCTCCGGCCGGAGGAGCTCGTCCCGGCCCGCCTCGCGCCGGCGGAGCGGGGCTTCGCACGCGTGCTATGGAAGAAGTGGTACGTTGACGAGATCTACGACTTCCTGTTCGTGCGGCCGCTCATATGGCTGTCGCGCGAGGTGCTGTGGAGGACGATCGATCTCGGCCTGATCGACGGCGCCGGGGTGAACGGCGCAGCGCGGCTATCGCGGGCGCTGGGCTGGATCGGGAGCCGCCTGCAGACCGGCCAGCTGGGCTTCTACGTGGTGCTGTTCGTGGGCGGCGTCCTCGCCGTGCTCTGGACGGCGGTCCGCTAGCCGATGTACGCGCGCTGGGTGCTGACCGCGCTGCTCGTCTGGCCCGCCGTCGCGGCCGTTGCGATTCTCATCGCGCCGCCGCGCTGGGCGAAGCACCTGGGCTTCGTGGCGAGCTTGATCGAGTTCGCTATCGCGGTCCCGTTGTGGTGGACCTTCGTGCCGTCGGGCGGGATGCAATTCGTCTGCGACGCGCCGTGGATCCAGGTGCCGCTGTTCGGGACGGGAGCGCCGTGGTCGATCCACTACACCGTCGGCGTGGACGGCATCTCCCTGTTCATGGTGCTGCTCACCACCTTGCTCGTTCCGCTCTCGGTGCTCGGCAGCTACAGCTACATCACCACCCGGGAGCGGGCGTATTACGCGCTGCTACTCGTCCTGACGTCGGGCATGATCGGGGTGTTCGTCGCCCTCGACCTGTTCCTGTTCTACGTGATGTGGGAAGTGATGCTCATCCCGATGTACTTCATCATCGGGGTGTGGGGCGGGGACAGCCGCCTGTATGCGGCGATCAAGTTCTTCATCTACACGATGTTCGGATCGCTGCTCATGCTCGTGGCCATCCTTGCGCTCGTCTACCTCGTGGGCCAGCGCACCGGAATCTTCTCCTTCGACTACTTCCACCTGATGCGGAACCTCGGTGACCTCGGGCCGCTCGCCTTCTGGCTGTTCGCGGCGTTCTTTCTGGCCTTCGCGATCAAGGTGCCGATGTTTCCGTTCCACACCTGGCTCCCTGACGCGCACGTGGAGGCGCCGACGGCGGGCTCGGTGATCCTCGCCGGCATCCTGCTCAAGATGGGGACCTACGGCTTCCTGCGGTTTGCGGTGCCGTTCTTCCCGGCCGTGGCACTCGCGCCGCCGGTCGAGACCGCCATCGTGGCGCTGTCACTCGTCGGGATCCTGTACGGCGGCCTCGTCGCCATGGTGCAACCCGACTTCAAGAAGCTGATTGCCTACTCGTCGGTCGCGCATCTGGGCTTCGTCATGCTCGGGATCTGGGCGCTGACGCTGCAGAGCGTGCAGGGCGCCCTGCTCGTGATGATCAATCACGGCATCTCGACCGGCGCGCTGTTCTTCCTGGTCGGGATGATCTACGAGCGGCGCCACAGCCGGCTGATCGCCGCGTACGGCGGCATCGCGCGCGTCGTGCCCCTGTTCGCCGCGATCCTCACGTTCGTGTCGCTGTCGTCGATCGGGCTGCCGGGCACGAACGGCTTCGTCGGCGAGTTCCTCGTGCTGGTGGGCGCGTTCCGGACGCACCCCGTGGCCGCCGGCATCGCCGCCACCGGAGTGATCGTGGCGGCGGCCTACCTGCTCTGGGCCTTGCAGCGGGTGATCTTCAACCCGCTCGACAAGCCTGAGAACGAGAAGCTGCCCGACCTGACGCCGCGCGAGCTGGCGGTGTTGCTGCCGCTCGTCGCCTGCATCGTATGGATCGGCGTGTATCCGAAGCCGATCCTCGACCGCATGGAGCCCGCGGCGCGCCAGTTCATCGAGAGCGTGCGGCCGCCGGGGCCCACCGCCACCGCAATCGCGCCGTGATCCTCGACCTCTCGAGCTCCCGGGACCTGCTGCTCGCGCTCCTCCCGGAGCTCGTGCTCACGGCGTGGAGCTTGGTGCTGCTGCTCCTCATCGCCTGGCGGCACCGCACCGCGGCGGACCTGCGGCTCGCCGGCTGCGTGACGCTCGCCGCACTCGCGTCCACGGCTGGCGCCGTGTGGTGGTTGTGGTGGCACGCGGCCCGTGCCGCGCCGACGCCACTCGCAGCGATGATCGCCGTGGACGACTTCCGCTTCGTCACGGACTGGCTGTTCCTCGGCGCCGCCGCTTTGACGGTCCTGCTCTCCTTCAACTACCTGGAGCGCGAGCAGCTGCTCATCCCCGAGTACCACGCCCTCATCGTGTTCGCGACCCTCGGCATGATGTTGATGGGAGGCGGCGACGACTTGATCGTTGTCTTCCTCGGGCTCGAGCTGCTGTCGGTGTCGGTCTACGTGCTCGCGGGAATCAACCGCAAGAGCGCGGCAGGGGCCGAGGCGGCGTTCAAGTACTTCCTGCTCGGCGCCTTCGCCTCCAGCTTCCTGTTGTACGGCATCGCACTCGTATACGGCGCGACCGGGACGACGGGCCTCCGCGCCATCGCGGCCCAGGTCGGGGCGGGGGCCGGGGGGGGCACGATGCTGGCAATCGGCCTCGCGCTGCTGCTGATCGGGTTCGGCTTCAAGGTCGCCGCGGTGCCGTTCCACATGTGGGTCCCGGACGTGTACGACGGCTCGCCGACGCCGGTCACGGCCTACATGGCGAGCGGCGTTAAGGCGGCCGCCTTCGCCGCCCTGTTCCGCGTGCTGGGCGAGGCGTTCTCCGCGGTCGCGGCCTGGCACGAGATCGTGTGGTGGCTCGCTGTGGCCACGATGGTGGTCGGCAACTTGATCGCGCTGGCCCAGCGAGCCGTGAAGCGCATGCTCGCCTACTCCTCGGTCGCCCACGCGGGATACCTGCTCGTCGCGGTGGCGGCGGGCCCCGGGCCCGGCTCGGCGGCGTTCCTGTTCTACCTCGTCGCCTACACTCTGATGACGCTCGGCGCCTTCGCGCTCCTCGCCGCCAAGGGCCGCCAGGGCGAGCGGGACGTCCTGATCGACGACCTCGCCGGGCTCGCCACGCGCCATCCGTGGCTCGCCTTCGCCCTGGCGGTGTGCATGCTGTCCCTGCTCGGCTTCCCCGGCACGGCCGGCTTCATCGGCAAGTGGTACATCCTCGCCGCGGCGACGAGCGCGGGGCAGGGTGGGCTCGCGGCCGCGCTCGTCCTTACGAGCGTGATCTCGGCGGGCTACTATCTCCCCGTGATCATGGCGATGTACATGAAGCCCGAGCCGTCCGCGGAGGCGCACGTGGGAATGCGACTGGGGCGGCTGGGCTACGCCGTCGTGACGGTCTGCGTCGCCGGGCTGCTGTTCTTCGGCGTGCGCCCGAACCGTCTGCTTGACCTCGCGCGCACCGGCGGCGTGGCCGGCCCGCCTGCCCCCGAAGCGATCCCGGCCGCGCCGGCCGTCAGCGCCGCGCACGCACCCACGGCCCGCTGACGCGGGGCGCCGGAGGGCTCTCTGAAGCTCCCCGCCACCATCTTCCGGGAATACGACATCCGCGGCACCGTGGGCGACCAGCTCACGGCCGAGGTCGCGCAGGCGGTCGGCACGGCGTTCGCCACGGTTGCGTGGGAGCGGCTCGGCGCCGCACCGCGCATCGCCGTGGGGCGCGACAACCGCCCCTCGGGTGCGGCCCTGTCCGCCGCGCTGCGCGACGGGCTCGTGGACGGCGGGGCGATTGCGACGGATGTCGGCGAGCTGCCGACCCCGGCGCTCTACTTCGCGACCCACACGCTGGATGTGGACGGCGGCGTGCAGGTGACGGGCTCTCATAACCCTCCCGAGTTCAACGGACTCAAGTTCGTGCTGCGCGGAGAGGCGGTGTACGGCGCCGGGATCCAGCGGCTGCGGCAGATGCTCGAAGACAACCTCGCCGCGACCCGGGTCGGCGGCCGTCACGCAGCGCGCTCCGGCGTGCTGGCGCACTACCGCGACGCGATCGCAGCGAAAAACGGCCCGCTGCCCCGGAGGGTGAAGGCGGTGGTGGACTGCGGCAACGGGGTGACGAGCCTCCTCGCCGTCGAGACCCTGCGGCAGCTCGGCGCCGACATCGTGCCGCTGTTTTGCGAATCCGACGGCCGCTTCCCGAACCACCACCCCGACCCGACGGTGCTCGAGAACTTGCGCGATCTCCAAGCCGCCGTGCGGCGCTCGGGCGCCGAGCTGGGGATCGCGTTCGACGGTGACGGCGACCGCATCGGCGCCGTAGATGAGGCGGGGCGCGTCGTGTTCGGCGACCAGCTGCTCGTACTCTTCGGGCGAGACCTCGTCCGCCGGATGGGTCCGGGCCATGCCGTAATCTTCGACGTCAAATGCTCCGCCGTGCTCCCGCAGGAGCTCGCCCGCGCGGGCCTGAAGCCCACGATGTGGAAGACAGGCCACTCGCTCATCAAGGAGAAGATGCGGGAGCTCGGCGCCCCGCTCGCGGGCGAGATGAGCGGGCACATGTTCTTCGGGGGCGACTGGTACGGCTTCGACGACGCGCTCTTCGCCGCGGCCCGGCTGCTCCGCTACGTGGCCGAGCAGGGCGGCCCGCTGTCGCGCCTGCTCGCGGATCTCCCGCCCAGCGTGTCGACCCCCGAGATCCGCATCCCCTGCCCGGACGAGCGCAAGTTCGACGTCGTGGCGCGCGCCGCACGCTACTTCGCGGCGCGCTACCAGGTGTCGACACTCGACGGCGTGCGGATCTCGTTTCCGGACGGCTGGGGGCTGCTCCGGGCGTCGAACACGCAGCCGGTCCTGGTGCTGCGCTTCGAGGCGGCGAGCGACGCCGCACTCCGCGCCTACCGGGTCGAAGTCGAAGACTGGCTCCGCGCCGAGGGCGTCGCGCCGTGACGCCGGCGCGGCGTCGGCGCGCCTTCGTCTGGGCCGCCGCCGCACTGGTGATCGCCCTCGTTGGCGGTCGCTGGCTCGCCATCGAGACCGCGGAGCGGGCCTGGGCCGCCACGGTGACGGGAGGCGATCTCTACCTCGCGGCCCGCGACCTCGCGCGGCTCGTCCAAGGCATCATCCTGCTCGTCTCGCTCACCTGGGGGATCGGCAACCTCTACATCGTGTACCGCGCCATCGGCTCGGTGCAATTACCCCGGCGACTCGGCGACCTCGAGATCGTGGAGGCGGTGCCGCAGCGGGTGCTGCTCGGCGGCACGCTGCTCGCGGGCGCGGCGTTCGGCCTGGTACTCGCGCTCGGCACGGGCGACTGGTGGCTCCAGGCCACGCTCGCCGCGCGGCCACCGCGCTTCGGGATCGCGGATCCCGTGCTGCACCGCGACCTCGGTTACTACGTCGCCCAGCTCCCGTGGGCCCTGACCTCCCAGGCGTACGCGCTCCTCGCGACGAGCGCGGCCACCGTGGTGGTGACGCTGCTCTACCTGGGCATCGGCTCGCTGCACTTTCGCCGCTGGCGTCCGGTGGCGAGTGCGCACGCGCGGCTGCACGTCGGCGTGCTGCTCGCCGCTCTGGCTCTGACGCTTTCCTGGGCCGGAGCCCTCGATCCCGCCGAGACGGTGGCCGGCCTGCACGGCGCGCTCGACGACGCCGCGCTGCAGCTCCGGCTGCCGGGGGCAGGCTTCGTCGTCGCGCTCGGCATCCTCGTCGCGGTGGCGAGTCTCGTGTGGGGCCTGCGCGAGCAGTCCACGCTGCTCGTCGGCAGCTGGGCGGCCCTCCTCGCCACATCGCTCGCGGTCTACCTCGTGCTGCCCGGCATCCTGCGCAGCGGGCGCGCGCCGGCCGCGGACGCGCTCGATCCAAGCCTGCTGGGCGAGCGGCGCAGGCTCGAGCAACTGGCCTTCGGGACCGAGTGGCTGGAGGAACGCGGCCCGCCCGGTTTCACCACGCCGGAGGCGGCCGTGGCTGCGCTGCCGGTCTGGGACGCGGATCGCGTGGCCGGCGTTGCGCGACGGGCGCATCTCCTCGGCCCGACGGGGACCGTCGCCACGGCTGCCTTGTCCCCGCACCGCCTGGGCGGCGGACGAGCCACGTGGCTCATCGGCGTGGCGCCGGACCTCGACCGGCTGGCTCGCACCCAGCCGCCGCCGCCCTGGACGGAAATCCATCGCGGCCCCTGGGCCCGGGCGGGCCGCGCCCTCGCCGCCGTGGAGGCGGACTCCGGGCTCGAGCTCGCGCCCCTGCTCGGGGGCGATTCGGTGACGTGGTTTGGAGAGGGTTTCGGCGAGTTCGCCGTCGCCGCCCCCGACACGTGGCCCCAGGCCCGCACGGCCGGCATTCCGCTCACCGCATGGTGGCGCCGCACCGCGCTCGCGTGGGTACTGCAGAGCCCCGAGCTCACGCGGGCGGAGACGGACGGCCTCGTGCTGCTCTGGCGGCGCGACGTCGCCGAGCGGCTGGGACGGCTCGCTCCGTTCGCGCACTTCGACGTTCCGGTCCCCGTGGTGGCGGACGGTGCGCTGTGGTGGATCGCCTACGGCTATGTCGGCGGGGAGGCCTTTCCGCTGGCGCGCCCGGTGGCGTGGGAAGGCCGGGGCGTGCGTTACCTCCGGGCGGCCTTCCTCGGCGCGGTGAGCGCGGCCACCGGCGAGACGCTGCTGTATCTCGCACCCGGCGCCGACTCACTCGCCCAGGCCTGGGCGCGGCGCTACGCACCGCTGGTGCGGCCGCTGGACAGCCTGCCGCCGAGCCTGCGCGGCCAGCTGCCGTACCCGCGCCTAGCGTTCCGCACGGCGGCCGCTCAGGTCACGCGCTCGCGCTCGGACACGGTGTCCTGGACGCCCCGCCCGCGGGAGCCGTTCGACCTCGTGGCGCCAAGCCCTGTTGCGGGGGGGGCGGGCGCGACGCGGTTGTGGATGGCGCTCGGGTTCGAAGCGGGGCCGCGAGGCGAGGTGGCCGGCCTGCTCGCGGGCACGATCGCGGCCGCGGGCCCGCGACTGGCGCTGTGGCGGCCGAGCCAAGCGACACGTCTTCCCGGCTCGGTGCTCGGATCGCCGCAGACCGCGCCGGGCGTGCCGCGGCTGTGGCTCGCGGGCGGCGCGCTCGTGTCGGCGCAGGCGCTGTTCGCGCAGGCCGCGACCGATGGCGAGGCGCCGCGCGTGCAGAAGCTCTACCTCACCTGGGGCGACCGTGACGGGGAGGGCCCGACGCCGGCACAGGCGCTGCATGACCTGCTCGCGACGGGCGCCAGCCGCGCCGGCCGCGACACGTCCCTCGCGGCGCGCTGGGACGCAGCGCGCCGGCTCGCGGCGCAGGCCGATTCGGCGCTCGCAGCGGGCGATATGGAGGCATTCGGGCGCCTGTACGACGCGCTCAAGCAGCTACTCGGCGTGGGCCGCCGTAAGCTTGCCCCACCCCTTGGCCCCCGCTAGGTTGCGGCCCCGTGATGCCAGGCACCATCGTCGTCGCCCTGGGGGGGAATGCCGTCGCCCCGCCGGGCGAGCGCCCCACGATCGCGAATCAATTCCGCCACACGCGCGAGAGCCTCGCGCCGATGGTCGACCTGGCCCGAGACGGCTGGGGGATCGTGCTGGTGCACGGGAACGGCCCCCAGGTGGGTGACGAGCTGGCGCGGAACGAGATCGCGGCCGACCAGGTGGAGCCGTTGCCGTTGGGCGTGCTGGTGGCGGGGACGGCCGGGTGGATGGGCTACATGATCCAGCAGTCGCTGCAAAACGCCCTGACGCGCGCCGGCATCGAGCGGCGCGTGGTCACGCTGATCACCCAGACGCTGTGCGACGCCAACGACCCCAACCTCCGCAACCCCACGAAGCCGATCGGCCACGCCCTCGACACCGTGGGGCTCGCCCGCCTGCGGGCGAGGGGCGTGCCCGTGGTCGAGGAGCGGCCGGGGCGATGGCGGCGGCTCGCGCCCAGCCCGCGCCCCGTGGCGATCGTGGAGCGGGAGATGGTGCGCCACCTCGTCTCAGCGGGGCACATCGTCGTGGCGAGCGGCGGCGGCGGCCCACCGGTCGACGACGACCCCAAGCTCGGCCTCGAGGGCATCGACGCCGTCGCCGACAAGGATCTGGTCGCCGCCATCCTGGGCCGGGACATCGGAGCGGACGTACTCTTGATCTTGACCAACGTGGACGCGGTGTTCCGGGCGTACGGCACGCCGCACCAGGAGCCGATCCGGCGCCTCGACCTGGCGCAGGCCGAGCACCTGCTCGCGGGCAAGGAGCTCGGGACCGGCAACATGCGCCCCAAGGTCGAGGCGGCCGCGGCCTTCGTGCGCGCGGGCGGCGAGCGGGCGGTCATCGCTCAACTGGCGCACGGCCTCGCCGCCCTGAACGGGAAGGCGGGCACGACGCTCGTCAGGGCAGGGCCGTGAACCTGTACGAATACCAGGCGCGTGAGATCCTGCGGCGCCACGGCATCCCGGTGCCGGACGGCGACGTCGCGACGACGCCGGACGAAGCGCGCGCCATCGCCCAGCGGCTCGGCGGCCGAGTCGTCGTGAAGGCGCAGGTGCACGCCGGGGGCCGTGGCAAGGCAGGCGGGGTGAAGCTCGCCACGAACCCGACCGAGGCGGCGGCGCACGCCCGACAGATCCTCGGCATGACGATCAAGGGGCTCCCGGTGCACAAGGTGCTGGTGGCGCCCGCGGCGGACATCGCCTCCGAGAGCTATGTCGGCATGATCGTGGACCGCGGGGCGCAGCGCCCCGTCCTGATGGTGAGCGCGGCGGGAGGCGTGGACATCGAGGCCGTGGCCGCACACACGCCGACGCAGATCCACCGGCTGGCAGTGGATCCGCGCTACGGTCTCCTGTCGCATCAGGCGCTCGGCCTCGCGCTCACGCTCTATCGCGACGTGGCCCAGGCCCGTGCCGCCGCCGACATCATGCAGCGGCTCTACACGGCGTTTTACGCCGTGGGCGCGTCGCTCGCCGAGATCAATCCGCTGGCGACCACACCGGACGGGAAGGTGATGGCGCTCGATGCCAAGATCGTGGTGGACGACAACGAGCTCGAACGGCGACCCGAGATCGCGGCGCTGCGCGATCCAGAGGCCGAAGCGGCCTCCGAGGTCGCAGCCCGCGAGGCCGGCCTGTCCTTCATCAAGCTGGACGGCACCGTCGGCTGCTGCGTCAACGGCGCCGGGCTCGCGATGGCCACGATGGACCTGGTCAAGTACTACGGCGGTGAGCCGGCCAACTTTCTCGACATCGGCGGCAGCTCGAATCCCCAGAAGGTCGTGGCCGCGCTCCGGATCATCACGGCCGACCCCAGCGTGCGCGCGATTCTCTTCAACATCTTCGGCGGCATCACGCGCTGCGACGACGTCGCGAACGGCATCGTCCAGGCCACGCAGCAGCTTCCCCTCAAGGTCCCCATGGTCATCCGGCTCACCGGGACGAACGAGCAGGAGGCCGTCGCGATCCTCACGCGCGCGGGCTATACGGCGCTCACCGACATGGACGACGCGGTGAAGCAGGCCGTCGCGCGAGCGCGGGGGAAGGCGGCGTGAGCATCTTCGTCGACCAGGAAACCCGCCTCCTGGTCCAGGGAATCACCGGCCGCGACGGCTCCTTCCACACGCGGCAGATGATCTCCTACGGCACGAAGCTCGTCGCCGGCGTGACGCCGGGGAAGGGCGGCCAGCTGTTCGACGGCGTGGTGCCGGTGTTCGACACGGTGGCCGACGCCGTGCGGGAGACGAAGCCGACCTGCTCGGTGATCTACGTCCCCGCCGCTGTCGCGGCGTCGGCGATCCTCGAAGCCGCCGACGCCGGGCTGCCGCTCGTCGTGTGCATCACGGAGGGAATCCCCGTGCTCGACATGACGCGGGCGCTTCCGTTCCTGCACGAGCACGGGGCTCGGCTCATCGGCCCCAACTGCCCCGGGCTGATCTCACCCACCAAGGGCAAGGTGGGAATCATCCCGGGGAACATCTGCAAGCCCGGGCGCATCGGCGTCGTGTCGCGCAGCGGGACGCTCACCTACGAGATCATCCACCAGCTCACGAGGGCGGGTCACGGCCAGTCGACCTGCGTCGGGATCGGTGGCGACCCCCTGATCGGCACCAACTTCATCGAGTGCCTGTCCGCCTTCGAGGCGGACCCGGACACCGATGCCGTCGTGCTGATCGGGGAGATCGGCGGCACGGACGAGCAGCAAGCCGCCGAGTTCGCGCAGCGCGGCATGACGAAGCCCGTGATCGGCTTCATCGCCGGCCAGACCGCACCGCCGGGTCGCCGCATGGGCCACGCGGGCGCGATCATCTCAGGCTCGAGCGGAACCGCGGCCGAGAAGATGGCCGCGTTCGAGCGCGCCGGAATCAGCGTGATGAAGCGCCCGGCCGACGTCGTGCCGCTGCTCGAGGAGCGGCTGTGAACCTGAGGGACGTGCTCCGCCC
Source organism: Gemmatimonadota bacterium (assembly GCA_003222115.1). Lineage (GTDB taxonomy): Bacteria > Gemmatimonadota > Gemmatimonadetes > Gemmatimonadales > GWC2-71-9 > AG29. Next base: position 50,277 of record QHUL01000054.1, on the reverse strand, counting down.
CGAGCACATCGTGGTGCCCCTGCGCGCCAGCACGGTGAAGCAGGCGACGGAGCTGCTCGCGGCCCGCTTGGTCGAGACCGGGGCCGTCGCCGAGCCGAACCGGCTGTACGCCGTCATCCGCAACGCATGGCCTGAGGACCTGGTGAGCGTGGGCGAGCACGCCTTCCTCCCGCACTTCCGCACCGAGGCGGTGCGGGGTCTGCGCACCGCCGTCGGCATCGCACCCGCTCCGATCCACTGGGAGAAGGACCCGAACCGGGCGGCGCGGATCGTGATCTTCATCGTGGCGCCGCAGCGCGAGGCGGCCACCTACCTGCAGCTGGTCGGCGCCTTCGCCCGCACGCTCTCGGCCCCCGAGACGGTGACGGCGCTGCTGGCCGCCCGCTCACCGGAGGACGTCGCGGGGCTCGCCGCGCTCGCGGCGGTGGAGCTGCCCAGCCAGCTGCTGGTGCGCGACCTGATGACGCCCCACATCCGCACCGCCCGCCCGGAGCAGACGTTGGGCGAGGTGGCGCACCTCATGGCCGAGCACGACGTGCGGGCGCTGCCGGTCGTGGACGACACCGGTTCGCTGGTCGGCGTGATCACGCACCGTGAGCTGCTGAAATACCTGTTACCGAGCTACTTGCAGCGCACCAAGAGCGGCGAGTTCGTCGCCCCCACCAAGACCCAGGTGCAGCGCGGCTCCACCGATCCCCGCACGATCCTGGTGCGCGAGGCGATGGCGCGCTCGGTGCTGTGCGTCGCCGAGGATCAGACCCTCGGCGACGTCGCGAATCTCATGAGCGCGCGGGACGTAGACCGCTTCCCCGTGATTCGCGAAGGGCGCCTCGTGGGATTCCTCACGCGGGCGGACCTGATCCGCCGCTTGATCGCAACCTGACACCGGATACCTGAGACCCGATGCTGACCCTGGCCATGATCAAGCCCGATGCCGTGCAGGCGGCGAACACCGGCAAGATCCTCGCGCATCTGGAGCAGGAGGGATTCGTCGTCCGGGCCGCCCGCTTGGTGAAGCTCACGACCACCCAGGCGGAAGCATTCTACGAGGTGCACCGGGCGCGTCCGTTCTATCGGCCCCTCGTGACGTTCATGACGTCGGGGCCCGTGCTGGCGCTCGCCCTGGAGCGGGAGAACGCCGTGCTGCACCTGCGCGACGTCATCGGCGCGACCGACCCGGCGGAGGCGAAGCCGGGGACAATCCGACAACGCTATGCCCGGTCCAAGGAGCAGAACGCGATCCACGCTTCCGACTCCCCGGAGACGGCCGCGCGCGAGGTCGCGTTCTTCTTTTCTGGAGGCGAGCTCCGCGACCTGTCGCCGCCCCGGTGACAGTTCGCTTGACGCAAGTCCCACAAGGGTTTAGGTTCGCGGGGCAATGCTACAGGTCGATCTGCGGGAGCTCGCGCGTGGCCCCGTTGAAACCAAGGCCGAGCTCGCCAGGGACGACCCTCTCCTCGAGGGCGTGGCGGTCGCGCTCGCCGACCCGGTGGCCGTCGGCGGGCGGTTGCAGCCGGCCGGCGAGGGGCGCTTCTATTGGCAGGGCTCGCTCCGCACCCGGGTCACCGGAGAGTGCCGCCGCTGCCTCGCCGCCGTCAGCCGGGTCGTGACGGCGGACATCGGGGTGTTGTTCACCGAAGACCCCGATGCGCTGGAGGATCCGAACTCCTATCCCTTACCCCCCGAGGCGACGGTGATCGACCTCACGCCGGCGGTCCGGGAGGAGTTGCTACTCGCCGTCCCGCAGTACCTGGAGTGCCGGCCGGACTGCCGCGGGCTGTGCCCGCGCTGCGGCCAGGACCTGAACGCGGGCCCCTGCGGCTGCGCCCCCGCGACGGTGGATCCGCGCTGGGCAACGCTCGCGGCGTTGAAGGGGAAGCTCCGCGACTAACCGAGGATCTCCATGGCGGTACCCAAGCGACGGACATCGAAGCGCAAGAAGCGGCTGCGCCGCACGCACTACAAGGCCGAGCGGCCGACCCTCCAGCCGTGCCCGCGCTGCGGCGACTGGAAGCGGCCGCACCGCGTGTGCCCCACCTGCGGCTACTACAAGGACGAACAGCGGGTGGCGGTCGAGGACGCCTGACGTGATCCGCGTCGCGCTGGACGCGATGGGTGGGGACGACGCCCCACGCGTCGAGGCGGAAGGCGCGGTGCTGGCGCTGCGGGAGCTCGCGCCCACCTTCCGCATTCAGCTCGTGGGCCGCAGCGGCGAGATCGAGGCCGCTCTGAAGGCGCACGGGGACGTGGACCGCGCGCGGCTGGAGGTGGTGGAAGCTCCCGACGTCGTGGGGATGGGAGAAAAGCCGCTCGCGGCGATCAAGAGCAAGCCCCGCTCGTCCATCGCGGTGGGCCTCGGGTTGCAGAAGCAAGATAAGTCCGACGCGTTCATTTCCGCCGGCAACACCGGAGCCGTCATGGCCGCCGCGACGCTGATGTTGCGGTTGCACGCGGGCGTGCAGCGCGCGGCCATCGGTGCCGCGTTCCCCACCGCCGGGAAGTCCGTGCTCGTCCTCGACGGCGGGGCCAACGTGGACTGCGATGCCCGCGAGCTGGTGGGCTTCGCCCATCTGGGCTCGGTATACGCTCGGGACGTGATGGGCCGCGCGACCCCCGGCGTAGGCCTCCTCAACGTGGGAGAGGAGGACGAGAAGGGGAATGCCGTCGTCAAGGAGGCTCACCAGCTGCTCAAGCGGACCGCGGGCATTCACTATGTGGGGAACGTCGAGGGGCGGGACATTCTCGCCGGACACTGCAAGGCGGGCCCGATCGACGTGGTCGTATGCGACGGGTTCGTCGGCAACGCCGTCCTCAAGTTCTACGAGTCCGCCGGTCGGATGTTCGTCGGCATGCTGCGGCAGGCGCTCCCCGACGTGCTGGGCCGCCCCGAGGTGAAGAAGCTCTTCAAGTTCCTCGACTACGCGGAGTATGGTGGTGCGCCGCTCTTGGGCGTGAAGGGGGTGGCGATCATCTGCCACGGCGCCTCCCCGGCGCGGGCCGTCATGAACGCGGTGCGCGTGGCGACCCAGATGGTCGAGAGCCACCTGTCGCAGGACATCGGGGCCGAGTTCGCCGAAGGGGGGGCGGTCGCGTGAAGCGACCCATCGCCGAGCTGTGGGGGAGCGGCAGCTACACGCCGACCCGCGTGATGACGAACGACGAGTTCTCGCAGTTCCTCGAGACCTCGGACCAGTGGATCCGCGAGCGCACGGGCATTCGCGAGCGGCGCGTGGCGAGCCCCCAGGAGACGAACGCCTGCATGGGGAAGGCGGCGGCCGAGCAGGCGTTGCGCGAGACCGGTCTGACACCGCTCGACCTCGACGCTCTGGTCGTCGCCACCTGCTCCCCTGACCGGCTGCTTCCCGCCCAGGCCTGCGATCTCCAGGCGATCCTGGGCGCGAAACGGGCGGCGGCGTTCGACGTCCAGGCGGCCTGCACGGGGTTTCTCTACGCGCTCAGCGTCGCGGAGGGCCTCGTGGCCACGGAGCAGGCGCAGCACGTGCTGGTCGTGGCGTCGGAGAAGCTCACGACGATCACCGACTGGCAGGACCGCACGACGGCCGTGCTGTTCGGGGACGGGGCCGGAGCGACGATCGTGCGGCCCAGCACCAACGGGCGCGGCATCCTCTCGTCCTGCCTGCGATCCGACGGCACCCTCGCCGAGCTGCTGTACCGCCCGGGCGGAGGCGCCGTGCATCCGCCCGACGAGCAGCTGCTCAAGGACCGCAGCTACTACATCAAGATGGCGGGCCGCGAAGTGTTCAAGGCCGCCGTGCTGTCGATGGCGGACGCGTGCGACCAGGCGCTGCGGCGTGCCGGCCTCACCGCTGCCGAGATCGACCTGCTCATCCCGCATCAGGCGAACATCCGCATCATCGAAGCGACGGCCAAGCACGCCCGTGTGCCCATGGACAAGGTGTACGTGAACGTGGACCGCTACGGCAACACGTCGGCCGCCTCGGTCGCCATCGCCCTCGATGAGGCGGTGCGCACGGGCCGGCTGCAGCCGGGAATGAAGGTGATGTTCGTTGCGTTCGGGGCGGGCTTTACGTGGGCGAGCATGGTGGTGCAGTGGTAGCGACCGTGTGGCTCTGCCCGGGGCAGGGCGCGCAACGAGTCGGGATGGGCAAGGATCTGGCAGAGCGGTTTCCGGCGGCGCGCGACACGTTCCGGGCGATCGACGAAGCCCTCGCGTTCCCGCTCAGCGACCTCATGTTCGCAGGCCCGGAAGACGAGCTCACCCAGACGCACAACGCGCAACCGGCGATCCTGGCGCACAGCGCCGCCGTGTTCGCGGCCGTGCACGCTGCGGGACCGGCGCCGGCTGCCGCCGCCGGTCACTCGCTGGGCGAGTATTCCGCGTATGTGACCGCGGGCGGTCTCACGGCGCCCGACGCCGCGCAGCTCGTGCGCAAGCGCGGCGAGCTGATGCACCAAGCCGGCACCGAGCGCCCCGGCACCATGGCCGCGGTGCTCGGCCTGGCGACGGCCCAAGTCGAGGCGGCCTGCCGCGAGGCGTCCCACGACGGCGCGGTGGCGACGCCCGCGAACCTCAACGCTCCCGACCAAACCGTCATCTCCGGGGACCCCGACGCCGTGCGGCGCGCGGGCGAGGCCTGCAAGGCGCGCGGCGCCAAGCGCGTCATCCCGCTCAAGGTGAGCGGCGCCTTCCATTCCCCGCTCATGGCCCCGGCGGCGAGCCATCTCAGAATCGCGCTCGACCGGGCGCCGTTTCGCGATCCCGGCTTTCCCGTAATCGCGAACGCCACGGCGGAGCCGGTGCACGACGCGGCACGCGCCCGCCGCCTGCTCACCGATCAGCTGACGACGCCGGTGCGTTGGGTCGACTGCGTGCGCAACGCCGCCGCCCTCGCCGGCGACGGCGCGCGCTTCATCGAGATCGGGCCGGGGAACGTGCTGGCGGGCCTGGTGAAGCGCATCGTGGCGGGCGCCAACGTCGTCTCGCTGGGGACGGCGGACGAGGTGGAGAAATTCCTGGAGGCGGCCTAGATGAAGTGCGGAATGCGGAATTCGGAATGCGGAATTGAAGCGGGGGGCTCGTTCCTCGATGTCGGACACGCGGCCCGACGGTTGCTCGATACACTCCGCATTCCACATTCCGCATTCCGCACTCGGGGAGGGGCGGGGTGAAGATCAATCTCTCCGGCAAGGTGGCGGTGGTGACGGGGGGCAGCCGCGGCATCGGGCAGGGCATCGCCGCCGCACTGCATCGGGCGGGCGCCACGGTGGCCGTGCTCGCCCGCGACGGGGGGAAGGCGCAGGCGGCCGCCGCGGCGCTGGGGGGCGACCACTCCGCCCGTGGCTATGCGTGCGACGTGAGCCGCGCGGACCAGGTGGAATCGACCGTCGCGGCGGTCGAACGGGAGCTGGGCCCGCCCGCGATCCTCGTGAACAACGCGGGCACGACCCGCGACAACCTCGTGCTCCGCATCTCGGACGACGACTGGAACGCCGTTCTGGACACCAACCTCAAGGGCGCCTTCCTGATGACGAAGCGCGTGGCGCGCGGGATGATCAAGCGGCGTCACGGCCGCATCGTCAACATCACGAGCGTCGTGGGCCTGTGGGGTAACGCGGGCCAGGCGAACTACGCGGCGTCCAAGGCGGGTCTCGTCGGCTTCACCAAGTCGGTGGCCAAAGAGCTGGCCTCCCGCAACGTGCTCGTCAATGCGATCGCCCCCGGCTTCGTGGAAACCGAGCTGACCAAGGGCATCACCCCGGAGGCGCGGCAAGCCTTCATCGACGCCATCCCCCTCAGGCGCTTGGGCGAGGCCGCAGACGTGGCCTCGGCTGTGCTCTTTCTCGCCTCCGACTTCGCCAGCTACATTACTGGACAGGTGCTAGTCGTCGACGGTGGCCTGGTGCTGTGACCCTATTCCCTCACCTCCTCTGAGGAACGCCATGGCAATGGACATGAAGCAGCTCGAAGAGAAGGTCAAGGACATCATCGTCGAAGAGCTGGGGGTGGAGCGGGACAAACTCACGTCCGACGCGAGCTTCATGGAGGACCTGGGCGCCGACAGCCTCGACACCGTCGAGCTGGTGATGGCCTTCGAGAAGGAATTCGACATCGACATCCCCGACGAGGAAGCCGAGAAGCTGAGGACGGTGGGGCAGGCGCTGCAGTACCTCCACGAGAAGATGGGCAAGTAGCGTGGGAGCGTCGATCCGATGAGACGCCGGGTGGCGATCACGGGCCTCGGGGTCCTGACCCCCTTGGGGAACGCGGTGCAGAGCACGTGGGAAGGGCTCGTCGCCGGCCGCTCCGGCGCCGGGCCCATCACGCGGTTCGACCCGGTGCAGTCGCCGGTGAAGTTCGCCTGCGAGGTGAAGGGGTTCGACCCCGCGCAGTTCCTCGACAAGAAGGAAATCCGCCGCTACGACCTGTTTGCGCAGTACGCCATCGGCGCGGCGGAGCAGGCCGTGATGGACGCCTGCCTCGCGAGCAACTGGGAAAAGGTGGACCTGCGGCGGGTCGGCGCGATCATCGGGACCGGCACCGGCGGACTCCAGACCTTCGAGGAGAACGCCCGCGCCCTGTTCGAGAAGGGGCCGAGCCGCGTGTCGCCGTTCTTCGTCCCCATGTACATGCCGAACGTGGCGGCGGCGCTGGTCTCGATGCGCTACGGCGCGAAGGGGCCGAATTACTGCACCGTGTCGGCGTGCGCGTCGTCCGCCCACAGCGTGGGCGAGGCGCTCGAGCTGATTCGCAACGATCAGGCGGACGTCATGATCGCGGGCGGTGCCGAGGCCGCGATCACGCCGCTCGCGGTCGCGAGCTTCGCCAACATGAAGGCGTTGTCCGAGCGCAACGCCGATCCCGCCACGGCGAGCCGGCCGTTCGACAAAGACCGCGACGGCTTCGTGATGGGGGACGGCGCGGCGGTGCTCATCCTCGAGGAATGGGAGCACGCCCGCCGCCGCGGCGCGAAGATCTACGCCGAGATGGCGGGCTACGGCATGACCGCCGACGCCTACCACATCACCGCCCCCGCGCCGGACGGCTCCGGTGCGCAGGACGCGATGCGGCTCGCCATCCGCGACGCCGGGGCGCGGCCCGAGCAGGTGGGGTACATCAACGCGCACGGCACATCCACCCCGCACGGCGACGCGGCCGAGACCGCGGCGGTGAAGACGGTGTTCGGTCCGCACGCCCGCAAACTGATCTTCGGCTCGACCAAGTCGATGACCGGTCACCTCCTCGGGGCGGCGGGCGCGTTCGAGGCAGCCTTGTGCGCGCTCGTCGTCCAGTCCGGGGTCATCCCGCCCACCATCAACCAGTTCACGCCGGATCCGGCCTGCGATCTCGACTCGGCGCCCAACAAGGCCGTGAAGCGCCCGGTCGAGCTCGCGCTGTCGAACTCGTTCGGGTTCGGCGGCCACAACGTCACGCTCGCGGTCCGACGGGCGGCATGAAATTGCGGATTGCGGATTGCGAATTGCGGATTCGCTACGCGGCCCCTCCAATCCGCAATCCGAAATCCGCAATCCGCAATCGCCGACGTCCGTGACCGCCCGGGATCTGGCCCTCGCCCCGATCGCGGAGAAGGTCGCGCGCAACGAGCGTCTCACCCGCGACGACGGCCTCGCGCTGTTCAACTCGTGGGACCTCCTCACGATCGGCGGGTTGGCCGACGAGGCGAACCGCGCCAGGAACGGCGACCGCGTCTCCTTCGCGGCGAACCAGCACATCAATCCCACCAACGTCTGTGTCCTGCGGAACACGTGCGTGTTCTGCTCGTTCGCCCGCATGCCGCAGGAAGACGGGAACTACACGCGCAGCCTCGACGAGGTGTTCGCGGAGGCGGACGCCGCGCACGACAATCCCACACGCGAGTTCCACATCGTGGGCGGGCTCCACCCGAAGCTCCGCCTCTCGTACTACCTCGACATGTTCCGCGGGCTCAAGCAACGGCACCCCGACGTCCACATCAAGGCGCTGACGGCCGTCGAGGTCGCCCACCTCGCGCGCCTCGAGCGGATGCCGGTGCGCGAGGTGCTCGCGGCCATGCGGGAGGCCGGGGTGACGAGCCTGCCCGGCGGGGGCGCGGAGGTGTTCAGCCCCGCGGCCCGCGCCACGATCGCCGACAAGAAGCTGTCGGGCGACGAGTGGCTCGCGGTGCATCGGGAGGCGCACCGCCTCGGGATTCCCTCGAACTGCACGATGCTGTACGGACACGTGGAGACCATGGCGGACCGGGTGGATCACCTGCTCGCGCTGCGCGCCTTGCAGGACGAGACCGGCGGGTTTCTCTGCTATATCCCGCTCGCCTACCACCCCGACCACAACGAGCTCGGCGAAGCGCTGGGCCGCAGCGGCACGGCGACGACCGGTTGCGACGACCTGAAGAACATCGCCGTGGGACGCCTGCTGCTCGACAACATCCCGCACGTGAAGACCCACTGGCCCATGGTGACGCCGTTCATCTCGCAGGTGGCGCTCGGCTTCGGGTGCGACGACCTCGAGGGAACGGTTGTGTTCGAGCGGGTCTACCACGAGGCCGGGGCGGCGACGCCGATGTGGCTCTCATACGACCAGATCATCGAGCTCGTGCGCGGGGCGGGGAAGGAGCCCGTGGAGCGCGACTCGCTGTACCAGACGGTGCGCACGTTCGAGGACTGGGTCCCCGGACGCGCCAGCGCTCGGCCCGCGGGACCCGCCGGCCCGTCCTTCAAGATCGAGCACCGGCGTGCCGCGGCTGCGCGGGGGCAGGGGCGGGGCCGGGCGCTCCCCGTCCTCTCGAGCGTGGTAGCGGAGCTCGAATGAGGCTCGGCCGGATCGCGTACATCAACTGCTTCCCGGTCTACCGGGCCATCGACCGGGGCGCCGTGACGGTCCCAGCCGAGCTCGTCACCGGGACCCCGGCCGAGCTGAACGAGCTGCTGGTGGCGGGAGAGCTCGATGTGAGCGTGATCAGCGCGGTCGAGTACGCGCGCCACGCCGATCTGCTCCGGCTCCTCCCCGAGATCGGGATCACGAGCGACGGGCCGGTGAAGAGCGTGGCGCTGTTCTCGAGACGGCCAGTGGGGCAGTTGGACGGTCGGACGGTTCTGCTCAGCGACTCGTCGCGCACCGCGGTCGCACTCCTCGAGCTGCTCTGCCGGGACGTATGGGCGATCCGCCCCCATTTCGCCCAGGCGCGGGCCGAGGCCACGGATCTCGACGCGCTAGCGTGCCTGCCGCACGACGCCGTGCTAGTGATCGGCGACGCGGCCCTCGTGCTCAAGGCGCGGCAGGCCTACCCGCACCGCTACGACCTGGGCGAGGAGTGGCGGCGCTGGACGGGGCTGCCGTTCGTGTTCGCCGTGTGGGCGGCGCGCCGCGAGGCCGATCCCGCCGCCGTGCGGCTGCTGCACGCCGCGCTGCTCGCGTCGCGGACGTGGGGGCTTGCACACCTCCCGGCACTCGCCGCCGACGCGCACGCCGCCACCGGCGTGCCGCTCGCCGACTGCCTCGCCTATTTCGAGGGACTCGACTACGCGCTCACGGAGCGGCACCAGGCGGGGCTCGTCACGTTCTTCCGCAAGCTGGCCGCGCACGGGCTCGCGCCCGCGGCGTCGCTGCGCTACCTGCAGGTGGCCTGACGATGGTGGACCGGTCCGCCCCCGAGTTCCGCGGCTCCCTCGAGCTGTACCAGCGCGCCTCCCTGCTCGAGCTGGGGCGGCTGGCCGACGCCGCGCGGTGGCGGTTCCACCCCGAAAACGTCGTCACCTACATCGTCGACCGGAACATCAACTACACCAACGTGTGCGTCGCGGACTGCAAGTTCTGCGCGTTCTACCGGCGGCCCAAGCACCTCGAGGGGTACGTGCTCTCGTTCGAGGAGATCGGCCGGAAGATCGACGAGGTGAAGGCCCTGGGCGGCGTCCAGATCCTGATGCAGGGCGGCCACAACCCCTACATCCCGTTCCAGTGGTACCTCGACCTGCTGCGCTACATCAAGCGGCACCACCCGATCCACATCCACGCCTTCTCGCCGTCCGAGATCGATTTCTTCGCCGGTCGCTTCGGGATGACGATCGAAGAGGTGATCCGCGAGCTGGTCGCGGCCGGGCTCGACTCGGTCCCTGGCGGAGGAGGCGAGATCCTGGTGCAGGAGGTGCGGGACCGCGTGGCCAGGAAGAAAGCCGGCGCCGACCGGTGGCTCGAGGTGATGGAGACGGCGCACCGGCTGGGCCTGAAGACGTCCGTGACGATGATGTACGGCCTGGGCGAGACCCTCGCCGACCGCATCGAGCACCTGTTCCGCGTGCGAGAGGTGCAAGCGCGCACGGGCGGCTTCACCGCGTTCATCTGCTGGCCGCTCCAGCCCGAGCACACCGAGATGGCGGACACGCCGAAGACCGACGCGGTGACGTATCTCCGCGCGCAGGCGATCGCCCGGATCGTGCTCGACAACGTCCCCAACATCCAGGCCTCCTGGGTGACGATGGGCCCGAAGATCGGCCAGGTGGCGCTGCGGTTCGGCGCGAACGACTTCGGCTCCCTGATGATGGAGGAGAACGTCGTGTCCGCCGCGGGCACGACCTGGCGGATGACCCTCCCCGAGATGCGCCGCCTCATCGCCGACGCGGGCTACACCCCCAAGACACGGCGGCAGGACTATACGATCATCGAGGAGGCCGCCTGAGGTGCCGGACGTCCTGATCCTCGTCGGCTCCGAGTCCGACAAGCCGCGGATCGAGCCCGCCTTCGATGTACTGAGCAAGGCGGGCGTTTCGTACGCGTTCCACGTATCCTCCGCGCACCGCCAGCCGGACCAGACGGCGCAGCTCGTGAAGGACGCGCGCGCGCAGGGCTTCCGGGTCGTGATCACCGGCGCCGGGCTCTCGGCCGCGCTGCCCGGGTACGCCGCCTCGCTCACCGATCTCCCGGTGATCGGCGTGCCCTTCGCCGTGGGACCGCTGAACGGCCTCGACGCGCTGCTCGCCACGGCCCAGGTACCGGGGGGCGTGCCGGTCGCGACCGTGGGGATCGACAACGCGAAGAACGCGGCGCTGCTCGCGATCCGGATCCTCAAGGCCTGATCCGTGCGCGTCGGCCTCGGGTACGACTCCCACCGCTTTGCCGACGGCCGCAAGCTGATCCTCGGGGGCGTGGAGATCCCCCACCCGAAAGGCCTCGCCGGGCACTCCGACGCGGACGCCGTCGCCCATGCGCTCACCGACGCCCTGCTCGGCGCCGCGGGACTCGGGGACATCGGTCGGCTGTTCCCCAACAGCGATCCCCGCTGGAAGAACGCCGACTCGCTCCAACTGCTGAACCAGGCGTTCCTCAAGGTGGTCGAGGCGGGACACCAGTTCGTGCACGCCGACATCACGATCATCGCCGAGCGCCCGCAGCTCGGGCCGCACGTGGACCAGATGGAGGAGCGGCTCGCGGAGGCGCTGCTGTCGGCCCCGGCCCACGTGTCGGTGAAGGCGAAGACGAACGAGGGGATGGGGTGGATCGGGAAGGGGGAGGGAATCGCGGTGATCGCGGTGGCCGTCCTCGGGTGACGGAGTTCGTCGCACTCCTGGAATCGCTTCCTCCGGGCCTGCTTTATGGCGCCATCGCAGCCCTCGCCGGCCTGGAGAACCTCATCCCTCCGCTCCCGGCCGACACCGCCGTCGCGTTGGGCGCGCTGCTGGCGGGGCGGGGGTTCCTCGATGCCCGGTTGGTGTTCGGCATCACCTGGGCCGCGAACGTCGGCTCGGGGGCGGCCGTGTACCTCCTGGCGCGACGCTACGGCCGGCCCGCGTTCCGTGGCAAGCTCGGCCGCCGGCTGCTCTCCGAGCGCACCATCGCGCACATCGAGCGGGAGTACGAGCGCCACGGCGGGTACGGCATCTTTGTGTCACGGCTGCTCCCCGTGTGGCGCGGGGTCGTGATGCCGTTCGCGGGCCTGGCGGGCGTCTCCGCCCCCCACGCCCTCGTCCCGCTCTCGCTCGCCTCCGCCCTGTGGTACGGGCTCCTCACCTACGCCGTGGTCACGCTGGGCGCCAATCTGGAGGCGGTGCTGGTCCTGCTCCGTCGGGTGAACCATGTGCTCGGGATCGCGGCGCTCGCCGCCGCCGTGGGGCTCGCCCTATGGATTTGGCGCCGTCTGAAGCGTTAGAATCGCATCGCCCCTGTCAGGAATCCCCATGGCCTACCCCAACGGCGACACGCCCGGGATCGCGTTCCCACCTCCGCTCGTGTTCGTGCTGGGCTTCGCCGTGGGATACGCGCTGCAGCGGTTGTTCCCCGTCACCCTGGTCCCCGCGGCCGGGCGCGGTGTTTGGCAGGGCCTCGGCTGGGGGCTCGTCGCACTCGGTGCGGCGCTGACGGGGAGCGCGGTGGTGACGTTCCGCCGCGCCGGGACGACCCCCAACCCCTTCAAGCCCACGACGGCGTTCGTCACGCACGGCCCCTACCGGTTCACGCGCAACCCGATGTACGTCGGCTGGGTGTTCGTCTACGTCGGTGCAGGCCTGCTCGCGAGGGCGCTCTGGCCCCTCGTCCTCCTGCCCGTCGTGATCCTCCTCATGAGGCGCCGCGTCATCGCGCTGGAGGAGGCGTACCTCGAGCGCCGATTCAAGGACGAGTACCGGGCATACCGAGCCCGCGTACGGCGCTGGCTGTAGGGCCGTTCCGGTGACCGCCGACGCCGCGTCCGACACGCTCGATCGCGTCTTCCACCTCGAAGGCTTCCGGGACTACCTCGCCCTCGAGGCGGGGCACAGCGCCAACACGGTCGCGAGCTACCTCCGCGACGTGCGCCGTCTCGCGTCGCATGCCACGGCGCGGGGCGCGATGGGACCCGACGGGCTCACGGCCACCCAGCTGCGCGAGTTCGTGTACGCGCTCAAGGACCTGGGGCTCTCGCCTGCGACGATCCACCGACAGATCTCCGCCGTTCGCACCTATTTCAAGTTTCTCGTCGGAGAGGGGCTCGCGGCGCGGGACCCGACCGAGCGGCTCGAATCTCCCAAGCGGTGGCGCACCCTGCCGACCGTGCTCACGGTGGCCGAGGTGGAGCGCCTGCTCGCCGCGCCCAACACCGACGAGCCCCTCGCGATCCGCGATCGCGCGCTGCTCGAGTTCGCGTACGCGACTGGGTGCCGGGTATCGGAGCTCGTGTCGCTGAAGGTGCAGGACGTGCTCTACGAGCAAGGTCTGGCGCGCGTCTTCGGCAAGGGCGCGAAGGAGCGCATCGTGCCGGTGGGGCGGAGGGCGCTCGGCCAGGCGGCGCTGTACGCGCGCGAGATCCGCCCGCGTCTCGACCGGGGGAACGGGCGGGGGGTCCTGTTTCTCAACGCCCGCGGCACGCCGCTCTCCCGGGTGGGGGCGTGGGGCATCATCAAGCAGACGGCCCGCCGGGCGGGGATAGCGAAGCGCGTGACGCCCCACACGCTGCGCCACAGCTTCGCGACGCACCTGCTCGAGGGGGGGGCGGACCTGCGGGCGGTGCAGGAGATGCTGGGCCACGCGGACCTCGCCACTACGCAGATCTACACGCACCTAGACCGGGACTACCTGCGCACCGTGCACAGGCAATTCCATCCCCGCGCATGAGCGGCCCCGGCCCCGAACGGCAGCGCGCGATCTTCCTGGACGGGGTGCGGGGCCGCGCGCCGCGGGTCCCGGTGTCGTTCGAGCGGCTCGAAGCGCGGGCCCGCGCCGTGATGAGCCGGGAGGGGTTCGCTTACGTCGCGGGCGGCGCCGGGGCGGAGCTGACGCTGCGGGCGAACCGGGCGGCGTTCGAGCGCTGGGCGATCGTGCCGCGCGTGCTGCGGGACGTGTCCGTGCGCGACCTGTCAATCGAGCTGTTTGGCGACCGCCTGCCGGCCCCCATCCTGCTCGCCCCGGTCGGCGTGCTCGAGATGGCGCATCGCGAGGCCGACGCGGCCGTGGCGCGCGCCGCGGCACGGGCGGAGATCCCGATGATCGTCTCGTCCCAAGCCTCGTGCCCGATCGAGACGTGCGCCGCCGTGGGGAGCGGTCCGCGCTGGTTCCAGCTCTACTGGAATGGCGTCGACGCGGTGATGGAAAGCTTCGTGCGGCGCGCGGAGGCGTGCCACTGCCGCGCCATCGTGCTCACGCTCGACACGACGATGCTCGCCTGGCGCCCGCGCGACCTCGATCTCGCCTACCTGCCCTTCCTCCACGGGCGGGGCATCGCCCAGTACACGAGCGACCCGGCGTTCCGGGGACGGCTCGCGGAGCCGTTGGACGGCGAACCGGCGGCGCCCGCCGGCCGCATCACCTGGGCCGCGGTGAAGGCGTTCGTCGGCGCGGCCCGGCGCTACCCCGGCAGCCTGCTCACGAACCTCCGCTCGGGCCAGCCGCGCGCCGCGGTGCGGCGCTTCGCCGCGACGTTCCCCCGGCCCTCGCTCAGCTGGGAAGACATCCCGCGCTTGCGCGAGCTGACGAAGCTCCCGCTCCTCTTGAAGGGCATCCTGCACCCCGACGACGCCCGTCGCGCCGTGGACGCGGGGGCGGACGGCGTGATCGTGTCGAACCACGGGGGCCGGCAGGTGGACGGGGCGATCGCGACACTGGACGCGTTGCCCGACATCGTCGAGGCCGTGGGCGGCAGGGTTCCCGTGCTGCTCGACAGCGGCATCCGCACCGGAGCGGACGTGTTCAAGGCCCTCGCGCTGGGCGCTCGCGCGGTGTGCATCGGGCGACCCTACGTCTACGGGTTGGCCCTGGCTGGCGAGGCGGGCGTGCTCGAGGTGCTCCGCAATCTGCTGGCCGATTTCGATCTGACGGTGGGGCTCGCCGGGTGCCGCGGCGTGGAGGAGATCACCCGGGCGCGGCTGCAGCGGACGCCATTTCAGGTATCTTGAGAGTGCGGCCGTCGAGGCCCGATCCCGCGCAAGGAGCCGACGTATGCTGGGCAACCGCCCCATGTCCGAGTGGGTGGCGCAGTACACGCGGAGCCATCAGCACCCCATCAATCGCTTCTGCCACACGATCGGTATTCCGCTCATCGCCCTCTCCGTGCCGCTGTTCGTCGTTGCGGTATTCGTGCGCGGGTTCTGGCCGGTGCCGGTCGCGCTGTTCGTCGCGGGCTGGATCTTCCAGTTCGTGGGGCACGGGTTCGAGGGGAAGCCCCCCGAGTTCCTCAAGGATTGGCGCTTCCTGTTCGTCGGGCTGCGCTGGTGGATAGCGAAGCTCCGGGGGCGCGCGTGAACGATCGCCATGCCGACGCCGCGCGGCGCGTGGCGGAAGCCGTGGTGCAAAGCCCCGGCGCCGCGGAGCGCGGCCTGCGGTGCTCTGTGGAGGGGCGCGCCGCCGCGCTCGCCGGACGCGGCGCCGCGGCGGGAGTCGGCCTTCCCGCGGCCCTGGCACCCTACGTCGAGAAGGTGGCGCGCCACGCCTACCTCGTGACGGACGCCGATGTCGCGGCCCTGCGGGACGGCGGGTACTCGGAGGACGCGATTTTCGAGATCACGCTCAGCGCGGCGCTGGGTGCGGGGATGGCGCGGCTCGAGCGTGGGTTCGCCGCCCTGGGAGACGACTGATGCGGCTGCGAGTCGTAGAGCGCGGGCACCGGCTGCGCGAGCGGCTGATCCTCATCATCGCGGGAGCGCTGGGCGGGCGGCGGGTACCGGATGTCGTGCGCACGCTGTTCTACCGCCCCGACCTGTTCGGGCGCCCGTTCTCCGCCTGGTTGCAACAGGTGATGCGGGGGCCATCGGATTGGAGCGTCGGCGAGCGGGAGCTGTTCGCGGCCTTCGTCTCGCGGCGCAACAACTGTCCCTTCTGAACCGGCTCCCACGGCGCGGTCGCGTCGCGGGCGCTGCAAGATCCGGAGCTCGTGGCCGCCGTGCTGGAGGACTGGCGCACCGCCGCGATCCCTGAACGCCTCAGGGCTGTGCTGGGATTTCTCGAGAAGCTCACGCTGCATCCGCAGCAGGTCGGCCTGCACGACGTCGCTCCCCTGCGCGCGGCGGGTGTGACCGACGCCGCCATCGCCGACGCCATCCACGTGTGCGCCGCCTTCAACATCATCGACCGCATCGCAGACTCCCTCAACTTTGCGGTGCCGGACGCCGCGGGCTTCGCGGCCGGCGCCAAACGGCTGCTCCGTCGCGGGTACCAGTAGGAGCCCTCAAGGAACTGACGCGGCGGGGCCTAAGGTCACCACCGGGCTGTACGCCCCCACGAGGGTGCGACTCCACCATGCCCCCGTTTCCCGCCGCTCGCGCCACGTCGTGAAGCGATACTCGTACAACTGCGCGCGCGCGTACTTGGGCGGATGGTCGGGGAACGGGTTCCGACCCATCAGAGCCACCACGCGGGGCGACCCCTCGAGCAGGCGGGCCAGGAAGGCCTGGAACCAGGGGGTGTAGTCGTAACGACTCAGCGCCGCGAACCACATCTGCCAATCGAGCCGCGGCTGGTGGGGCTCGACGAACGCCGGCCGGCGCGACGGGTCCCCCGGCTTGTACCGGAAGTCGTAGGCGAGCCACGTCTGGCCGTCGTCGCTGCCTTCCACCACGATCTCCGGACGCTCCGTCGTCATCACGCGGAACAGGCCGTAGCTGTTGACGCTGCGGAACGGCTCGACCCAGACCAGGGGCCTCGCGATGAGTCGGGGAAGCGACTCGTACGGGAAGAAGCTGAGCCATAACTTCACCGAGCTCGCGGCGAGCAGCAACACGGCGAGCAGCGTCGTCGCGAGCCGGGGGAAGAGTGCACCGGCTGCGGGTGCAGCTGGCTGTAGGGCCTGCGACAGCCGGGCGGGAAGCACGCTCGCCCACACGGCGTCATCCACGAGCAGGAGCGCGAGTGCCATCGTGAGCAGATTGAAGAAGTTGTAGTTCCCTGTCCCGAAGATCAGGAGCTGCATCAGAATCATCCCTGCGCACGCCGCGAGCCGCGCGGGGCGGGGCCCGAAGATCAAGAATGGGACGCCGATCTCGAGCAGATACGTGCCCACGACCATCAGCTTCTTGGCGCCGCTCGGGAGCAGATTCACGTACCAGGCGGTCCATGTGGGAAGCGGTTGGGTCCAGAAGTGGTAGTCGAGCGCCGTGAGATTGCGCCACGTCGGGTCGCCGCTCGTCAGCTTCACGATGCCCGACTGGAAGGTCAGGCGGAACAGCAGCCACCACAGGAGAAATAGCGCCAGCGCCGATACCGGCCGCACGGCACCGCGCGGCAGCAGGTGTCCCGGTGCAAACAGCATCGCGAGCAACCCCGCCTCGAGCAGCAGCACGTCCCACTGATAGGCCAGGAATTCCCGTCCCACCGCCGCCAGCGACAGATAGAGCACCCAGAGGAGCACGAGGCTCGGCAGGGGCGCGACGTTCAGGATGAGGAGCACCGAGCAGAGTACACCCAGGGCGCAGGCGAGGTGAAGCGCCGTCGGCCCTCCGTCGATCCAGAACAACGTCGGCACGAGGTGGAAGCGCTCCCCGCCCAGCTGGCGGCGCGCCGCCGCCAGGAGATCCTGCGCCGGGAGAATCCCCTGCGGCCCGATCAGACCCCTCAGCTGCGGCCAGAGCGACAGGAACGCGATCAGATAGACGACGCCGAGCGCGCGCAGGAACACCCAGCGGGTGAGCTCGTAGCTCGACTTGCCGTCCGCCGCGCCGACGAGCCAGCGGGAGAACTCGTCGACGCCAGCGAGCAGCGCCTGGACCTGCGCGGCGAGCCACTCCATGACGAAGTACATTATGCCATGCTCTTTGTCCTCGACAACTACGACTCCTTCACCTACAACCTGGTGCAGTACCTCGGCGAGCTGGGAGAGGAGCCGGTAGTGTATCGCAACGACGCCCTTACCGTGGCGGACGTGCTCGGCCTCAAGCCCACCGCGGCGGTGCTTTCCCCCGGCCCGCGCACGCCGGCCGAGGCGGGCATCCTCGTCCCCCTGGTCGCGGCCCTCGCGGGCAAGGTGCCGACCCTCGGCGTCTGCCTGGGCCACCAAGCGATCGGGCAGGCGTTCGGCGGCAAAGTGGTGCGTGCCGTACGCCTCATGCACGGCAAGACGTGCCCGGTGGTGCATCAGGGGGACGAATTGTTCGACGGCATCCCGAGTCCGGTCACCGCGATGCGGTACCACTCGCTCGTGGTCGAGCCCGAGTCGCTGCCCGCCGACCTCGTCATCACGGCGTGGAGCGGCGACCGCCCCAAGGACACCGAGATCATGGCCATGAAGCACCGCAGGCACCCGGTGTACGGGGTGCAATTCCACCCCGAGTCCATCGGCACCGAGCACGGCAAACGGCTGCTCCAGAACTTCCTCCAGATCGCCCACGCGAGCGTGTGAGATGCGGCAGCGCCGGTGGTTCCGTAACCGCTTACCGGATGGGAGGTTTCCTCACCTGACCCCAACAGGCTAGATTCCGCGGCACGACTTTTGTATCTTCCCCCGTGCCCGTCCTCTGTGTGATTCCGGCGCGGCTCGCTTCCAGCCGCCTCCCTCGCAAGCCACTCCTGCCTCTGGCAGGCGAAGCCCTCATTGTCTGGGTCGCACGTCGTGTTGCAGACGCCGGGGTCGCGAGCCGCGTCGTGGTCGCGACGGATGCGCGCGAGATCGCGGCGCAGGTGGAGCGCGCGGGCTACGAAGCGGTACTGACGACCACGCGACCCGAGTCGGGCACCGAGCGCGTCGCGGAAGTCGCGGCGAAGAAAGAGTTTACGGAGTTCGACCTGGTCCTGAACGTCCAGGGGGACGAGCCGCTCGTTGCCGCCGCGGCGCTCGCGGGGGCGCTGGCGCGCGTCGCGGGAGGCGACGCGATCGGCACTGCGGCCGGCTCCCTGGCGCCCGAGCACGCAGCCGACCCGAGCCGGGTGAAGGTGGTGTGTGACGCGCGGGGCAGGGCCCAGTACTTCTCGCGCGCCCCGATCCCCTTCGATCGGGACGGCACCGGGGACGTGCACTACCACCAGCACGTGGGCGTATACGCCTACACGCGCGAGGCCCTGGAGCGGTGGGTGCGCCTGCCCCCGGCGCCGCCGGAGCGGTGGGAGCGGCTCGAGCAGCTGCGCCCCTTGTGGCACGGGATGACGATCGGCGTGGCACTGCTCCCCGAGGCCGTGGCACGGGGCGTGGACACGCCGGACGACGTGGAGTGGGTCGAGGCCGCACTGACACGACAACTCAAGGGGGTGAGTCCGTGAGCTCGACGAAGTACGTCTTCGTGACCGGCGGGGTGGTGTCCTCCCTGGGGAAGGGCATCGCGGCCGCGTCGCTGGGCCGGTTGCTGGTCGAGCGCGGCCTGCGGGTGACGATCCAGAAGTTCGACCCCTACATCAACGTCGATCCCGGCACGATGTCGCCGTTCCAGCACGGCGAGGTATACGTCACGGACGACGGCGCCGAGACGGACCTCGACCTCGGGCACTACGAGCGCTTCATCGACCGCTCGCTCTCCCAGGTGAACAACGTCACGACCGGGCGGATCTACCTGTCGGTCATCACGAAGGAGCGGCGCGGAGAGTACCTCGGCTCCACGGTGCAGGTGATCCCCCACATCACCGACGAGATCAAGGCCGCCGTCCGCCGCCTCGGCCCCGACCACGACGTCGTGATCACCGAGATCGGCGGCACGGTGGGGGACATCGAGTCGCTGCCGTTCCTCGAGGCGATCCGACAGTTCCGGCAGGAGATCGGCCGCGACAACACGCTCTTCATCCACCTCACGCTCGTTCCCTTCATCGCCGCCACCGCCGAGCTCAAGACCAAGCCGACCCAGCACTCGGTGCGGGAGCTCATGGAGATCGGGATCCAGCCCGACATCCTCGTGTGCCGCACCGAGCGGTCGCTGTCCGAGGAGATCAAGCGCAAGATCGCGTTGTTCTGCAACGTCGACTTCGGCTGCGTCGTGGAGAGCCCGGACGTGAAGTCGATCTACGAGATCCCGCTCAAGCTCCACGAGCAGGGGCTCGACAAGGAAGTCTGCCACCGGCTGCACCTCGAGACGAAGGAGCCCGACCTCCGCGCCTGGGCGCAGATGGTAGACAAGGTCCTCAACCCGCCCGAGCGCGTGCGGATCGCGGTGGTCGGCAAGTACACCGAGCTCGCGGACAGCTACAAGAGCATCCACGAGGCGCTGGTGCATGGCGGGATCGCGAACCACGTGGGCGCGCAGGTGGATTGGCTCGCGTCCGATCGCTTCACCGACCAGGAGACCGCGGGCGAGCTGCTCTCCCCCTACGACGCGCTCCTCGTACCCGGTGGGTTCGGGGTGCGCGGCGTGGAGGGAATGCTCGAGGCGATTCGCTGGGCGCGCGAGCACAAGCTGCCGTTCCTCGGCATCTGCCTCGGCCTGCAGACGGCCATCGTTGAGTTCGCGCGCAACGTCTGCAAGCTCCCGAACACCAACTCGAGCGAGTTCGAGCCCGAATGCGAGAACCCGGTGATCGCGCTGATGCGCTCGCAGGAGGGCATCCAGGAGATGGGCGGCACCATGCGGCTCGGCGCCTACCCCTGCAAGCTGCGCCCCGGCTCGCGCGTCGCGCAGGTGTACGGCGCCGCGGAGGTGAGCGAGCGCCACCGGCACCGCTACGAGGTATCGAACGCCTACCGCGACATGCTGGCCGAGTACGGGATGCGGTGCTCGGGGCTGTCGCCCGACGGCTCGCTCGTGGAAATGATCGAGCTCCCCGACCACCCCTGGTTCATCGGCTGCCAGTTCCACCCCGAGCTCAAGTCGCGCCCCACCCGGCCGCACCCGCTGTTCGCCGGCTTCATCGGCGCGGCTCGCCAGCACCGCCACCCGGGCGCCCGGCCGGAGGTCGGGCGCCGGTCCGAGCTCGCCGGCCGGCACGAATAGGGCGATGACGCCGCACTTCGGCTCCGTCCCGTTCCTCATCGCGGGGCCCTGCGTAGTCGAGTCCGACGACCTGAATCTCCGCGTCGGCGAGGGCCTCGCCGACCTCGCGGCCAAGCTCGGCCTGCACGTCATCTACAAGGCGTCGTACGACAAAGCCAATCGCTCCCGCCTGCGGGCGGCGCGAGGCCCCGGCCTGGAGCAGGGGCTGCGGGCACTCGAGCGGGTGCGCCGGGCGACCGGCCTCCCCGTCCTCACCGACGTCCACGAGACGCACCACGTCCCGGCCGCCGCCCAGGTGGCCGACGTGCTGCAGATCCCGGCGTTCTTGTGCCGCCAGACGGACCTCCTCGTCGCCACAGGGAAGGCAGGACGGGCGGTGAACGTGAAGAAGGGGCAATGGATGAGCCCGCTGGAGATGCGGGGCGCGGTGGAGAAGCTGCGCGCGGGGGGCGCACCCGAGATCGCGGTCACGGAGCGGGGCAGCTTCTTCGGCTACGGCGACCTCGTGGTGGATATGCGGAACTTCGTGCGGCTGCGGGCGGCCTGCGGCGTGCCCGTCGTCTTCGACGCGACGCACTCGGTGCAGCAGCCCGGCCAGGGACCCGATGGGGCGAGCGCAGGCTCCCGCGAGCTCATCCCACCGCTGCTCTACGCGGCGGCGGCCGCGGGCGCCGACGCGTTCTTCCTCGAGACCCATCCCGACCCCGACCACGCGCCGTCGGACGGCCCCAACATGGTGCCGCTCGACCAACTGGCAGGCCTCGTCACCGTGGCCCTCGAGGTGTGGCAGCGTGCCCGGGAGGTGGTCCGTGCTTGACCAGGCGCTGGCGCGGCGCATCAAGCTCGTGGGGTTGGACGTGGACGGGGTGCTCACGGACGGCGGCATCTACCTGGGCCTCGTCGCGAACCACGCGCTCGAATTCAAGCGCTTCCACGTGCAGGACGGGTTGGGCGTGAAGGTGCTGCGCACCGTGGGTCTGCCCGTCGTGCTGGTGTCGGGCCGCGCCTCGGAGGCCACCCAGGTCCGCGCCAAGGAGATGGAGGTGGACGAGCTGCTGGAGGTCGCGCCCGCGGACAAGCTCCCCGAGTTCGTCGGGGCGCTGGAGCGCCGCGGCCTCACGCTCGCCGACTGCGCCTACGTGGGCGACGACCTGGCCGACCTGCCCGTGCTGCGGCAGGTGGCCCTCCCCATCGCGGTGGCGAACGCCGTCGCCGAGGTGAAGGCGGCGGCGAAGGTCGTCACGACGGCGTCGGGCGGGCAGGGGGCCGTGCGGGAGGTGGCGGAGCTGTTGCTACGGACGCGAGGCGAGTGGCAAGACATTCTCAAGCGGTACTTCCGGGAGTCGGGTGATGTCGCGCATGGAGCCAGGCGATCTCGTTGAGCGCGGGCGCCGGGTCCTGGTGCTCGAGGCGGACGCGATCCGACGGGTCGCCGAGCGGCTGGGCCCTCCGTTCGCGGCGGCAGTGCGCCTGCTCGCGGGGGCGCAGGGCCGGATAATCGTCTCCGGGCTCGGCAAGTCCGGCCTCATCGCCCGCAAGATCGCTGCGACCTTCACCTCCACCGGCACCCCGGCCACCTTCCTCCATCCGGTCGACTCGCTGCACGGTGACCTCGGGATCGTCGGCCGCGACGACGCGGCCATCATCCTCTCGAAGAGCGGCGCCTCGGAGGAGCTGTTCGGCCTGCTGCAACAGCTCAAGCGGCTGGGCGTCCCAATCATCGCCGTGACCGGCAACAGCGATGCGGCGCTCGCCCGGCAGGCCGACGTCGTGCTGGACGCGGGCGTGACGGAGGAGGCGTGCCCCGAGACCCTCGCGCCCACGGCAAGCACCACGGCGGCGCTGGCCCTGGGCGACGCCCTGGCCGTCGCGCTGCTCGAGGTGAAGGGGTTCCGTCGCGAGGCGTTCGCGGCCCTGCACCCCGGCGGCGCGCTCGGCAAGAAGCTGCTCCTGAGCGTGGCGGACGTGATGCTCTCCCATGACCTCCCCACGCTCCGACCCGAGCGCCCGATGCGAGAGTGCGTCGTGCTGCTCGCCGAGAAGCGCGGCACGGTGGCCGTCGTGGACGAGCGGGGCAGCCTGCTCGGCGTGGTGACGGCCGGCGACCTGACGCGGCTGATGGAGCGGGCGGAGGCGTTCCTCGACATCCCGGTCGGTGAGGTGATGACGCAGGCACCCAAGACGACCACGCCCGACGAGCTGGCGGGGGCGGCGGTGCGCGTGATGGAGCAGCACGGCATCATGGCCCTGCCCGTGCTCGACGGCGGCCGCCGCGTGGTCGGGATGGTCCATCTCCACGACTTGATGCGGTCGGGGGCCGTATGACACGCCTCTCCTTGACGTTTCTCCTCGACGTAGTACTGGGCGTTGTGTTGGGGGGCTGCGGCGAAGGTATCAAGCCTACAGCTACTATCGCTGCCACCGACTCGGCCGATCAGGTGCTGATCGCGATGTCGCACTACGTCACCGAGCACGGGGTGCAGCGGGCGCGCGTGCGCGCGGACACCGCGTTCTTCTTCTCGCCCACGCAGAGCGCCGAGCTGCGCAACGTGCACATCACGTTCTACGACCCGCGCGGCGCCGAGACCTCCACGCTCACGGCGAAGGAGGGCACGTACCGCTGGCGCACGGGCAACATGGAGGCGCGGGGGAACGTCCTGGTGGTGCGAACCGACGGGGCCACGCTCCGCACAGAGGTGCTCCGCTACTTCCAGGCCAAGAACGAGGTCACCTCAGACAAGCCGTTCGTGTTCGATGAGCCGAACCGCCACGTCGAGGGGGAGGGATTCACGTCGGATCCCGACTTCAAGGTCGTGACGGCGATCCGGCCCAAGGGCACGGGCGGGAAGTTCACGCTCCCGAACCAATGATCGCCGCGGTGCTCCTCCTCGCCCTCGTCCAGCAGCCGGCCGCCGACACCGCCCGCGGCCGGCCCTGCACGGTGGTGATCGACTCGGTGCGCGGCAAGGCCCAACAGGTCGAAGTGCGCAAGCGGGAGACCAACGTGTTCGCGGGCGGTGGCGTCTTCGCCCACTGCCAGGGGACGGGGAGCTCGCTGTCGTCCGACAGCGTGGCGTGGTTCGCAGGGATCGGGCGGTTCGACATGATCGGGCAGAAGAGCCCGGTGCACATCCGCGACACGGCGATCACGCTCGACGCCCAGCGCGCATCGTACTTCCTGAGGCTGGAGCGCCTCGATGCTCAGGTGAACGTCGTGGCCGTGAACCGCAAGACGGGGTCCGTGCTCCGGGGACCGAACATGACCTATTACCGCGCGGCGCGGGGAGTTCGCGACACGCTGGAACTGTACGCGTCCTCCCGGCCCACGATCGAGTACCGCTCGAACCCCGACAGCGGCGAGCCGTACGTCATCGTCGCTGACCGGGTGCGCTTCAAGGGGAACGACCGGATGTGGGGGGGCGGCCGGGTCACGATCGACCGCAGCGACATCGCGGCACAAGGCGATTCGATGCAGCTGGACGAGACCGGGGGCCAGGCGCTCCTCATCGGCAGGCCGCGGGTCGCGGGGAAGGGCGCGCGCCCCTACACCCTCGTCGGCACGCGGATCGAGATGGAGCTGGCGCTGCGCGAGGTCCGCAAGGTGAAGGCCCTGGGCCACGGGGCGGCCACAGGGGCCGACTGGCGCCTCACGGCGGACACGATCCATCTCGCGATCGAGCAGCGCAAGCTGCAACAGGTCTTCGCCTGGGGGGATTCGACGCGCCCGCACGCCGTTTCGACCCTGTACACCATCTTGGCAGACTCGCTCGCACTCGACCTCCCTAACGAAGTCCTGACCGAGGCGCGAGCGTACAGGAAGGCGCTTGCCACCTCGAAGAAGGACTCGACGGCAAAGGCGGATGTGAACTGGATCGCGGGGGACACGATCGTAGCGCGCTGGGCCCAGGTGACCGACTCGGCGGGCCCGGCGAAGACGAAGCTGCGCCATCTCCAGGCGCACGGCTCGGCCCGCTCCTTCAGCCATCTCTACAACGAGCGCGATTCGACGCGCGGCCCCTCCATGGACTACTCGCGCGGTCAGGTCATCAACATCGCCCTGCGGGGCGACCAGATCGAACGGATCGTCGTGAGCGGCCGGGCCGATGGGCTACACCTCGAGCCGGCGCCGCCTCCACCCGCCAAGGACACGACGGCGAAGCGCCCCAGCGCCCGATGAGCGACCACCCCGCCACACCCCCATCTCCCGGGCCCGCCGCGCCGCGCCTCACCGAGCTCTTCGGGGCGCGCGACCCGTCGCTCGCCCTCGCCGCGGCGGCTCTGGTGCGCATCGCCGACGAGCGCGGCGGGGCCACCTTCGGCGAGCTCGCCATCGCCTATCGCGACGAGTTTCTGAAGTTGCGGGCCTACGCCAAGGGATCGAGCCTCCCCGAGGCCGGCAGTCTCTCGGTGGACGATGCCCGCACCCACCTCCAGACCTCGGTGTTGCCGCGACTCGCCGTCCTGAAGATCCTGGCGGTGCCGGCGGGCGTCCTGTGGAGCGACGCGCCGGTGGCGTTCACCCCGGAGGCGTGGCGCGAGATCCCCGGCGACCGGGAGCCCGCGGCGGCGCAGCTCCTGGAAGCGGCCGAGCGGGCGGTGATGCGGGCCGAGACGGGGGGAGAGAGTCCCCAGATCACCGGGGCGAGCCTGCTCGAGACGTTCAACCTGGTGAAGGTCTACAAGAGCCGGCGGGTGGTAAACGACGTAAGCGTGCGGTTACAGCAGGGCGAGATCGTGGGCCTGCTCGGGCCCAACGGGGCGGGGAAGACCACGACCTTCTACATGATGACGGGGCTCGTGCGCCCCGACGGCGGCCGCATCGCGCTGGACGGCCGGGACCTCACCGACGACCCCATGTACCGCCGGGCGCGGATGGGGATCGGCTACCTCGCTCAGGAGCCGTCGGTGTTCCGCAAGTTGACGGTGGAGGAGAACCTCCTGGCCATCCTGGAGACCCTGCCGCTGGCCGAGGCGGAACGGGCCGCACGGCTCGAGCAGCTGCTCGACGAGCTCGGGATCAAGCACCTGCGCCGCCAACGGGCCTATCAGCTGTCGGGCGGCGAGCGCCGACGCCTCGAGATCACCCGCGCGCTCGTGACCGAGCCCAAGTTCATGCTGCTGGACGAGCCGTTTGCCGGCGTGGATCCCATCGCCGTGCACGACATCCAGACGATCGTGGCGGGGCTGCGACACCGCGGGATCGGCGTGCTGATCACCGACCACAACGTGGAGCAGACGCTCGACATCGTCGACCGCGCGTACATCATGTTCGAGGGGAAGGTGCAGGTCTCGGGCAGCGTGCGGGAGCTCGTGTTCGACGACCGCGTCGCACACCTCTATCTCGGTCCCACCCTGACGGCGCGCCTGCGGACGCGCCTCACGCAGGCCGCATGAAGACCGGGCTGCACCAGCACGCGAGCCTGCAGCAGCAGCTGCGCATCAATCCCCGCCTCTACCAGGCGATGGACCTCCTGTACATGCCGCTGCTCGACCTGCAGCAGCATCTCAAGCAGGAGCTCCTGGGCAACCCGTTCCTCGAGCTGGAGGAGCCCGACGAGGAGCGCGAGGTGCAGCTCTCGGAGGACGGGGACACGCCCGAGGAGAAGGAGAAGACGGGCGACGACGAGCCCGACTGGGAGAAGCTCCTGCTCGACAACGGCTCGGACGGCGCGCCGCCGCGCGACCTGAGCGAGGCACGCGAGTACGTCGAGCCGGTCCCGGTCGAGACCAAGGAGCTGGCCGACCACCTGCGCGAGCAGGTGCGGCTGCTCGACCTCACGCCGCGCCAGCAGCTCCTCGCGGAAGAGTTCATCGGCAACATCGCCGAGGACGGCTACCTGGGGGCGAGCCTCGAGGAGATCGCGCGCGGCGCGAACCAGTTGCTGGAGGAGCACGCCGTCGAGTCGGAGCAGGAGGTACAGCCGCCGCTCTATACCATCGCAGAGGCCGAGGAGATGCTGCGGATCATCCAGAAGCTGGACCCGCCGGGGGTGGGCGCCCGCGACCTGCGCGAGTGCTTGCTGCTCCAGCTCGAGGACCAGAAGAAGACCGACACGCTGGCCTACCGGCTGGTGCAGGAAGCATTCGACGACCTCAAGGCGCACCGCTGGAGCGACCTCGGCAAGCGTTTCGGACTCGACCCGGCCGAGGTCCAGAAGGTGGCCGACGACCTCGCCAAGCTCGACCCCAAGCCGGGGCTCCAGCATTCCGCTGCGAACGACGCGTACATCATCCCCGACCTCGTGGTCCAAAAGATCGACAGCGAGTACAAGGTGTTCCTCAACGACTCGGGGCTGCCGCGGCTCCGCATCTCGCGCATCTACCAGGATATCGCGCGCGACAAGAAGCAGTTCCAGGGCGAGAACAAGGAATTCATCAACCAGCGGCTGAACAGCGCTCACTGGATCATCCAGGCGATCGAGCAGCGCCGCCAGACGATGCTCAAGGTGATGAACTTCATCGTCGACCGGCAGCGGGAGTTCTTCGAGAAGGGAGTCGAGTACCTGAAGCCCCTCACCCTGCGCGAGGTCGCGGACGTCATCAACATGCACGAGAGCACGGTGAGCCGCGTGACCAACGAGAAGTACGTGCAGACCCCCCGGGGCCTGCTCCCGCTGAAGTTCTTCTTCTCGAGCGGACTCGCCACCACCACCGGCGAAGACGCCAGCGCCCGCGCCATCAAGGCGCAGATCAAGAAGATGGTGGATGACGAAGACCCGAAGAACCCGCTCACCGACCAGCAGATCGTGGAGCTGTTCGGGCAGCGCGGGGTGAAGATCGCGCGCCGCACTGTGGCCAAGTACCGCGACCAGCTCGGCATCTTGCCGGCGCGGATGCGGAAGCGCCTGTGAGCCTCGCCACCCCCGCCGCACAGCCGGAAGTGAGCGTCCTCGTCCCCGCCAAGGACGAGGCGGAGAACCTGCCAGAATTCGTGCGGCTCGCGCGCGAGGCGTTCCTGCCGCTGTCGTACGCCTGCGAGCTCGTCGTGGTGAACGACGGCAGCGAGGACAACACGGCCGCGGTGCTCGACGAGCTCGCCCGCAAACACGCGTTCCTCCGAGTCGTCACCCACCGCGTGCAGCGCGGCATCGCCGACGCGCTCCGCTCCGCGGCGGACGCGGCGCGGGGCAGGGTGCTCGTCTTCTACCCCGCCGATCTCCAGTACCTGCCAGCCGACATCCCCACCCTCGTCGCCCCCGTCCTCGCGGGGCAGGCCGACGTCGTTACGGGAGCGAAGCAGGGTCGTTACGAGAAGCGCTTCGTGTCGTGGGTATACAACGGCCTGTGTCGCCGGCTGTTCGGCGTGAGCGTGACGGACCTGAACTCCGTGAAGGCCTACCGTCGCGAGGTGATGGAGGCCGTGCCGACACGGCCCGACTGGCACCGCTTCATGATCGTGATCGCGGCGGCCCAGGGCTTCCGGCTCGCCGAGCGCCCCGTGCCGCTGCATCCGCGGCGGGCCGGAAAGTCCAAGTTCGGGTTCGGCCGGATCCCCGTCGGGGTGCTCGACCTGCTCTCGGTGTGGTTCCAGCTACGCTTCGGCCGCAAACCCCTGCTGTTCTTCGGCGTGTCGGGAGCGCTGCTCTTCCTGGCCGGGTTCGTGGTCGGGATCGCAGCGCTGGTCGAACGCTACCTGTACGGGGTCGGATTCCGCCCGCTGCTCGACCTCATCATGGTCCTCGTGATCTCGGGCGTTTCGTTGTTTGGGTTCGGCTTCGTGGGGGAGCTCGTCGCCGGGATGCGGGAGGAGATGCGAACCTTGCAACGGGAGGTGGACCGCCTGCGGCGGCAGCGCGAGGCGGACTAGGCGTCCCGGGTGAGCCGCACCCCGTAACGCCCGACATACAGCGCCAGCTCCTCGGTGAGCGGGGAGCCCTCCCGGCTCCTGGTGCGCCCGCCGAGGTCGAGCCAATGGACGCCCCGCTCGCGCAACCCGGCGAGCGCCTCCGCCGCAAGCGCGGCTTCGCTCAGCACCGTGTCCCCCCGCTCGGGCGCCACCGGCGGAGGCCAAGTCGTGCCCAGCCACAGCAGGCGCCACGTCTTCCCGCGGCGCGTGTACAGCCGGAACGGCGCCCGCTCGCTGATGGCCACCCCGCCGTGCTGCACGTAGCGATCGAACTCCGTCATGATCGTCACCACCAACGCGGCCCGCTCGTTATCGCTCAGGCGGCGGGGAAACTCCGGTGCCGACCGGATCACGCGGGCCGGGAACCCGACCGCCAGGCAGTTCGGCGGGATCGCGCCGGACACGACCGAATTCGCTCCAATGACCGTGCCATCGCCGATCGTGGTGCCGGGCATCACGGAGACCCGCCAGGGCAGCCACACGCTCTTGCCCAGCGTCACCGGCTCGTACGACACCGGATATCCGTCCAACGCGCTCAGCCACACCCCGTGGGTGAAGATGAGACAGTGGCCGCCGATCCCGGTGTCGTCGCCGATGATCACGGGCTTCGTCGGATTGATGAACGCGAGCTGCAGGATGATCGTGCGACTCCCCAACACGAAGCGCGACTCGGGGAGCTGCGGGCCGCCCACGTAGACCTGCTCACGAATCCTCGCGTCCTCGCCGATCTCGATCGTCTCGCAGGACACGTAGCTCATGACCCCGACGCTCGAGTACCGGCCGATCTTGATCCGCCGGCCCTGCACCACGGCGAGGAAACCGATCTCCACGTGGTCTCCGATCTCCACGACCTTGCCGACCACGATGCCCCCGAAGCTGAAGCGCACGCCGCGGCCGATGCGGTAGCCGAGCAGCAGGCGATAGGCGAGGATTTTCAGCGGGCTCGGCAGCCAACCGAACAGGGCCAGGTGGCGCCACGGGATGCGGTCCTTCGGGATCAGGGGCTCGGTCATGGCGCGTATAAGATAAGGCCTCGAGTCACCGCGTCTCGAGCCAGATGCTGTTGGGGAAGTGATTTCGCTCCATGGAGTTTGGAGACGCGCCCAGACCATCCACCAGGACTCGCGGTCGGTAATCGGACAGGATCGCAGTGAGGGCCTCCGTGCGGTCGTGGTGCAGCGCGGACTCACACGCCATCACGGACAGGTGCGGATTGTGAGTCAGCAGCGCCAGCAGCAGCGCCGTCTCCTGCCAGGCCCAGTAGTTCGAGAGCACATCCGGATCGTGGAGGTAGGGAAGGGTGATATCGTGAATGTGGATGAAGACTCCCGGGGGCAGCTGCGGGATGACTTCCAAATAGATGCGTTGCGTATCCGAGCCCGTCTTGACCGCGTGACTGGAATCGACGAAGAGCAGATCGCCCGCCCCGAGCTCCCGAAACAGGCTCATCGGGACGGCCTGACAGAGATCGCGGACGTGCCTGATGCCTTCCAGGCGGGCGAAGCCCTTGGTGGGGTATGGCTCGATGCAAATCAACCGCGATCCCCGCCGCCCCTCCTCTTGGTTGAGGCGAACGGCGTGGAGCATGCAGGCAGTCGACACCCCGCTGCCGATCTCGATCACCGTGGCGGGGCGCATGGCTCGGATGAAGCAGTGCAGGACTTGCGATTCAATGGGACGGTAGCCGGCGCCCACGCCGCTCGCCGCCAGCTGCCGGTAGACATGCAGGCCGCGGACCTCGTGATAGTAGGGTGAGCACAGGTCTCTGATCCAGCGCAGTTGCTCGTCCAGGTCCCAGTGCACACCCGTCACCGACGCTCGGCCGGCCCACAGGCTCCGGTTCCGTCGCAGCCACCGGTAGTCGGGAATCGGCGTATGGTAGTGCTTGGGAAGGACGTGCACTCGCACCCGGTCCCCCAGCATGAACAGACCGAAGGACAGGCGCTTCAGCAGCGATCGCATGGCCTTCATCCGTCAGCCCTCACTCCGCGTCTGTAATCTCGTGCGCACGATCTCGAGCGCGGCGCCGAACGCCGTCATGGCGATCACTTCGTCGTCCGCCAGCGCGATGCCGAACTCCTGCTCGATGGAGAGGACGAGGTTCAGATGCGCGAGACTGTCCCAACTGGCGGTATTCTCCCGCGTCTTCCTCGTGACCGGGCCGGGATCGGTCCAGAAAATCCCTTCGAAGATTCGCTCCAGCCGGACGGCGTTCTCATCCATGCGACGAACGCACTCGCATCTCCGTGTCGTCGAGGACCTCCTTGGCCGACGCCTCGATGGCGGGCCGCGTCAGCCGCCACCGTCCGTCTCCGGTCCATTCGCATTTGAGATCGCGCAAGAACTTGGCGGCCGGTGCGTTCTTTCCGGTGTCGACAAAGCGCCCGGAAACACATCCCACATCCGCCCACCGGCACAACCACCCAAGCGCCACGGTCTCCACGCCGCGACCGAACGCGCGACAGCTCATCACGATCTGCTGGAGCTCGGCGCAGCCATCCGGCCGGACGACCCCCACCAACACGACAATCGTCCCGAAGTCTCCGAAACGATCTCTCAGCCGCGCCGACAGGCAAAACGCCCCCGGCGCCTGCTGCTTGAGCAGCCAGTCGCTCGCGGACCAGCGCTCGCCGGTGAGATTGAACTGGTTGGTCTTATTGACGAGCTCGAGCGACCGCGGATCGCCGAAGGCGTCATGCCGCACGGTGAGCTCGAGATCGAACCCTCGCAGGTGCTTCAGGGATCCCGCCTCGAGCTCGGCGGCCGAGCCCGCCGCCGCGCGGAACCTCGCATGAGCGGAGCTCTGCGTGCGAGTGCGATCTTCCTCACTGACGCGCCAGGTGGCGAACAAGCCCTGCAGCTCCTCGAACAACTGCAGCCAGCCTTGACCGGCGCGCGGCGTTGGCAGCGCGCACACTTCGGGCAGGACGCTGGCGATCAGCGCCAGCTCCGCGGGATTGTCATCGACGCACACGACTGAGTCCAGTCCGATGTTCAGCTCCGCGGCGATCGCCCGCAGGTTGTCGGGCTTGGGCTCCCAGTTGCAGCGGTAGGCGGCGAAGTCGGCGAGGGAGAGCGGCATCTCGAGCTTGTCGAAGACCGGAAGCACGTCGGCGGGGTTGTTCTTCGTACAGAATGCCAGGAACGCGCCTTCTCCCTTGAGCTTGAGAAGGAACTTCTGGAACACGTGGAAGGGAAACCCCAGCCCTTCGGGCCCGTGCAGGATGCGCTCAGGCCCGTCCTCGCCGATGACCCCGTGCCAGAGCGTGCCATCGAGGTCCACGACCAGAGCCTTCTTTCTCTCCCGCGGAGGATAGATCAGCTCGACGGCCCGCCCCGCCGCTCGCTCGCTCTCCTCCACGGTCAGCGGACAGCCGGCCCCGAGCCAGTCCCGCATGTTCAGGGCGGCCACTGGTAGGTCGAGGACGCGGCATCCCCGCCGGGCGAGCTCCGCCGCGACGGCCTCAAGGGCCGCCGCTGCGCACATCGCTCCCGCGCCCAGCGCGCCTGGAGCGACGTGATCACTCAGGGGAAGCCACGCGAGGGGAGGCACGACGACGTAGGAGTCGGCTCCGCCGCGCGCCGTGAGCCACCCGATCAGACGCTCTCGCAACCGGTCGGCGCGCTCCTGTATCTCGCCCGGCGGAGGCATCGCCAGCGGGCCGCGCGTCCGCCAACTCAGATGCGGGTGCAGGTCCCCCCAGCTCAGAAACAGCAGCGCCGGATGGACTCGCAAGGCGCGAGACGACTCCTGCAACCCGGCTTCCAGCTGATCGTAGCCCCAGCTCGTCACCTGCGGCGCGGCCTCAGGGAAGCGCTCTACCAGGAAGGCCTGGAGGTAGGTCTTGAAGTGCAGCGGCTCGAAAGAACAGACCAGGCACAGCCTGTGAGTGTCGGAGTAGCGAGGGGAACGGAGCAGTGCCAGAGCTTCGCGCAGGAGCATGTCGTTCAGTGGACTCGGGTTCCCGGTAAGATAAGTCCTCGGGTCGGCGGCTGCCGTTGCCGTGTATATTGCACGAACTCGTGATCCGCCTGCCCCCGCGCGAGGGACTGACCGGCGTCGAGCGCTACGGTCTTGATCTCCTCATCGATCTCGCTCGTGTCCCGCCCGTGGAGGATGACTCCGCCGACGTCGTACGCCTGCTCGTGGCCGAGCGCGATCCGGGCGATCCCGATCTGCCGACCTGCATCGCGCGCGACTGGTACCTCGAGCGCGGCGACGGGGTAGTGCGCGTCCCGCGAGTCGTGCTGCGCCGCATTGCCGACGTCGCCGCGGCGACCGCGGAGCAGCGCTCCGCTGCCCGCGATCGGCACGGCCGGGTGCCGTCGCGTGAGAACCTGCTGGTCCGCCATACCTGCGAAACGGACCCCGTCATATCCCGGGCCGCCGTAGGGCTGCGCGCCGCCGTCATCGCGAGCGCCGGCCGCCGCCCGGTGGCGCTCGCCGCCCCGTGGCCCGACGGCCGCCGCTGGGCCGCCGCCTTTACCCACGACCTCGACGTCGTCGCACACTGGCCCGTGTTTACGCTCCTGCGCGTCGCCGAGCTGAGCCGCAAGGGGGAGCTGCGGCGTGTGGGGCGCACGTTGCTGGCGGCGCTCTCCGCCGTCGGGCACGACCCGGTGGGGCAAGCCGTGCGCCGCGTGCTCGACGACGAGCGGCACTACGGCGTCGTCTCGACCTGGTTCGTGCTTTGCGGGACGCCGACCTTCGCTACCATGCGGGCGGGAGACCTCACGTACCGACCGGAGGCCCCTGCGGCGGTGGCGATCCTGGACGAGCTGGCCGAGAGAGGCTGCGAAATCGGCCTGCACGGGAGCTTTGAGACCGGCGACCGCCCTGAGCGCTTCGCACAGCAGCGCCATCGCCTCGAGCGATTAACCGGCCGCCCCGCCCTCGGCGTGCGGCAGCACTTTCTCCGCATGCGCCCCGGGGCCACCCACTGCGGCATGTTGGCGGCGGGTTTCCGCTACGACACGACGTGGGGATTCCCGGACCGCAACGGCTTCCGGCTGGGCGTCGCCGACGTCATCCCCGCTTGGGACGCCATAGCCGAGCGGGTGATCGGCCTGGACGAAGTGCCGCTCTGCTGGATGGATCGCACGCTGAGCAAGTACGCGGGCATCGAGGACCCTAGGGCATGGGTTGCCGAGGGGGAGGCGCTGGCGCAGGTCTGCCGGCAGGTGGAGGGGCTCTGGGTAGGGCTGTGGCACCCCAACCTGACGCCTGCGCTCGGCTTTCCGGACGCTCCGGGCGCCTTTCACACGCTGCTCGATCGCCTCGTGGCGCAGCAGCCCTTCATCGGGACGCTGAGCGCCGTGGTCGCATGGCGCGCCGCGCGTCGCAGCATCCGCGTCCGGCGCCTGACGCCCGACGGGCGCATCGACGCCCACGCGCCGGTGCGGGCTGCGTTGCCGCTCAGACTGGAAGACCCGGGCAGCCGCACGCTGCAGACGGTGAACGCGCTCGGCTAGGCCGACGCACGGCCGGGGTCAAGCACCGCGAGGTAGCACTCCTCCCACTGGGCGATGATGGCCGGCCAGCTGAAGTGCCGCCGCACGTGACCGGCGCCCGCCTCACCCAGCCGCCTCGCCAGGTCGCGATCCGTCGCCAGCCGCTCGAGCGCCGCCGCGAGCGCCGCCGAGTCCTGAGGCGGCACCAGAAGCCCTGTTTGCCCGTCCACGACGATGTCCGTGATGCCGCCCAGATCGCTGCCGATCACCGGCACCCCATAGCTCATCGCCTCGAGCAATACGACTCCCAGTCCCTCGGTGTCGCCCCGCGCGTCCACGATGGCGGGCAGGACGAGCACGCTGGCAGCGGCATAGGCGCGGCGCAGCTCCTGTTCGGCGACCCGCCCCCGCACCTCCACCAGATGCTGCAGACCACGCGCCCGAACCTGCGCCTCGAGCCGGGACCGCTCCGCTCCGTCGCCGATGATGACGAGCTTGGCGTGAAGCTGTGCCGGCAGGAGCGGCAGCGCGTCGATCAGATAACGCACTCCCTTGCGCTCGACCAGGCTTCCGACGAAGAGGATCAGGAAGCTGTCGCCCGCCCGCGGGAGCGAGGGACCGGCAGCGGTCTCGGGGAAGCCGACGGTGTAGGGAATCACGCGCACGCTCACCGGAACCACGTTGGTAATCTCGCGCGCAGTGGCCGACGAGATCGCCACGACCTGGTCCGAGGTCCGCAGGGCCCAGACCAGGAACCGCTTCAGCCAGGGCAGGGAGCTCTTGACCCAGCGCAGCTCGACGCCGTACCACGACGTCACCATCCGAGCGCCGCATGCCCGCCGCGCCGCCCACCCGAACAGCGCGTGCGGCAGGGGCCAGTGGACGTGGACAACGTCATAGCGCCGGCGCCGGCCCAGCCGCCACGCCGCCCAGACGCCGCCCAGCACGTAGAACAGCGGCATGATCTTGTAGCGCAGCGAACGGCGCAAGCGGTCCGGCGTCGCCTGGTCGTGCGTCAGGTCTTCCCAGCGCGCTGGGAAGTAGCGGAAGCGATGGACCGGAATTCCGCCGAACTCACGATTCCCGCCGCCGCGGTAGGCGGGCGCGAGCACCTCCACGTCATGCCCCGCCGCCCTCAGACGCTTGAGCATCTCCACCAGCCAGGGCGAGATGATGTCGTTCGGGAAGCGCGGGAACGCGGTGACGATGTGCAGGATGCGCATCAGCCGTTACTATAGCCCCTCGCGGAGCCCGGGCAAATGCCTACGGCTTTCCCGGCCTTTCCGGTCATGGTAGTTTTCGGCGCCGCAATTCGTCGGGTCGCTTGA
Source organism: Gemmatimonadota bacterium (assembly GCA_003222115.1). Lineage (GTDB taxonomy): Bacteria > Gemmatimonadota > Gemmatimonadetes > Gemmatimonadales > GWC2-71-9 > AG29. The sequence goes on along the minus strand of QHUL01000054.1, from coordinate 14,874 downwards.
CCCACGTCACTCACAAAGAGGTCATGACTCCGTCTCCCGGCTCGCAGGCCCGAGGCTGGCTCTGGGCGGTGCAGGGGCTCGTCACGCTGGTCGTCGTGGTGCTCGTCGCCCGCTCGATCGGCCGCAACTGGGCGGAGTTCCGGGCTCTGCATGCCGACGTCACCATCAAGCCGCTGTGGATCGCGGGCTCCGCGCTCGCGGTGTGCGCGTCTTACGTGATGCACATCGAGTCGTGGCGCCAGATCCTCCACGGTTGGGGGCAGCGCATCGGCTTCGGCGCTGCGGCGCGCACGTGGAGTCTCGCGAATCTCGGTCGCTACGTGCCCGGTAAAGTGTGGAGCGTGGCCGGATTGGTCGTGCTGGCGCAGCGTGCCGGCGTCCAGACGGCGCCTGCCGCGGCGTCCGCCTTCGTGGCGCAGGCGCTCGCCGTGGGCACCGGTGCCGCCGTGGTCGCGGCGGTCACCCCGCACGCCACCTCGCCGCTGCGGCTCGCCGCGGCGGGTCTCGCGGCGCTCGCCACAGTCGGCGTGCTCACCTGGGCACCGACCGCCCGGTGGCTCGGACGGCTCGCCGGTACGGCCGCGCCGCTCGAGCCGCTCCGTCCCACGGCGGTCGTCACGAGCGCGACCCTCACGACGCTCGGCTGGGTCACCTACGGGGCTGCCTTCTGGCTGCTCGCCCACGGGCTCATCGCCGACCGGGCCTTGCCCTTCGCGGTCGCCACCGGAGTGTTCGCCCTCGGTTACATCCTGGGGTGGCTGGCCCTGTTCGCCCCCGGCGGGGTGGGGGTGCGGGAGCTGGTGTTCGTGGGCCTGCTCACGCCGTCGCTCGGGAGCGGCGGCGCGCTGGTGGTAAGCCTGGCGTCGCGGGTCCTGTTGACAGCCATGGAGGCAACGGCCGCGCTGGTCACGCTCCCGCTGCGGCACCGTCCACAGGAGTCCACCAGTGAGCGATCGTGAACCGCTGGCGGCGCCGCCGTACGAGCCGCGTCGTCCCGCGCTCCTCGCCACGGCGGCGTTCACCCTGTGGCCAGCGCTCCTGTCGCTGCCGATGCTCCGCGGGCTGTGGCTTGCGGACCAGTGGAGTGATCAGTACACGGGAGGCTTCGCGTGGCACACCTGGAGCGCCGCGTGGTTCACGCGCCTAGGCCACCTGCCGCTGTGGGACCCGGAAGTGTTCGGAGGCCTGCCGTTGGCCGCAGGCCACGGGAACGTCTTCTACCCCACCTGGCTGTTGCGCTTCGTCATCCCGGTCACAACGGCGGGAAACCTGAGCTTCTTCGTGCACTACATCCTCGCCGGCCTGTTCACCTACCTCTTGCTCAGGCGCCTCCGCGTATCCTGGACCGGATCGGTCATCGGGGGGCTCGCCTACGAGCTCTCCGGGTTGATCGCGTCCTACCCCTCGCCTGGGCACGACGGCAAGCTGTTCGCGTCCACGGCGCTGCCGCTCGTGTTCCTCGCGCTGGTGCTCGCGCTGCGCGACCGGCGTCCGGAGGGCTATCCGCTGCTCGCGGCGGCCGTGGCGCTTACGCTCCTCGGTCACTTCCAGCTCGCCTATTACCTGCTAATCGCCGCTGGTCTGTTCGCCCTCTATTTGACCGTCGAGGAGGTCCCCGACGCGCGGGGGGGGGCACGACTCGTCAGCCTCGGGCTGGCCCTCGGCGCCGTGCTGCTGGGGTTCGGCATCGCCGCCATCGAGATCGTGCCGTTCTTCGGCTACATCTCGTTCTCACCCCGCGCCGGGGGCTACTACGGGTTTGCCGGGTCGACCTCCTACGCCATCCCCTGGGACCACGTTCCCGAATTCTTCCTGAAGAACTTCGTGGGGTCACACGAGACCTACTGGGGCTCGAACCCGCTGAAGCTGCACTCGGAATATCTGGGTCTTCCCGTGATCGCTCTCGCCGTGCTGGGCGCGGGCACGCGAGAGCGGCGGCGCCTAATCTTGTGGGTGGGCGGGATCGGGCTCCTGTTCCTGCTCATCAGTCTCGGAGCGGCCACGCCGTTCTACAAGCTGTGGTGGGCAGTGATGCCGCTCGTCAGCAAGACGCGCGCGCCCGGGATGGCGTTCTTCGTGGTCGCATTCGTCGTCGCGATCTTCGCGGCGTTCGGGGTCGATCGTGCGCTGGGAAAGGACGGCCGGCGCGCCATGACCCCCACGCTCATCATCGGAGCAATGGTGGCCCTGCTGGGCATCACCGGCGCCTGGGGCCACGTCGCCGAGTCGCTCGCGAGCGGCATCCAGGCGGCGAGCGGGCGAGCGGCCGTGGCCGCGGCTCAAGCCCAGCAGTCCGCCATCATGTGGGGAGCCTTCGGCAGCGGCGCGGCGCTCGCGGCGACGGCGGCCCTGTTCGGACTCGCCCAGGGCCGGCTGACGCCGCGGCTGGGCGCCCTCACGCTGGCGCTCGTCGTGGGAACCGACCTGTGGCTGAACGCCCGGAGTTTCTGGCGCTACTCGAAGCCCCACGAGGCGGATCCGCTCGTCACCCGCGTCGCCGCAACGCCCCCACCGTTTCGCGTCCTCGATCTCGGCGCCTATCCAGGTTCGGTGCTGGCGGCGTTTGACGTCCCCCAGGTGCTCGGCTACCACGGCAACGAGCTCCGCTACTACGACGAGCTGCTGGGCGGCAAGAATGAGTGGAGGAACATTGGGCACCTCCAGCTGTGGGACCTCTTGGCCGTGCGCTACCTGATCGCCCCCGTGGGTGCTCGCAAGGTCGATTCGATCCCCGGCTTCCGGCGGATCCTCGACTCCGTGCCCACGCTGGGAGGTGAACAGGCGAATCTGCTCGAGCGGCTCGCGCCGGCCCCCTACGCCCGCGTCGTCCCCGGGGCCGTCAAGGCGGATTCGGCCGCGATTATTCCCACGCTGCTCGACCCGCGCATGGACTACTCTCGCGTGGTGCTGTTCACACCCGATCAACCAGTCGCCCCGGCGCCGCTCAAGGCCCTGCCGCCCCCGAGCCCGTCGCACGCCACCGTCACATTGTGGCAGCCGGGGCGGATGAGCGTGGCGCTCGACCCCGCGCCCCCGCTGCCCAGCTACCTGCTCATCGCCGAGAACTGGTATCCGGACTGGAAAGCGACCACGGACGGCCGGCCCGCTCCGTGCTTGCGTGGGGACTACAGTCTGATCACGGTGCCGCTCGCAGCCGGCACCAAGACCGTCGAGCTCTCCTTCCGCTCGCAGCTCTACAACCGAGGCAGGGCCCTGACGCTCGGCTCGCTCGGGCTCCTGGCCATCGCGGCGGCCGGCTCTCTCGCAGCACGGCGCAGGCTGCGTGCCTGAGCGAGCGCTGGTCGTCATCCCCACTTACAACGAGGCGGCGAACCTCCCCAGCCTCGCACCGCAGGTGCTCGCCCAGGACGCACGCCTCGAGCTGCTTGTGGTGGACGACAACTCTCCGGACGGCACCGGCCGGGTCGCGGACGACCTGGCCGCCCGGGAACGCCGGGTGCACGTGCTGCATCGAGACGGCAAGCTCGGTCTCGGCACGGCCTACATCACGGGGTTCCGCTGGGCCCTGGAGCGGGGCTACGATTACGTGTTCGAGATGGACGCCGACTTCTCGCACGACCCGGCCCACTTAAAGGAGTTTCTCAAGGCGGTGGAGGGGGCAGACTTGGTGCTGGGGTCGCGCTACCTCAACGGCAAGGTGACGGTCGTCAACTGGCCGATGACCCGTCTCATGTTATCCTACTGTGCCAATATCTACGCCCGCCGGGTGACAGGACTGCGGATGTGGGACCTCACGGGCGGGTTCAAGTGCTTTCGCAGGCGCGTGCTCGAGGCGATCGATTTGTCACTGGTGCGGTCGAACGGCTACGCGTTCCAAATTGAAATGAGCGTGAGGGCATGGCGAAAGGGGTTCAGGCTGACCGAGATACCCATCGTGTTCGTGGACCGGACCGAGGGGCACAGCAAGATGAACCGGGCCATCGTCCGGGAAGCGGTCTGGATGGTGCCGCGGCTCCGGATGATGGCGCTGTTCGGCCGCATCTAGCGGGACTGCCGGTCTACAAGATGACGGGGTCGGGCAACGACTTCGTCATGGTGGACGGTCGTGCCTCGGGCCCGGCAGAGTGGAGCGTGCCCGACATCCGCGCCGTGTGCGCCCGGGGCACCGGCATCGGCGCTGACGGGCTTGTGTTCGTCGCTCCCGGGGCCGCACCGGGCGTCGTCCGCATGGCCTACTTCAACTCGGACGGCTCCCGCGCGGCCATGTGCGGCAACGCCGCGCTGTGCAGCACGCAGCTCGCCGCACGCCTCGGACTCGCGAACGGTCGCGGGATGAGTCTCGAGACGGATGCCGGCACCTACGAGAGCCGTTGCGCGCCGGGGGAGCGCGCCGAGCTCCACTTGGCCCCAGTGCGGGCGCCGCAGCAGGTGCCCGGCCTGTCGGTCGTGGATGGCGAGCGCCGCGCGGCACTCGCCATGGTCGGCGTCCCGCATCTGATCGTGCTCGTGGACGAAGTGGATCGTGTGGACGTGGCGCGGCGCGGCTCTGGCCTGCGCTCCGAACCGGCCCTCGGGCCCGAGGGCGCCAACGTGAACTTCATATCGCCTGCCGGCACGCGAGACGGGTGGCGCATGCGCACCTACGAGCGCGGCGTGGAGGCCGAAACGCTGGCGTGCGGCACCGGGGCCGTGGCGGCAGCCTGCGCGATCCAAACCTGGGGGCTGGGGACACTGCCAGCGACGATCTGGACCAGGAGCGGCCGGACGCTCGAGGTCCGGGCTCGGCAGACCGCGGACGGGGGCTACGAGGACGTGTGGCTGGTGGGGGAGGCCCGACTGGTGTTCAGAGGTGTGATTGCTTGAGTCATTTGTCCACATTTAGACCATCGTCAGCTTAACATAACATCTCTTATACGCAGTACTACTGAACACCCTTGGTCAGTTCACCCAGCCTCACCTTCGCCTCGCCTGCCACCATCATCGCCGCCGAATCAGTCTGCGCGACGACCGTGCGGTAGGCCTGGACGGCCCTCGCCGTGTCCCCCCCCGCAACCCAGGCGCGTCCCGCTTCGGTCAGGAACTGGGCCTTGAGAAAGGGCAGCTGCGCCGCGTCAGCGGCCTGCTGGTAGGCTTCCGCAGCCTCCTTGGGATGCCCCACGTTGTCGTACGCGGCACCGAGTAGCCCATATGCCTGAGCTCGAAATGCTGGATCGGCCCGCGGCGCAACGCGCTTCAGCAGCTCGATCGCCTGCTGGCTCTGGCCCTGCAGCAGGCGCGACTGGGCGAGGAGGAGGTTCGCCTCCTGCGCGGCACGGGTGCCGGAATAGTTTTCCACGACCTGGGACAACTCGCTCGCGGCAAGCGGATAATTCCTCGACTCGAAAGCGAGCCGCGCCGCGTTCAACCGCACGCCGGCGGCCTGCTCCGTCTGCCTGGCGGACAGGGTGTTCCACGCGAGCAGGACGATGACGATGACGAGCACGCCGGCGATGGCGAGCGCTTTCTCCCGGTTGGCGCCGATCCAGCGCCCGATGGCGACCAGCAGCGGGTTTTCTTCGGCGGCCCGCGCAGCCGCCGTCTGCACCGATGTCCCCATGCCGCTTGAGTCCTTTGTTGGCACGTGCCTGGATCCGTTCAGCCTCCCCAAGTGCCCCTGGGGTGACTCGAACACCCGGCCAACGGTTTAGGAAACCGCTGCTCTATCCACCTGAGCTACAGGGGCTAAGCGCTGCAATGTAGCGGGCTTACGCGTAGTGGAGCAAGGCCTCAACCCGCTCCCCGCGCAGCCGCTCCCTGCCCTTCAGAAAGTCGAGCTCGATGAGAAACGTGAACCCCACGACTTCTCCGCTGTGGGCGCGCACCAGCTTCGCCGCTGCCTCGGCCGTGCCCCCGGTCGCGAGAACGTCGTCCACGATCAGCACCCGGTCGCCGGAGCCGAGGGCGTCCCGGTGCATCTCGAGGGCGTCGGTGCCGTACTCCAGAGCGTACTCGACCCGGCCGCGCTCCGCTGGGAGCTTCCCCGGCTTGCGGATTGGCACCAGGCCCGCCTCGAGCGCCAACGCCACCGGCGCACCCAGGAGGAAGCCCCGCGATTCAATCGAGACCACACGCGTGACCCGCGATTCTTGAAATGGGGTCGTCATCAGCTCCACCGCCCGGCGGAACGCCGACGCGTCGAGTAATAGCGGCGTGATGTCTTTGAAGACGATGCCCGGCTTGGGGAAGTCCGGTACGTCGCGGATCCGTCGAGCGATCGCTTCCACGTCAGCGCGCTGGACCAAGGCACCTCGCATCAATCAATTGATCTCAAAGGTCTTCGGGACGCCGACCTCATGTGGAACGTCGAGCTTTTCCACACGTTGCACGCGCGCTGCCGGTGGCCCTCGCCTGAGAGCGCGCTCGAGCTGCGCGAGCGCGGCGTCTTCGCCCTCTGCCACGACCTCGACCGTGCCGTCGGGCAGGTTGCTGCAAAACCCGCGCAGGCCGAGGCGCTGCGCCTCGCGCAACACGAACCAGCGGAAACCCACACCCTGCACCCTGCCGAACACGAGGTACCGGTGAGCGGCCATCGGGCGCTACCCCTCGCGGTTCTGCTGAGCCGCCCGCCGACGGTACCACCAAGCGTAAATGCCCGCCAGGATCGCCAGAGTCGGGAGGAGGATGACCAGGGCGCGGGCGGCGTAGCGGCTCGCCTCTTGGTTCAGCACCTCGAGCAGTACGTCCTCGCGGCTCCCAATGAACCATCCAATCCAGGTGAGGATGGTGCACCACACCAGGGCTCCAAGGCCGGTGAACGCGACGAACTTGACGAGCTTCATGCGGGCGATCCCCGCGGGGATCGAGATCAGGTGCCGCACGACCGGGATCATTCGCCCCATGAACGTGCTGATCTCGCCGTGGTCCGCGAAGTAGCGCTCGGACCGGTCCAGGCGCTTATTGGTGACGAGCACGTACCTCCCGAGTCGCACGAAGAAGGCCCGCCCCAGCCAGCGGGCGAGTCCGTAGTTGCCGAGCGCCCCGAGGATGCTTCCCACGACACCGCAGGCGACGGCGACGACGAAGCTCATCTCTCCTTTCGCCGCGAGGTAGCCTGCGGGCGGCATCACGAGCTCGCTCGGCAGCGGCAGGAACGACGACTCGATGGCCATGAGCACCACGATGCCCGGATAGCCCAGGTCGCGGAACCGCTCGAGCAGCCACTGGATGAACTGTTCAAGCATCGAAGCCGTGCTCCCCCACAAGGGGAACGAAGCGCGCGCCCCCCAGGGGGGTGCGGCGAAGCGTCGCACCGTCGCGCTCGACCAAGGTGAGTGTCTGCGCGCCCCGCTTCCCCAGCGGGACGAGCAGCCGGCCCGCCGGCGCCAGCTGCTCGACGAGCGGCGGCGGGATCTCGGGACCCCCCGCCGCGACGACGATCGCATCGTAGGGGGCGTAGCCGCTCCAGCCCAGGGTCCCGTCGCCGACGAGCACCGACACGTTCGCCACGGCGGCCTCCCGCAGCGACCGCTGCGCCGCCAGCGCCAGGCTGGGTACGCGCTCGACGCTGAACACTTGCTCCGCCAGGGCGCCGAGCAGCGCCGTCTGGTAGCCGGAACCGGTCCCGACCTCGAGCACCCGCTCCCGCCCCCGTAGCTTCAGCGCCTCAAGATAGCGGGCCTGGGTGAAGGGCTGGGAGATGGTCTGGCCGTTCCCGATCGGCAGCGCGGTGTCGTCGTAGGCGCGATGGCGCACGGCCGCCGGCACGAAGAGGTGGCGTGGTGTCTCCGCGAACGCCTTGAGGACGGCCAGGTCGCGGATTCCTCGGGCTCGCAGCGTCTCGACCAGGCGCGCGCGGTAGCCCGCGTAGCTGTCGCCGGACGGGCTCAGTCGCCGGCCAGCCACGAGCGCACGACCTCGATGAGCTTGTAGTTCGTCATGTCCATGTGGAGCGGCGTCACCGAGATGTAGCCGTCGCCCGTGGCGCGGAAATCCGACTCGGTGCCGCCCGTCCAGGTGATGCGGCCGCCGCCGATCCAGTAGATCTCCTTCCCCCACGGATCCTTCATGAGAGCGATCTCTTCGCTGAACACGCGGCTGCCGAGGTGCGTGACCTTGACGCCCTTCACCTGGTCGCCCGGGATGCCGGGCAGATTGATATTGAGGAGCGTCTCCTTGGGGAAGTCTTTGACCTGCGTGATGCGACGCAGCAGCCCTGTCAGGCCCGGCTTGTGGGTGTCCAGCAGGTCGAGGTCCGCTCCGGCGTACGACACCGCGATGCTCGGCACCCCGGCCACGAGACCCTCCATGGCGGCGGCCACCGTGCCCGAATAGAACACGTCCTCCCCCATGTTCTGTCCGTGGTTGATCCCCGAGATCACGAAGTCCGGTTTCTCCGGCATCAACGCCCCGAGCGCCAGCATGACGCAATCGGTGGGCGTGCCGTCCAGTTGAAACGCGCCGTCCGGGCGCCGCGTGGCCCGGAGCGGCCGGTGGAGCGTGAGCGAGTGCGACGTGCCGCTCTGCTCGCGGTCGGGCGCCACGACGGTGACCTGCGCCAGCGCGCTGCAGACTTCGGCGAGCACGCCGAGGCCGCGGGCGAGAATCCCGTCGTCATTGGAGATCAGGATCTTCATGGCGCCCCCAGGAGGACGCGGCGCCCATAGCGCGCGAACACGCGGGCCAGGCGCCAGCTGTCCGCCCAGGAGCGGAAGTGGCTGCCCCCGCCATCGTAGATGGTCGCTACCGGGACCGAGCGGACGCGAAATCCGCGCGCGAGCGCCTGGAGCAGGAACGCCGTCTCGAAATCGTAGCGGGACCCCGCAGGCCGCACAGCGTGGGCGACGGCCCGCGAGAACGCCCGGAAGCCCGTCTGCGCATCGGCGATCGGCTGGCCGCCGATGCGGGAGGCGAGCGCGGCGGAGAGCCAGTTGGTGCAGCGCCGCCGCCACGGCATGGCGGCCGTTCGCACCCTGGCACCCAGCACGAGGTCAGCCTCGTCACTGGCGAGCGGCGCGAGCAGCCGCGGCAGCTCCGCCGGCGCATGCTGGCCATCCGCGTCGAGTGTCACCACGACCCTGGCTCCGTCCGCGAGCGCTCGGGCGATGCCGGTCCGCAGCGCCGCGCCCTTGCCGAGGTTGCGAGGATGGGCGAGCACCGTGACCCCCTTCCCCCTTCCCACTTCCCCGGCCTTATCACCGGTCTTATCACGCGAGCCGTCGTCGACCACATAGACCGCGGCCCCAGGGAGGGCTCGCAGCACTCCGCTGACGACCCCCGGGATTGTGTCTGCGGCCTCGTAGGCCGGGATGACGACGGCGACGGCGGCGCCGTCCTCAGCGCGCCCCGGCATTGGGCGGGGCTGTGCCCTCGAGGATCGCGAGCACGGCTTTGAGCTCGCTGCGAAGGTCCTTCACGGTCTGTGTGGCGAGCGCTCGGCGCGCCTCCGGCTTCAGCTCGCCCGAGCGGCGGTACTGCTCGATCTTCTGGCGCGCGCCCTCGATCGTGTACTTCTCGGTGTACAGCAAGTGCTTGACCAGCATGATCAGCTCGATCTCGCGCCGCTGATACACGCGGTTGCCCGAGCGGTTCTTCGCCGGGTTCAGGAACCGGAACTGACTCTCCCAGTAGCGCAGGACGTGCGGCTTGAGGTCCGTCAGCTGGCAGACCTCGCCGATCGAGAAGAATTCCTGCACCGGATAGGGGGCGCTCATCGCCAGTGCTCGGCCTTCAGCTCCCGCTCCATGAGGTCGGCAACGGCCCGTCGGGGCGACTTGCTCTCGAACAGGACCGCGGCCACCTCGCGGGCGATGGGCAGTTCGACACCGTGGCGCTCGCCGAGCGCCACCGCCGATCGCGCCGTGCTCACGCCCTCCGCGACCGACGAGCGACCCGCCAGGGCTTGTTCGAGCGACTTCCCCTTGCCCAGTTCCATCCCGAGCGTGTAGTTGCGGGACAGCGTCGCCGTGGCGGTGAGGACGAGGTCACCCATCCCCGCGAGCCCCGCGAAGGTGAGCGGATCGGCGCCCAGCGTCACGCCGAGGCGCGCGATCTCGGCGAGGCCGCGCGTCAGCAGGGCCGCGCGCGTGTTGTGCCCGAGTCCCAGCCCCTCGAGGATCCCTGCCCCGACGGCGATCACGTTCTTCAAGGCGCCACCCAGCTCCACGCCCAGGACGTCGCTGGTCGTGTACACGCGGAAGTAGCCCGTGGCGAGCACGTGCTGCACCCGCTGCACGGCGGCGGGGTCGCGGGACGCCGCGACCACGGCGGTCGGCTGGCGATCGTACACCTCCCGGGCGAACGAGGGCCCCGAGAGCACGGCGATCGCCGTTCCCGGCGCCAGGACGTCTCCCAGCACGCACGACAGCGTCGTCAGACGCTCGGGGTCGAGCCCCTTCGAAACGCTCACGATGAGCGCCCCTGCCCCGACGGACGACGCGGCCTGCGCCATCGTCTCGCGCACGGCGAACGACGGCGCGGACGACACCACGACCTCCGCGCCGCGCACCGCGGTCTGCAGATCGGCCTCCGCCCGCAGCTCCGGCGCGAGCGGGGCGTCGGGCAGGAACAGGTGGTTCAGATGCTCCCGATTGATGCTCTCCACCACCTCCCGCTCGCGCGCCCACAGCGTGACGGTCTCGCCCTTGCGGGCCAGCAGGTCGGCGAGCGCCGTGCCCCAGGCACCACCGCCGATAACCGCGATACGGGTCATCCCCACACGTTCCCACGCCCTGGTTTCCCCACCCTGAAGGGTGGGCTCGGCGCAGCGCTGCCCTGAAGGGCAGCGCCCTTTAGGGCTGTGTCGGGCCGAGCCCAGGCCTCGGCCTGGGGATACACGATCACGTCGCCACTCCTCTTCGGGTTCTGAACCGGCTCTCGGTTCCCGCGAGCAGCCGTCGGATGTTGGCCCGATGCGAGTAGACGATCAAGAGCGCCAGCACGACGGCCGCCCAGAACGTGGGCCGCGCGCCCGGCTCGGTGAGCCGCACCCACAGCGGGAACAGCGCCGCGGCGAGGAGCGAGCTGGCCGAGACGTAGCCCGTGAGCCACAGCGTGAGGCCCCAGACGGGGACCGAGATGGCGAGCGCGAGCGGCCCGAGGGCCAGAAACATCCCCGCGGCGGTCGCCACGCCCTTGCCGCCCTGGAAGCGCACGTAGGGCGAGTAGACGTGTCCCATCACCGCGGCGATACCGAGGGCCACGGGCAGCCACGCGGGGCCCGCCGCCCAGCGCCCGAACAGGACGACCGGCACCGCGCCCTTCGCCACGTCGATGAGGCCGACAGGGATCGCGTACTTCCAGCCGAGCACGCGGTACACGTTGGTCGCGCCGAGGTTCTTGGAGCCGTGCTGCCGCAGGTCGATCCCGCGGCCGAGCTTGGCGGCGAGATAGCTGGTGGGCGTCGCCCCCAGCAGGTAGGCGGCGAGGATCCACAGGGCGAGCGTCACCGTTGGGCCGTCTGGCGCTTGCGCCGGAACTTGATCGTGACCGGCGCGCCCGTGAACTCCCAGGCCTCACGGAACCCGTGCAACAGGTAACGCGTGTACGACTCCGGGATCGCGTCGGGCCGGTTCGCCACGACGGCGAAGCGCGGCGGCGCCGTGCCGATCTGCGAAGCGTAGAACAGGCGCACCCCTTCCCCCACGGGCTGGGGCGGCTGCTGCCGCTCGACCAGCGTCTCGAGCACGCGGTTCACCTCGGACGTGGGCACGCGCTTCTGCCGCTCCTCGGCCACGGTGACGATGAGCTCGAGCAGGCGAGGGACGCGCTGGCCCGTCTTGGCCGACACGTAGAGGAACGGGATGAATTCGAGGAACGGGGCCCGCGCCACGAGCTCCCGCTCGCCCCGCACCGCCGTGTTCGTCTCCTTCTCCGCGATCAGGTCCCACTTGTTCACGGCGACGATCAGCCCCGTGCCCTTGTCCCACGCCTCGTTCGCGATCTTGAGGTCCTGCACGTGCACGCCATCGAGCGCGTCCACCACCAGGATGCACACGTCGGCGCGCTCGATCGCGCGGGAGCTGCGGAGCGTGGAGTAGAACTCGATGTCGTCCGCCACCTTGCTGCGCTTGCGCAGGCCCGCGGTGTCGATGAACACGAGCCGGCGGCCGTCGTATGCGAACGGCGTGTCGATCGCGTCACGCGTCGTGCCCGGCTCCTCCGCGACCACGAGCCGCTCGCGGCCGAGCAAGCGGTTGACGAGACTCGATTTTCCCACGTTGGGTCGACCCACGACCGCGACGTGGATCGCCTCGTCGTCCTCGTGGGCGCCGGGCGCCGGCAGCAGCGCCACCACCTGGTCCAGCAGGTCGCCGCTCGCCTTCCCCACCGCCGCCGACACGGGGAACGGGTCGCCCAGCCCGAGCTCGTAGAAGGCGAGGTGGCGCGTGTCGTCGGGGAGGTGGTCCGCCTTGTTCGCGACCAGCAAGACCGGCCGCTGCGCGCGGCGCAGGTACTGAGCGATCTCGAGGTCGGCGGGGTGGACCCCCTGCTCCACGTCCACCAGGAAGAGCAGCAAATCGCTCTCGGCGATGGCGAGCTCGATCTGGGTGCGGATGGCCCGGTTCAGCGCATCGGTGGCACCCGGCACGAGGCCGCCCGTGTCCACGAGCCAGAAGCGCTTGCCGTTCCACTCCGCCCGGGCGAAGTGGCGGTCGCGCGTGACGCCCGGACGCGCGTCCACGATCGCCTCGCGCCCGCCGATGATGCGGTTGAACAGCGTGGACTTACCGACGTTGGGCCGGCCGATGATGGCCACCGTGGGCAGGCCCATCATACCGGCACCCCCTGCTGCGCCAGCGCGTCGGCGAAGTCATAGGAAAGCCTCAGCGGCATCGGCAGGCCGGCCGCGAGGTCGTGCGCCGCCACGCCGTCCATGAACAACAGATCGTCGTTCACCGCTTCGGCCGGTACGAGCGCCAGGTCCAAGTCGGCCCGCGGCGCGAGCGCGGCGCGGATCGCGGTCGCCGGCAGCAGCCCCGCGGTCGTCACGGAGGAGCCGAACAGCGTGTTCTCCAAGGCCAGGACCTCGAACCGCGCTCCCGTGGCCGCGGCGAGGCCCGCCAGCACCTGCGGCATCAGCGGGCCCATCGCCGTTCCGGTGACGACGCCCACCCGCTTGCCGGCGAGCTCCTCGAAGCGGTCCCCGGCCGCGGCGATCCGCGTCTGTAGATAGCGGACCGCGCCGACCCCGTTCTCACGCTGCTCGAACTCGCCGTACCACTCGGCGGGCGGGAGCGGCTCTCCGGCCTGCAGGTAGAGGTCGTCCGCTCCGTAGCACCAGGGAAATCCCCGCTCGCCCCGGGCGCGCGCGGCGCACTCGCCCACCGTCGTCAGCGCCCGTCGGCACTCCTCCCCCGTGGGCTGGCGCACCAGGTGGTGCTTGGAGAACTCGGTGAGCGCGACCGGGACGACGGAGACGGACAGGATCGGCTCGCCCAACCCGTACAGGTCCGCGAGGCTCCGCACCAGCACCGCGCCGTCGTTCACCCCCGGGACCAGCACGATCTGCGCATGGAAGCGGATGCCCTGCTCGCCGAGCATGCGGAGCTGGGGGACGACGTCCGGGGCCTCAGGGTTCCGCAGCAGCCAGCGGCGGATCACGGAGTCGGTGGCGTGCACCGACACATACAGGGGGGACAGCCGGTACTCGACGATCCGCGCGACGTCCCACGGCTTGAGATTCGTGAGCGTGGCGAAATTGCCATAGCGGAAGGAGAGGCGGTAGTCGTCGTCGCGGATGTAGAGCGCCTGGCGCATCCCCTGGGGGTTTCCGTCCACGAAGCAGAAGTCGCAGTGATTGGCGCAGCGGCGGATGCGGGGCGGCTCGAGCGTCACCCCCAGCGGCAGCCCCTCGGGCCGCTCGACGTCGTACTCGATCGCTGCGCCCGTCGGCAGCGCGGCCTGCAGCAGGAAACGGTCGTCCGCCGTCAGGAACTCCCAGTCGAGGAAGTCCTCCAGCGAGCGGCCGTTGACCGCATGGAGCTCCGTTCCGGGGACGAGCCCCAACGCGGCCCCGAGCGAGTCCGGCGCCACCGAGTGGACGCGAATCACTGCTGCGACTCCAACCTTCAAGGAGTTTGTGAGGCCTGACGTCGCAACTTCAACGCGGGCCGAAAGTTCCGAACATGTAAATATGAAGGCGTCGAGGCCGCGACGCCAGCCAGCGAGGGGCTCTCAGCTTGCGGCAGAGCGGGCGACCGGATTCGAACCGGCGACGTCCAGCTTGGGAAGCTGGCATTCTACCCCTGAATTACGCCCGCGGGATTCTACATCAACAACACGATATGGCGCGCGCAGCGCCTCCAAGCGACTCCCCAACTTAGCAACGTACTGTTCCAGGTGGTACTCCTCACGATATCGGCCCGGGTGAACGGACGCCAGGCGAGAACCTCGCCCTGCCCACATCGAGGTCGACTGCAGCGGTCGACACTCCGGCTAACTAGTTGTCTCGCAGACGATAGCGACACGGGCTGGCACCCACCAGAACAGGCGCGCACCTTCGAGCGAGACGAGCCGGTATGGGAGCAAGTAGTGTCGGGCCGAGGGAAGATCACACTCATTGGTGCGCGCTGAGGCGGCCCACACGCGTTCGAGAAGAGAGGACGGTCTCTTGAGACCTTTGACGCTAGGTACCTCGCTCGCGGCAGTCCTCTTCGCCCTAGGCTGCGAGGACAAGCCCGCGACTGCCCCGGCGCCCGGGAGGCCGCAGTTCGAGATCTCCGATGCGGGCCACGGCACAGGTACGCCAGGGTTCTACTTCCTTCCACCCATGGTCTCGGCGCCGACCTTCACGGGGTCGTTCGTCAGCGGTCTGACACTGGAAGTCGAGATCTGTGTGTGGAACGGCACTGCGTGCGATGCGCTGATTGCCACCTTCAGCACCAACACGGGCACTGGGTCTGAGACCGTGCGGGTCGACACAGAAAATGAGCAGTA
>QHUL01000053.1 GCA_003222115.1 Gemmatimonadota bacterium | reverse complement strand
CTCGTGGGCGGCGGCAGCGCCTACGCCCGCATCATCGACTTCGCCGCGCTCCGCAGCATCGCCGACGAGGTCGACGCGATCCTCGTCGTCGACATGGCGCACTTCGCGGGGCTCGTGGCCGCCGGGATCCACCCCTCGCCCGTGCCGCACGCGCAGATCGTCACCACCACCACCCACAAGACGCTGCGCGGCCCGCGCGGCGGGTTGATCCTCTGCCAGGAAGCGTTCGGGAAGGACGTGGACAAGCAGGTCTTCCCGGGGATCCAGGGCGGGCCGCTCGAGCACGTGATCGCGGCGAAGGCCGTCGCGCTGGGGGAGGCGCTGACCCCGGCGTTCAAGCAGTACGCGATCCAGGTCGTGAAGAACGCCCAGGCCCTCGCCGCGGCGCTGCTGCAGCGCGGCTACGCCATCGTCTCGGGCGGCACCGACACGCACCTCATGCTCGTGGACCTGCGGCCCAAGGGCCTCACCGGAAAGGAGGCGCAGGCGCTGCTCGACCGCGCCGGCATCACCGTGAACAAGAACACCATCCCGGGCGACCCGCAGTCGCCGTTCGTGACGAGCGGCGTCCGTATCGGCACGCCCGCCGTGACGACGCGCGGCTTCGCGGAGCCGGAGATGCTCAAGGTCGCCGACTTCATCGACGCCGTGCTCACCGAAAAGGACGACGCCACGATCGCCCGCGTGAAGGCCGAGGTGCGCGAGCTGACCGAGCAGTTCCCGCTGTACGCCGCGCCGGCCCGCCAGCCGGTGGCTTCCGCCCATGGCCGATAGCGCGGGCGCGGGCTCAGGCCCCGGCGGCCGGCCCTCCCGGGGCTCGGGCAGCTTCACCGTCCACCTCGCCGAGGAGCTGGAGGTCTATTTCAACGAGGTGGCGCACGGCCGTCCCGTCGGCTTCGTCGCCTCGCCCAAGTGGAAGCCCCCCACCGACGTCTACGAGACGGATACCGAGCTCGTCGTCCACATGGACATCGCCGGAATGAGCTCAGACGACTTCACGGTGCAGTTCGCGGACGGCATCCTCACGATCGGCGGCGAGCGCACGACGCGGCACGAGGGCAAGCCGCACTACCACTCGATGGAGGTGCAGGTCGGGCCGTTCGAGCGCCGCTTCCGCCTCCCCGTCCCGGTCGATCCCGAGAGCATCCGCGCGATCTACGAGCACGGATTCCTCGCGGTCCGCCTGACCAAGCTGCCGGCGCGGCTCTCGGGCCCGCAGTCGGTACGGGTGCAATAGATGGAACAGCTGCCGATCCTCCCCCTGGGCCAGCTGGTGGTGTACCCGCACGTCGTGCTGCCGCTGGCGCTGACCGATCCCAACGCGGTGCAGCTCATCGACGAAGTGGTGCGCGGGAACAAGCGCCTGCTGCTCGGCGTGGTGAAGCCCATTGGGGGAACCGAGCCGGCGGAGGGCGCGGTGATGCAGGCCCGCCCCGACGAGCTGTACGAGGTGGGGACGCTGGGCTCGGTCGTGCGGATGCTCAAGCTCGGCGACGGCTCCGTCCGCGTGATGGTGCAGGGACTGGAGCGGGCCCGCCTGGTGGAGATCAGCCCCGGCCCACACTGGCTCGTGGCGAGCTACACCACGTTCTCCTCCGAGCTCACCGAGGACGCGCGCACCGAGGCGCTCAAGCGCACGGTGCACGCCCAGTTCTCCCGCGTCATCGACATCGCGCCCTACCTGGGCGAAGAGCTGCACGAGGTGCTCGCCGGGATCACAGACGCCGGCAAGCTCGCCGACTTCGTCGCCGCCAACATCGATCTGGCCCTCCCCGCCAAGGCGGAGCTGCTCGCGATCGACGAGGTGAACAGGCGCCTGGAGCGGCTCGCCGAGCTGCTCGGCCAGGAGCTGCAGGTGCTCGAGGTGGGGAGCCAGATCCAGGAGAAGGTCAAGTCGCGCCTCGACCAGAACCAGCGCGAGTACGTGCTGCGCGAGCAGCTGCGCGTGATCCGCCAGGAGCTGGGCGAGGACGAGGGCGAGGACGAGCTGGACGAGCTGGGTCGTCGCCTCGAGCAGGCGGGCGTCTCGCCCGAGGCGAAGAAGGTCGTCGACCGCGAGCTCAAGCGGCTGCGCCAGATGTCGCCCCAGTCGGCCGAGTACCACGTGGCGCGGACCTATCTCGAGGCGTTCGCCTCGCTTCCGTGGAGCCGTACCTCGGAGGACCGGCGCGACCTCAAGGCCGCGCGGGAGATCCTGGACCGCGACCACTACGACCTCAAGACGGTGAAGGAGCGCATCCTCGAATACCTCGCCGTGCGCACCCTCAACCCGCAGGCGAAGGGGAGCATCCTGTGCTTCGTCGGGCCGCCCGGCGTGGGGAAGACGTCGCTCGGCCAGAGCATCGCCGAGGCGCTGGAGCGGCGCTTCACGCGCGTGTCGCTGGGCGGCGTGCGGGACGAGGCCGAGGTGCGGGGGCATCGGCGCACGTACGTCGGCGCGCTCCCCGGGCGCATCATCCACTCGCTGCAGCGCTGCGAGACCCGCAACCCGCTGCTGATGCTCGACGAGGTGGACAAGATGGGATCCGACGTGCGGGGCGACCCAACCGCGGCGCTGCTCGAGGTGCTCGACCCGGCCCAGAACTCGGCCTTCGTGGACCACTACCTCGAGGTGCCCTTCGACCTCTCGGGGGTGATGTTCATCGCCACGGCGAACGCGCTCGGCCCGATCCCGGATCCCTTGCTCGACCGCATGGAAGTGCTGGCCCTGCCTGGCTACACGCCGGGCGAGAAGCTCGCCATCGCGAAGCGCTACCTGCTCCCCCGCCAGCTGAAGGAGACGGGCCTCCAGGCCGACCGCGCCAGCATCGCCGACGCGGCGCTGGAGCGCTTGATCGCCGAGTACACGCGCGAGGCCGGCGTGCGCCAGCTCGAGCGCGAGATCCAGGGGGCGTTGCGCAAGGCGGCTCTCGAGGTCGTGGAGCGCAAGGCCGAGACGGTGCGGGTGACCGCGAAGAACCTCGAGAAGTATGCCGGCCAGCCCAAGGTGCAGAGCGAGGTGGCCGGCCGGGCGCCCGAGGTGGGCGTGTCCACGGCGCTGGCGTGGACGCCCGTCGGCGGCGACATCATGTTCATCGAGGCGATCCAGATGCCCGGGAGGGGGCAGATCACGCTCACCGGACAGCTGGGCGACGTCATGAAGGAGTCGGCGCAGGCGGCGTGGAGCCTGCTGCGCGCGCGGGCTGGTTCGCTCGGGATCCCGCTCGACGCGTTCACGCAGACGGACGTGCACCTGCACGTCCCGGCGGGCGCGGTGCCGAAGGACGGCCCGTCGGCGGGGATCGCGATCGCGGCGGCGCTCGCGTCGCTCCTGTGCCGCCGCCCCTCGCGCCACGACGTGGCGATGACCGGGGAGCTGACGCTGCGGGGACGCGTGCTGCCGATCGGAGGGCTGAAGGAGAAGCTCACCGCCGCCGCCCGCGCCGGCGTGCACACGGTGCTCGTGCCCGCGCGCAACAAGAGCGACCTCGTGGACGTGCCGGACGAAGTGAAGAAGCTGCTCGACATCAAGCCCGTGGACACGCTGGACGAAGTGTTGGAGCTCGCGTTGCTCGAGCCGCGCCGGTCGCGGCCGGTCGTCGTGCCCGTCCAAACCGACCAGCCGCCGGGGGCGCGTCCGTGAGCGAGTTCGCGACGCTCGCGGAAGCGTTCGAGCAGATCCGCCAGCGCGACGGCCGCTACCCCGAGCGCGGCTACGTGTTCGTGCTGGCGGCGCTCGAGTACGCGCAGTCGAAGCTTCCGGCGCGTCGCCACCTCTCCGGCGCGGAGCTGGCGTGGGCGTGCCGCGACTTCGCGCTGGATCAGTTCGGGCTGCTCGCCTCCACCGTGCTCGCTCACTGGGACATCCGCAGCACCGAGGACCTGGGGCGCATCGTGTTCCTGCTGATCGACGTCGGGCTCCTCGCCCGCCAGCCGACCGACAAGCCGGAGGACTTCGAGCGCGTGTACGACTTCGCGCAGGTGTTCCGGGCCGGGTACCGCTGGTCCGGAGTGGAGCGGGGGTGAGGTAGGGCCAAGGGAGGGGTGCCGCATGGACGCCAGGGAATGGCCCGCCTGTAAGAAGTGCCAGCAAGGTCTCCTCATTCCGTTGTCGGATTACGGCCGTGACGGAGCGCCGATCACCTACAAGGCCTGGGTGTGCTCGAACCCCGACTGCGGGTTCAACATCCGCATCGACAACGGGGAGATCTCGTTCGGGCGCGCAATCGGCCAGAGCTTCAAATAGGCTTTTGAGCGCACTGCGCGCGCCCGCCGTGGCCGGGCGGTTCTATCCCGGGGCGCGGGGTGAGCTGGAGGGCGTCGTGCGCGGGCTGCTCGACGAGGCCGCTCCCGCGCCGCCCGCGGCTCCGGCGGCCGCGCGCGCGGCGGTCGCCCCGCACGCGGGCTACGTCTACTCCGGGCTCACCGCCGCGCACGTGTTCGCGCGCCTCGCCATCCCGCCGCTCGTTGTGATCCTCGCGCCCAACCACAGCGGCGTGTGCCACGCGCCGGGCGGCGTCTCGCTGTGGGCGGCGGGGGCGTTCCGCACCCCGCTCGGCGACGCGGCGGTGGACGAGCGCTTCGGCGCCCGCCTCGTCGCCGCGTGCGATCTCGTGGCCCCGGACCCCGAGGCCCACCGCGCCGAGCACGCGGTCGAGGTCGAGGTGCCGTTCCTGCAGCTGCGCCGCCCCGGGGTGCGGATCGTGCCGCTCGTGCTCGCGTGGGACGAGTGGGAGGGGTGCCGGCTGCTCGGCGCGGCGCTCGCCGAGCTGGTGCGCGAGTGGCCGGAGGGCGTGCTGCTGCTCGCCTCGAGCGACCTGAACCACTACGAGCCGGCCGGCGTGTCCGAGCCGAAGGACCGCCGGGCGCTCGAGGCCCTGGTGGCGCTGGACGGCGCGGAGCTGCTGGTACGCTGCCGCCGCGAGCACATCTCGATGTGCGGGCGCGCCCCGGCAGCCACGGTGTGCGCCGCCGCGCGCGCGCTCGGCGCCGAGCACGCCGCAGTGGTGCACTACAGCCATTCTGGGATGGTTACGGGAGACGACGATGCCGTGGTGGGCTACGGAGGGGTGGTGATCCCGTGAACGCGATTCCGGTGCTCTCGGCCGCCGAAGCCGCCGCTTGGGACTCGGCGGCGCGCACGCAGTTCCGCATCCCCTC
Source organism: Gemmatimonadota bacterium (assembly GCA_003222115.1). Classification (GTDB taxonomy): domain Bacteria; phylum Gemmatimonadota; class Gemmatimonadetes; order Gemmatimonadales; family GWC2-71-9; genus AG29. Next base: position 145,357 of record QHUL01000053.1, on the reverse strand, counting down.
GCGCGTGCTCATGGACGCCGCGGGCCGCGCCGTCGCCCAGGTGCTGGTGCGCGAGTGCCCGGACGCGGTGCAGCGCGGTGTGCTCGTCGCCGCCGGGGCGGGGAACAACGGCGGCGATGGCTGGGTCGTCGCACGCGCGCTGCACGCGGCGGGCATCCCCGTCTGGGTGTCGGCCCTCGATCCCAAGACGGACGACGCGATCGACAACCGGGCGCTCGCCCGGCTCGACGGCGTGCACGAGCTGGGCCGCGAGGAGCCGTGGCCCGCGGCGGCGGTCGCGGTGGATGCGCTGCTCGGCACGGGCGCCACGGGCCCCGCCCGCGGCGACGTGCTCGCGCTGGCGCAGCGGCTCGTCGCCTACGCCGCGCCCATCGTGGCGATCGACGGCCCCACCGGGCTCGACCTCTCGAGCGGCGAGGCCCACGGGCCGGTGCGCGCGCAGCTGTCGGTGACCTTCGGCGGTCCGCGCCGCGGCCACCTGCTGGCGCGCGAATGGTGCGGGAAGGTGGTCGTCGTGGACGCCGGGTTCCCGCCGCCCGATCCGAGCTGGCCGCTGCTCGTCACGGACGGGTGGGCGGGCGCCCGCCTCCCCAAGCTCGCGCCCACGATGCACAAGGGCGACCGCGGCCGCGTGACCGTGGTGGGCGGGGCGAACGGCATGACGGGCGCGGCGCTGCACGCGGCCCGCGGGGCGCTCGCGGCGGGCGCGGGGCTCGTGAAGCTCGTCGCGTCCCCCGGGAGCGTGGCGGCCGCGCGCGCGACCCTCCCCGACGTGCTCACGGTCGAGTCCGCGCTCGGGCCCGACCTCGAGCCCGAGGCGGCGGCGGCGCTGGAATGGGCCGACGCCTTGATCCTGGGCCCCGGCCTCGGCCGCACGGCCGAGCGCGCCAAGCTCCTCGAGGCGGCGCTCGCCCGCCGGCCCGTCCCCGCCGTCATTGACGCGGACGCGCTCGTGCTCCTCTCTCAGCTCGCGGGGGGCGGGCCGCAGCGGCCGGTCGTCTGCACGCCGCATCTCGGCGAGTTCCGCGCCCTGTTCGGCGATCAGCTCGCCGACGCCGCGGCGAACGACCGCTGGGCCGCCGTGGCGAAGGCCGCCCAGAAGATCAAGGGCACCGTGCTGTTGAAGGGCGTGCCCACCGTCGTGGCCGATTTGCGGGGGCCGATCCACGTGGTGGCGAGCGGCAACCCCGGCCTCGCCACCGGCGGCTCGGGCGACCTGCTCGCGGGGTTCATCGGGGCGTTCCTGGCGCGCGGCGGCGCGGCGCCGGAGGCCGCCGCGCTGGGCGCTCACGCGCTCGGGCGCGCGGCGGAGCTCGGTGCCCGGCAATGGACGGCGCGGAGCCTCCGACCCGCTGACGTGCTCGCGGCGCTTCCCGACGTGTGGCGCGCCTGGGCCGGCGTGCAGCCTGCCGGGCCGCCTCTGCTCGCCGTGCTCGAGCCGCCGGAAACAGCGTGACCCCCGCCCATCTCGCTCTCGGCGCGGGTGGGGAGTTCGACCGCCTGCGCGCGATCTTCCGCGCCCTCGGGCGCGGAGCCCGCGATCTCGGCGACGACTGCGCGCTGCTCAGGCTGGGACGCACCACGCTCGCTCTGAGCATCGATGCGAGCCTGGAAGGCGTGCACTTCCGTACCGAGTGGCTGTCGTTCCGGGAGATCGGGTGGCGGGGGGGAGCCGCGGCACTCTCCGACCTCGCGGCGGAAGGAGCGAGGCCGCTGGGAGTCCTGGTGTCGCTCGGATTACCTCGGGGACGGGGGACGAGGGGCGGGGGACGGGTGGATCCCGCGGCGGAGATCATGCGCGGCGTGGCGGCCGTCACGAAGAGCGTAGGCGCCAGGGTGCTCGGTGGAGACCTGACACGGTCCTCCCGCTATCTCGTCGATGTGTGCGCGATCGGCACCGTCGACCGGCCGGTGCGGCGCAGCGGCGCCCGCCCGGGGGACGGCCTGTGGGTGACGGGGCGGTTGGGCGGCGCCGGGCTGGGGCTGGCGCGGCTCCGGGCGGGTCGACGCGTGGCGACCGCCGTGCGGCGCCGGTTCGCGCGGCCCCAGCCCCGCATCGCGGCGGGGCGCTGGCTCGCGCGCCGCGGCGCGCGCGCCATGATCGACCTGTCGGACGGCCTCGCGGGCGACGCCGGCCATCTCGCCGCGGCCTCCCGCGTGCGCGTGGCGCTCGAGCTCGAGCGCATCCCGTGCTGGCCGGGCGTGGCGCCGCGCGCGGCCGCGCGCAGCGGCGAAGAGTACGAGCTGCTCGTCGCCCTGCCGCGGCGCTTCGGGGCCCGCGAGGCTCGCGCCTTTCGCGCCGTGACGGGACTCGCCCTCACGCGCATCGGCGCCTGCAGCGCGGGCCGCGGCGTACGGATGACGGACCGCGGGCGGGGGATGACGGCCCCTCCCGGCTTCGATCACTTCCCGGCGCGATGATCCGCACTCTCTGGTTCTACGTGGTGGTCGTGGGCTCGACGATCCTCCACGCCACCGGGGCCATCCTCGCCGCGCTGCTGGGCGTGAAGCATCGCACCGGCGGCGTGTACGATTGGAGCACGACCGACTGGTCGCGCGACATTTTGCGCGCGGCGGGGACCCCCGTCCGGCTCGAGGGCAGGGAGCGGATTCCCCGGGGGCCCGTCGTGTACGCGTCCAACCACTCCTCCATGTTCGACATCTGGGCGCTCGCCGCGACGCTCCCCGGCTCGACGCGCTTCGTCGGGAAGGAGGAGCTCGTGCGCATCCCCCTGCTGGGTCGCGCTATGCACGCGGCGGGACACATCACCATCGACCGCGCCGTGAAAAAGCGCGCGTTCGAGGCCTACGACAAGGCGGCAGGCACGATCCGCCGCGGCTTTTCAGCCGTCGTGTTTCCCGAGGGGACGCGCAGCCGCACCGGCGAGCTGCTCCCCTTCAAGAACGCCCCGTTCGCGCTCGCCATCGCCGCCCAGGTGCAGCTCGTGCCGGTCTACGTGCACAGCACCTTCCAGATCCTCCCCAAGGGCGGCTTCCGGTTGCGGCCCCGGCCTATCCGGATCCTCGTGGGCGAGCCGATCACGACCGCGGGGATGACGCCGGAGGACCGCGAGCGACTGCGCGACCGCACGCGCGCCGCGATCCTCGCGCTCAAGGCGCGCGTTGACGGAGGCCCGGCGTCCCCCTAAGGTTGGGGCGCGACTATGAGCACGATCATTTCCGTCCACGCGCGCGAGATCCTGGACAGCCGCGGCAACCCCACCGTCGAGACCGACGTGACGCTCGCCAGCGGCGCCGCGGGCCGCGCCGCCGTGCCGAGCGGCGCGTCGACGGGCGAGCACGAAGCCGTGGAGCTGCGCGACGGGGACCAGAAGCGCTTCCTCGGGAAGGGCGTGCTCGAGGCGGTGAAGAACGTGAACGAGATGATCGGCCCGCGCCTCGAGGGAATGGCGGCGGAGGATCAGATCACCGTCGATTACGCGATGCTCGACCTCGACGGCACGCCGAACAAGGGCCACCTCGGCGCGAACGCGATCCTCTCCGTGTCGCTCGCCGTGGCGCGCGCCGCCGCCCAGGACGCCGGGCTGCCCCTGTACCGCTACCTCGGCGGCCCGGTGGCTCACGTGCTCCCGGTGCCGATGATGAACATCCTGAATGGCGGGGCCCACGCCGCCAACACGGTCGATCTCCAGGAGTTCATGGTCGTGCCGATCGGCGCCGAGACGTTCGCCGACGCCCTGCGCATCGGCGTCGAGGTGTTTCACGCGTTGAAAAGGGTGCTCACGAAGCGCGGCCTCTCCACCGGGGTGGGGGACGAGGGCGGCTTCGCGCCCAACCTGCCGAACGACGAAGCGGCGCTCGAGGCGGTGATGTCGGCGATCGAGACCGCGGGGTACGAGGCGGGCAAGGACGTGGCGATCGCGCTCGACCCGGCGGCGTCCGAGTTCCACGAGGACGGCAGCTACGTCTTCAAGAAGAGCGGCGCGGGGAAGAAGTCGGCCGAGGAGATGATCGCGCTGTACCAGAGCTGGATCGACCGCTACCCCATCGTGTCGATCGAGGACGGGCTCGCCGAGGACGACTGGGAGGGGTGGGCGAAGCTCACCCAGGCCCTGGGCGGCCGCGTCCAGCTCGTGGGTGACGACCTCTTCTGCACCAACGTGGACCTGCTGGAGCGGGGCATCGACCAGGGCGTCGCCAACGCGATCCTGATCAAGGTGAACCAGATCGGCACGCTCACGGAGACCCTGCAGTGCATCGAGCTGGCGCGCTCCAACGGCTACGCCGCCGTGATCTCGCACCGCTCCGGTGAGACGGAGGACACCTTCATCGCCGACCTCGCCGTGGGGTCCGGGGTGGGACAGATCAAGACGGGGAGCGCGTCGCGCACCGACCGCGTGGCGAAGTACAATCAGCTGCTGCGCATCGCCGAGGAGCTGGGCGACGTGGCGTTTTTCCCCGGCAAGGGGCTGTACGGCCTATGAGCCGGCGCGAGCTCGCGGGGATCGTGGCGGTGATCGTGCTGCTGGGGCTCGCCTTCCAGGGCGGGGAATACGGCACGCTCGACTGGCTGCAGCTGCGGCGCCAGCTCGCCGAAGAGCGGGCGGCGCTGCGGGCGCTGGAGGTGGACCTCGACTCGCTGGGGCGCGCGGCGCGCGCGCTCGAGACCGATCCCGTGGCGCAGGAGCGCGCGGCGCGGGAGCAGTTCGGGATGATCCGGCCGGGGGAGATTCTGTATCGCTTGGTGCCGCGGGTGAACCCGGGTTCGAGCCCGGGAGCGGCCCCGGTGCATCCTTAGGAAGGACGCACCTTGACCCGGCGCGCGCGCTGCGGCTAGGATTGCGGCACTCGGCGGCGTAGCTCAGGTGGTTAGAGCAGCGGAATCATAATCCGCGGGTCGTCGGTTCGAGTCCGACCGCCGCTACTGGGTGCAGTCCCCGCCGGACTGCACTTTTCGTTTCCGCTTGCGACCTCTGGCGGACCTCGCAGTGGCCGGCATATTCGGGGCATCTCGCCCCCCTGGGGTTATGCAATGCGCTACATAGTCATGCAGGCCGTCGCGGTCGGGGCCGCTGTCGCGCTCACCGCGTGCGCGGAGCCCCCCGCCCCCTCGGCGCCGCCCCCGAGCTTCGCCGCCGTACGCCCGCCTGCCGTGTTCGTCGTCGACGCGAGCAACGGGGGCGGCGATACGGCCGCCCAGGACGAGACGCCGATCGCCGTCAATCCCGCGAACCCGGACAACATCCTCACTGGGAACAACGACTTCAATCTGAACGACGGCTGTGGCTACAACGTGAGCTTCAACGGTGGCAAGACGTGGTCGCCCACCTTGCCCACCGGCTTCATTTCCGGGCTCACCAAGTTCACGAACGATCCCGCCGTGCCCGGCACGGGCAGCTTCGACGTCGCGGGCGACCCGGCGGTCGCGTTTTCTCCGGACGGCCGCACCGCGTACTTCGTCTGCCAGGCATTCAACGTCACGCCGCCCTTCCAGATCGCCCTGTTCGCGAGCCGCTCCAGCGACGGCGGCCTCACGTGGTCCTCCAGCCCCGCCCAGGTATCCACGTGGAACGGCAACGGCAGGGGCAAGGGGTCGAACGGGCAGTTCCCCGACCACGAGTCCATCGCCGTGGATGGCAACCCGGCGAGCCCGTTCTACGGTTCGCTGTACGTGACGTGGGTGCAGTTCAGCGGCTTGCAGGGGACTCATTCGCCGGTGCAGGTCGCGTTTTCGCGCGACGGCGCCCGCACGTTTTCGGTGCCGATCAAGGTGACGCAGGGTCCGGTCCGCAACAACCAGGACGCGCGCATCGTGATCGGGCCCGACGGCACCCTGTACCTCACCTTCGACAACGGCATTCAGGGCGGGAAGGGCACCGCTAACTATGTCGTGGTGTCACGCGACGGCGGCGTCACGTGGTCGACCCCCGTTGCTTTCTCCTTCTATAACAACCCGGTGTGCCTCTTCCCTCCGTTCTGCTTCAACCTCTCCGGCTCGCCGTTCCGGGCGCCGAGCTCCTATCCCGCACCCGCGTTTGACCGGGCGGCGAACCGCCTGGCGGTCGCGTTCTCGGATATAGACACCGACGGTCGAGCCAAGATCTTCGTGATGTCGGCGCCGGCGGACCGGGTGACCGATGCCGGCGCCTGGTCCCGCCCCGTGGTGCTCGCGGGGTCGGGAGATCGCTTCGGTGCGGAGCTGGGTGCGGCGCCCGGCGGGCGCTACGACCTCTCGTTCTACGACCGCGGCTACAGCGGCAATGCCCTCGTGGACCTTACGTACGCGACGAGCGCCGATGGGGGCGCGACGTGGGCTGCGACGCGCGTCACGGACAGTGGGTTCGATCCGTCGTTGTACCGCACTCGCTTCATCGGCGATTACAACGGGATTGTGTCGCTCGGTGCCGGCGCGGCGCTCGCCTGGACGGGCGTCGGGACGACCAACGGGGTGACGAACTTCGACGTGTTCTTCGGGAGCGCGAAGCCGTAGTCACCGGCGTCGGTTTGAGTCCGACCGCCGCTATTTGAAGAGGCCCCTGAGAAATCGGGGGCCTAGTGCTTATGACTCCTCACTGCTACGCCTGTGCTTGCGCAAGAACACCATAGGAGCTACGTGTGGGTGTGGCACCTTTTGGAGAGGTGCATCTTGAGACGCAGTCGCGATAGGCGTATGGATGCGCGACGCCGCTTCGCCGGTGTGGGTGGCTGTGTATTGGTGTGCTTCTTCAGCGCTTGCGGTGGCAGTCCCTTAAGTCCGGGACCGCCGGCTCCCCCGATTAGCGTTTTGGTTTCGCCGGCGATTGCGGTGGTTCAGACGGGCTCTACAGCGCTGCTAACGGCTACCGTATCCAACGACCCCGGCTACAGAGGTGTCACGTGGACGGTATCCTGCGCTGCCACACTGTGCGGATCAATTACGCCTGTCACAGCACCGAGCGGAGCATCTGCAACCTACACTGCACCCGCCACAATGCCCTCAAGTGCAAATATTACAGTCACGGCCACGGCGGTCGCCGACCAAGCGAAGGCGAGTTCGGCGACTCTCATCCCGGTTGGTCACATTCCAGGCTACGACGTCGGCGTGGACTACCACGCCTATGGACTCGACATTGACCAAACGGGCTTTGTCGCCATCTACGATCAGCCGCAAGTGCGACAAACAGTGCAGACGCAGCTCCAAGGCATGGCGGATCGCGGGGCAACGTCGATTCAGACAGGCATCTGGGTCGCGAAAGGATCGGGTAGCTATTGTTGCTCGACTGCGCAGGTCACCTTTCCAATGACCAGCCAGGAACAAGCGAACCTCCGCGCCTATGCACAGGACCTAGCGAGCACGGTGGGGGCCGGGGGGAACAGGCTGCGCCTTGATATAGCTCTCGAATGGCTGGGCGCTGCCGATTTCACTATAGGCTCTCCAACTACGACTCTTGGCACGGCCAACCTCAGTCCTGTGGAATTCACCTCTCGGGTCCAGGCCACAACTGACCGAGTGCTCGCTGCGGTTGGCGATGTGACCCGGCCCGACGGTGTCAAAGTGGTGGAAACGATCTTCTTGGTCTCCGAAGTCGCTCTCCCTGATGCGGCGACCCCACCCGGCCCGGTTACTAACAATGGGTGGTTCCTCACCACCAACTACTCGCATTTTGTGTCCGGTGCGTTGCAGGCGGGCATCCGGCCGTCTGTTTATTTCAACGCCGCCGATGGTTGTACACAGGACGTTGTGCTCGACGATGGCTATGTCGACGGTAGTTTCCCCATCCTGAATGGGCATCGTTCCATGTTCCAAATGTATCGCGGCCTAAAATTCATGGTCGATAACGGCCTGCCGATACCTTCCGGTCGCATCGATTTCGACTGCTACATCAATTCGACAGGCGCCACATACGATCAACTCCTCCAGCGCATTTTGGATGATGCGGACGCCACTCTGCCTTCGCTCGGTGCGCCGCAGGTCTATGACATTCCCGAAACGTATTACTTCGCTGACCCGACCCATCGGCTTCAGTATGGTCAGGCGTTCGCCGCTCAAGCGGCGCAGCATCCCCGTCTGCAGCGCGTCAGCTTCTGGACGACACCGGACGGCGGTGGCTCGGGTCAGAGCGCCGCCTATCCTTTCACCATCGAAGACTTCTTGCCCCCTCCTCCACCCTGAGGGGCCAAGATTCATAATCCGGGGGTCGTCGGTTCGAGTCCGACCGCCGCTATTCAGCACAAGCCCCCGGGGGATCGGGGGCTCTTCGTTTATGGCGCCTGAAACACGATTCTGCCGTTCTTGTCGCGCAGCACCAGCGACGAGCCCGACGGATTCCCCACAGCCGTCGTTTCGGGCGTCGCTCCGGTGCTGGACAGCAGGGCGGCGCCGAGTCTGCCGTTCTGGTCGTACAGATCGAGGTGCGTGGAGCCGTCATCGTCCAAGCGCAGGCTGGTGCGCGCGCGACCGTGGTACAGGCCGACGAGTGGCGAGCCGTTCGCTGTCAGGCTCAGGCCGGCTCCGGCGTCCCCGAGCGCGCCCAGCAAGCTGAGGTGCGGCCCTCCTTGCGGCGTCTGATCGAGGACGAGACGGTCCGCGCCTGCGCTGTCCTTGAAGACCAGCGCTGCTGCACCTTCCCTGAACGACAGCTCGGCACGGGCTTTTGCGTCCGTCCCGAGGAGACGGAGCGAAGGGGCGCCACCGCTGTCGAGCTGGACGACGAGCCGCAGGCGCCCGCGTTGGTCCCTGAGAGCGACACCTGCGACACCGTCGCGCAGTACGACGAGCATGCCCCTGGGATTGCCGTTCGCATCCGACAGGGTCAGGCTCGCCGCGCCGCCCTCGCCCTCTCCCGACGAGAGGACGATCCGAGCCATCCCCATGGCGTCCCGTAAGACCAGCCGCTCCGCCTCCACGGTCTGGCTCGGCGGCCGCGCCTGGGCCATGATGAGCACTGCGCCAACGAGGGACAGCACCACCGCTCCTGCCCGCCTGATGCTGCGATTCTCTGCTTCCACAGTCGCTAGCCGGTCCAGCACCGAATCCAACGATGACAACTGCGAGGTCATACTGACTCCGTGGGATGCCAAGGACCGACTCACGCCCTGGAAGTGCCCCCTCTACGCTTCTCCGAGGGGGTACGTAACCTCGGCGATCACGCGCTATTCGGCGGTGATCTCACGCACGCGCGGCTACCTGCGCCGGTCACCACCACTCGCAGCCGGTTGCGAGCCGCCGATTCCGCGCGCCACGCTCGCGCCTTCGCTGACGTTGTGACATCGGGAGCTGCCCCGTGGCGCTCTTTAGGAAGGACATCGTCGTACGACTCGTCTCAGCAGTGATGCAGGCTCGTCGCGTTCCGCACTGCGACACGCGGTACCGCGCGCCGCGACGCGGGCGACGATACTACTTGACGTCCCCATGGCGCGGCGGTAGCTCACTCCCCCAGATGGCAACGCCGCAGCGATAAGGGCAAACCCGGCGAAAGCCGGGGGCACAAAGCCACGGGTCCTCGCTTCCTCCGCGACGCCGAAGCCTTAACGCCACGAAGGACCCAGGACCGCCGAGCTACCGCACCGGTAGCTCGGCGGTCGCCTTTTAGGGAGGCGAAAGGAGCGTCATCCGATGAAGAACCGCAATGGCAGGCTGATGAGCGTGGCCGACTTCCAGGCCGAGCTGGCCCAGGCGCCCGAGAAACTGTTCGCGGTCGCCGGCGACGAGCGGCTGCTGGCGCGGCTGCCCAGGGGCAATTGGCTTGGCGGCACCATTCCCTACCTGATGAGCGACGAGGACGGCGGACTCACCACGCGCGACTCCCTGATGGTGCAGGAGTTGCTGGTGGACGAGCGCGCGGCGCCGAAGATCAAGTTCTACGATAAGAATACCATCGCCCGCGTTACCGAGGACGCGCCAGCCAACGGCTACACGTTTGTGATGATCCCGGCCTTTTCCGAGGTACATCTGGCTTACGGAAAAGATGCTCCGCGCTTCAAGGACCTCTTCGCTCATCCGATCGTCGGCTGGGTCACGGGCATCCACCTGAACGATCTAGGCAAAGAGACGCCCAAGGTGTTCAATGGCAAGACAGGCGAGGTCTTCGCAGACCAGGCGATTGCCTGCCATGTGTCGCTTCCGGCCGGAAAGACGGCGGACGTGGAGATCGTCAACATCTTCGAGCGCTCCGAAGGCCCGGATATCCGCTTCGAGACGGACGGCTTTGGGCCCGTCACCGGCTGCTCGATCAACGGCAAGAAGACCAACTTCGCCCGTTGGCTGACGGAGAATGCGGTGGACACGAAGCTGCCGCTGATGGCCGACTACAACGGCGCGCTCATCAACGTCAGCATCCAGGGCGTGGACCCCAAGGCCGGGACGGTCTCCCTCTACGCGCCGGTCTTCAGGGACAGGTCGTACCGCCTCGCCAAGCCGATGCCGGACTATGTGCAGGGGTTCAAGTCAGTCACGGCAGGCCCGACCCACGACGTCGCCTTCGCCTGCAACTGCGTCCTCAACTTTCTCTACGGCAAGCTCGACGGAGCGCGGGTCGGTCTACCGGGGCCGTACACGTTCGGCGAGATCGGATACCAGCTGCTCAACCAGACGATGGTGTACTTGGATGTGGTCGACGCAGGCGTGCCGCACGAGGGAGGGCGTTACTTCGCCCAGCAGATGTCCACGGCGCGTTGAGCCTCGACGCAGCGCCGTCCTCACCACCGAGGGCGGCGCTGCCGCATTTCCCCTAGCTTCACGACCACGGCCTTCGTCACCATAGGAGGCTGCACCATGACGGAGATGCACTGCCATTTCTGCGGCGGGGTCATCCCCAACGGTGCGAAGGTCAAGTACCTGCCACCGCGGGTGACCGCGCAGGTGGCACCCGCCCACCCCGATCCCTGCAGCTGCTCCCCACCGATCGTGTACGAGCATTCCCCGCTCGACCCGGATGAGGGCGAGACCGCACCCTAACCGTAGCCCGCTACGCCTCGAGCCCCCGCCAGATCACCGCTTTGATGTCTCGCGACCGCTGCTCCGCGTACCGCTGAGCGGCGGCGAGCAGTTCCTCGTACTCCTGACGCCACGCCTCCGGCATGTTGGCGCGGAAGTGGGCGGCGGTCATCACCTCGCCGCGCGGCCCCGATGCCCTCCCGAACCCCACCGCCGCCACGTCGCCGAGGAAGCAGGTCGAGCTGCCCGTGTCCATCACGTTTGCCACGCGGCACTCGAAGTGGGCATAGCAGTCGTCCAGCACGGGAGCGTCGAGCGTGCCCAGCCTGTGAGGGATGGCGGCAAGCTTGTCGCGCGTCCGCCCGCTCACGAACCCCAGCGCGTGGATCAGCTCGAATTGGTCCGTGCGCAGCAGATGGAGCACGAAGCGCCCGGTCTCGAAAATCAGGTCGTGACTGAAGTTGAACTTGTGGACATAGACCGAAAGGCGGGGGATCGCGGGCACGATCGAGGCGCGCACGGCCGAGTCCGAGATCATGCCGTTGCGCTTGCCGCCGCGCTCCGAGGTGATCGCGACCACGGGCGAAGTGAGGCTCCGCAGGAGCTGGTAGACCTGGTCCGGCTGCATCGCGACGGAAGATATCAGCCCGAGCTTACCGGCGCCGCGCCGCGAGCACGATCACGTGGTTGTTGCGCGCCGGAATGGCCCACGGGAACCGGTAGGCCCGGCGCACCCGCGCCCGGAACCGCTCGAGCGCCTGCTCGAACTCGCGCGGCGCGTAGAACCGGAACGTGGAATAGTGCCGTGCCCGCGCCTGGCGCAGCAGGGTGGGGACGCTCGTGAGCTGCCACCAGGCCGCGATACGGAACCGAATGGACCGAAACATCCTGCTCCGCTCGAGCGCACCACGCAGCGCTGCCGCCGTGTATAACCGTCCCTCCCGCGCGGCAAAGTCCGGGAAATGCTTGCCCCAGATCGTTTCGCGATTCTGCTCCGGGGTGCGGGTGTAGAGGATCAGCAGGCCCTCCGGCCGGAGCACCCGCGCCGCTTCGGCGAGGAAGCGGTCCAGTTCGAGGTGGTGCAGTGCGTTGAAGGTCAGCACGGCGTCGAACGCGGCGCCATAGGGGAGCGCCTCGGCCCGGGCGGTCACGGCGAGGCCGGTGAAGCGCTTGAGCATCGCGGAGCTCTGGTCGGTCCCGACCGCCCGCGCGATCGGGACCCCGAGCTCCCGCAGCGCCTCAGAGAGCGCAACCAGGTAGCGTCCGGTCCCCGTCCCCACGTCGAGCAGCCGCAAGCCACGTTCACCCTGGGCGGGCACGAGACGCGCCAGGGCCTTCGCGATCCGGCGGACCGCCCGCACGTCCAGACTGCGCACCGCCCGGTAGCGGCTCGCGATCTCGCGGAAGTGGTCGCGGCACGATGCGGTCGGCATGGGCGCAAGCTAGGCCGCTCGGCCCGAGTCGTGCAAGATGTGAGCGGCCCGTCTATCATTCATTCATGGCGACGCTGCTCGACCGCTTCCGCGAGCAACTCCGGCGCGCCCGGCTCCTCACTCGGCCAGGCACGGCCATCGTGGCCGTCTCGGGTGGTCCGGACTCGGTCGCGCTCTTGGACCTGCTGCACGCCGTGGCCGCCGAGCGGGGGCTCGCGCTCGTCGTGGCGCACGCGGACCACGGAATGCAGGCGGATAGTCGGTTGGTCGGTCAGGCGGTTAGAGAGCTCGCCACACGGTACCGGCTTCCGTTCGAGCTCGGCGAGCTCCATCTCGGTCCTGACGCGACGGAGACGGTCGCGCGCCGCGCCCGCTACGCCTGGCTGCGCGAGGTGCAGCGCCGCCGCGCCGCGCGCTACCTCGTGACCGCGCATCATCAGGACGATCAGGTCGAGACGGTGCTGCTGCGGGTGTTGCGGGGCAGCGCGCCCGCCGGGCTCGCCGGCATCCCGGCGCGGGCGCGCGGCGGGTTGTTCCGTCCGCTGCTCGCGTTCACACGCGCCGAGCTGGCGGCGCACGTGGTCGCGCAGCGGCTCGCGGTGCACGAGGATCCGGCGAACCGCGACCCGCGGCACCTGCGCTCGTGGATCCGGCTCGAGCTCTTGCCTCTGATCGAGCGCCGGCTCGGCGCGGCGAGTCGCGCGGATCTGTTGCGCCTTGCGCGCGCCGCGGCGCAGGAGCGGCGTGCCTGGAGCCGTCTGTTGGAACTCGTTCCCGAGCTTGGGCTTCGGCGCGAGCCGCGCGGCTTCGCCGTTGCCCGCGCGAGTCTCGCTCGCTATGATAGCGCGTTGTCGGTCGCGCTGATGCGCGCGGCGGCGCGGCGCGTGGGGCTCGTGCTCGGGCCCGCGCGGGCCCGCCGCCTCGTGCGGCTCGCGAGCGGCCCGTCGGGGCGCCGCGTCCCGCTCGGCGGGGAGTGGATCGCCGAGGTCGCGTTCGCCGAGCTGCGGGTATACCGCAGCGTCGCCTGCGCGGCGGAGCAGGTCGTGGCGACGGGCGAGCGAGGCGGCGCCGTGTTCGGCGCGTTCCGCCTCGCGTGGCGCCCCGAGGCGGCCCCGGAGCGGGTGGAGCGGGCGGCGTGGACGACGTGGATCGCGGCCAGCGAGTGGCAGCTGCGCGCCCCGCGTGCCGGGGACCGCGTGTCGCCGCTGGGCGGCGTGGGCCGCCGTCCCCTGCGGCGCTTACTGATGGAAGCGCGCGTGCCGCGGAGCGAGCGGGGGCGCTACCCCGTCGTCGCCCGCGGCGAAACGATTCTGTGGGTGCCCGGCGTGTGTCGCAGCGCGGCCGATCTGCCGGGGCCCGGAACCCCAGCGGTGCGCCTCGATGTTACCAGGGACGGCGAGCCTCAGTAGGCAGACGGGTGGGCGCGAGCTGGCCCGCGTGGTGTTCGACGAGCAGACGATCGCCCGCCGCGTGGCGGAGCTCGGCCGCGACATCACGGCCGCCTATCCCGAGGGGGAGCTGCTCGTGCTCGGGTTGCTCAAGGGAAGTTTCATCTTCCTCAGCGACCTGGTGCGGCGCATCGACCGGCCGCTGCAGGTCGACTTCCTCGTCGCGGCGAGCTACGGCAGCGACACCATCTCGAGCGGCAGCGTGCGGCTCCTGTACGATCCGGAGACGGAGCTGCGGGGTAAGCACATTCTGTTGGTCGAGGACATCGTGGATACGGGGAAGACGCTCAACCGGCTGGTGACGCTGATGCGTGAGCGGGACCCGAAGAGCCTGGAGATCTGTGCCTTGCTGCACAAGCACGTCGCCGAGCACCTGGTGCTGGAGCCGCGGTTCGTGGGATTCGACGCGCCGCGCAGCTTCCTCGTGGGGTACGGGCTCGATCACGCCGAGAACTTCCGCCATCTGCCGTACATCGCGAGCCTGAGCTAAATGCCGAACCGCCTCCCGCCGCCGCGCGACTTCAACTGGGCCCGCACCCTGCGGACGCTCTCGTTCTGGGCGCTCCTCATCGTGGGCGCGGTGGCGCTGCTGCAGTTCGCCCAGAACCGCCGGCAGGAGCCCGACATCTCCTTCACCCAGTTCACCGAGCAGCTGGAAGCGGGCAACATCGACTCCGTGGAGATCACCGAGCGCCAGCAGATCAAGGGTTACCTGAAGCGCGGCGTGCCCTCGAAGAGCGGCAGGCAGTACGACCAGTTCACCACGCTGCTGCCGTTCGAGTCGAGCGACGCCTGGGTGGCGACGCTGCGGGAGAAGGGCGTGAAGCTGCGGGCGCGCGAAGAGAAGCAGTCGTTCGGCGTGTTCCTGTTCAGCTTCCTGCCATACCTGTTCATTCTCGGGCTCATCATCTTCATGCTGCGCCAGATGCAGCAGGGCGGGAACCGGGCATTCGCGTTCGGCAAGTCCAAGGCCAAGCTGCTCTCCGGGGACACGCCCAAGGTGACGTTCGCCGACGTGGCGGGGTGCGACGAGGCGAAGCAGGAGCTCGAGGAGATCATCGACTTCCTCAAGGACCCCCAGAAGTTCCAGCGGCTGGGCGGCCGACTCCCCAAGGGGGCGCTCCTCGTGGGGCCGCCGGGCACCGGCAAGACCCTGCTGGCCAAGGCGGTCGCCGGCGAGGCGGGACGGCCGTTCTTCTCGATGTCGGGCTCGGACTTCGTGGAGATGTTCGTCGGCGTGGGCGCCTCGCGCGTGCGCGACCTGTTCGAGCAGGGCAAGGCGCACGCGCCGTGCATCATCTTCATCGACGAGATCGACGCCGTCGGCCGGCATCGCGGCGCCGGGCTCGGCGGCGGGCACGACGAGCGCGAGCAGACCTTGAACCAGCTGCTCGTCGAGATGGACGGCTTCGAGTCGAACGACGGCGTCATCCTGCTCGCCGCCACGAACCGGCCCGACATCCTCGACCCGGCGCTGTTGCGCCCCGGACGCTTCGACCGCCAGATCGTGGTCGACATGCCGGACGTGAAGGGCCGGGAGCAGATCCTGCGCGTGCACACGCGCAAGATCCCGCTGGCGCAGGGCGTGGATCTCGAGCGCATCGCCAAGGGCACGCCCGGGCTCTCCGGCGCGGAGCTGTCGAACATCGTGAACGAGGCCGCCCTGCTCGCCGCGCGCCGCAACAAGGCGCAGGTGGACTACCAGGACCTTGAGGACGCGAAGGACAAGGTCATGCTCGGCCTGGAGCGGAAGAGCATGGTGCTGACCGAGGAGGAGCGGAAGCTCACCGCCTACCACGAGGCCGGGCACGCGCTCGTCGGGCTCACCGTCCCGGGCATCGACCCGATCCACAAGGTGACGATCGTGCCGCGCGGACGCGCCCTCGGCATCACGTTCTTCCTGCCGGAGAAGGACCGGCGCAACGTCACGAAGCAGTGGCTGCTCGGCCAGCTCGCGATGTCGTACGGCGGCCGCGTAGCGGAGGAGCTGGTGTTCGGTCCGGACAAGGTCACGACCGGCGCCTACTCCGACATTCAGCAGGCGACCGAGATGGCGCGGCGCATGGTGACGCAGTTCGGGATGAGCGATGCCATAGGGCCGATCGCGGTGGGCGATCGCGAAGCGGAGATCTTCCTGGGCCGCGAGGTGGTGCAGCGGCGCGAGGTCTCCGAGCACACGGCGGAGCTCGTGGACACCGAGCTGAAGCGGCTGCTCGGCGAAGCCTACGAGCGCGCCCGGGGCATCCTCACGCAGCACCGCGACCGGCTCGACCGCCTGGCCGCGGCGTTGCTCGAGCGCGAGACGCTCGACCGGGAGGAGGTCGAGCTGGTGCTCGCCGGGAAGTCGCTGCCGCCGATCGTTCCGTCCGCCCCGCCGGCCGCGCCCACCGCAGAGGGCCCCGCGGCGAAGGAGAAGCCCGCCGCGCGCGGCCCCGTGCTCGGCAGCCCGCCGCCCGAACCCGCCGGCGCGTGAAGCTCACCGCGCTCGCCGCGCACACGCCCGAGGCGGTGCGCGCGGCGCTCGCGGCCCACGGCTGGGACGCCCAGCCCGCCTGGCTCGCCGCCACCGGCGTCCAGCCCCTCGTCGTCCTCCTCGAAGAAATCACCGAGCCCGAGCGCGAGGCGCTGGTGCATTGGGGCGCGAGAGCGGGCGCCGACGTGCTCACGGGCGAGGGCTGGGCGCTCGTGGGCGTCGCGGCGAGCCGGCTCGCGCCGCTGGGGCGCCCCGACCGCGCGCCCCCCGGGCTCGCGCGCCTCGTCCCCGAGCTCGCCCGCTTCCTCGCCGCCTACGTCGAGCCGCCGGGCGCATGGGCGATCGCCGGCACGACGCTTTCGCTCGCGCACCCCGTCCTCATCGGCATCGTGAACGTCACTCCCGACTCCTTCTCCGACGGTGGGCGTTTCACCACGCTGGACCGCGCCGTGGCCCAGGCTGAGCGCCTCATCGCGGACGGCGCGACGCTGCTCGACGTCGGTGGCGAGTCCACCCGTCCGGGAGCGGCGCCGGTGCCGGTGGAGGAGGAGGTCCGCCGCGTGGCACCCGTCGTCGAGCAGCTGGCGCGACGGGGGCTCGGGCCCGTGTCGGTGGACACGCGCAAGGCAGAAGTTGCCCGCGCGGCGATCGCGGCCGGGGCCGCGGTCGTGAACGACGTCTCGGGGCTCGCCTTCGACCCCGAGCTCGTGCGGGTCGCGGCGCGGGCCGGCGTCGGGGTGATCCTGATGCACATGCGGGGCACCCCGGACACGATGGACGGCCTGGCGACCTACCGGCAGGTGGCGGCGGAGGTGGCGGCGGAGCTCGCCGCCTCGGCGGAGCGGGCGGTGGAGGCCGGGGTGGAGCGTGAGCGGCTGGTGCTCGACCCCGGCTTCGGCTTCGCCAAGACGCCGGCCCAGAACTTCCGGCTGCTCGACGAGCTGGCAACGATCGTCGGGTTGGGCTATGCTGTAGCCGTCGGCCCCTCGCGCAAACGCTTCCTCGGGCACGCCACGGGGCGGCCCGTGGAGGACCGCGACCGGGCGACGGCCGTCGCCTGCGCGCTCGCCTGGGAGCGGGGGGCGCGCCTCTTCCGGGTCCACGACGTCGCGCTCGCGCGCGAAGCCCTGGCGGTGGCGTGCGCCGCCACGAACAACGCACCGTGAACTTCGAAGCGTATCGGTTTCTCGTCCCGCGGCTCTGGCCGGACGTCGTCGAGATCCTGCTCGTCGCGTTCGTCATCTACCGCTTCCTCCTCTTCCTCGTGGGGACGCGGGCGATGCAGATCGTCGTCGGGCTGATGATCCTCTCGGTGAGCTACTTCGTGGCGGTGCTCGCGAAGTTCACGATGATCAGCTACCTGCTCGGATTCATCTTCACGTACGGCGCGTTCGCCGCGGTCGTGGTGTTCCAGCCCGAGCTGCGCAACGCCCTCGCCCGGCTCGGCCAATCCCGCTTGATGCGCCGCTTCTCGCAGAGCGACCGCCAGTCGGTGGCCGAGGAGATCGCGGAGGCGATGGACCGGCTGTCGCGCTCGGGCACCGGCGCCATCATCGCGGTGGAGGGCGACATCGGGCTCGAGGAGTTCATCTCGTCGGGCGTCCCGATGGAGGCCAAGGTCTCGGCCGACCTCCTGACCACGATCTTCACGCCGTACTCGCCGCTGCACGACGGCGCGGTGCTGGTGCGCGGCGACCGCATCATCGGGGCGGGGTGCGTGTTGCCGCTCACGCAGTTCAAGGTGTCCGACAAGTCGCTCGGCACCCGCCACCGGGCCGCCCTCGGCCTGTCCGAGGAGACCGACGCCACGGTGCTCGTCGTGTCGGAAGAGACGTCCACCATCTCGATCGCGAGCCACGGCCTGTTGCACCGCCAGCTCACGCCGCAGCAAGTCCGCGATCTGCTCTCCGGAGCGATCGCGCACCTCGAAGGTGGGGAGCGCGTCACCGCTCCCGCCGAAGCCTAACCACCGGCGCCACCGTGCTTTCCCCGCACCCCGGATTGTTTCGGCCGGGGGAGGGGGATAGCTTCCCCGGTTATGAATTTTGGCGCCCTGCCCGAGCGCCTCGCCGCTGTACGGGCCGAAATCGCGCGGCGGCAGGGGGCGGGCCGTTGGACTCACCCGGTGACGATCGTCGCCGTCACGAAGGGGTTCGGGCTGGACGCGGTGCAGGCGGCGCTGGAGGTCGGCCTGACCGAGCTGGGCGAGAACCGCGTGCAGGAGGCAGTCCCCAAGATCGACGACCCCGTGGGGCGTCGCGCCAGCTGGCACCTGATCGGGCACCTGCAGCGCAACAAGGCGAAGCTCGTGCCCGGACGGTTCGTGCTGGTGCAGTCGGTCGATTCGCTCGCGCTGGCGGAAGAGTTGGAGCGGCGGGCTGCGGCGCGGGGCGTGACGCAGCGCGTGCTGCTGCAGGTGAACGTGGCGGGGGAAGCCCAGAAGAGCGGCTGCGCGCTGGATGAGGCGCCCGCGCTCGCCCGCGCCGTCGCCCGGCTCCGCGGGCTCGGGCTTGAGGGACTGATGACGCTGGCTCCGCTCACCGACGACGTGGACGTGCAGCGCCGCACCTTCGGCGGGCTGCGCCGGCTGCGCGACGCACTGCAGGAGGACGGGCTATGGCTTCCAGCGCTCTCGATGGGGATGTCCGCCGACTACGCTACGGCGGTCGAGGAGGGGACGACGATGATTCGATTGGGTACCGCCCTGTTCGGCCCGAGGCAGCCATGAGCGAAGACGCGTTCCACCTGACGCCGCTCGACATCCGCAAGCAGGAGTTTCGCCGCGCGCTGCGCGGCTACGAGCCGGTCGGCGTGGAGGACTTCCGGATGCGGGTGGCCGACGAGCTGGAGCGCATCCTGCGCGAGAAGGCGCAGTTGGAGGAGCGCCTGGCGGCGCTGGGCGAGCAGCTGCGGGCGTTCCGGGACCGGGAGCGGGCCATGAACGAGGCGCTGGTCGCGGCCCAGCAGCTGCGCGAGGAGACGCGCGCCGCCGCCGCGCGCGAGGCGCACATGATCGTGCGCGAGGCGGAGGCCGAGGCGCGGCGCCTGCTCGAGGAAGCGCGCGTCACGGAGCAGGACGTGCGCACCCAGACCACGGAGGCGGAGCGGCAGTTCCGCGGCTATCTCGCCGGCTTCCGCGCGCTGCTCGAGCGTCAGCTCGCGGAGCTGCGCGCGCTGGACGGCCACCAGGGCACATGATCGACGCGGCGCTCCGCGCGGTGCGGGCGCGGTCGGAGCTCGTTCCCGACGTCGCGATCATCCTCGGCACCGGCCTGGGCGGCCTCGCCCGCGAGCTCGCGGTCGCGACGCGCATCCCCTACCAGGAGATCCCGGGGTTTCCCCTCTCGACCGTCGAGAGTCACGCCGGCGAGCTCTTGTTCGGGACCCTCGCCGGCCGGCGCGTGGTCGCGATGCAGGGCCGGTTCCACCGCTACGAGGGCTACACCCTCCAGCAGATCGCGCTCCCCGTGCGCGTGCTGCGGCGACTCGGCGCGGGCATCCTCGTCGTCTCGAACGCCTGCGGCGGCATGCACCCGCTGTGGAACCCGGGCGACCTGATGCTCATCGCCGACCACATCAATCTGCTGGGCGACAACCCGCTCGTGGGCCCGAACGACGACACGCTGGGGCCGCGCTTCCCGGACATGTCGCAGCCGTACGACGAGCTGCTGCGCGCGCTGGCGCGCCAGGTGGCGCTGGACGAGCGGATCCTGCTGCGGGAGGGCGTGTACGTCGCCGTCGCCGGTCCCAGTCTGGAGACGCGCGCAGAGTACCGCATGCTGCGCGGGTTGGGTGCGGACGTCGTGGGGATGAGCACGGTGCCCGAGGTGATCGCGGCGGTGCACGTGGGGATGCGGGTGCTGGGCGTGTCGATCATCACGGACCAGTGCCTCCCCGACGCGCTCGCGCCCGCGTCGGTCGAGCAGATCATCGCCGTGGCGCGCACCGCGGAGCCGAACCTCACCCGCCTGATCCATGGCGTGCTCGCGCGCTTGAACTGATGGCCTACCCGCCGCTCGACCCGAAGCTCTCGGCGGACGCGCTCGAGAAGCAGCTGCTCGCGACCTGGAAGCACGAGCGGCTGTTCGCGCGCACGCAGGACGCGATGCGCTACGGCCCGCCCTTCGTGTTCTACGAGGGACCGCCCACGGCCAACGGCCGCCCGGGGATTCACCACGTGTTCTCACGCACCATCAAGGACCTGGTGTGCCGCTATCAGACGATGCTCGGGCACGGCGTCACGCGCATCGCGGGCTGGGACACGCACGGCCTGCCGGTCGAGATCGAGGTCGAGAAGCAGCTGCACATCAGCGGCAAGAAGCAGATCGAGGCGTTCGGCGTCGAGAAGTTCAACGCGCTGTGCCGCGAGAACGTGTTCACGTACAAGACGGACTGGGAAAATCTCTCCGAGCGGATCGCCTACTGGCTCGACTACGAGCACCCCTACATCACCTACACGCCCGAGTACATCGAGACGGTGTGGTGGCTCTTGAAGCGGCTGCACGACAAGGCGCTCCTCTACCGTGGCCACAAGGTGCTGCCGTACTGCCCGCGCTGCGGCACCGCGCTCAGCTCCCACGAGCTGGCGCTGGGCTACGAAGAGGTGCAGACGAACTCGGTGTTCGTCACCTTCCCGCTCGCCACCGATCCCAAGCGCCAGCTCGTGGTGTGGACGACGACGCCGTGGACGCTGCTGTCGAATGTCGCGGTCGCCGTGCACCCGGACCTCGAGTACGGCGAGTACGAGCTCGACGGCATCCGCTACATCGCCGCCGCGGCGCGCGCCGGCGACGTGCGGGTGCGCGGCCGCCCGCTCAGCGAGGGGTCGCGCGTGGCGGGATACCGCGGCCGCGATCTCGTGGGCCAGAAGTACGTGCCGCCGCTCGAGGTCGTGCCGCTGCCGCTCGAGGGCCAGCGCGGCGTCGTGATCGGCGGGGCGTTCGTGTCGGCCGAGGAAGGCACGGGGATCGTCCACCTGGCGCCCGCCTTCGGCGCCGACGACTACACCGCGGCGCAGCAGTACGGCCTCGCGTTCGTGAACGCCGTCGCCGCGGACGGCACCTTCCAGGGCACGCGCTGGCCGGAGATCGAGGGCAAGCTGGTCACCGACAAGGCCACCAACCAGCTGATCATCGAGCGGCTGAAGGCGGAGGGCCGCTGGCTCGAGACCCGGCCGCACACGCACACCTACCCCTTCTGCTGGCGCTGCGATTCGGCTCTGATCTACTACGCCCGCGACTCGTGGTTCGTGCGCACCACCGCGTTCAAGGCCCGCATGCTCGAAGTGAACGCGCATATCGGCTGGCACCCGCCCGAGGTGGGCAGCGGGCGGTTCGGCGAGTGGCTCGAGAACAACGTGGACTGGGCGCTGTCGCGCGACCGCTACTGGGGCACGCCGCTCAACATTTGGGAATGCGACGCCGAGCGCGAGCACCGCGAGGTGATCGGCGCCTACGCGGAGCTCGCCGAGCGCTGGGGGAAACGGCTGCCCCGGGACTTCGACCCCCACAAGCCGTTCATCGACGGCTACACCTGGTCGTGCCGCCACTGCGGCGGGACGATGCGACGCGTGCCGGAGGTCATCGACGCCTGGTTCGACTCGGGCGCGATGCCCTACGCCCAGTGGCACTACCCGTTCGAGCACCAGGCCGACTTCAAGGCGCACTTTCCGGCGGACTTCATCTGCGAGGGGGTGGACCAGACGCGCGGCTGGTTCTACTCGTTGCTCGCGATCGCCGTGGGCGCGTTCGACGCGCCGGCCTACAAGAACGTGATCGTGAACGAGCTGGTGCTCGACGCGCAGGGCCAGAAGATGTCGAAGAGCCGGGGCAACGTCGCGAACCCCTGGCAGGTGATCGAGGAGAACGGCGCGGACGCCGTGCGGGTCTACCTGCTGGGCCAGAGCCAGGTGTGGCTTCCCAAGCGGTTCGACCCGCGCCATATCGGCGAGGTGGCGGGCGGGCCGCTGAACACGGTGCGCAACACCTACAAGTTCTTCGCGGACTACGCCGTCGATTGGTCGCCGCCGGGCGACGGCGAGCCGCCGCCGTTCGCCGAGCGGCCCCTCGCGGATCGCTGGCTGCTGGCGCGGCTCGACGAGGTCGTCGCCACCGTGCGCGAGGCCTGGAACGGCTACGACGTCACGGCGGGCGTGCGCGCCAGTATCGACTTCATCGTGGACGACCTGTCCAACTGGTACGTGCGCACCAACCGGGCGCGGTTCTGGGCTCCCGACCGCGCGGCCGACGAGGCGGCACTCGCGACGCTGTACGAGGCGCTCGTCACTACGGCGCGCCTGCTCGCGCCCGCCGCCCCGTTCATCGCCGACTGGCTGCACCGCGCGCTCGCGGGAACCTCCGTCCACCTGGCGTCGTTTCCCGCCGACCGGGGGCGGCGCGAGCCGGCGCTGGTCGCCGCGATGGCCGCGGTGCGCCGCCTCGCGACCTTGGCGCGCGCCGCGCGGGAGTCGAAAGGGCTGCGCGTACGCCAACCGGTGGCGAAGCTCCAGGTCGCCGTCCCGGCCGCGGTGAAGGGGCCGCTGTTCGCGGACTTGCTGGATGGGATCCTGGCGGCCGAGGTGAACGCCAAGCACGTGGAGGTCGTGGCGTCGGACCACGAGCTGGTGACCCTCAGGGGGAAGGCCAACTTCCGCGCGCTGGGGAAGCGCTGCGGCAAGGAGACACCGCAGGCAGCGGCCGCCGTGTCCCAGCTCACGGCGGAGCAGCTGCTCTCCCTGGAACGTGGTGAGCCCGTCTGGGCGGGGCAGTGGGAGTTCCAGCCGGAGGACGTGACGGTCACGCGCGAGGTGACGACCGATTGGGTGGTGCAGAGCGACGGTCCCTACGTGGTCGCGCTCGACCCGCGGCTCACCGAGGACCTGGTGCAGGAAGGGCTCGCCCGCGAGGTGGTGAACCGCGTGCAGCGGCTCCGCAAAGATGCGGGGTATGATTATACGACCCGGATCGAGCTGAGCGTGACCGGCGCCGCGGACGTGGTCGCCGCCGCGGGCGCGTTCCAGCACTTCGTCGAAGGGGAGACGCTCGCACGCCGCACCGTGCTCGGGGGCGTGCTCGAGGAAGCGGATGTGACTCGGGAAGTGGACATCGAAGGGCGTCGCGTGACCATCGCGCTGCGGCGCCACGACGGACGAAAGGGTGGTACCCGATAAATGCCGACGAAATCCAAGACCAAGGGCCTGACCAAGAAGCAGCTGCAACACCTCGAGAAGCGGCTGCACGAGGAGCGCAACCGGGTAATGAAGGAGCTCGGCTATTACGGCGAATCCTTCAACGCCAGCCTCCAGGCCTCCGACGGCGACCTCTCGAGCTACTCGTTCCACATGGCCGACCAGGGCACCGACGCCATGGAGCAGGAGAAGGCGTTCCTGTTCGCGTCGCAGGAGGGCCGCTACTTCTGGCACGTGAACGAGGCGCTGCGCCGCCTGTACGCCACGCCGGAGAAGTACGGTAAGTGCGAGCAGTGCGGCGAGGACATCGGCTTCGACCGGCTGGACGCCCTCCCGCACGCCCGGCTGTGCATCCGCTGCAAGGCGAAAGAGGAAGATGGCAAACGGCGCTGACCGTCGCCTGTTCTGGGCCGCGGCGGCGGCGGTCCTCGTCGCAGACGTCGTCACCAAGGTGGTCGCCGAGACGCTGCTCGCCCGGCACCTGCCGGTGCCGGTGATCGGCGAGTACGTGCAGCTGCGCCTCGTGTACAATCAATGCGCCGCGTTCGGGCTCTGCCTCGGCAGTTACTCGCGCTGGATCTTCTTCGGGCTCGCGCTCGTGGCGCTCGTCGTGCTGCGCTCGATGGTGCTCGCCACGCGGCCGGGCGACCGGTTCCGCGTCGTCGCGCTCGCCCTGGTGTGTGCGGGGGCCGTCGGCAACGTCGTGGATCGCATCCGCAGCGCGCAGGGCGTGGTGGACTTCGTGGACGTGGGCATCGGGTCCGCCCGCTGGCCGACGTTCAACGTCGCCGATTCGGCCATCACCGTGGGCGCGATCGCGCTCGCGGTCTCCCTCTGGCTCGAAGGGCGGGCGCAGGAGCGGGCCAAGGAGGCGAGAGCCGTCGAGCAGCCGTGACGGCGGCCACCGTCACGTTCTGCGTCGTCGCCGCCCAGACCGAGCGCCTCGACCGCTTTCTCGCCGATCAGCTCGCCATGTCGCGCACGGTCGCGGCCCGCCTCGTCGCCGACAAGTGCGTCAGCGCGGGCGGCCGGCCACTGCGCGCCTCCGCACGGCTGGAGCGCGGCGCGGTCGTCACGGTCACGCTCCCGCCCGACGCGCCGCCCCCCAGGAGCTATGCCCCCGCTCACCACACGCTGACCTTCGTGTTCGAGGACGAGCACCTCGCCGTGCTCGACAAGCCGGCGGGCCTTGTGGTCCACCCGGGCCCGGGACACTGGGACGACACGCTGGTGAACGTGCTCGCGGGGCGGGGCACGCCGCTCGCGCCCGGGGCGGAGGGCCGGCCCGGCATCGTGCACCGGCTCGACCGCGACACGTCGGGCCTGCTCCTCGTCGCGAAGACGGAGGCGGCGCACCGCCGCCTCGCCACCATGATCGAGCAGCGGCGCGTCGAGCGCCTCTACGCCGCGCTCGCCTGGGGCCACTTCGCGAAGAGCCCGGTCACGATCGAGGCGCCGATCACCCGCCATCCCAAGGACCGCAAGCGCATGACCGTGCTCGCCGGCGGGCGGCACGCCGTGACCCACGCGGCCGTCGTCGCGCGCTTCGCGCAGGTCGATCTGCTGCGGGTCCGGCTCGGCACGGGGCGCACGCATCAGGTGCGCGTGCACCTCGCGCACGTGGGTCATCCGGTCGTGGGCGATCGCGAGTACGCGTTCGGGGGCAGCCGGCGCGTCACGCCCTCCGAGCGCCGCCCCGCCGAGCGCCTCGAGACGCTCGCTCCGCGGCAGCTGCTGCACGCGGCGGCACTCGCCTTCGACCATCCCCTGACGGGTGCGCGCCTCGCGCTGCGATCCGAATGGCCCGCCGATCTCGTGCCGGCGCTCGCGGAAGCGGCCGCCGATCCGAGTTTGCTTGCTCAACGCAACCCGTTGCAGTATCTTGGCTTCTTCGCATCGGATGAGTGACGCCGGGGTAGTGCGACTGCTCCTGTTCCGGGTAGGGCGCCTCACCTGCGCGGCCGAGGCGGAAACGGTGCGGGAGATCCTGCCGCGGCTCCAAGCCACGCGAATCCCCGGGGCGCCCCCGGTGGTGGCGGGGTTGGTGAATGTGCGCGGGACCCTGGTCACGGTCGTGGAAGGGTGGCGGGCGCTGGGCCAGCCGGAACCGCCCACGGGCTCGGACGGCGGCACGACGGTGCTGCTGGAGGTGGGCGGGGGCCGCAGGGTCCTCGGCTTCACCGTCGACGAAGTCGTCGACCTCCTCACGGTGGACGGGGGCGCGCTGGAGCGCCGGCAGGCGCTCCCCGGCATCGACCCGACCCTCGTGCGGGCCGTCGGTCGCCGCGCCGGCCACCTCTTCGTCGTCCTCGATACCGACGCGCTGTTAACCCCCGTGATGCCTTCATAGGGAGGGTGTGTGAGCCACACTGTCCTCGTCTGCGACGACGCCATCTTCATGCGGACGATGATCAGCGACATCCTGGCCCAGGCCGGCTTCGAAGTCGTGGGCGAAGCCGAAACCGGCGTGCAGGCGGTCGAGAGGTACAAGCAGCTCAAGCCCGACCTGGTGACGATGGACATCGTGATGCCGGACATGGGCGGCATCGACGCGGTGCGGGAGATCGTGAAGCATGATCCGGACGCCAAGATCCTCATGTGCAGCGCGATGGGGCAGCAGGCGCTGGTGGTGGAAGCGATCCAGGCGGGGGCGAAGGACTTTGTCGTGAAGCCGTTCCAACCGTCGCGCGTTCTCGAAGCCGTGCAGCGCGTGCTGGGCTAGCACATGGATCTGTCGCAGTACGCGGAGCTGTTCCTGGCGGAGAGCCGGGAGCACTTGAGCGCCTGCAACCAGCTGCTGCTCGCGTGGGAGCGCAAGCCGGCCTCGCTGGAGCCGGTGGGCGGCCTGTTCCGCGCCGTACACACCGTGAAGGGCATGGCCGCCACGATGGGCTACGCCGCCGTCACCGACCTCGCCCACCGCACCGAGAACCTCCTCGACCATCTGCGCCGCGGCGCACACCCCGCGACGGACGAGCTGCTGCAGCTCCTGTTCCGGGCCCGCGACGCCCTCGAGCAGGCGGTCGAGCTGTCGGTGCGAGGACGCGAGCGCGACCTCGACCTCTCCGCGATCACGGCCGAGCTGGACCGGGCGGCCGCGCGCGCCGGCGGTAAGGCGGGCCGCGCGGCGGCGGCGCGGGAGCCGCCTCCACCCCCCATCGAGGCGCTCGCCGCCCCCGGACGCCTGGTGCAGGTCGTGCTGCGCGCCGAGGCGCCGCTCAAAGGCGGGCGCGCGCTGCTGCTCCTCAAACGCGCGCAGGCCCTCGGCGCCGTGCATGCCGTCAGTCCGCCGCCCGCGGCGTTCGAGGCTGAGGACTTCGACGGGCGGCTGGCCTTCCGGCTCGAGTCCGCCGCGCCGGCCGACCAGATCCGCGAGCGGCTGCGAGCGACGGGGGATGTCGAGAGCGTCACGCTCCCTGAAGAGGAAGAGCGGCGCGCGGCGGCGCCGGCCGCCGCAGCGGGCGCCGCGGTCGAGCCCGCGCGCAGCCGTCACCTGCGCGTCGACCTCCGCCGGCTGGATGGGCTGATGGACCTGATCGGCGAGCTCGTCACGGCGCGGGGGCGGCTCAATGAGCTCGCGGCCGAGCGGCGTGACCCCGCGATCGACGACGTCACGATCCAGATCTCGCGCCTCACGGCGGACCTGCAGGCGGAGATCATCCAGGCGCGGATGACGCCCGTGTGGCAGGTGTTCGACCGGTTCCCGCGGCTGGTGCGGGACCTGGCGCGCCAGCTCGGCAAGCAGGTGGCATTCCGCGTGGAAGGGAAGGAGATCGAGCTCGACCGCGCCATCCTGGACGAGCTGGGCGACCCGCTCATGCATTTGTTGCGCAATGCGGTGGACCACGGAATCGAGCCGCCGGCGGAGCGGCGGCGCCGGGGCAAGAACCCCGAGGCGGAGATTGTGCTCACGGCGCTGCGCGAGCGCTCGAGCGTGGCGATCAGCGTGACGGACGACGGCCGCGGCATCGACCGCGCGACCATTCTCGAGCGCGCGCGGCGCGACGGGTTGGTGGACCCGCACGCGGAGGCGCTCACCGACGACCAGCTGCTGCGGGTGCTCGCGCGGCCCGGGTTTTCGACGGCGGACGCCGTGACGAACGTCTCGGGCCGGGGGGTCGGGATCGATGTGGCCGTGACGCGGCTGCGGGCACTGGGCGGCTCGATCGAGATTCGCTCGCAGCCGGGCAAGGGCACGACGTTCGTGCTGCGGCTGCCGGTCACGCTCGCGATCGTGCGGGCGCTGATCGCGAGCGTGGGGCGCGAGCGCTACGCCCTACCGCTCACCTACGTGGCGGAGACGGTGGAGCTCGGGGCGGCGCCGACGACGACCGTCGAGGGGCGCGAGGCGATCGTGCTGCGCGACCGCGTGGTGCCGCTCGTCTACCTGCGGCAGCTGCTCGGCGTCGCCGGCGACGCGCCGCCGCCGCGGCGGCCGATCATCGTGCTCGAGATGGGGGACCGGCGCTCGGGCGTCGTCGTGGATGGGATGCTGGGGCAGCAGGAGATCGTGGTGAAGGGCTTCGACGCACCGCAGGGGACGCTCCCCGTCTTCAGCGGGGCGACCATCATGGGAGACGGAGTCCCGGCGTTGATCCTCGACGCCGGCGGACTCGTGTAGGCGGGAGCGGGGATGGAAGACGTCCGGGATCTCAAGGCGCTGCAGCTCGACGCGCTCAAGGAAGTGGCGAACATCGGCGCCGGGCACGCCGCCACGGCGCTGTCCCAGCTCACCAACCGCCGCATCATGATCAGCGTGCCCGAGATCAACATCGCGCGGCTGGAAGAGGTGCCCGAGCTGCTGGGCAATGCCAGCGATGTGGTCGCCGCGGTGCTCATGCACATGCTCGGCGACCTGACCGGGCGCACCCTGCTGCTCTTCCCGGAGGCGGTGGGTCGCAAGGTGTGCGACATGCTGCTGCGCCGGCCGCTCGGCACCACGGCCACGTTCGACGTGCTGGAGCAATCGTGCCTCAAGGAGGCCGGCAACATCCTCTCGGGCGCCTACATGAACGCGCTGTCCGACTTCATGGGGATGCTCCTGCTCCCGTCCGTGCCGAGCCTGGTGGTGGACGTGTCGGCGGCGGTGCTCACCACGACGTACCTCAACTTCGGGCACGAGCGCGACTTCGTGTTCTGCGTCGAGACCGAGTTCCACATCGACTCGGCGGAGGGGCTCCGGGGACATTTCCTGCTGCTCCCGGATCTGGCGTCCCTCAAGGCCATCTTTGACGCCATCCGGCTGACCTGACCCGTGACGGCGCCGGCGCTTTCGGACCGCGACCTCGCCGTCCTCCGATCCTTCGCCCGCCGGATCGACCCTTCGGACGCCGGGGCGCACAGCAATCTGGGCGTCCTTTACTTCCAGAAGGGCCTGCTGGAAGACGCGATCGCGGAGTTCTCCCGCGCGCTCGAGCTCGACCCGAAGATGCAGGTCGCGCAGCGCAACCTCGAAATCGCCTACCACAATTCGGGTTACTACGACCGCCGCGTCGCCGAGCTGCGGGAGCGCCTGCGGCAGGCCCCGGACGACCGCGATGCGCGCTGGGAGCTGGGCCGCGCCTACGCGATCCTGGGGCAGCAGGCGGAGGCGGTGGCCGAGTTCGAACAGCTGCTGGGCCAGCGCCCCAAGGACGTGGCGGCGATCCTGCAGCTCGGGCTCGCCGAGAAAAACCGCGGGCGGCCGGAGGTGGCGACCGAGTGGTTCGTGCGGGCCCGGGAGCTCGATCCCGATTCGAGCGTCGTGTGGTTCTACCTCGGCGAGATCTACTACAACCGGGGCCTGAACGCCGAGGCGCTGCAGGCGCTCGAGAAGGCGGTCGAGCTGAACCCCGACAACGCGCACGCGCACTATCTGATGGCGTTCGTGCTCGGCGACATGGGACGCCACCAGGAGGCGCGCGCCGCTTCGAAGCGCGCCATCCAGCTCAACCCGCCGCTCGCTCGAGCGCAGACCAACCTCTCGCTCGAGCGCTACAACGCCGAGCGCCGGAGCCAGCAGCTGCGGGCGCGCGAAAGCCCGGAGCCCCAGGTGGTCGAGGGGAACGAGCTCGCGCACTACAACCTCGGGCTCGCGTTCCGCCAGAAGGGCTACTACAACGAGGCGCTGCGTGCCTATCGGATGGCGCTGGAGCGCGGCGAGGACCGCCGCCTCACGCTCCAGGCGATGGCGGAGGTCCACCTCCTCAAGCGCGACTTCGGGGCGGCGCTCGAGCTGTACGAGACGCTGATCCGCGAGGTCCCGGACTCGCCCAAGCTGTGGAACGAGCGGGGCGTGGTCCTCCACCAGGCGGGCCGCGCCGACGACGCGCTTGCCTCCTACCGCCAGGCGGTGGAGGTGGACCCCAAGTACGCGCTGGCGTGGAACAACCTGGGCGTGGTGGTCGCGCACGCGGGCGATACCGAGGAGGCGATCGAGGCATTGCGCACGGCGCTGCAGCTGCGGGGCGGCTTCTCGGCCGCCCGGCTCAACCTGGCGCTGTTGCTGTACCAGCTGCGGCGCTTCCAACTGTCGCTCGAGGCCTACCGCCAGGTCCTGGCGACCGAGCCGCGCTCCGCCGCGGCCTGGAACGGGATCGGCCTCGTGCTGGTGGAGCTGAAGCGCTTCACCGACGCGCGCAACGCGTTCGTGCGCGCGGTCGAGACGGACCCCGAGCACGCGGGCGCCCACTACAATCTGAGCTTCACCCTCTCGAACTTGGGCGACTTCGACGGCGCGCTCCGCGCCACCAAGCGGGCGCTCGAGCTCGACCCTTACTACGTGTCGCAGAAATTCCAGCTCACGATCGACCTGCAGTACGAGAAGGCGACCATCGGCATCGCACCGGAGATCTCCGCCGACGTCACGGCGGAGACGCTGGGTGAGAACTTCGCCTTCGACGAGCGCCTGCTCGACAACATCTTCCAGGAGCTGCAGCCCGCACCCGCCACCGAGCCCGCGCCTCCCCGGGTGGACGATCCGCTCGCGCTGGCACGGGACTACGTGAGCAAGGGCCTCATGGACGTCGCGGCGGCGGAGGCGGTGCGCGCGGTGCAGCGCGGCGCCGACCGCGCCGAAGCCGCCGTGCTGCTGGGCGACATCTTCGCGCGGCGGGGCCTGCACGGCGAGGCGTTGGAGCGCTATCACGAGGCGCGGGGGCTCGCCCCGGACCGCCCCAACGCACGGCTCGGCGAGGTGAAGGCGCTGTTCGCCCTGGGGCGCACCGCCGAGGCGGCGGCGCTCGCGGAGGAGCTGTTGCCGCTCGCCCCGGACGACGTCGAGGCCCTGGTCGTCGCGGCGCGGGGCCGCGCCGCGGCGGGGGATGCCGCCGGCGCCCTCACCGCCCTGAGGCAAGCGCAAACGCGCGCGCCCGACCGCGCCGATCTCCACAAGCTCCAGGGCGACGTCGCCCTCAAGGTAGGCGACAAGGGCGGCGCCCTCGCGGCCTACCGCGGCGCCCTCGAGCTCGACCCGGGCTACGTGCAGGTGTGGGTCGACCTCGGCCGCCTGCACGAGGAGCGCGAGGAGTGGCGGGAGGCGCAGGAGGCGTACGAGCGGGCGCTCGAGGTGCTGCCCACCCTCAGCGACGCGAACCTCGCCCTGGCGGACCTGTTGCGGCGCTCGGGGCAGGTGCCGCAGGCGATCCGGCGGCTCGCCGAGACGCTGGAGCAGGATCCCTATGACCTGCCGGCCCTGCTGCTTCTGGGACGCGCCCTGCTCGACGACAAGCGCCACGAGGCGGCACTGGAGGCGTTCCGCCGGGCGCTCAAGTTCGACCCCGACCAGGTGGAGGCCGTGTTTCAGCTGGGCGTCGCGCTGGCGCGGCTGCACCGCTACGCCGAGGCGGTCCAGGCGTGGGAGCGGGTCACGCGGCTCGACCCGAGCGGGCCGTTCGCGCAGCGCGCGCGCATGCATGCCCGCACGGCGCTCGACCTGCAACACATCTTCGCCTCCGACGCGGCGTAGCCATGGCGATCGAAGGCCCGCTGCGCGAGCTCGGGATCCATGACGTCTTCCAGCTGCTCGACCTGAGCCGGAAGACCGGCGTGCTGCGCGTCACCTCCGAGGTGCGGCACAACGCCGGGACGATCCACTTCGAGGACGGCACCGTCGTCTACGCCGAAATCCGCAGCAACCCGCACCCGCTCGGCAGCCTGCTGCTCCGCACGGGGAAGATCGCGGAGGCGGATCTCGAGCGCGCGCGCGACATGCAGCAGCGCCAGGGGGACAAGCGGCGACTGGGCGAGATCCTGGTGGCGCTCGGCGCCATCACGCCGCGCGAGCTGGAGCGCCAGCTTCGCTTCCAGGTCGAGGAAGTGATCTTCGAGGTGATGAGCTGGCGGGAGGGCTACTTCTCGTTCGTGGAGGGGCCGCTGCTCGACGTCCCCCCCGCGGCGACCGTGCGGATCCCGACGGAAGCGCTGCTGATGGAGGGGGCGCGCCGCATCGACGAGTGGTCGCGCATCGAGAGCCGCATCCCCCACCTCGGCGTGATCGCGGCGCTCGCACCGCCGCCGTCCGACGGCGGGGGCGAGCTCGACCTGCTGCCGCCCGAGTGGGAGGTGCTCGCGGCGGTGGACGGACAGCGCGACGTGCGCGCCATCGCGCGGGAGCTCGGGCGGTCGGAGTTCGACGTGGCGAAGACCCTGTTCGGGCTGGAGAGCGCCGGGGTCGTGGTGTTGGCGGACCCGGGCACACTGCGCCGCGAGCGCACCAGCGGCGCCGCGGACCTCGCCGCGCTCGTGGCCCAGGCCGAGGAGGCGCTCGCCCGCAAGGACCTGGAGGCGGCCCGCGCAGCGGCCGAGCAGGCGGGGAGCCTGTATCCGCACGACCCCGTCGTGCACCTGCTGTTGGGCCGGGCGCACCTCGCCGCAGGCCGTGCGGCCGAGGCCGTGGACGAGCTGCGCCGCGGGCTGACGCTCGACCCGCTGCTCGCGGCCGGGCACCGCTACCTCGGGTACGCCCTGGCCGCGATCGGGCGTTTTGCCGAAGCGGTCGAGCAGTGGAGCCGGTGGGAGCGCCTCGCCGCGCGGTCGGAGACGGAGCTCGCGCAGCAGGGCGAAGTGCGACGCGCCAAGACCGCGGCGCAAACGCTCGCGGACAGCAGAGCGGGGTTCCATGGCTGACGAGATCAAGACGCTCTCGGCCGAGCTGGCGCGCGATCCGCAGAGCCTCGTGTTCCTGCGGCTCGCCGATCTGCTGCGACAGCGGGGGCAGCTCGACGCCGCTCACCGGGTCGCGCTGAACGGGCTGGAGCGCCACCCGCACCTGGCCGATGCCCACGACCTGTACGCGCGCATCCTCGCCGACAAGCGCGACTACGAGCGCGCCTTCGACGAGTGGGACATGGCCCGGCGCATCGCGCCCGGCCACATGGGCGCGCTCAAGGGGCTCGCCTTCCTCTATTTCAAGGTCGGCGACGTGGCGCAGGCGGTCGCTCACCTGGAGGAGGCGGAGCGCGTGGCGCCGGACGACTTCACGATCCAGCAGGCGCTCGCGATGGTCCGGGGCCAGCCCATGGGCAGCGCGGCGGCCCGGCCGGCCGGGCACGCCGCGGCCCTGCGGCCGGACGCGCCCCCGTCCCCCCCCGTGCCCGAGGAGCCGATGGCGCCGCCCGCCGGGCCGCTCGAGGACCGTCGCGTGTTCGCCGGGCTCGAGGGCGCGCAGGAGGGGCTGCTGCTGCTCGACGCCGCGGGCCGCGTGCTGGGCGGGGCGCTGCGCGACTGGAACGGCGCCGACGTGACCGAGGCGGTCGCCGCCTACCTGGCCGGCGTCTCGCTGGAGGCGGGGCGCACGGCGAAGCTGCTCGGATTCGGCGCCTGGACCGGACTCGCGGCCGAGGGCCAGCTCGGGCACGTCCACCTCGCCCAACCCGGGCCCGACGCCCTCCTGCTGGTGGTGCGCGACCGGTCGGTCCCGATGGGGCGGCTGGCGATCATCGCGCAGCGGGCCGCCATGGCCGCGCGGCGCTGGCTGGAGCAGCAGGCGTGACCGCCACCGGCTACGCCCGCTCGCTCGACCTCGTCACCCGCGTGCGCGGGGTGCGCGGGGCGATGATCGTCTCGAGCGACGACGGGCTCGTCGTGGCGGAGCATCTGATGGAGGGGATCAAGGGGTCGGCCGTCGCCGCCCTCGCCGCCAGCCTGGCCAACCGGCTGCGCCGGGCGATGGCGGCCGCGGGCGTGGGCGCGAGCGTGTTCTGGCATCTGCAGGGCGAGCAGGGGGCCCTGCTGGTCGTGCCCGCGGCCTCGGGGATCGTCGTGGTGGCGGTGGCCGAGCCCGACGTCAACGTCGGTCTGGTGCGCCTGGAGCTGCTGCGCGCCGCGGAGGCCGTGCGATGACGACGCGCGCCGTCGAGGCCTGGACGCTCCAGCCCCTCGTCAAGTTCACGAAGGAGGCGGAGGCGCGCCTGGTCCTCGTGATGACGTCGGCGGGGCAGGTGATGGCCCAACACGGCTTCTCCCGGGCGGTGGAGGTGATGTCGGCCGCGGCGCTCGGAGCCGCCATCATTGCCTCCACGGCCGCGATGGCGAAGGAGCTGAAGCAGCCGCCGTTCGCCGCCCTGACTCACCAGGGCGAGCGGCACGGCATCTTCCTGGCGGGCTTCGGCACGGCGCGTGGGATGCTCGTGGTGCTCGTCGTCTACGACCTCGAAGTTTCGTCGGTCGGCTTGGTGCAGTTATTCTTCGAGCAGCTCGTCGCGGATCTCCAGGCGGCGTGTCCGAAGGAAGGCGTGCCCAAGCAGGTGCTCGCAGCGGACTTCGAGCGCGAGTTGAGCGACAGCCTCAACACGCTGTTCGGGAGGTAGGCCCTTGTCGCTGGTCAACTTCACGACGCGCGAGATCACCTGCAAGATCGTCTACTACGGGCCCGGACGCTCCGGCAAGACGACCAACCTGCACTACGTGTACGGGCGGGTCCCCGAGGCTCGCCGCGGGCGGCTGGTCTCGCTCGCCACCCAGACCGACCGCACGCTGTTCTTCGACTTCCTGCCGATCGACCTGGGCCAGATCTCCGGGTTCGCGACCCGGTTCCAGCTCTACACGGTCCCGGGCCAGGTCTATTACAACGCGACGCGCCGGCTCGTGCTGCAGGGCGCCGACGGGGTCGTGTTCGTCGCCGACAGCCAGGCGCGCCAGCTCGACGAGAACGTGGAGAGCCTCCAGAACCTGCAGAGCAACCTGCTGGAGCACGGTGTGGACGTCCGCGCCGTGCCGCTCGCCATGCAGTACAACAAGCAGGACTTGCCGCGGGAGCTGATCCTCTCGCCGGCGGACCTCGACGACGCCCTCAACTTCCGCGGCGTGCCGAGCTTCGCGGCCGACGCGCTGCACGGCACGGGCGTATTCGAGACGCTGAAGGGGATCTCCGAGCTGGTGCTGAAGCGGCTCGCCGCCGGGAGTACGGCGTGACGACCGCGCTCAATCCCAAATACGCGTTCGACACCTTCGTGGTGGGGGCGGCGAACCGCCTCGCCGTCACCGCCGGGCGCACCGTCGCCGAGACGCCCGGGTCGGCCTACAACCCGCTGTTCGTCTACAGCGGCTCGGGGCTCGGCAAGACGCATCTCCTCATGGCGATCGGCCAGGCCGCGAAGAAGCTCGCCCCGG
The DNA here is from genome assembly GCA_003222115.1 of Gemmatimonadota bacterium. Lineage (GTDB taxonomy): Bacteria > Gemmatimonadota > Gemmatimonadetes > Gemmatimonadales > GWC2-71-9 > AG29. Next base: position 110,352 of record QHUL01000053.1, on the reverse strand, counting down.
GGCTCAACATCGAGTATCTGACGCTCGACGAATACGTGGAGGCGTTTCACGCCGCCATCGCGGCCGGCCAGGGCGACGCGTTCCGGCGTCGCTTCCAGGGAGTGGACGTGCTGCTGGTGGACGACGTGCAGTTCCTCGCGAAGCGCAAGGAGATGCAGTCCGAGCTGCTGCGGCTCACCGAGGCGCTGCAGGTGGCCGCGCACCAGATCGTGCTGACGAGCGACCGGCCACCGGGCGAGATCGCGGATCTGGACGAGCGCCTGATCTCGCGGTTCTCGGGCGGGCTGGTCGTCGATATCGGGCCGCCGGACTACGAGACGCGGGTCGCGATCCTGCGGCGGAAGGCGGAGGAGCGCGCCGCGCGGTTCGCGCCGGGCGTGCTCGAGACCGTGGCGGGGGCGGCGTTCGACAACGTGCGGGAGCTGATGGGCGCGCTGAACCGGCTGGTCGCCTACCAGGCCGTCAACGAGACGCAGATCAACGCGGCGACGGCGAAGCAGCTGCTCGGCTTGAAAGCGGAGGCCGCGGTACCGGCGGGCGCCGCCGCGGCGCGCGGCGCCGCGCCGGCCGGCGACGAGTTCGGGCAGTTCCTCGCCGACGTGACCGTGGGGCTCGGCAAGGCCGTCGAGGCGTGGCGGGCGCGGGTCGCGGAGGCGATCCTGCGGTGGGAGGGCGAAGGCTACCGCACGCGACGCCTCGAGGCGCTGCTCGAGCAGCAAGCGCCGGCCGCGGTGGATGACGCGATCGACGCCTACGAGAAGGACGTCGAGCGTCTGAAGGTGCTGGAGACCGAGGTGGCGCAGCTCGACCCGCAGGCCTCGGGACAGAGCCAGTTCCGCGATCCGGAGCGCCTCGCCGATGCGGAGGCGGCGGCGGCAGAAGTGCGCACGGGCGCGGCGCCGCCGCCGGGTCCCTCGGCGGCGTTCGCGCTCGCGACCTACGCCGTCGGCCCGTCGAACGACGTGGCGGTGAGCGCCGCGCGCGACGTGATCAAGCGGCCCGGGAAGAAGTACAATCCGCTCGTCCTGGTCGGGAAGAGCGGGCTCGGGAAAACCCATCTGCTGAACGCGATCGGCCTGGAGCTCGCCCGCGCCAGGGGAGCGGTGGTGGCATGCCTCTCGACTCAGGCGTTCATCGACGAGCTGATCGCCGCGATCGACGGCGACCGGGTGGACTGGTGGCGCGCGCGCTACCGGCGCGCGACGGCACTGCTGCTCGACGACGTTCACCTGCTCGCGGGGAAGGATCGCACCCAGGAAGAGTTGTTCAACCTCTTCAACCTGCTCCTCGACAAGGAGCGCCAGCTCGTCTTCACGGCGCCCGCGCCACCCGGCGCCCTCGAGGGACTGGAGGAGCGCATCGTCACCCGTCTGGGCGGCGGGCTCGTGGCCGAGATCTCCGAGCCGGACCGCGAACTGAAGCGACACTTCTTGGAGCAGGCGCTGGCCCAGCCGGGCACCCCGCCTGACGCGGCCCTGCTCGATTATCTGGCGGATCGCCCGGTCGACTCCGTGCGCAGCCTCATTCCCGTGCTGCAACGCGTGGTGAGCAGCGCCGCGGCGCAAGACGTGCCGCTCACCGCCGGGCTGGCGCGCGACGTGCTGGAGGGACAGCCGCGCGAGGCGCGGCGCTCCGGCGGGCTGCGCACCAGCGGGATCGTGGTCTCGAGCATGGGCGGGGTGAAGAGCCGCGAGAAGATGGTGTGGGATTGGCCGGACGTCGCCGACCGCCTGATCGAGGAATACCGCTAGCATGGCGATCAAAGGCTCGCTCAAGGAGGCTTCGCTCCCCGACGTGCTGCAGCTGTTGGCGCTGGGGCAGAAGACCGGGTGTCTCTCGATCGCGGATCGTTCCAACTTCGGCTACATCTACTTCGACAAGGGGCGCATCTGCTACGCCTCGATCGTCAACCGGCGCGACCGGCTCGGCGACATTCTGGTGAAGCACCAGAAGATCAGGTCGGACCAGCTCGACGCCGCCATCCACCGGCAATCGAAGGAGCGCGACAAGAAGCTGGGCGAAATCCTGGTCGGGATGGGAGTGATCAGCCAGGAGGACCTGGAGCGCTACATGCGGGTCCAGATCGAAGAATCGGTCTACTATCTCTTCACCTGGACCCAGGGGACCTTCAACTTCGAGAGCGAGGTGCGGCCGGAGCGCCAGGACTTCCTGGTCAACATCAACCCGGAGTCGCTGCTGCTCGAAGGCGCGCGCCGGGTGGACGAGTGGAGCCTGATCGAGAAGAAGATCCCCTCGTTCGACCTGATCTTCACCGTCGACAAGGACCGGCTCGCGATCAGCGAGGCCGCGCTCACCGAAACGCAGCAGCGCGTGCTGCCGTTGCTCGACGGCGCGCGCGACATGAACCAGGTGATCGAGGACTCCGGGCTCGGGGAATTCGAGATCGGCAAGGCCCTCTACGGCCTGATCACCGCCGGATTCGTGCATCGTGCGGGCCGCACCGCGTCGGCGGTGGACCGGCACATCACCGACGCCCGCGTCGAGGAGCACCGCAACCTGGGCATCGCCTTCTACAAGACCGGGATGCTGGACGAGGCGGCACGCGAGTTCCGGCGGGTGGCGGAGCTGCGGCCCGGCGAGGCGAACGCCCACTTCTTCATCGGGCTCGTCGCCCTGAAGCAGGCGCGCTGGCGTGAAGCGATGGAGGCCCTGCGGCTCGCGGCCGAGAAGGGGGGTGGTCGGCCCGCGGTGTTCCACAACCTCGCCTACGCCTACGAGCAGCTCGGCCGGCTGAAGGAGGCGGAGGCTGCCTACGCGGAGGCGGCGGCGCGTGCCCGCACGGACGTCCGCGTGTACCTGGGGTGGGGCATCGTCGCCCTGAAGCAGGGCGACTACGCGAGCGCCGCCGGCCGGCTCGACCGCGCGAAGGAGCTCGCGGGCGAGACGCCGCCCGCCGCGTGGTACTGGGCGCGCGCCCTGGCGGCCGCGGGGGCGGGGGACTTCGAGCTCGCCGAGCAGCTGGCCGGGGAGGCAGCCGCCGCCTACCCGACGCACGCCGTGCTGCTCAACAACCTGGCCGTGCTGAAGGAGCTGGCCGGCGACCTCGAGGCCGCGGAGGAGCTGGTGCGCACCGCCCGCAAGAACGAGCCGTCGCTGCCGCAGCTGTCCAAGAACCTGGCCGACCTCGCCTACCGCGGGTCGCGCTACGACGAGGCGTGGGACGCCTACAGCCGCGCCGTGGAGCTCGCCCCCGACCTCGGGGACGACGTGTACTTCAAGCTCGGCAACATCGCCTACAAGCGGAACGACCGGGAGCTGGCGGCCCAGCTGTGGCGCAAGGCGCTGGAGCTCAACCCCAAGCACGAGCTCGTCAAGGCCAATCTGGACACGCTGAGCGCGCTGTCGTGACGCCGGAGCAGGACGCGCGGGCCTTTCGGGCGCTCACCCGGAAGATCTCCGACGCGCGGGGCGTCGTCTGCGAGGCCTACAAGGAGAAGTGCCTGCGGCGCCGCATCGCGGTGCGCATGCGGGCGCGCGGCGTCCACACCTTCGAGGACTACGCGCGGCTGCTCGACGGCGACGCGGGCGAATACGACCTGCTGCTCGACGCTCTCACGATCAACGTGACGAAGTTCTTCCGCAACGCCGAGACGTGGCGCGCGCTCGCGCCCTACCTCGTCGAGCTGTGGGAGCGGCGCCGCGGCGAGGTGCGGGTCTGGTCGGCGGGGTGCGCGTCGGGCGAGGAGCCCTATACGATCGCGGTCGCGCTGGCCGAGACGGGGCGGCGACTCGACCAGGAGGGCCGGCTCGGCCGGGCGCGCGTGGATGCGACCGACGTGGACCGCACCAGCCTCGAGCGCACGCGCGCCGCGGCCTTCCCCGAGAGCGCCTTCAGCGAAACGCCGGCGGAGCTCGTGCGACGCTACTTCACCGCCGACGCGCCGCGCCGCCCGGGCCCGGCGCTGCAGCGCCTCGTGCGCGTGCTGAAACACGACCTCACGTGCGAGCCGCCGCCCGCGCCCCCGTACGACCTGATCGTGTGCCGCAACGTGGTGATCTACTTCGATCGACCGACGCAGGAGCGGCTCTTCCTGGCGTTCGCCGAGGCCCTCGCGCCGGGAGGCGTCCTGCTGCTCGGCAAGGTCGAGACGCTGTTCGGGGCGGCGCGGGAGCGCCTCGTGCTCGAGGAGCCGCGGGAGCGGATCTACCGCCGGCCGGCATGAGTCCCGCCCCGAAGGAGACCATCGTAAAGGTGGCGGAGTGGGCCGCGGAGCGCGGCGATGCGGTCATCGTCACGCTCGGGCTCGGGTCCTGCGTCGCCATCATGCTGCACGACGCGGCCGCCGGCGCCGGGGGGATGGCCCACATCCTGTTGCCGTCGCGCAGCCTCGCGCACGACGCCACCAATCCCGCGAAGTTTCCCGACACGGCGGTGCCGTTCCTCGTCGAGCGGCTGCGGGCGCTCGGGGCCGACCCCCGGCGCCTCGTCGCGAAGCTCGCGGGCGGGGCGAGCATGTTCGCCCAGCTGATGACGCCGGGCAGCGTGCAAATGGGCGAGCGCAACGTCGTCGCCGCGCGCGACGCCCTGCGCGCCGCCTCCATCCCGCTGGCGCGCCAGGCCGTGGGCGGCGGCGCGGGCCGCTCCGTCCGCTTCCACGTGGTCGACGGCCACGTCGAGATCCGGACCGTGGGGAGCGATGCCGTCGTCATCTGAGCGCCGCGGCTCCACCCCGCGCGTCCTCGTGGTGGACGACAGCGCCCTGATGCGGCGCGTGCTGAGCGACGTGCTGCGCGGGTTCGACGTGATCGCGACGGCACGGGACGGGTTCGACGCCGTGCGCAAGGTGCACCAGTTCGAGCCCGACGTGGTGACGATGGACCTCGAGATGCCCGAGCTCGACGGCCTCGGCGCGATCGGCTACATCATGTCGGAAGCGCCGCGGCCCATCGTGGTCGTGAGCGCCCACGCCGGCCCGGGGACCGGCGCCGCGATCCGGGCGCTGGAGCTCGGCGCCGTGGAGATCGTGGCCAAGCCGCAGGAGGCGGACCGGGCGGCGATGCTGCGCATGGGCCCGCAGCTCGTCGCCGCCGTGGAGCGCGCCCTCGCCGCCGACGTGTCGCGCGTCCCGATGCTCGCCCGGCCGCCGGTGGCGCCGCGCCGCGGGGACACCGCGCTGCGCGCGCGGGCGCGCTGCGTCGTCGCGCTCGCCGCGTCCACCGGTGGCCCGCGCGCGCTCGCGGACGTGGTGCCGCGGCTCTCCCCGGGGTGTGGCGCGGCCGTGCTCGTGGTGCAGCACATGCCGCCCAAGTTCACTCGCAGCCTCGCCGAGCGGCTGGACTCGATGAGCGCGCTGCGCGTCGTGGAAGCGGACGACGGCGCGCCGCTGGTCGCGGACACGGCGTACGTGGCGCCGGGCGATTATCATATGCGAGTGGTGCCCGCTCCCGACGGACCGATGATCGCCCTCGACCAGAGCGCGCCGGTGTGGGGCGTGCGCCCGGCCGCGGACCCGCTGTTCCGCTCGGTGGCGGCCGTGTTCGGGGCGCAGGGCGTCGGCGTCGTGCTGACCGGAATGGGGCGCGACGGCGCCGAGGGGCTGCGGGCGATCCGCGACGCCGGCGGTGGCGGCATCGCCCAGGACCGCGAGTCGTCCGTGATTCCCGGGATGCCCGCCGCCGCGGTGCAGGCCGGCGGCGTAGACGCGGTTCTGCCGCTGGGACAGATTGCCGAGCGGGTCATGATCGAATTGGTGCGGAGGCGCGTGACCAGCCGCGCAACGCGATGAGCCCGGGCTATCTCCTGGTCCGCGCCGAGGGTAAGCCGTACGGCCTGCCGCTGGGACGCGTGCTCGAGGTCGGCGACCTGGGCGAGGTGCTGGAGGTGCCGCGCGCCCTGCAGGCGATGCGCGGTCTCACCCCGCTGCGCGGCCGCCTCGTCCCGCTGGTCCACCTCGGAGCGCTCCTGGGCGAGCGTCCCCCTCCCGCCGAGCGCGGCCACACGGCCGTGCTCGTCGCGCTGGGCGAGCGGTCGGTGGCCTTCGAGGTCGACGACGCCGACGACGTGGTGCGCGAGGCCATGCTCCCCGTCCCCGGCGGAGAGTCGCTCCCCTGGGCCGCGGGCGTCGCACGGCGCATGGGGACGCTCGTCCCGATCCTCGACCTCGACGCCCTGGGAGACCGCATCGGATGAGCACCGGCGACGAGGTCCAACTCGTGACCTTCCGGATCGCCGGGCAGGACTTCGCCTTCAACATCTTCCAGGTGGAGCGGATCCTGCGCTACGACACGCCGGCGCCCCTGCCCAAGGCGCCCGACTTCCTGGAGGGGGTCCTGCAGTATCAGGGGACCGCGGTCCCGCTCATCGATCTGCGCAAACGGCTGGGCGTGCCGGCCCCGCTGCGCGAGGAGACCCGCATCGTCGTCCTCCAGTGGGACGGGGCGAAGCTTGGCATCGTCGTCGACGCGGTGACCGAGGTGCTGCAGCTGTTGGCCACCGAGGTCACGGCGCCGCCCACCATCGTGAAGGGCCTCGCCGCCGAGTACATCACCGGCCTCATCGTGAAGGATGGGCGCACCATCATCGTGCTCAACACGGGGCGGCTGCTGAATTCGCAGGAGAAGCTCGCGCTCGAGGCGGCGGTGCAGCCGACCGTCAAGGAGCAGACACAGGCGTGACCACCGAGAGCCCGATCCGCGCCCTGCGGGCCGACTACGACGCCATCGCGCGCAAGCTCGGCAGCGTCGCGGGGGCCGCCGAGCGCGAGGCGGTGAAGCGCGAGATCATCGCCTACTTCAAGCAGGTGGACGCCCTGATCGCCGAGCTGGGCGAGCTCAGGGAGGACATTCGCAAGCTGGTGGACCGCTACAAGCAGGTCGCCGCCTCCACGGCGGAAGCGTCGGCGCCCGAGTTCACCGGGTCGCGGCCCGCCCTGCACGCCGACCACATCGGCGCGTCGACGTTCATCGAGAAGGGGTGGAGCCTGATCTCGCTCGGCGACTACGCGGGCGCGATCCAATCGCTGCAGAAGGCGCTGCAGCTCGCCCCCGGTGAGACCCAGGGCGAATCCCTGCTCGGCTGGGCGCAGATGCTGCACGAGGACTACGACGAGGCGCTCCAGACCTTCCAGAAGGTCTTGATGAAGGAGCCGGCGAACTCGCTGGCGCGCATCAACGTCGGCTACATCTGCCTGAAGAAGCGCATCTTCGGGGAAGCGATCGAGCACCTCTCCAAGGCGATCCGCCTCGACAACGACAAGAAGGCCACGCTGTACGCGCATTTCTACCTCGGCCTGGTCTACCTGCAGCGCGAGATGTACGAGGACGCGCAGACTTTCTTCCAGAAGACGCTCAAGCTCGGGCCCAACCTGATCGAGGCCTACTACGAGCTGGGCCGCGCCTACTGGTTCGGGGGCGAAGCCGCCCAGGCGCAGCAGGTCTGGGAGGACGGGTTCAAGGCGAACAAGTTCAACCCCTGGGGCAAGAAATGTCAGGACACCCTGCAGGTCGTGCTGCAGGGAGGGGAGCCGCCGCGCACCTAGCGCTCCTCGCCCTGCTCGTGCAGGGCCCCGAGGCCGTACAGGTCGGGCGCGTCACGGCGGTGGCGTGGCCCGCGCAGCTCACGCTTGCGGTCGCGCTCGCGGAGGCCGCCGACCGCGCCGCGCCGTTTCCGGGCATAGGCCCGCTCGCCGACCGCCCGATCCGCTTGCTGCTCGCCCCCGATCGCGCCCGCTTCGACTCGCTCACCAGGGGCCGTCTGCCGCGTTGGAGCGAAGGCGCGGCGTTCCCGGAGGCCAGGACCGTCGTCTTGCTGTCCGTCGGACCGGCCGACCACCTTGAAGCCGCGCTCCGGCACGAGCTCGCCCACCTCGCGCTGCGCTGGCGGGTTGGTCGCCGCCTGCCGCTGTGGTTCGAGGAAGGCTACGCCGCCGTCGCGGCCGCGGAGTGGGACCGTCTCGACGCGCTCCGCCTCAACTGGCAGGTGGCGCGCGGTGCACCGCTCGATCTGGACGAGGTGGACCGGGCCCTCCGCTCCGACGGCTCCGACGCGACCACCGCCTACGCGCTGGCCACGACGGCGGTGCTGTTGCTGGCGCGCTGGGGCGGCCCGCAAGGACTCGGGCCCCTGATCGACCGTCTCGCCCGGGATCCGAGCTTCGACGCGGCCCTGCGGGCGACCTACCAGGTGACGGAGGGAGACTTCGCGGAGCGGTGGCAGCGGGACGTCCGGTCCCGCTACGGCTGGCTGTCCTGGGCCGGGGCGGTGGGGCTGTTTTGGGCCGTCACGGGATCGCTGATGGTGTGGCTCGTGGTGCTGCGGCGCCGCCGCGACCGGGTGCGGCGCGCGCTCTTGGACGAGGGCTGGACCGTGCCGGGCGAGGGAGGTCCAACTGCTTGACGAGGTTGGGATTGCCGGGTAAACTCTGGCGCGCTCATGCCCGACCAGAGTATCGCGCCGTCGCGCCTGCATTTCGGGCCCAAGAACTACATCTTCCTCGCTGCGGCGGTCGTCTCGCTCGCGGCCGGCTACTGGCTGTTGTCGCGTGGCTCGACCACCGCGGCCCCGATTCTGCTGGTGCTCGGCTACTGCGTCTTCTTCCCCGTAGGCCTGGCCCTGTAGCGACCCGCCGTGGGACGGGCGAATAGCTCAGCGGTTCAGAGCGCCTGCCTTACACGCAGGAAGTCGGGGGTTCGAATCCCTCTTCGCCCATTCGGGGTATCAGGCTGCAACGGAGGCCTGCGCGCGTGAGAAGCTTACGACTGGTGGCCGGCTTGCTGGCCGCCGCGGCTGGCAGCGCGTCGGCGCAGCTCACGACTCCACAGCCGACGACCAAGCTGCTGCTCCTGCCGCTGCAGGCGAAGACGCCCGCCGATTCCGCGGCGAGCATCGCGCTGATGGACGCCGTGCGGGAGAAGGTGGGGGCGTCGGCCCGCTATAAGGCCTACGTGGTGCCGAAAGCGAAGCTGTGCGAAGCGCTGAAGGCGTCTGACTTCACGTGCGACGTGCTGCTGGACCCGTCGCAAGCCTCGCTGCTCGCGCGCTTCCTCAACGTCAACGCGTACAACGCCGGCACGTTCGAGCGCGCGGGCGGCACGATGACGGCCCGCGTGCGCATCGTGGACATCGGCTCTTCCGGCTATGCCTTCCTCATCACAGCGTCGACGGCGAACCCGGGGACGACCACGGCGCTGGCCGAGCAGGTGGCGCAGCGGCTCAACGCCATCATCCGCGCGGGCGAGCTGGCGCGCGAGTGCAACGACCGGCGCCAGAAGGGCCAGCTGTCGCAGGCACTCGAGTCGGCGCGCAAGGCGCTCCAGATCGAGCCGAATCTCACGGCGGCGCATCTGTGCATCGGCACGATCTACGAGGCCCAACGGATGCCGATCGACAGCCAGTTGGCGGCGGCCGAGCGGGCCACGAAGGGTGATTCGCTGAACGCGACGGCTTGGGAGAACGTCGCCCATTTCTGGCAGATGAAGGGCGACACGCTGAAAGCGATCGACGCGTTCGTCCACGAGCTCGCGGGTGAGCCCCACAACACCAACCTGCGGCTCGGCATCGCGGAGCTGCTGCGGCAGCACAAGCAGTACCCGCGGGCCGTCCAGATCCTCGACGAAGGCCTGGCGCGCGCTCCCGGCGAGCAGCGGCTCAGCGACATGAAGAGTCGGGTGTGCATCGAAGGAGAGCTGTGGCGCTGCGTGCTCGATGGGTTCACCGCCAAGGTGCAGGCCGACAGCTCGGTGCTCGCCGACTCGAGCTTCCTCAAGGCCGCGATCGGGGCGGCGCAATCCCTGCCGGACACCGGGAGGCTGCTGTTCTTCAGTAGGGCTGCGGCCCGGCACTTCGCGAAATCGGGGGCCTTCTGGAAGGCGCTCGGCGCCGCGTACGCGATGGTCGGGAGGACCGACTCATCAGCATGGGCGTACAAGAACGTCATCGCCATCGATCCGAACGACCTGCCGAGCTACCTGGCGGTGGGGCAGGCGGCCCTGGCGGCAGCAGTGTACGATACCGCCAAAGCACGCCAACTCCAGACAGCGAAGGACACGGTCGGGCTGCTGGCGCTCCGTCGCGCGTTCGTCGAGCCTCTCGACACTGCGAGAGTCTACGTGACCCGCGCGCTCGCCCTGTCAGACTCCGCGCTCAAGAGGGACTCGCTGGCGATCGTCCGAGGTGGCGGCCGGGTGGACACGGCGCGGGCATACCAAGCGCGTGTCTCCGAGAACGGGACCCTCAAGTTGAACGCGGCGGTCATCCTGTTACAGGGTGGCTCGAAGGTAGCACAGGCGGGCGCCTACGACCGCGCCTATCCCTGGCTTGACCAGACGCTGCAGCTGGTGAGCCCCAGCACGCCGGCGGACACGCTCGGCCCGCGTCAACAGATCCGCGTGCAGGCGAGCTTCTGGTACGGTCTCGCGTCGGTCGCGACGCTCTCAACGCCGTACGGTGAGATGGTGAAATCGAAGAGCTGCGCGGACGCGAAGGCGGTGCACGACCGGATCGCCCGCACCAAGGAAGCGCTGATCCTGGGCTCCCGGGTCCACGCGCCGACGATGAACGCCATGTTGCAGAACCTGGGGCGGTTCGAGGACCAGATGCCGAAGGTGAAGCAGGCGTTCAAGTGCCGGAACTTCTAGGCGTTGAATTGGCTCCGGCGCGCCTCTATATTGCAGCGCTCCGTCGCAGGGGGCTGTAGCTCAGCTGGTTAGAGTGCCGGTCTGTCACACCGGAGGTCGCGGGTTCGAGCCCCGTCAGCCCCGCCTGGACCCGCGTCGCGGGATGACGCACCGAGCCCCGTCTGCCACGGCAGGCGGGGCTTTCGCTTTTTCCGGGAGCGTGGTGACGTCCACATATCACAAGTCCGTGCTCGCGGACGTCGTGCGGGCGTGGGCGGAGGGGAGCCGCCGGGCCGTGGACGCGACGCTGGGCGGTGGGGGCCACGCCGCGCTGCTCGTCGCGGCGGGCGCGCAGGTGCTCGCCGTGGACCGCGACACGGAGGCGATCGCCGCGGCCCGCGCGCGGCTTGGCGAGGACGGCATCCGCTACGCGAGCGGTGCCTTCGCGTCGGCCAAGGTGCTGGGCAGCATCGCGGCGTTCCGCCCGGATCGTATCCTGCTCGATCTCGGCGTGTCCTCGCACCAGCTGGACGCGCCGGAACGCGGGTTCACCTTCCGGCCGGGAGCGCCCCTCGACATGCGCATGACGCCGGGGCAGGGAGTGCCCGCCGCGGAGCTGCTCAACAGCTGGCCGGCCGACCGGCTGGCGCGCTGCTTCGCGGACTACGCCGACGCGCCGCCGCCCCGGGCGCGTCGTCTGGCGCGCGTGATCGTGAAGCGCCGGGCGCGCGCCCCCTTCGCCGTGAGCGACGACCTCGTGAACGCGATCCGCGAAACGCTGGGCCCGCGGTCCGGCCCGGCCGACTTCGCGCGCATCTTCCAGGCGCTGCGTATCGTGGTGAACCAGGAGCTGGAGCAGATCGAGCTGGCGCTCCCGGCGCTGCGCGCGGCGCTGCAGCCGGGCGGCCGGCTGGGCGTGATCAGCTATCATTCGGGCGAGGACCGCATCGTGAAGCACGCGTTCCGCGACTGGAGCAAGGCGTGCGTGTGCCCGCCGCGCCAGCCGGTGTGCACGTGCCGGGGGCGGGCGCTCGGCCGAGTGCTGACCAAGAAGGCGCAACGGCCGGCCGCGGACGAGCTGCGGGCGAACCCGCGGGCCCGCACGGCGCGGTTCCGGGCCTTCGAGGTGAGCGGTGAGGCTTAAGGGCCGGCACTGGCTGGCGGTGTGGCTGATCGCGTTCCTCGCGGTCGCCTGGATCGTGATCGCGCGCTACAACTCGTCGCTCGCCATGGCGCGCGAGCTCTCGGAGCTGCGGACCCGGCGCGCCAATCTCGAGGGCCACCGCGCCGACCTGGAGCGCCGCATGCGCGCAGCCGAGAGTCGCGCCGTGCTGGTGCCGCGCGCCCAGCGGCTCGGGCTCCGCCTGCCGTCGGACTCCGAGATTATCCTGCTGCCGCTCCCGCCCGGAGACCCGCGCTGATGGCGAAGCTCGCCGTGCGGCTGCGCGCGGTCGAAGTCGTGGTCGGCGGCGCGCTGGTGTGCATCGCCGGGCGTGCGGCGCAGCTGCAGCTGCTCGAGGGGCGCCGCTGGGCGGAGGAGGCGCGGGCGCAGCGCACCGAGCATGTCGCGCTCCCGGCGCGGCGGGGCGCCCTCACGGACCGCCACGGCACGCCGCTCGCCCTCACCCAGGAGACGTATCACGTCGGCGTCGCTGTCAACGAGCTGCGCGACCCCGCGAAGGATGTCCCCCGCATCGCGCGCCGGCTGCGGCTCGCCACGGCCGACGTGCAGCGCGCCCTGCGCCGGCGCTACGCCTACTTCGCTGGTCCCTACAGCGTCATCGACGTGCAGCCGCTCCGCGCAGTCCGCGGCGTACACCTCGAGCCCGTGCTCAACCGGTTCTATCCCGCGCCCGACCTCGCCCGCCCCGTCATCGGCCGGGTGGGTGACGACGGCCGCGGGGCGTCGGGGCTGGAGCGCGCGCTCGACAGCCTGCTCGCGGGTCGGCCCGGCGCGGCCGTCGTGCTGAAGGACCGCGCCGGCCGCGAGTACGAATCGCCGGCGCGCGTCATCGCGCAGCCGGTCGCCGGCGCGGACGTCGCGCTCACCCTCGACGCCGAGCTGCAAGAGATCGCGCAGCGCGCGCTCGACGACGCGATCCGGCGCATGGACGCGGACGGCGGGGACGTGGTGATGATGGACCCCGCGACGGGCGAGGTGCTGGCGGTCGCGTCGCGGCGGCGCGACGGCTCCGCGCGCCCCAGCGTCTTCACCGACACCTTCGAGCCCGGCTCCGTCGCGAAGATCTTCACGGCGGCGGCGCTGCTCGCCCTCCAGCGGGTGGCGCCGGCGGAGCGCGTGTCCGGGGAGGACGGCAAGTACCGCCTCGGGGGTCGCACCATCACCGACGAGGAGCCGCTCCCCGTGCTGACCCTGGCCGACGCGATCCGGTTCTCGAGCAACATCGCGCTGGTGAAGTTCGCGGCCCGGCTCGCGCCCGCTGAACAGTACGCCATGCTGCGCGACTTCGGGTTCGGCGCGTTCACGGGCATCGAGTTCCCCGCCGAGGCGACGGGGCGGCTGCGCCCCCCGGCCGAGTGGTCCGGCCTGAGCGCCGGGAGCCTCGCGATGGGCTACGAGGTCTCGGTCACGCCGCTCCAGCTCGCGGTCGCGTACGCCGCCCTCGCGAACGACGGCGTGCTGCTCTCGCCGACGCTGATCAGGGATGTGCGCGGCCCCGGCGGGGATGTGGCGTACCGCCACCGCCCCGAGCCGGTGCGCCGGGTCGTACGCCCCGAGGTAGCGGCGGCCCTGCGGACGCTGCTGCGCGGCGTGGTGGAGGGCGGCACGGGGGCGGAGGCCGCGCTGGTGAACTTCCCGGTAGCGGCCAAGACCGGCACGGCGCGTCGCGTGGTGGGCGGGCGCTACGCGCCGGGACAGTACACGGCGTCGTTCGCCGCGCTGTTCCCCGCGGATCGCCCGCAGCTGGTGCTGGTTGTGAAGATCGACGACCCGCGCAAGGGCAGCTACTTCGCGGCGCAGACCGCGGCCCCCGTGACCCGCTCGATGCTGGAGCAGGCGCTGGCGGCGCGCACCGTCGCCCTGGACCGCGCCCGGTTGTCCACCGCGGCGCCGCGAGCGGTCGCCCAGCCGCTCGACGACGATCCCGGGGTCGTGCCGTACGTCGTGAGCTGGCCGTTCCGTCCCGACAGTTCGCCCGCCCTGGCCGACGTCGCCCGGCGGGCCGTGCCCGACGTGACGGGTCGCCCGCTGCGGGAGGCGGTGCGGGCGCTGCACCGGCGCGGCTTCCGCGTCGCGCTGAAAGGCTGGGGCGTGGCGCACCACACCTGGCCCGCCGTGGGCGACTCGGCCGCGGCCGGGGCCACGGTGACTCTGTTCGCCGCCCCGCGCCCGTGAGCGGCCTCCCCGAGATCGTGGACGCGCTGCGGCGCGCCGGGCTCCTCGTGCGGGCGCCGGTCGACGGCGCCGTGCCGGCGATCGCGGGGCTCACGACCGACAGCCGCAAGGTCGAGCCGGGGATGCTGTACTGTGCCGTGCGCGGCTCGGTCCAGAACGGCCATCGCTTCGTCGCCGCGGCGGCCGCGCGCGGCGCGGTCGCGGCGCTGGTGGAGGAGGAGCAGGCCGTCGCCGTCCCCCAGGTGCTCGTGCAGGACGGTCGCCGCGCCGCGGCCGTCGCCGCCGAGACCTGGTACGGGCGGCCGGCCGCGAGGCTCGACCTCGTCGGCGTGACCGGGACGAGCGGCAAGACCACGTCGGTCGTCCTCGCGCGGCACGTGCTCTCGGCGCTCCAGCCGACCGGGTCGATCGGGACGCTCGGCGCCTTCGACCCCGCGGGCGAGCCAGTGCCGAGCGAGGCGGGGAATCTCACGACGCCCGGGCCGATCGACCTCCAGGCGACGCTCGCCGCGCTGGTCGCGCGTGGCGCGCGCGGCGCCACGATGGAGGTCTCGTCCCACAGCCTCGACCAGGGACGAGTGGACGGCCTGGTGTTTCGCGCCGCGGTCTTCACCAACCTGACGCGCGAGCACCTGGACTACCACAAGACGCCGGAGGAGTACTTCCGGGCCAAGGCGAAGCTCGCGGGCTACCTCGCCGAGGACGGCCTCGAGGTGGTCAACGCGGACGATGCCGCGTGGCAGCGGCTGCCCCGCCGGCACCGCCGCGTAACGTTCGGGGAGCGAGGCGGCGACGTCACGGCCAAACGCGTCGCCACGGACGCCAGCGGCAGCCGCTTCGATCTCATCACGCCGATGGGCAGCGCGCCGGTCAAGCTGCCGTTGCTCGGCCGCTTCAACGTCACCAACGCGTTGGGCGTGGCGGCCTGCGCCTGGGGCGTGGGCGTCCCCGCGGAGGCGATCGCCGAGCGGCTGTCCACCGCGCCGCAGGTGCCGGGCCGCATGGAGCGCATCGCCGAGCACCCCTGCACGATCCTGCGAGACTACTCCCACAAGCCCGACGCGCTGGAGCGCGCGCTCGAGAGCGTGCGGGCCCTGACCGCGGGACGCCTCATCCTCGTGTTCGGCGCGGGCGGCGACCGCGATCGTGGCAAGCGCGCCCCCATGGGCGAGATCGCCGCCCGGCTCGCCGACGTCGCCATCGTCACGTCCGACAACCCGCGCACCGAAGACCCCGAGCGGATCCTCGACGAGCTGGAAGCCGGCATGCAGGGGAAGCCTCACCACCGCCGCAGCGACCGTCGTGAGGCGATCGCGCTCGCGCTCGAGCTGGCGCGGCCGGGCGACACGATTCTGCTCGCCGGTAAGGGGCACGAGACCTATCAGATCGTCGGCGCCGCGAAGCAGCCGTTCGACGAGCGGGCGATCGTGCGCGAGCTCGGGGCGGAATGAAGGTGTTCGCTTGGGATTCGGCACAGGTCTCCCATGCGCTCGGCGTGCCGGGGCCCGAGGGCCTGCACTTCGCCGGGGTGAGCACCGACACCCGCGGCCTCACCGGCGGCGAGCTGTTCGTGGCCTTGAAAGGCGAGCGCTTCGACGCGCACGACTTCCTCGCGCAAGCGAAGGCGCGGGGCGCGGCCGGCGCCGTGGTGCGGCGCGGCACGCCGCCCGTCGTCGGTCTGGCGCGCTTCGAGGTCGAGGACACGCTCGACGCGCTGGGCCGGCTCGCCCGCGCGCGGCGGCGGCTGCTCGCGCCGGGAAGCCCGGTCGTCGCGATCACGGGGTCGAGCGGGAAGACGACCACGAAGGAGATGATCCGCGCCGCGCTGGCGACCCGCTACCGGGTGCACGCCACCAGCGGCAATCTCAACAACCTCGTCGGCGTCCCCTTGACGATTCTCGCTGCGCCAGAGGACTGCAACGCGCTCGTCGTCGAGGCGGGAGCGAGCGTCCCAGGCGAGATCGCCCGCCTCCGGGCGATCGTCGAGCCGACGATCGCGGTGGTGACGAACGTCAGCCCGGCGCACCTCGAGGGCTTCGGATCGCTGGACGGCGTGCTACGGGAGAAGCTCGCGCTGGTCGAGGGCGTGCCGCTCGCCGTCGTGGGGACCGAGCCCGCCGTCCTGGCCGCCGAGGCCCGGCGGCGGACCCGCACCCTGGTGGCCGGCACGGACCCCGGTGCGGACGTGCGCCCCGAGGCCGCCGAGCTCGATGCGGACGGCCGTCCCCGGATTGCCTGGCGCGGGCATACGGTGACGCTGCCGGTGGTGGGATTCCACCAGATCGAGAACGCGATGGTCGCGCTCGCGGTCGCGCAGGAGGCCGGGACGGATACCGGCCGGGCCCTCGCCGCCCTCGCCGGGGTCAGCGTTCCGGGCGGGCGCGGCCGCGTGCTCGCGGCGGGCGGCCTCACCGTCATCGACGATACCTACAACGCGAACCCGGCCTCGCTCCGCTGGGCCCTCAGGTTCGCGCACTGGCTGGCGGGCCGCCGGGGCCGCCCGCTCGCGGTGGTGGTCGGCTCGATGTTGGAGTTGGGGGCGGAGAGTGCAAGATTGCATGCGACCGCGGCGGCGGACATCGTGGCGCTGCGCCCCGTGCTCGTGGCGGCAGTCGGGGCGTTCGTTCCCGCCTTCGAGGCGCATCGCGCTGCGTTGGGCGACCGCCTCGTCGTCGCGGCCGACGCCGAGCTGCTTGGGCCCGCGCTTCGAGCCGCGCTGCGGGGCGACGAGGTGGTGCTGCTCAAGGCGTCGCGCGGGGTCGCGCTGGAGCGCGTGCTGCGCTTCCTCAACTGAGAGGCGGAGAGACCGGACGTGCTCTATCACCTGCTCGTGCCGCTCGCCAGGCAGCACATCCTGTTCAACCTCTTCACCTACATCACGTTTCGCGCCGCCGGGGCGACTGTCACCGCGCTCCTGCTCGCGTTCGTGGTCGGCCCGTGGGTGATCCGGGCGCTGCGCGAGCGCCGCGTGGGGCAGGTGATCCGTGCCGAGGGGCCGGCGAGCCACCAGGAGAAGCGCGGCACGCCCACGATGGGCGGACTCATCATCCTCCTCGCGACGGTCGTCCCCACCCTGCTGTGGGCGCGGCTCGACAGCCGCTACGTGCTGGTCGCGGTGGGGGCGATCTTGTGGATGGGCGCGATCGGGTTCGTGGACGACTTCCTCAAGATCGTGCGCGGCAAGTCGCAGGGCCTCGTGGCCCGCTGGAAACTCGCGGGCCAGGTGACGTTCGGGCTGGCGCTGGGGCTGCTGCTCCTGCTCTGGCCGCTGGCGCCGAACATCCAACCGGTGGCGTCCACGCAGGTGCCTCTGTTCAAGTACTGGTTGCTGCCGTTCTGGCCACCTCTGTATGTGGTGTTCGTGACCGTGGTGGTCACGGGCAGCTCCAACGCGGTGAATCTCACGGACGGGCTGGACGGGCTCGCGACGGGGCTCACCGCAATCGCCGCGGGTGCCTTCGCGATCTTCGCCTACCTCTTCGGGCGGTTCGACGCGTCGCGCTACCTGGGCGTCTACTTCCTGCCGGGGGCGGGGGAGCTCACGATCTTCTGCGGCGCGCTGATGGGGGCGGCGCTCGGGTTCCTGTGGTTCAACGCGCACCCGGCGCAGGTGTTCATGGGGGACACCGGGGCGCTCGCGATCGGCGGCGCGCTGGGCACCGTGGCGATCCTCCTCAAGGCGGAGTTCCTGCTGCTGATCGCCGGCGGCGTGTTCGCGGCCGAGGCAGTATCGGTGCTGCTGCAGACGGGCGCGTATCGCTGGCACCGGCGCCGACGCGGCAAGGAGTACGCGGACGCCCATCGCGTGTTCCGGATGGCGCCGCTGCATCACCACTTCGAAAAGCTCGGCTGGCCGGAGCCGCAGGTTGTGATGCGCTTCTACATCCTGGGCGTGCTGTGCGCGGCGATCGCGCTGGCCACGCTGAAGGTGAGATGATTCCCGCGACCTGGCGCCGGAGCGTCGTGGCGGTCGTGGGGCTGGGGAAGAGCGGCGTCGCGGCCACGCGGTTGCTCGCGCGGGAAGGCGTGGCTGTGTACGCGAGCGACGCGGCCGACCGCCCGGACGGCGGCGACGCACTCGCCGAGCTGCGCGCGCTCCCGGGCGTAGAGCTGGAGCTGGGCCGCCACGACCTGGCGAAGATCCGCGCCGCTGCCGCCGTCGTGGTCTCGCCCGGCGTGCCGCCGGACGCACCGCCCGTCGCCGCCGCCCGTGAGGCGCGCGTGCCGGTCGTGTCGGAGATCGAGATCGGCTTCGCGGCGCTGGAGGGCGCGCGCTGCATCGCGATCACCGGGACGAACGGCAAGACGACCACGACGGCGCTCGTGGCGCACGTGCTCGAGGCCGCCGGCGTCCGCGCCACGGCCGCGGGCAACATCGGCCGGCCGCTCGCCGAGATCGCCGTCGGGGGCGACCGTTACGACTGGCTCGCCGTCGAGGTGTCCTCGTTCCAGCTGCACGACAGCCCGCACTTCGCGCCCGACGTCGGCGTGCTCACGAACCTCGCGCCCGACCACCTCGACCGCTATCCGTCGGTGACCGCCTACTACGACGACAAGCGGCTGCTGTTCCACAACGCCACCGCGCAGAGCGTGTGGGTCCTGAACGCCGATGATGCCGCCGTGCTGGCGCTCGCCGAGGGCGTGCCGGGGCGGCGCGTCGGGTTCTCCCTCACGCGCCGCGCCGACGGCTGGTACGACGGCACCGCGCAACTGCTGAAGTTGGGCGACGCACCGCTCCTGCCGCGGCGGGAGCTCAAGCTGCTCGGCGCCCACAACGTGGCGAACGCGCTGGCCGCCGCGCTCGCGGCGCGCGCGGCGGGCGTGGCGTCCGAGGCCGTCGCCCGGGGCCTGCGATCGTTTCGCGCGCTGCCGCACCGGCTCGAGCCCGTGCGGGAGGTGGGCGGCGTGCTGTGGATCAACGACTCGAAGGCCACCAACATCGCCTCGACCACCGTGGCGGTGGCGGCGATGGACCGGCCGTTCGTGCTGCTCCTGGGCGGGCGCCACAAGGGCGAACCGTACACCGGTCTCGCCCCGCGGCTGCGGGAGCGCTGCCGGCTGGTGATCGCGTTCGGAGAAGCGGGCCCGCTCGTGGAGCGGGACCTCGCCGGCGCGGTCCCGCTCGAGCGGGGGACGACGTTCGAGGACGTGGTGGCGCGGGCGCGCCGCGCCGCCCGGCCGGGTGACGCGGTGCTGCTCTCGCCCGCGTGCTCGAGCTACGACATGTTCCGGAACTACGAGGAGCGGGGCGCGACCTTCAGAAAGCTCGTGGAGGCGATGTGACCGACCGCCAGTGGGAAACGCGCCTGCTGGCCGTGCTCGCGGCCGTGCTGGTCGTGTTCGGCCTCGTCGCGGTGTACGGCGCGTCGAGCCTCGTCGCTACGGGGGGCGGCGAAGTCGGCGCTGACTTCGCGCTGCGGCAGCTCGTGGGCGCCGTGGTCGGCGGCATCGTCGCGACCTGGCTCGCCCGCAGCGACTACCACGTCTGGCGCCGCGCCGCCTGGCCGCTGCTGGGCGTGACGGCGCTGCTGTTGCTCATCCCGCTGCTCCCGTTCACGCACCGCATCGCGCCCACCATCAACGGCGCGCGCCGCTGGGTGAACCTCGGCGTCGTGACGGTGCAGCCGTCGGAGCTCGCCAAGCTAGCCGCCGTCGTGTGGACGGCCATGCTCGCCGCGAAGAAGGGAGAGCAGATCCGGACGTTCCAGCGGGGCCTGCTGCCGTTTCTCGTGATTCTGGGACCGCTCGTCGGGCTGATCTTCCTCGAGCCGAACTTGTCGATGGCACTGCTCGTCGCGATCCTCGCGGGGACGGTGCTGTTCACGGCGGGCGCGCGCATCGGGCACTTCTTGCTCGTGGGCGTCGGCGCCGCGCCCCTCGCGTTCGGCGCGGTCGCGAGCGCGCAGTACCGCCTCGCCCGGGTGCTCACGTTCCTCAACCCGGGGAGCGCGCCCTCCGAGGCGACGTGGCAGGTGCATCAGTCCCTCGTCGGCCTCGGGTCCGGCCGGCTGTTCGGCGTCGGCCTTGGCCAGGGGCAGCAAAAACTCGGCTACCTGCCGTACG
Organism: Gemmatimonadota bacterium; assembly: GCA_003222115.1. Lineage (GTDB taxonomy): Bacteria > Gemmatimonadota > Gemmatimonadetes > Gemmatimonadales > GWC2-71-9 > AG29. The sequence goes on along the minus strand of QHUL01000053.1, from coordinate 90,356 downwards.
CCTACTCCGACTTCATCTTCTCGACGATCGGCGAGGAATGGGGCTTCCTCGGCGTGCTCGCGATCGTCGTGCTGTTCGGCACGTTCATGTGGGTCGGGTTCCGCATCGCCCGCTCGACAAGCGATGCGTTCGGCCAGCTGCTCGCCGTCGGGCTGACGGCGCTGATCGGGTTCGCGGCACTGCTCCACATCGCCGTGAGCCTCGGGCTCCTCCCCGCCACCGGCATCACGCTCCCCTTCATTTCGTACGGCCGCTCGAGCCTGTTCGTGGCACTGGTGGCGACGGGCGTCTTGGCGAGCATCGGGCGGGGGCGGAAAGTCACCTAATGCGGAGTGCGGAATGCGGAGTGCGGAGTTGAAGTGGGAGGTCGCGGCGCACGACACTTGTCGTGACACTCCGCATTCCGCATTCCGAATTCCGCATTTGGCGCGCCGATGAGGGTCTTGCTCGCAGGAGGTGGAACAGGCGGTCATCTCATGCCCGCGCTCGCCCTGGCGCAGGCGCTGCGTGAGGCGCGGCCGGAGGTCGAGCCGGTGCTGGTCGGCGCGTTGCGCGGTATCGAAGCAGCGGTGCTGCCGCACCATCCGTTCCGGTTTCACCTCGTGCCGATCGAGCCGATCCACCGGCGTGCCTGGTGGCGCAACCTGCGGTGGCCCCTCGTCGCGTGGCGGTCGTGGCGCGCCGTCGGCCGGATCCTCGCGGTGGAGCGGCCGGCGGTAGTGATCGGCACGGGCGGCTACGCGGCGGGGCCCGTGGTGCTGCGCGCGCAGCGCGCCGGCATCCCGACCGTGGTGCAGGAGCAGAACGCGTTTCCCGGGCTCACCTCGCGCTGGCTCGCCGGCGGGGCGCGGCAAGTGCACCTCGGCTTTCCGGAGGCGCGGGCGCGGCTGCGCCCGGGCGCGACCACCGAGGTATTCTGCTTCGGCAACCCGATCCGCCCACCGCCGCACCGAGAGCCAGGCGACCGGGCCGCCGCGCTGCGCGCCTTCGGGCTCGAAACGGGGCGGCCGACGCTGCTCGTGTTCGGCGGCAGTCAAGGCGCCCGCGCGATCAACTACGCCGTGGCGGCCGCGCTCGAGCGCCGGACGCTGAGCGACGTGAACGTGTTGTGGGGCACGGGCGCCGCGCACCAGCCCGCGCTCGCGTCATACGCCGTCCCGGGCCGCGTCGTGGTGCAGGGGTTCTTCGACCCCATGGCCGCCGCGTATCGCGCCGCCGATCTCGTCGTGTGCCGCGCGGGCGCGATGACGATCGCGGAGCTCTGCGCTTGGGGAAAACCGAGCGTGCTCGTGCCCCTGCCATCCGCCGCCGCCGCACATCAGGAGTTCAACGCGCGCGCACTCGCGGCCGCCGGCGCCGCAGTGCTGTTGCCGGAGGAGCAGCTCGGCGCTCAGCGGCTTGCCCAGCTGGTACGCGAGCTCGTCGGCGACCAGCCACGGCTCGCGTCGCTCGCCACCCGGGCTCGGGAGCGGGGGCACCCGGACGCCGCCCAGGAGATTGTGTCGAGGATTTTGACGCTCGTCGTTTGACCCGTGGTCTCTTTCGCAAGTTTCGTAGATTCGCTATATTAGCCCCCCACTAATGACCTTGTTTGAAAGTGGGGATCCCCGTCCGATCCACTTCATGGGCATAGCCGGGGCGGGGATGAGTGGCTTGGCCCTCCTGGCTAGGCACCAAGGTGCCGCGGTCACCGGATGCGATAAAGACCCCCAGGGAGCAGCCGATTTGGCAGCCTTGGGGGTGGAGATCTGGCGGGGACACGACCCGGGCCATGTGTCCGGGGCTCGGGCGGTTGTGGTCACCGCAGCTGTACCCCGGGAACACCCGGAGCTGGAGCAAGCAGGCGCCCTAGGGATCCCCGTGGTGCGGCGGGCCGACGCGCTCGGCCAGGCTGTCGCCAACGGGACCGTCGTGGGGGTTGCCGGAACGCACGGCAAGACGACCACGACGGCGATGGTCACGGAGGCGCTGGCGGCCGCCGGGCGGAATCCTACGGGACTCGCCGGCGGCCGTGTCGCTCCGTGGGGCGGGAACGCGCGCCTGGGCGGACGGGACCTGTTCGTGGTCGAAGCGGACGAGTTCGACCGCGCGTTCTTGTCGCTCGCGCCGACGGTGGCGGTCGTGAACAACGTGGAGGCCGACCACCTCGAGTGCTACGGCACGGTGCAGGCGCTCGAGGATGCGTTCGCGCAATTCGCGGGCGGCGCGCGGCGCGTGATCGCGGGCGCGGACGACGACGGCGCGGGCCGGGTCGCCAAGCGCGTATCCGGGCCGGTGTGGCGCGTGGGACTCGCGCGCGAAGCGGACGTGCGGATCGCGGATCCCGAGCTGGACGACGCCGGCTCGCGCGCGCGGGTGGTGCTGCCGGACGGGCGGGAGTTGCGGCTCGCGCTGCGGGTCCCGGGGCTGCACAACCTCCGCAACGCGGGCGCCGCGCTCGCGGTGGCGTGCGAGTTGGGCGCCGATCTCGAGGCGTGCGTCGCGGCGCTGGCGCGCTTCGCCGGCGTCGCGCGGCGGTTCGAGCGGGTGGGGGAGGCGCGCGGCGTGACGGTCGTGGACGACTACGCGCACCACCCGACGGAGGTGCGTGCCACGCTCGCCGCGGCGCGGCAAGCGTTCCCGCGCCGGCGCGTCGTGGCGGTGTTTCAGCCGCACCTGTATTCGCGCACGGCGCTGCACGGTGAGGCGCTGGGCCGCGAGTTGGCGGCGGCGGACGTCGTGGTGGTCGCGCCGGTGTATGCCGCGCGGGAGCAGCCGATCCCCGGCGTGACGGCGGACCTCGTGGCGCGCGGCGCGGCCTTGGCCGGGGCGACGACGGTGGCGGTGCGGGAGCGCACGGCGCTGACCGAGCGGGTGGCGCGCACCGTGCGGGCGGGCGACGTCGTCTTCACGCTGGGGGCGGGGGACATCACGGCGGTGGGGCCCGAGCTGCTCCGCAAGCTGGGCAATGGGGAAGTGGGAGAGAGGGAGGGGGGCTGATGGCGCGTCGGGCGCTCTCGCGGGGCGCCGTGCTGCTCGCGGCCGGCGGGGTCGCGGCGCTCGCGGCGTGGTTGGGCGCGCCGCCGCTGCTGTCTCGTGTACCGTACTTCCAGGTGCGGCAGGTCGAGCTCGTGGGGCTCAAGAACCTGCCGCCCGACGGCGTGATCGCGGCGCTGCGGCTGCCCCTCGTGGCGAGCGTGTTCACCGACACGCGGCTGCTCGCCGACCGGGTGAAGGGGCTCACGGGCGTCGCGGACGCGCAGGTGGTCCGCCGGCTGCCGGGCGCGCTGCAGGTGATCGTGCGGGAGGTGGCGCCGGTGGCACTGGTGCCGGGCCCGCGCGGCAGTCTCGTGGCGGTGGATGGCGAAGGCCGGACGCTCCCGTTCGATCCCACGCGCGCGGCGCTCGACCTGCCGATCGCGGCGAGCGGCGACGCCGGCGTGGCGGCGCAGCTGGCGCTGATCCAGTCGGTGGATCCGGCGCTGTTTCAGACGATCACTGCCGCGCGCGTCGTGGCGCGCGGCGACGTGCTCCTGGAATCGGGGGCCCGTCGTGTGCTGGTGCGGCGCGACGCCGGGCTGGAGGTCATTCGGGCGGTGGTAACCGTGGCGCAGGATCTCGCGGCGAAAGGGCGGCCCTACGCGGAGCTCGACGCGCGCTTCGCCGGGCAGGTGATCGTGCGGCGCAAGGGCGGAGCCGGGGGAGCCAAAGCCGGGTGACGCGGGACCGCCGGTTGGTCGCCGGGCTCGACCTGGGCAGCACCAAGACCTGCGCCGTGATCGCCGAAGTGGTGGGCGACCTGCCCCGCCTGCCGCTCGCGAAGGTGCTGGGCGTCGGCCTGGCGAAGAACAGCGGCGTCCGGCGCGGCATGGTCCGCGACATCGACGAGACGAAGCGCTCGGTGGTGGCCGCGCTCCGCGACGCCGAGCGGATGGCCGGGGTGGTGGTGAAGGACGTCACCTGCGGCATCGCGGGCGAGCACGTGTCGGCGCGCACCTCGACGGGCGTGGTGGCGCTGACGGGCGAGGAAGTGGCGCCCTCCGACGTCGGGCGCGTGAACGAAGTGGCGCGCGCCGTATCGCTGGGGCGCGACAACGAGTTGCTGCACGACATCCCGCAGGAGTACGTGGTCGACCAGCAGCGCGGCATCGTCGACCCGGTCGGGATGACGGGGACGCGGCTCGAGGTGGAGATGTATCTCGTCACCGTGCAGAGCACGGCGGCGCAGAACCTGCGCAAGGCGGTGCAGCGCGCGGGGTACCGGGTAGCGGACCTCGTGCTCGAGCCGCTCGCCGCGTCGTACGCGGTGCTGACCGAGGACGAGAAGGAGTTGGGCGTCGCCCTCGTGGAGGTGGGCGGCGGCTCGACCGGCGTGACGATCTTCCACGAGGGGAAGATCCGACACCTGGCGTCGCTGCGGTACGCGGGCAGCCACGTCACGCAGGATCTGGTGCAGGGCCTGGGCGTCACGCAGGCCGACGCCGAGCGGCTCAAGGAGCGGCACGGCGTGGCGTACGGGCCGCTGGTGGATGCGGAGGAGATGGTGAATCTGCCGTCCACGCCGAGCCAGGGGGCGCGGCAGGCGTCGCGCGAACTACTGTCGCACATCATCCACGAGCGGGTCGACGAGATCTTCCAGTTCGTGGCCCGGGAGTTCGAGCGTGCGGGGTACGGCGCGGGGCGGCTGCCGGCGGGCGTGGTGCTGACCGGCGGCACGGCGCACTTGCCGGGGATGGTGGAGTTGGCGCGCGAGGCGTTCGCGACCCCGGTGCGCGCCGGCGCGCCCGAGATGGGAATCTCGGGGCTCGTGGTGCGGAGCGCCGGCATGGAGAAGCTGTTGGGACCCCTGAAACGGTGGCTACAGGACTTCTTCTGAACGGAGACGCGAGGGAGCCATGATCTTCGAGCTCGAAGAGACCGTCACGCAGAACGCGCGGATGAAGGTCGTCGGCATCGGCGGCGGCGGCGGCAACGCGCTCAACCGTATGGTCGACGAGGGGCTCAACGGCGTCGAGTTCGTCTCCGTCAACACCGACGCCCAGGCCCTGATGAACAACAAGGCCGACGTCAAGGTGCAGATCGGCAAGAAGCTCACGCGCGGGCTGGGCGCCGGCGCGCGGCCCGAGATCGGCCGTCAGGCGATCGAGGAGAATCGCGACGAGGTGCTCCACGCGCTCCAGGGCGCGGACCTCGTGTTCGTCACCTGCGGAATGGGCGGCGGCACCGGCACGGGCGCTTCTCCCATCATCGCCCAAGCGTCGCGCGACCTCGGTGCCCTGACCATCGGCATCGTGACGAAGCCGTTCCTGTTCGAGGGGCGGAAGCGAATGCGCCAGGCCGACATGGGCATCGCCGAAATGCGCAAGCATGTGGACACGATGGTCGTCGTCCCGAACGAGCGCCTGCTCGCGGTCGTAGGGAAGGGCATCCCGTTCCAGGACGCCCTCAAGAAAGCCGACGAAGTGCTGCTACACGCCACGCAGGGGATCTCCTCGCTCATCTCGGTGACCGGCATCGTGAACGTGGACTTCGCCGACGTGCGCACCGTGATGCAGAACGGCGGCGCGGCGATCATGGGCACGGGCACCGGGCGCGGCGAGAACCGCGCCATGGAAGCGGTGCAGCAGGCGATCTCGAGCCCGCTGCTCGACAACATCTCGATCGCGGGGGCGACGGGCGTCCTCATCAACATCACGGGCGGCGAGGACCTCACCCTGGGCGAGGTCACCCAGATCTCCGACGTGGTGAAGGACGCCGCGGGCGAAGACGCCGAGATCATCTTCGGCACGGTGAACGATCCCGCCATGCACGGCGAGATCCGGGTCACCGTGATCGCCACGGGCTTCGACCGCGGCAAGGAGCAGGCGGAGTCGTTCGCGGGCGCGCGCCCGGCGGCGGGCGTGCTGCCGTTCCGCGAGCGCGCAGGGCGGCCGACGCCGATGCCCCCGCCCGGATTCCCGAAGACGGGGGAGCCGTTGGTCCGCCGCGCGACGTCGCACGCACCTCCCCCACCTCCTCCGTCGGAGGTCAACGAGCTCGAGATCCCCACCTTCATCCGGAGACAGATGGACTGATGGCCTGGCGGGGCAGCCATTACGTCGCCGCCGGCCTGTTGGCCGGCGGCGCGCTGCTCTGGGCCAGCGCCGACGCCTGGCCGTGGCGCCGTCCCCTCATGGCGCCGCCGATCGTCGTGTCGCAGGCCTACGTGGACTTCGCCGACACGCTGGGCAAGCGCGAGACCCTCTCCGCCGTGCTCGCGCGCGGCGGCATCGTGGGTCGGGACTACACGGGGCTGCTGGCGGCCGCCCGCGGCCTCGACGTGCGCCGCCTCCGACCCGGGCTCGTGTTCCAGTTCCGCCGCCTCAAGACCGACAGCCTCGCCCACCAGGTCACGGTCCGCACCGGGCCCGAAACGCGCCTGCGGCTCGCGCGCGGAGACGGGGGCTGGTCGCAAACCGTCGAGGTGATCCCCTGGATCTTGGCGCGCGTGCGCGTGAGCGGCCTGATCGAGACGTCGTTGTACGACGCGCTCGACAAAGCGATGCCCGACAGCCTGCTCCCCGCGGTCGAGCGGCGCACGCTCGCGTGGGAGATCGCGGACGTGTACGACTGGGAAGTGGACTTCACACGTGACGTGCACCCGGGCGACCGGTTCGTGGTGCTGATGGAGCGGCTCGAGTCGGCCGAGGGGGAGCGCCGCTTCGGTCGCATCCTCGCCGCGCGCGTGAACACCGGCCGCACGCCGAACTACGCGTTCTACTTCGAGGCGGCGGACCGCACCGCCGGCTTCTTCGACGAGCAGGGGCGCTCGCTGAAGCGCGCCTTCCTGCGAGCGCCGCTGCAGTTCCGCCGCGTGTCCAGCCGCTTCGGCGGCCGCTACCACCCGGTGCTGCACCGGTGGCGCAGTCACGAGGGGATCGACTTCGCCGCGGCCTACGGCACCCCCGTGCGCGCCACGGCCGACGGTCTCGTGACGCGCGTGGGCCGGGAAGACGACGGCTACGGCAACCTGATCGAGCTGCGGCATGCCAACGGTATCCGCACGCGCTACGGCCACCTGTCGGGGTTCGCCCGCGGGCTGCGCGTGGGCGAGCGCGTGCAGCAAGGCGAGACCATCGGCTACGTCGGCTCCACCGGCCTCTCGACCGGCCCGCACCTCCACTACGAGTTTCTCGTGAACGGGCGGGCCACGAACCCGCAGCGCAAGGACATGGGCGCGGGCCAGCCGGTGCCCACGGCCGCCCGCGCCGCGTACGACTCGGCCCGCACGGCGTTGCTCGTCCAGCTGGAGCCGGCGCCGCACGCCGCGCCTGCAGCCGTCCCCGCACCCCCCGTCGCCGCGCGCGATTAGTTTCCTTCACATCCGTGGAGCTCTACCCCGCCGTTGACGTGCAGGGCGGGCGGGTCGTGCGGCTGCGCCAGGGCGAGGCCGCGCACGCCACCGCCTACGCCGACGATCCCGTCGCCGTCGCCGAGGCGTTCGCCGCAGCCGGCGCGCGCTGGCTGCACTTCGTCGATCTCGACCGCGCCTTCGGCACCGGCGACAACCGCGAGCTGGCGCGGCGCCTGCTCGCGGCGGCCAAGCCCAAAGTCCAGGTCGGCGGCGGCCTGCGCACGGCGGAGGCGATAGAGGAGATGCTCGCCTGGGGCGCCACCCGCGTCGTGATTGGCACCAAGGCCGCGACCGACCCGCCGCTGGTCGAGCGGCTGCTGCGCCGGCACGGTGCCGCCCGCCTCGCGGTCGGGATCGACGCCAGGGACGGGCGCGTGGCCGTGCGGGGGTGGACCGAGGTGTTCGACCTCGCGCCCGTCGAGCTCGCCCGCCGCGTGCAGGCGCAAGGCGCGACGACCGTGATCTACACGGACGCCACGCGCGACGGGATGCTCGCCGGGCCGGATCTGGCCGGGGCGCGCGCGCTCGCCGCGTTGGGCCTCGACGTGATCGCCTCGGGCGGCGTGGCAGCGCTCGACGACCTGCGCGCGGCTCGCGCGGCCGGGCTCGCCGGGGTGATCGTGGGCCGCGCCCTGTACGAAGGCCGCTTCACGCTCTTGGAGGCGCTCGAGTGCACGGCCGGCTGAGCGCCGGCTTCCTGGTGCTCCGGGTTACGGGCGTCGCGGCGCTCGCGCTGCTCCTCTGGAACCCGGTCACGACACGCTCCGAGCCCGGCGGTCCGCCGCTCGTCTTGCTCGACGCGTCGCTCAGCATGGTCGGCCAGGGCGGCCCGTGGGGCGCCGCGCTCGACACGGCGCGCGCTCTTGCCCGAGGCGGCGGCGGTGGCGTCATCTGGCGCTTCGGCCGCGCGGTACGTGCCTTCGACACGCTCCCTCCGGCAGACGGGGCGACCCGGCTGGGCCCGGCGCTCGCCGCCGCCGCGGCGCGCGGCGGCCCCGTGATCGTCGTGACCGACGGCGCCATTACCGACCTGCCCGACGTGCCGCCCGATCTCGTACGGCGGGCGCGCCTCGTCGTGCTGCCGCGCCCCCCCTTCTTCGACGCGTTCGTCGCGTCCATCGAAGGACCACGGCGCGTCGCCGCCGGCGATACGATCCGGCTCAGGGTCGGGTACGGCACGGCTGGCAAAAGGCCGGGGAGTACAGCCGGTAAGAGGCCGGGGAAGGGAGAGGAGGGAAGGGAACACGCGGTGCTGACCGTCTCGCTCGCCGGACGCCGTCTCGCCTCCAGAGAGGTAACGCTTCCGGACAGCGGCGTCGTCGCGACGGAGCTCACGCTGCCCGCTTCCCGTCTCCCGAGTGGGTGGTCGGCGGCGGAGGTGCGGCTGGAGGGGGTGGGGGATGACGAGCCTCGCGACGACGCGCGCCTCTTCGTCGTGGAGGTGAGCCCCGCGCCGGCGATCGTGATGCTCGCGGCGCCGCCCGACTGGGACACCCGCTTCCTGTCGCGCACGCTCGCGGAGGTCGCACGCGTCCCTGTGCGGACGTTCGTGGCGACCGAGCCCGCCCGCTGGCGCGATGCCGCGACGCTCGCCCCGGTCTCCCCGTCGGACCTGACCCGCAGCATCGCCGCCGCGCGGCTCGTCGTCGCGGCGGGCGATCCGGCGCTGCTGCCCGCGCCGCGGTCGCCGCGCGCGGCGGCTTCCCTGCTGTGGTGGCCGACGGTCGGCGGGGTGCCCGGCGACTGGTACGTCGAGCCGCCGCCTCCGTCGCCCGTCGCGGCCGCGCTCGCGGGCATCCTCTGGGACTCGGTGCCGCCCGCCGCTGCGGCGACGGACGTCGCGCCGGGCCGCGACACGTCCCGCGTCGTGGCGCTCAACGCGCGGCTGGCGCGCCGCGGCGTGCCGCGGCCGATCCTGCAGCTCGCCGTGCGGGACGGGGTGCGGCAGGCCACGCTGTCGGCGACGGGCTTGTACCGCTGGGTGTTCCGGGGGGGAGCGAGCGCTCAAGCCTACCGCGCGCTCGTGGCCGCGCTCGCCGACTGGCTGCTCGACGGGGAAGGGGGAAGGGGGAAGGGGGAACGGGCAGTGCCTGAAAGCCAAGTCGTCGCAAACGGCCTCCCGCTCGTCTGGCGCTGGGTGGGGACGGGGCAGCCGAGTGACGTCGTCGTGCGGTTGGTGGGAAACGCGGGCGAACGGGTCGACACCCTGCACTTCGATGCCGCGGGGCAAGCGGAGCTGCCGCTGCCGGCCGGCGTGTACCGCTACGCGAGTGAGGGCGGCGGCGAGCGTGGGCTCGTCGCGGTGGAGACGTACTCGGACGAGTGGCGCCCGGCTCAGGCCGTGTTGCGGGCGCAGGAGGGTGCGCCCGCGGCGCGGCTCGTGGGAGTCGGCCTGCGCGATCGCTGGTGGTGGTTCGCGGTGGCGATCGCCGCGCTCGCGGTCGAGTGGGCGTGGCGGCGGCGGCAGGGGCTTCCGTAACGGCCGGCGAAGACCGGTGAAAAGCGGGGGAAAGGGGAAGGGTGGTGAATCTGGCGCTCGGGACGTCGGTCAAGTACTTGAAGGGTGTCGGGCCCAAGCGGGCCGAGGCGCTCGCGCGGCTCGGCGTTCGGACGATGGGCGATCTGCTGTACCACGCCCCGCACCGCTACCTCGACGCCACGCGGGTGACGCCGCTGGCGCAGGCGCGCGTGGGCGAGGAGGTGAGCGGCGTGGGGCGTGTGGTGAGCACCGGGGTGATCCCCACGCGCCGCGGCCTGCGGGTGTTCCGCGCGATCGTGCGGGATGAGAGCGGGCTCGTGGAGTGCGCCTGGCCGGGCCAGCCGTTCCTCGAGCGCACCATCAAGCGGGGCCAGCTGCTGCTCGTCACCGGGCCCGTGCGCTACTATCACGGCCGCCAGCTCGTGCCGCGGGAGTTCATCCTGCTCGCGGACGCGGGGGAGGAGGGTCCGGATCAGGGCCTCGTGCTCCCGATCTACCCGGCGACCGAAGGCCTCACCCACCGCCAGATCCGCGGGCTCGTGCACCAGCACCTCGACGCCCTGCTCGCGCTCACCGACGACCCGCACCCCAGGGCGCTGCGCGACGCGGTCGGCGTGCCCGATCTCCGCACCGCGCTCGCGGCCGTGCACCGCCCGGCGACGCTCGAGGCGGCGGAAGCGGGGCGGCGGCGGCTCGCGTTCGACGAGCTGTTCGACCAGCAACTGGTGCAGGCGCGCGCCCGCGCGCTGGCGAAGCGGGCGCGGGCCGGGATCCGCTTCGAGCTGAAGAAGCGGCTCACCACCCGTCTCAAGGACCACTTGCCGTTCGAGCTGACGGCCGACCAGCGGCGCGCCGTGCGGGAGATCTCGGACGACCTCACGGCGCCGCTCCGCATGCACCGGCTGCTCATGGGCGACGTGGGGACCGGCAAGACGGTCGTGGCGCTATTCGCGATGCTCGTCGCGCTGGAGAACGACTACCAGGCGGCGATCATGGCGCCGACCGAGCTCCTGGCCGAGCAGCACGGGGCCACGCTGGCGCGGCTGCTCGAGCCGCTCGACTTGCGCCCCGAGGTGCTCGTCGGGCGGCTCGGCGCCGCCGACAAGCAGGCGGCGCGGGAGCGAATCGCCTCCGGGGCGGCGCGCCTCGTGGTGGGGACGCACGCGCTGATCCAGGAATCCGTGACGTTCCAGCGGCTCGGGCTCGCGGTGATCGACGAGCAGCACCGCTTCGGCGTGGAGCAGCGGGCGGCGCTGGTCGAAAAGGGGGACGCGCCCGACGTGTTGCTCCTCACCGCCACCCCGATTCCGCGCTCGCTCGCGCTCACGCTCTACGGCGATCTCGACGTGACGGAGCTACGCGAGCGGCCCCCGGGGCGGGGGAGCGTCAAGACGGCGCTCCGCACGGAGGGCTCGCGGGACAAGATCTACGGTTTCATCCGGAGCGAGTGCGCGGCCGGGAGGCAAGCCTACGTGATCTATCCCGTGATCGAGGAGTCGGAGCGCGCCGACCTCAAGGCGGCGACCACGATGGCGGAACGGCTGGCGCGGGCCTTTCCCGAGCTCCGCGTCGGCCTGGTGCACGGCCGGTTGAACGCGGACGAGCGCGACGTCACGATGCGGGCGTTCCGCGACAACACGATCCACGTCCTCGTCGCGACCAGCGTGATCGAGGTGGGGATCGACGTGCCGAACGCGAGCGTCATGCTGATCGAGCACGCCGAGCGGTTCGGATTGGCGCAGCTGCACCAGCTGCGCGGCCGGGTGGGCCGCGGCGCGGCGGAGAGTCACTGCATCCTGCTGAGCGACGTCCCCGAGGCGGCGGGGCGGCTGCGTGCCTTCACCGAGACGACGGACGGCTTCAAGATCGCCGAACTGGACCTGAAGGAGCGCGGCATGGGTGAGCTCGCGGGCGCCCGCCAGCACGGCGGCATCGCGCTGCGCTACGCCGACCTGGAGCGCGATCTGCCGCTGCTCGAGGCCGCGCGCGGGGCGGCGGCGGGGATCATCGAGCGCGATCCCACGCTGGCGCGGCCCGAGCACGCGGCCTACCGCGAGAGGATCCTGCGGCGCTACGAGCGAGGGTTCGAACTGTTCAGGGTGGGGTAACCAGAAAAGCGGAATGTGGAATGCGGAATGCGGAGTGCGGAGTTTTGCAGGTGAGTGTCGTTGCGGATGACCTCGCACTGCAAACTCCGCATTCCGCACTCCGCAATCCGCATTAGAACGTCAGCCGCATCCCCACGAGCGCACTGCCGGTCCGCGCGTCCACCGCGGCCTCGGGGGCGAACGGCTTATTCCCCGGCCCGCCCGGCTGGTGCCGCAGGTCGAGCAGGACCAACGCCGCGGTGGCGAGGAGGCTCGTCTGGGCGGCGAGGATGCGCGCGCGCGCCCGGCGGTCGTAGTAAGCGGACTGCTGGATGTCGGAGGCCTGGTTCGATCGGGCGTGCTCGTGGGCGGCCATGACGGTGAACGCCACCGTCGCCGCCCCGGTCGCCCATTTTCCGTAGTGGACGAGCCCGCGGGTGAACGAGCGCCGCGGGAGCGTGTCCTGAGCCGGGGCGACGCTCGGGGCCAGAGCGAGCGCGAGCGCTAGCAGGGGAACGGCGGAAGCGCGTCGCATCATCGGTACGCGTGAATATCGCCGCGGCCGGAGACGACCACCAGCTGGCGGTCGCGCACCAGCGGCGGCTGCTCGATCGGCCCATCCAGCTGCACCCGCCAGCGGATGGTCCCCGCTCCGGGATCGACGAGCAGCACCTCGCCGCTCACACTGGCGACGAGCACGCCGGCGGCGAGCGGCGTCGGTCCAGCGGTGGCCACGATGCGCAGAGCGATGGCGCGTGCGCCGGCTGGGTGCGCCGCCGGGATGAGCCACAGCGCGCCGTCCCGCGCCAGAGCGTACACCGTGTCGCGGGCCACGGCGACCGCGCCGAACACGCCGTCGCCCGCGGGATGATCCCAGGCCACGGCGAGCCCGGGGAGCTCGACGGCGAGGACGTGGCCACCCGTAGTCCCGAAGTACAGGCGCGACTCCGCGAGCGCCGGCGCCGCGAGCACCGTCCCCGGCGTGGCCAGCCGCGCCCGGACCTCTCCCGACGTCTTGTCGAGCAGATACAGGGTGTCCGCCGCTGTGGCGACGGCGAGCCCAAACGGGGTGGCGACGGGCGCCGCGCGCACCGCGCCCGGCAGGTGGCGGCGCCAGGCCACGGCGCCGCGCTCCGCTTCGAGCCGCAGCACCGTGCCGCGCTCGGTCGCGGCGAAGATGGTGTCCCCTTCGAGTGCCAGCGGCGCCACCACGCTCTCCGTCTTGGTGCTCCACAGCGTGCGGCCGTCGCGCAGCCGGAGCGCGTACACCCGGCCCTCGGGCGCCTCCGTCGCGACGTACAGCCGTTCCTCCTCGAGCAGCGGCCCGGCGTGAATCGTTCCGTGGAGCCGCGTGCGCCACAGCGCCTGCCCCGTGGCGCGGTCGAGCAATGTCACGACGCGCTCGGCGACGCCGACCGCCACGACCGTCTCGCCCAGCGCCGGGCTGCCGCGCACGGCGCGCCCCACGTCGGCGCGCCACAGCGGCCGCGGGTCCGGTACCAGCGACTCGGCCGCGCAGGCGTCGTGGTGCGAGTTGCCGAGGTAGGCGACCCAGCCCGCGTCCTGACGCGCGGGCCCGAGCTTCGACGACGGGACGTAGGCCACGCACCCCGTCGCGTTGACAGCCCACAGGGCCGCCACTAGTATGCCGCGCCTATGCCGGACAGCCACCGCCCGCGCCGCATCGAGGACCTGCCGCGGCTCGCCGGCGCCACCGTCGCCGTGCGCGCCTGGGTGACCACCACGCGCTTCAGCGGCAAGATCGCCTTCGTGATGCTGCGCGACGGCACGGGGTACGTGCAAGTGGTGGTATCGAAGAAGGACGTCCCCGACGCGGCGTGGCAGGCGTGCGGCACGCTGACGCAGGAGACGTCGGTCGAGGTCGTCGGCGCGGTGCGCGCGGATCCGCGCGCGCCGGGAGGCGGCGGCGTCGAGCTGCAGGCCTCGGAGCTCAGGATCCTCGGCCCGAGCCACGATTTCCCCATCACGCCGAAGGAGCACGGCACCGCGTTCCTGTTCGAGCACCGTCATCTCTGGCTCCGCAGCCGCCGCCAGGTGGCGATCGCCAGGGTGCGGCACGAGGTGATCCAGGCGATCCGCGATTTCTTTTACGAGCGGAACTTCGTGCTCGTCGACACGCCCATCCTCACGGGGTCGATCGGCGAGCACGCCGGCACCCTGTTCTCGACCGAGTACTTCGACCTCGGCAAGGCCTACCTCGCCCAGACCGGCCAGCTCTACGTCGAGGCGGCGGCGGCCGCGCTCGGGAAGGTGTACTGCTTCGGCCCCACGTTCCGCGCCGAAAAGTCGAAGACGCGCCGCCATCTCACCGAGTTCTGGATGGTGGAGCCTGAAGTGGCCTGGAACGACTCCGACGCCAATATGACGCTCCAGGAGGAGTTCGTCGCGTCCATCGTGGCGCGCTGCCTCGAGCGGCGCAAGGCCGAGCTGGCCGAGCTGGAGCGAGACACGGCGCCGCTCGAGCGGGTGACGCCGCCGTTTCCCCGGGTGTCCTACACCGAGGCGGTGGAAAGGCTCGAGGGGCTGGGCGCGGAGATGGCGTGGGGGCGCGACTTGGGCGGCGACGAGGAGACCTTGCTCGCGAAGCAGTTCGACCGCCCGGTCATGGTCTACAACTATCCCCGGGGGGTGAAGGCCTTCTATATGAAGGAAAACCAGGCCGATCCGCGCACCGTGCTCAACAACGATATGCTCGCCCCCGAGGGGTACGGGGAGATCATCGGCGGGAGCCAGCGCGAGGACGACTACGACCGGCTGCTCGCGCGCATCCGCGAGGAGGGCCTTCCCGAGGAGGCCTACGCCTGGTACCTCGATCTCCGCAAGTACGGCACGTTCGTCCACGCGGGCTTCGGCCTGGGCGTCGAGCGTACGGTGGCCTGGATCTGCGGCATCCCCCACATCCGGGAGGCGATCGCCTTCCCGCGCACGCTCTACAAGCTGTGGCCGTGAGAAAAAGCGGCGGTAGAAGACGGTAGAAGACGGTAGAGGTGGCTAGCCGTGACCTCCCGTCTTTTACCGCCCTCTACGGTCCTCTACCGTCTTCTTCACCTCCTCCCACAACCGGTCCAGCTGCTCCACGCTCGCGCGTCCCATCACGAGTCCGCGCTGTTGCGCCAGCCGCTCCAACGCCTCGAACCGCCGGCGGAACTTGTCGTTCGCCCGCGCGAGCGCGTGGTCGGGATCGATGCCGAGCTTGCGGGCCAAGTTCACGACGGCGAACAGCAGATCGCCCAGTTCGGCTTCGATGGTTTCCGTTTCTTGGTTTCGCGCTTCGCGTTCGAGCTCCGCGGTCTCTTCCTTCACCTTCGCGAGCGGCCCGCGCGCGTCGGGCCAGTCGAACCCCACGCGGGCCGCGCGCCGTTGCAGCCGATCGGCCTTCGCCAGCGGACTCCCAAGCGCTTCATCGTCTTGCATTTAGCCTCCGGGCCGCGTATCATACCCGCCCCTGTGATCGTGTCAATCAGCGGGCCGAAGAGCCGCGCCTGGGTCGAGGTGGACCTCGCCGCCGTCGTGGACAACGCCCGCACCGTGGCCCGCCGCGCCGGTACCCGGCTCCTTCCGATGGTGAAGGCCAACGGTTACGGCGTAGGCGCCGCGGCCGTCTGCAAGGCCCTCGAAGCGGTCGACCCCTGGGGTTACGGCGTCGCGACCGTGGACGAAGGCGCCGACCTGCGCGCCGCCGGCATCACGCGGCCCGTCGTCGTCTTCATGCCGATAGGGCCTGCTCTGTTCGAGGAGTTCGAGCGATTCCGGCTCACGCCGGTGCTGGGCGATGCCGGCGCCATCGCCGGGTGGACGGCCCGGGAGGGGGGCGCGCGGCCGTTTCATCTGGAGATCGACACCGGGATGGGGCGCTCGGGCGTGCGTTGGGACGAGATCGCCTGCGTGCGTGACGCCCTCGATACGCCCGCCTTCGAGGGTTGCTACACCCAGTTCCATTCGGCCGACCGGGACGACGGCTCGATCGACGTGCAGACCGAGCGGTTCCGCCAGGCGGTGGCGCAGCTGAAGCGCCGGCCGGCGCTGTTGCACGTGGCGAACAGCGCGGGCGCGCTGCGCGACCGGCGCTACGCCTTCGACCTGGTGCGGCCGGGGGTGTTCCTGTACGGCGGTTCGCCCGGCGCAGGGCTGCCCGAGCCGCGGCCGGTGGTGAGCGTGCGTGCCCGCGTGGTGAGCGTGCGCCACGTGCGCGCGGGGGAGAGCGTGAGCTACGGCGCGCTGTGGACCGCCCCGCGGCAGACGACCGTGGCGACGCTCGGCATCGGCTACGCGGATGGGCTGCGGCGCTCGCTCGGGTTGTCGGGGCGCGGTGCGGTGCTGCTCCGGGGACGGCGCTGTCCCATCATCGGCGCCGTGACGATGGACCTGTGCATGGTCGAGGTGGAGGAGTTACGCGTTCAGGTGGGCGACGTCGCGACGCTGATCGGGGCGGCCGAGGGTGGAGAAAGAGGTGAGGGCGGAGGCGGCGCGATCACGCTCGAGGAGTTCGCTGGCTGGGCGGGTGAGCTGCAGCGCGCGGTCCTCACGTCGCTCGGGCCCCGCCTCCCCCGCATCTACGATTGAAGCGCGCAGCCCTAAAGGACGCGCGCAAGCGCGCTGCCCTAAAGGACGCGCGCAAGCGCGCAGCGATCATCGTGCTGGACGGCGTGGGCATCGGCCCCGCCCCGGACACCGTCGCGTACGGCGACGGCGGCAGTGACACACTCGGCAACGTGGCCCGCGCCGTAGGCGGCCTGCGGCTCCCGAACCTGGAACGGCTCGGCCTCGGGCGCTGCCGGCCCATCCCCGGGCTCTCGCCCGCGGTCAGGCCCGCCGCCGCCCACGGTGTGGCGCTGCCGCGCTCGCAGGGGAAGGACAGCACGACCGGCCACTGGGAGATCTGCGGGGTGCTGCTGGACCAGGCGTTCCGCACCTACCCGCGGGGCTTTCCGGAGGACATCATCCGCGAGTTCGCGCGCCGCACCGGTCGCGGGGTGATCGGCAACAAGGCCGCCTCGGGAACGGCGATCATCACGGAGCTGGGAGAGGAGCACCAGCGGACCGGGAAGTGGATCGTGTACACGTCCGCCGACTCGGTCTTCCAGGTGGCGGCGCACGAGGCGACGGTGCCGTTGGAGGAGCTGTATGGGGCCTGCCGCACGGCGCGCGAGCTGCTGATCGGCGAGCACGCGGTGAGCCGCGTGATCGCCAGGCCGTTCGTGGGTCGCCCGGGGGCGTACGCGCGCACGCCGAACCGGCGCGACTTCTCGATCGAGCCCGTGGGCACGACGCTGCTCGACCGGCTCGCGGCGGCGGGGATCCCGCGGGTGGGGATCGGCAAGGTGGATGACCTGTTCGCGGGGCGGCACATCGCGAGCGAGCACACGCCGACGAATGCCGACGCCTACCGGCTGATCGAGCAAGCGCTCGCCCGCGTCGACACCGGGTTCATCTTCGTGAACGTGATCGAGTTCGACCAGTCCTGGGGGCACCGAAACGACGTGGCGGGGTTTCATGAGGGGCTGCGCGAGCTGGACGCGTGGGTGCCGCGGCTGGAACAGCGTCTGCGGGACGACGATCTCGTGATCGTGACCGCGGATCACGGCAACGACCCCACGACGCCTTCCACGGATCACTCGCGCGAGGCCGTGCCGATCCTGGCGCTGGGGCCGCGCGTGCGGGCGGCGGCGTTGGGGGAGCGAGGCACATTCGCGGACATGGGGGCTACCATCGCCGAGTACTTCGGGGTCGCGCCGCTCGCGGCCGGCACGTCGTTCCTCAAGGAGGTGCGCGGGTGAGCGCGGCGAGCGCAGACCTGGTCGCGCAGGCCCGCACGGTGCTGCGGCACGCCTACGCGCCCTACAGCGAGTTCCGCGTAGGCGCCGCGCTCGCGGCGACGGACGGCCGGGTATTCGTGGGGACGAACGTGGAGAGCGCGTCGTACGGTCTCACGATCTGCGCGGAGCGGATGGCGCTGGGCGCGGCGGTCGCGGCCGGGGCCCGCAAGTTCACGCGCATCGCGGTGGCGACGGAGGTGGACCCGCCGGCCGCGCCCTGCGGCGCCTGCCGCCAGCTGCTCGCCGAGTTCGGGACGGACCTCGAGGTGGTCGCCGCCGGCCCGACGAGCGAGCGGCGCTGGACCCTGGCCCAGCTGCTCCCCGACGCCTTCACCCGCGAGTCCCTCGACCGATGAGGCGGGCCGCGCTCGCCGCCGCGCTCACCGCGCTCACCGCGGCCACCGCCTGCACCGAGGATGTCACGGCGCCGGGGCACTGCCCCGATTTCTGCCCCAGCGGCTCGATCACCGGGGTGGATACGGTGCTGCAAACCGTGGTGCAGCGGGACTCCGCCTTCCGCGGGTTCGTGCGGCCCCACGAGGCGAGGTCGCTGCTCGCTGCGACCCTGCCCGGCGTGATCGACGGCCGCGCCATCGTGCTTCTGGTGCCGGTCGGCCAGCGCCTGGTGGTGGGCACGGGCGGCGACACGACGACCGGTGCGATCGTGGGAGTGGACTCGCTCAGGCTGACCGTCACGATCACGCGGCGCGACACATCGGCCCACAACCTCACGCTGGTTTATTACCGCCTGCCCCTCGACCTCGACTCGACCAAGACGTTCGCCGATCTCGCGGGGGCGTGGACCACAGCCGACTCGCTCCGCTCGCTCAACGTGGACAGCGTCTACGCACTCGCTGGTCACGTTGACCTCCTGCGCGGGGACAGTGTATTCGTGGACACGCTTACCAACCGGGTCACCGTGATCGCGAAGCTCGACTCGGCCATGGCGCCCTACGTCGTGGCCGACAGCGGCAAGGCGGCGTTCGGGATCCGGGTCGTGGCCGACTCGCGGGCCAGCATCGCCCTCGGATCCGTGGAAGCGGGGCTCGGTCCCCTGCTCACCTGGTTCGCCGAGGCGGATTCGGTCGCGAAGGACACCGTCCCCCGGTCCTCCACCGTCGGCGTTCGCTTCGACAGTTTCGTGTTCGACCTGTTGTCGCCCTCGGTCGACACCACGCTCGACTCGACGCTCGCCGTCGGGGGCATGCCCGTGGCGCGCAGCATCATGCGCTTCGCGCTGCCGCGCCTGATTCGCGACTCCGTGCAGATCTCGCGCGCGACGCTCGTTCTGGTGACGGCGCGGCCGCCGGAGGGCGTGCCCGCCGACTCATTCACGCTGTCGGCGCACGGGGTCCTCGCGGACTTCAGCGCCAAGTCGCCCCTCTCGCCCGATCCGTCGCGCGTCGCCACGACCCGTGTCCACATCGGGATCGCGCGCGGGGATACCGTGCGCATCGAAATGGCGGACATTCTCCGGAGCTGGCAGATCGACACGCTGGCGCCCACCGCCCTGGCGCTGCGGCAGATCCCGGAAGGGATGGAGTTCCCCGAGATCCGCTTCGAGCCCTCGACCAACGTGGCCCTGGCGCCCGCGCTGCACGTCACCTACGTGAAGCGCTTCCCGTTCGGCAAGCCATGAGTCGGACGGGGAGGCGACTGGTGGCGCGACTGGTGGCGGCGTTGTTCCTGTCCGTCAGTCTCACGGTCCGACTGGCCGCGCAAGATTCCCAGTTCAGCGTGCGCGGCCTCGGTGTCCCCGGCCGCTGGGAGAGCGTGCGCGCGCGCACCACGGGCGGCGCGTTCGGTCCGTTCGACCCCCGCTCCAGCGTCGCCGACGTCTCGCTCGCCGACGCGCTGCAGCTCACGGCGACGGCGGTGGAGGCGACGACGTACCGGCGCGCGGAGATCGGCGGGTCGCGCGACGATCTGCGCAGCTCGCGCTTCCCGTTCATGAGCCTCGCGGGACCGCTCTCCCGGCGCTTCGTCGTGGGCGGCGGGTTCGCGACCTACCTCGACCGCACCTACTCGATCGTCACCCGCGACTCGCAGATGCTGCGCGGCGCGTACGCGCCCTACACCGACCGCGTCGGGAGCGACGGCGCCGTGGCGGACCTGCGCGTCGCGGCCGCGGCGCGACTCGGCTCATGGATCGCGATCGGGGCGGGCGCGCACGTCTTGAGCGGGTCGAGCCGCCAGACCGCTCAGCGCATCTACGACGACACGACGTTCCTGGGGACGACGCAGACCGCCGTGGTGCGCTACGACGGGTTCGGGATTTCGGGGAGCGTGGCGCTCGATCCCGTCCGCTCGGTCCGCATCGTCGGCTACGCGCGCTCCGACAACCGCCTGCGGGCGCGGCTCGGGGACACCGAGACGGACCGCGTGGACCTCCCGA
The DNA here is from genome assembly GCA_003222115.1 of Gemmatimonadota bacterium. Classification (GTDB taxonomy): domain Bacteria; phylum Gemmatimonadota; class Gemmatimonadetes; order Gemmatimonadales; family GWC2-71-9; genus AG29. Next base: position 70,186 of record QHUL01000053.1, on the reverse strand, counting down.
CCACGCTGGGCGCGGCGCTGCGCTGGTCGCCGAGCCCGAGCGCGCGCGTCGCCGGCACCGTGGCGTGGCGCTCCTGGTCCGACGCCGGCGGCTTCAACACCACCAGCTGGTCGGCCGGAGCCGAGGTCGGGGCCGGCCCGACGCCGTTCCGGTTGGGCGTGCGGGGTGGCCAGCTGCCGTTCGGCCCCGGCACCGCGGCGCCGACCGAGTTCGGCGTCACGCTGGGCACCGGGAAGAGCTTCTCGGGCAACCGAGCCCTCGTCGACCTCGGCCTGGAGCGCCTCGTCCGCAAGGGCGGCGGGCTGACCGAGACCGCCTGGACCGTGCTCGTGGGTCTGACCATCCGCCCGTGAACGTCTACCTCCACACCTTCGGCTGCAAGGCGAACCAGTACGACACGGAGCTCGTGCGGCAGGCGTTCGCCGACCAGGGCGCCTCGCTGGTGGACGATCCCGCCGAGGCCGACGTCGCGGTGGTGAACTCGTGCACGGTGACGCACGAAGCGGAGAGCAAGATGCGCCGCTTCGTGCGGCGACTCGCCCGGCGCCCCCGCGCCCCCGGCGCCCGGCCGCTCGAGACGGTGGTCATGGGCTGCGCCGCCGCGCTCGACGACGGTCGCATCGCGCGCCTCCCCGCGGTCCGCGCCGTGGTGCCGGGCGCCGATCCCGTCGCGGTGCTCGGCGCCGCCGGCTACGCCGCCCCGCGAGTCGATCCGAAGCTCCGCCGCTTCCAGGCGAATGCGCGCGGCTGGCTCAAGATCCAGGACGGCTGCGACGAGCACTGCACCTTCTGCGCGACGACGCTCGCCCGCGGGGCGAACCGGTCGCGGCCGATTCCCGAGCTCGTCCGCGAGGCACAGGCGCTCGCCCAACACCACGCCGAGATCGTACTCACCGGCGTGCATATCGGCACCTACGGCCAGGATCGCGCGGCTGACCCCGGGGCGGCGCCCCGGGGCCACCCAGGGCAGGACTCGGTTCGCTGGAACCCCGGGCCATCGGCCCGGGGTCAGCCGAGCTTGGGCCAGCTCCTCGAGGCACTCGTCACCGCCGTCCCGGAAGTCCGCTTCCGCCTCTCCTCGATTGAAGCGACCGAAGTGGACGACAGGATCGCCCGCCTGCTGATCGAGGCGCCGAAGCATCTCGCGGCGCACCTGCACGCGCCGTTGCAGTCGGGCTCGAACCGGGTCCTCAAGCGCATGGGGCGCCACTGGTACACTGCCGAGTCCTACCGCGCGCGGATCGAGTGGCTCGCGGCGCGGCTCCCCGTCTTCGGCCTGGGCGCCGACATCATCGCGGGCTTCGGGGGCGAGGCGGACACGGATCACGCGGCGACGCGCGCCCTCGTCGAGGCGCTGCCCTTCACCTATCTGCACGTGTTCCCGTTCAGCGTGCGGCCCGACGCCCCCGCGGCGCGGCTGGGTGGGCGCGTCGCGCCCGAGGTCGTGAGCGCGCGCGCCCGCGAGCTGCGGGAGCTGGGGGACCGCAAGGCGCTGGCGTACCGGGAGGCGCAGCGGGGCCGGCGGGCCGACGGCGTGGTGAGCGGCCGTGCGGCGGGCCGGCTTGAGGTCGTGACGGAGGACTACCTCTCGGTCTATCTTCCTGTTGACCGCTGGGACGGGCGTCCCCGCTGCGAGGTGACGGTGGACTAGCCATGCCGCGCATCTACATCGAGACCTACGGCTGCCAGATGAACGTGTCCGACTCCGAGCTCGTGCTGGGACTGCTCGGCCCACAGGGGTACGTGCGCACCGACGACCCGGCGGACGCGGACGTGATGCTCGTGAACACCTGCGCCGTGCGGGACCACGCCGAACAGCGCGTGCTGGGGCGCCTGGGCGTCCTGAAGGGGTTCAAGCGGGCGGGGGGCGTGCTGGGCGTGGTGGGGTGCATGGCCCAGCGCCTGGGTCCGGCCCTGCTCGAGCAGGTGCCCCAGGTGGACCTCGTCATCGGCCCCGACGGCTACCGCGGCCTCCCCGAGCTGATCGCCCGGGCGCGGCAGGGGGAGCGCGGGGCCGACGTGCGGTTCCAGCAGTGGGAGCACTACGAAGACATTCCGCCGGCGCGCCCAGCCGGCGCTTCCGCCTTCGTGACGGTGCAGCGCGGCTGCGATTATCGGTGCACGTTCTGCATCGTTCCGATGACGCGCGGGCCGGAGCGGAGCCGCAAGTTGGCCGACGTGGTGCGCGAGGTCGCGGGTCTCGCCGCGCGCGGCACCACGGAGGTGACGCTGCTTGGCCAGACCGTCAACAGCTACCACGACGGCGAGCACGACTTCGCGGACCTTGTGCGCGCGGTGGGCGTCCTGCCCGGGATCCGCCGCCTGCGCTTCACGTCGCCCTATCCCACGGACTTCAGCGAGCGGGTGCTCGCCGCCATGGCGGAGACGCGGGCGGTGTGCGAGCACGTGCACCTCCCTGTGCAGAGCGGCTCGAACCGCGTGCTCCGGCGGATGCTGCGCCGCTACACCCGGGAGCGCTACCTCGAGGTGGCGGCGGCGCTGCGGCACGCCGTCCCCGGGATCGCGCTCACGACGGACATCATCGTCGGCTTCCCGGGCGAGACGGAGCAGGACTTCGAGGAGACGGTCTCGCTCGTCCGCGAGGTTCGGTTCGACGACGCGTACACCTTCAAGTATTCGCCGCGGGACGGCACTCCGGCCGTCAAGCTCAAGGACCGCGTCCCCGACGCGGTGGCGGGGGAGCGGCTGGAGCGGCTCATCGCCGCGGTGCGCCAGGTGGCGCGCTCGCAGAACGTGGCGCTCGTCGGCACGACGCACGAGGTGCTGGTGGAGGGGAAGGCGAAGCGCGGCGGGCTGCTGCAGGCCCGCACGCGCAGCAACAAAGTCGCCCTGCTCGACGGCCCCGACGAGTGGATTGGGACCTACCGGCGCGTGCGGCTCACGGGCACCACGGGCTCGACGTTCACCGCCTGGCCCGTGGCGCAGGAGCTTGCCGTCGTGGGGTAAGGAACGTCACATCCGAGGTGGTGCAGCGCGAGTACGAGGACCTGCGCCGGCGGTTCCCCCGGTTCTGCGGGTGCGACACCTGCCGGGGCGACGTGCTGATGTACGCGCTGAACCGCCTGTCGCCGCATTACGTCTCGACGCACCAGGGCGAGGTGCTCACGGAGCTGTCGCTCACGAGCGACCAGGAGCGCGCCAAGCTGGACGTGGTGCTGCTCGAGGGGTTTCGCAAGGTCGCGCTCGCTCCGCGCTGCGGCGCGAAGCCGGTGCAGCTCGTGTAGCAGCCTGAGGCGGCGGTGCGGCCGCCGCTCTTGTGGATCAGCGTGGCGTTCGGGGCCGGCCTCTGGGCCGGCCTCGGCTTTTTGGGGGCGTGGGGCGTGGGGACGTGGGGCGTCGTGGCTACCGTGCTGGTCGTCGCGCGCGGCGTCGCGCGCCAAGCGCCGGTCGGTGCGGCGATCGGGCTGATGGGAGTGTCGGGGCTGCTGTGGGGCGCGGCGGCCGTGCGCGAAGCCACGGCGACGTGTCAGGGGATGTGGGGACGTGGGGCGGGGGGCGTGGCCTCGCGTGCCGCGATCGTGCGGCTCGCGGATCCGGCTCCGGAGGACGGCGGGCTCGTCGAGGCGCGGGTCGAGGGCGGGCGCTGTGGTGGGGCGCTGAGCATGCGCTGGCCGGCGTCCCATCCCGCGCGCGGTGGCACGCTGTGGCTGGTGGCGGGGCGCTGGACCGGCGACGCCCGTCGCGGCGTGCTCGTCGCGCGGCGCGTCCGCCAGCTCGACGGCGAAGCCAAGGGCCGCGGCGCGCTGCGCGACCGGCTCGCGCGGCGGACGGGCGCGCTGTTCGGCGCCCGGGCCCCGCTCGTCGCGGCGCTCGTGTTCGCTCCCAACGCGGCGCTCGATCCCGAGGTGCGGGAGCGCTACGCCCGCTCGGGGCTTGCGCACATCCTCTCCATTTCGGGCCTGCACGTCGGCTTTCTCGCCGCCTGGCTTGCCCTGATCCTCCGGAAGCTCGGCCTGTCGCCGGGGGCCCGCGCGGGCGCCGCGGCGTTGCTGCTCGTCGGCTACCTATGGGTGCTCGGGTTTCCGGCGCCGGCGACGCGGGCGGCCGTGATGCTCGTGGCCGATCAGGTCGCGAGACTGCGCCAGCGCGTCGCGGCGCCGCGCGGGCTGATCGCGCTCTCCGCCCTCGTCGTGCTGTTCGCGGATCCCTGGGCACTGCAGTCGGTCGGCGCCTGGCTCTCGGTGGCGGCGATCGGGGCGGTGATCTGGGCCGACCGAGCGATGGCACGCTCTCCGCGCGTGCTGCGGCTCCTCGCCCCTCCTGCCGCGGCGACGCTCGTCACCGCCCCGGTCACCGCGTTCGCCTTCGGCACCGTCGCGCCGATCGGCGTCGTCGCGAACCTCGTCGCCATCCCGCTCGCCGCCGTCGCGGTGCCCGGGCTCGCGATGGCCCTCGCGCTCCCGCGGATCGCCGCCGCCCTCTCCCATCTCCTCGCCGCGGGCGCGGGGCTCGGCCTCGCCCTGCTCGACGCCGTCGCGCGGCTCGCCGCCTCGGTCCCCGGGGGCCATGTGATCATGATCGCGGGGTGGCGCGCCGCGCTCCTCTGGGCGGGGGTCGCTGCCGCGGCGTGGTGGCTCTGGAACTCGCCCCGCCGCCCGTGGCTGGTCGGGGCCCGCTGCGGCTTCGTGGTGGCGCTCGTCTGCTGGGCGCCCGTCGTCGATACGGCGCTCGGCGGCGCGTCTCTCGACGCGTGTCGTTGTTTGACCGTACATTTCTTGGACGTCGGGCAGGGCGACGCCGCGGCGCTGCGCACGCCGGCGGGGCGCTGGGTGGTGGTGGACGGCGGGCCGCGGACGCCCGAGAGCGACGCGGGCCGCCGCGTGGTGATCCCGTTTCTCAGGCGGCACGGAGCGAGCGGGCTCGCCCTGGTCGTGGCGACGCACGGCGACGCGGACCATTTGGGCGGGTTGCCGGCGGTGGTGCGCGCGTTCCGGCCGGACGTGGTGCTCGAGCCGGGAGAGCCGCTGGGACGACCGCTCTACCTCGAGTTCCTGGGCGAGGTCGAGGCGGCGGGATCCCGCTATCATCCCGGGCGGGCGGGGGACCGGATCGAGCTGGACGGAGTCATGCTCGAGGTGCTGAGCCCGGACTCGACCCTCCTCGCCCTGCCGCTCGACGTGAACGAGCACGGCGTCGTGCTGCGCGTGACGTACGGCGCGGTGCGGCTGTTGCTCCAGGCGGACGCCGGGCTCCCCGTCGAGGCGCGGCTCGCGGGACGCGTGGGGCCCGTGGAGCTGTTGAAGGTGGGGCACCACGGCTCGCGCTCCGCGACGTCCGACGCCTGGCTGAGCGAGCTCGCGCCCCGCGAGGCCGTGATCAGCGTGGGGCGGCGCAACCATTACGGCCATCCGGCGCCGGAGGTGCTGGCGCGGCTGGCGCGGCACGGCGTCGCGATTCTGCGGACCGACGAGAGCGGCACCATCACCTTCTCCACGGACGGCCACGGTGGACGGGTCCGAAGTCATCACGATTGAGCGGTTCATCATGGAGCAGGAGCGGCTCCATCCCGAGGCGACGGGGGAGCTGTCGAACCTGCTCTACGACCTCTGCCTTGCGGCGAAGATCATCTCCCGCCACGTGCGCCGCGCCGGGCTCACCGACATCCTCGGCGCCGCGGGCGCGGTGAACGTCTCCGGCGACCTGCAGCAGAAGCTCGATCTGTTCGCCAACGAGACCGTGCGCCACAGCGTCCAGCACACGGGGCGCGTGTGTGTGACGGCGTCGGAGGAGGACGACGAACCCGTCCCCGTCCCGTCGGGCAAGCCCACCGGCAAATACGTCGTGCTGTACGACCCGCTGGACGGCTCCACCAACATCGACGTCAACGTCTCGATCGGCACGATCTTTTCGATCCATCGCCGCGTGACCAAGAAGAACGGCCCCGCGGGCGTCGCCGATTGCCTCCAGGCGGGCAAGAAGCAGATCGCGGCGGGCTACATCCTGTACGGCTCGAGCACGATGCTCGTGTATACGACGGGACAGGGGGTGCATGGCTTCACGCTCGACCCCACGATCGGTGAGTTCCTGCTGTCGCATCCCGACATCACGACGCCCGCGGTGGGGAAGTACTACAGCGTGAACGAGAGCAACTGGAACCGCTGGACCCCGCCGGTGCAGCGCGTCGTCGCGGCCTTCAAGAACGGCGAGGGGAGAGTGCAGGCCAAGAACGCCCGCTACATCGGCTCGCTGGTGGCGGATTTCCATCGCAACCTCATTTCCGGCGGCATCTTCCTCTATCCTGCCGACACGAGGAACCCGCACGGCAAGCTGCGGCTCCTGTACGAAGCGGCGCCGCTCGCGTTCGTGGTGGAGCAGGCCGGGGGCCGGGCGACGGACGGCTGCCGTTCCATTCTCGACATCAGCCCGGAGAACCTGCACCAGAAGACGCCGCTCGTGATCGGCAGCAAGGATGACGTCGCGTTTGCGGCGCGGATCCTGTCAGCCGAGGCGGTGGCGGCGAAGTGAGCGCGCGCAAGCCCGTGTATGGACCCGACGACTGGGCGGGCGACCCCGCGCGCGACCAGACCGCGCCGGGGGCGTTCCCGTACACGCGCGGTGCCTATCCCACGATGTACCGCGGCCGGCTGTGGACGATGCGCCAGTACGCCGGTTTCGGCACGGCCGAGCAGACGAACGCCCGCTTCCGGCATCTCTTGGCTGCGGGGCAGACCGGGCTCTCAGTGGCGTTCGATCTCCCCACCCAGATGGGCTATGACTCGGACCATGCGATGGCGGAAGGGGAGGTGGGGCGTGCCGGCGTTGCGATCGACACCGTGGACGACCTGGAGCGGTTGTTCCACGGGATCCCGCTCGACAAGGTCTCGACGTCGATGACCATCAACGCGACCGCGCCGATCCTGCTCGCGATGTACGTGGTCCTGGGGGAAGAGCAGGGAGTGGCTCGGCGCCAGCTCGAGGGGACGCTCCAGAACGACATCCTGAAGGAGTTCATCGCGCGCGGCACGTACATCTATCCCATCGAGCCGTCGCTGCGGCTCGTGACGGACGTGTTCCGGTTCGTGGCGGGGGAGGGGATGAGCTTCAACCCCATTTCAATCTCGGGCTATCACATGCGTGAGGCTGGGGCGACGGCTGCCCAGGAGCTCGGCTTCACGTTCGCGAACGGGCTCGAGTACGTGCGCCGCGCGCAGGCGATCGGGTTGGACGTGAACGACTTCGCGCCGCGGCTGTCGTTCTTTTTCGCGGGTTACACCGATCTGTTCGAGGAGGTCGCGAAGTTCCGTGCGGCGCGGCGCTTGTGGGCGCGCCTGATGAAGCAGAAATTCGCCGCAGGCGAGGCGGCCTGCCGGCTGCGGTTCCACACGCAGACGGGCGGGGCGACGCTCACGGCGCAGCAGCCGCTCAACAACATCGTGCGGGTGGCGGTGCAGGCGTTGGCCGCCGTTTTGGGCGGGACCCAGTCCCTGCACACCAACGCCTACGACGAGGCGTTGGCGTTGCCGACGGCGGCGAGCGCCACGCTGGCGTTGCGGACGCAACAGGTGCTGGCGCACGAGACCGGGGTGCCGGACGTGGTGGACCCGGTGGGCGGGAGCTGGTATGTGGAGGCGTTGACGGACGAGGTCGAGCGGGGGGCGCGGCGGCTCGTGGACGAGATCGAGTCGCAGGGCGGGGCCGCGCGGGCAATCGAGCGCGGCTTCTTTCAGGACGCGATCGCGAGGAGCGCCTACGAGCAGCAGCGTGCGGTCGAGTCGGGGGAGCGGGTGGTGGTGGGGGTGAACGAGTATCTGGTGGAGGAGCCGATGGCGTCGGTGCCGGCGCCCGACTACACCGCGTTGGCGGCGGCGCAGCGGGCGCGGCTCGTCGCGGCGCGGCGCGCCCGCAAGGCGAAGGTCGTGAAGGGAGCGCTGGCGGCGCTCGACGCGGCGGCCCGGGATGCCGCGGCGCCGCTGATGGAGCCGATGCTCGACGCGGTACGGGCGCGGGCGACGGTAGGGGACATCAGCGACGTGTTGCGGCGCGTGTGGGGAGAGTATCGGCCGGGGTGAATCCATGAACGCCACCGTGGCGGAATGGTCCTTGATTCTTCTCTGTTTCGCGATGACGTGTGTGAAGGCCCCCGACGGCAACAGCCTGCTTTCGTCGGTCAGAGTGTGAGGAGATGAAACCACCATCACGATCATGGAATTCGATCTCGATCTGTCGATAGAGCTGCTGCGACGCTCGCCCGCCACGCTGCGCGCGCTGCTCGACGGCCTGGGCGAGCCGTGGGTGCGGGGCAGGGAAGGCCCCGACACGTTCAGTCCGTTCGATGTCGTGGGGCATTTGATCGACGGTGAGGAGACCGACTGGATCCCGCGGGCGCGCATCATTCTCGCAAGGGGACCCGACCTCCGGTTCGAGCCATACGATCGATTCCGCCACCGGGCGCGCAACGTGGGCCGTTCCGTGGAGTCCCTGCTCGCCGAATTCGCCCGGTTGCGCGCCGCGAATCTCGACCTGCTCCGCTCCTGGAAGCTGACCGCGCGAGAGCTCGAGCTGCCCGGTGAGCACCCGAGCCTGGGGCGCGTGACGCTGCGCCAGCTGCTCGCGGCCTGGGTGGTACACGACTTAGGGCACCTCGCTCAGACCGCACGGGTGATGGCCAAACAGTATCGCACTGAGGTCGGTCCCTGGGCCGACCCCGTGCTCAGCGACCACCCCGTGCCGCGCTCCTGAGCGCCGCGCCCGCCTCGTTGCGGAACTTCCGCGAGCGCCTCGACGCCGCCCTCGCCGGCCGCTACGCCATCGAGCGAGAGCTCGGAAGCGGCGGCATGGCGACGGTCTATCTCGCGGACGATTTGAAATACCAACGCAAGGTGGCGGTCAAGGTGCTGCGGCCCGAGCTGGCGTCGGTGCTCGGGCCCGATCGGTTTCTGCGTGAGGTCGAGATCGCCGCCCGCCTCAACCATCCCCACATCCTGGCGCTGTACGACTCCGGCGAAGCCGACGGGCTCCTCTTCTACGTCATGCCGTACGTCAAAGGCGAATCGCTGCGCCACAAGCTCGAGCGCGAGACGCAGCTACCGATTGACGAAGCCCTCCGCATCACCAGGCAGGTCGCCTCCGCGCTCGGCCACGCGCACGACCAGGGTGTGATCCACCGGGACGTCAAACCGGAGAACATCCTGCTCTACGAAAGCGAGGCGATGGTCGCGGACTTCGGCATCGCCCTCGCGGTCAGCGCGGCCGCGGGCGCGCGGCTGACCGAGACAGGGCTCGTCGTGGGGACGCCCGAGTACATGAGCCCGGAGCAGGCGCTGGGCGAGCGCGAGCTGCACGCTCGCAGCGACGTGTACAGTCTCGGGTGCGTCCTGTATGAGATGCTGGCTGGCGAGCCGCCCTTCACGGGACCCACGGCGCAGGCCGTGATCGCCAAGCGACTGGCCGATCCGGTGCCCGCCGTGCGCCGCCTCCGGGACGCGGTGCCGGCGGGCGTCGAACGCGCGCTCATGGGAGCGCTCGCCAGGGTCCCCGCCGACCGGTTCGCATCCGCGGGCGCGTTTGCCGAGGCACTCGCCACACCCGGCGCCGGCCGGCCGCGGGCCCGGTCCGTCGCGGTGCTGCCGTTTGTGAATCTGAGCGCGGACCCCGAGAACGAGTACTTCGCGGACGGGATCACGGAGGACGTCATCGCGCAGCTGTCGAAGATCCGCGCCCTCGAAGTGATCTCGCGCACCTCGGTGATGCCCTTCAAGAAACGCCAGGAGGGGCTCCGCGCGATCGCCGCGAAGCTGGGCGTGGCCACGCTGCTCGAGGGGAGCGTGCGCCGCGCCGGGGACCGGGTGCGGATCGTGGCGCAGCTCATCGACGCGGACACCGATCAACACCTCTGGGCGGAGACGTATGACCGGCAGCTGACCGACGTCTTCGCGATTCAGACGGACGTGGCGTTGCAGATCGCGGCCGCGCTGCAAGCGGAGCTTTCCGCCGATGAGCGAACCCGGATCCACAAGGAGCCCACCCGCGATCTCCAGGCCTACCAGCTCTATCTCCAGGGCCGCCATTGTCTCGTCAAATTCACGGAGCCGGGGATCCGCAGAGGCATCGAGTATTTCGAGCAGGCGATTGCGAAGGACCCCGAGTATGCCCTGGCACATGCCGGCGTCGCGATGGCCTTCACGGAGCTGGGCGGCCAAGGGGGCGGCGCGGTGACGCCGGCCCAGGCCTATGAGCGAGCCAAAGAGGCCGCGGCCAAGGCGCTCGCGCTCGACGGCGCGCTGGGAGAGGCGCGTTGCATGCTGGCCTTCCTCAAGTTCGTGTGCGACTTCGACTGGACGGGCGCCGAAGCGGAGTTCAAGCGCGCCCTCGACCTGAGCCCCGGCAGCGCGGATACGTACGACCTCTACGGGCGCATGTTGTCGGCGCTCACGCGGTACGACGAAGCCATTGCGATGGTGAAGCGCGCCCAAGAGCTCGACCCGCTGGCCCACCGCACCGATGTGGCGTCCGTGCTGGTGCGGGCAGGGCGCTACGATGAGGCCGTGCAGGCGGCCACGCGTGCGGTGGAGTTCGATCCCGATGATCCGAGGGGGCGCTCCATCCTCGGGTGGGCTCATCTCAAGAACGGCAACCCGGACAGGGGGCTGGCAGAGCTCGAGCGCGCGGTCTCGCTCGCCCCTGGCAACACCCTGTTCTGGGCACAGCTCGGGCAGGCGTACGCCCTCGCGGGCAGGGTGGGGCAGGCTCGGGACGTATTGCGACAGCTGCAAGACCTCGCGCGGGAGAGATACGTCTCACCCTACCACCTGGCCTACATCTACACCGGCCTCGGTGAGCAGGACGCCGCGATCGATCTGTTGGAGCAAGCCTACGAGCAGCGGTCAGGCGGTGTGTACGGCATCAAAGGCTCGTTTCTGTTCACGACGCTTCACCGGCACCCCCGCTTCGTGGCCCTGCTCGGGAAGATGCACCTCGATTTTTAGCAAGTGCAAGACACACTTGCACTTACGCGGACATCGTGACCCGCGACACAGCCTGCAACGCGGCTACCGACAAATTTAGGGGTGCCCAGAGCAAGTCACCTGAGGCCGCAGCGCCCTCCTCAGTTGAGTCTCCCAAAGCTAGGAGCAGCGATGCGCGTTCTCATAGCACTTGTCGCCTTGGTCACTGCGCCCTTCCTCGCGAGCGTCGCGCAGGAGCCCCCGGGGAATTCGCCATGCTGGACCGTTGAGCACGGCGCGGCGCGGGACGTTCACTCTCAGGGGCAAGGTCGTCACCTGGCCAAGGGCCATACGAAGCACGAGTGCGCCCCGCCTGTGGGTGGTGGTGGGGACGGGGGCGGGACCGGGGGCGGCGGCGCGACGACGTGTCTAGTCGGGAACGGGTTCGCGAACATTGTTGGAATGTCGTGGTGGGACGTGAACGGCAACACCTGGCAGGACAATCCCGTCACCGAGCCGGGTCAGGCGGGCTGGACCATCGAGCTGAGCTGCGGCGGCACGGTGGTTGCCACGACCCAAACGGGACTCCTTCCACTGCCCGCCGGGCCTGGGGACTACGCCTTCACCGGCCTGTCAGACGGCAGCTACCTGGTTTGCGAGGTGGTACCGAGCGGCTGGCACCTGACTCTCCCGATGACCCCACGTCCGTGCTCGGGCGGCTTCGGGTATACAGTGGACGTCTCGGGCCTGGTCGCGCCTCAGACGTGGCTCGCGAACGACTTCGGGAATACGACACCGTAGGGAAGGACGAAGCAGGAGTTTTTGGGGGCCCCGGCGCAGTTTCGCCGGGGCCCTTCTACTAGCTGAATGCGTCTTCAAGCACTAGATATGCGCCATTCCCGTACAGGAGGCCCTCATGACGGGATTGGCCGTGCTGTGGCTCCCGATCCTGGTATCGTCCGTGCTGGTCTTCGTCGTCAGTTCCGCCATCCACATGGCGTCGCCCTGGCACAAGAGCGACTACCCCAAGGTGCCGAACGAGGACAGGCTGAGGGACGCGCTGCGCCCGCTCGCGATTCCGCCAGGCGACTACATGGTGCCCCGCCCGTCGAGCCGGGAGGAGATGCGCTCCCCCGGGTTCGCGGACAAGATCAAGCAGGGCCCGAACCTGATAGTGACCGTGATCCCGAACGGTCCGTGGTCGATGCGGCAGAGCCTCACCCTCTGGTTCCTCTATGCCGTGGTGGTCGGCGCGTTCGCCGGGTACGTCGCCGGGCGCGCGTTGCCTCCCGGCGCCGAGTTCGGGCGCGTGTTCCGCTTCGCCGGCGTCACGGCGTTCGTCGGCTACGCGGTCGCGCTGTGGCAGATGTCGATCTGGTACCGCCGCGCCTGGTCTACGACGATCAAGGCGTCCGTGGACGGGGTGATCTACGCGCTCCTGACGGCGGGTGCGTTTGGCTGGCTGTGGCCCCGGTAGGCTGCGAACAACCCAGGACGACAAGGAGACTCACATGGCCGAGAGCGTCTACAAAGTCATCGAGCTGGTCGGGACCAGCACGGAGTCCTGGGAGAGAGCCGCTGCCGCGGCGGTCAAGCGCGCGGCGAAAACACTGCGCGACCTGCGTGTGGCGGAGATCTCGCAACTCGACATGCAGCTGAAGGACGGCAAGGTCGAGAGCTATCGAGCCAAACTCAAGGTGTCGTTCAAGTACGAAGGCGACTAATCCAGATCGTGTCCTCCGGCTCATCGCGGCCTTCAAGTTCTGCAAGGCGGCGCTGCTAGTGGCGGTCGGTCTGGGCGCCCTGCAGCTCTTACAACCGGGTGTAGCCGCGAGAGCGCAGCAGTGGGTAACGGCGCTCGCCACGAACTCGGACCGCCGCATCGTGCAACACCTGATCGCGCTGGTGGGCAATCTCAGTCCGGGGCGACTCGAAGCCCTGGGCCTCGGTGCCTTCCTCTACGCCGGACTATTTGCGACCGAGGGCGTGGGGCTGTGGCTGGGGAAGCGGTGGGCCGAATACCTCACCGTCATCGCGACGATGACGTTCGTGCCGGTCGCGGTGTTTGAGCTCACGCGCCGGGTGAGTCCGCCGCGCGTGGCGGCGCTGTTTCTGAACCTCCTCGTCGTGGCGTACCTGGCGCGCCGGCTGCTCCGTCAGCGGTCCGACGCGGCTTGAGACTTCCCTCTACGGGCCGCAGCTTATACTGACGCGCCCGGCAAGCGGCGCGACTCTTTCCCCGGAGGTCACCATGCGCGCGCCGCCTCTCGTCACCGCCCTGACGGCTCTGCTGGTCCACACCGCAGTCGCTCAGGCGCCTTCTCCTTGGAAATGGGGTCCAGCGCCGCCGTCGTTTCCTCCGGGTGCCAAGCTGGCGGTGCTGCAGGGGGATCCGGGTCAGAGCGCGCTCTTCACCGTGCGCCTCGACATGCCGGCCGGCTATAAGCTTCCTCCCCACTTCCATCCTACGGATGAGTCCGTCACCGTCATCCAGGGCACGTTTCTCATCGGCATGGGTGACAAGCTCGACGTAGCCCACGCCAGCCCGCTCAAGCCGGGTGCGTTCGTCACGGCGGGCGCGGGCCAGCATCACTTCGGGGTGGCCCGCGGTCGTACCATCGTCCAAGTGCATGGGATGGGGCCCTTCGCGCTCACCTACGTCAACCCTGCGGACGATCCGCAGAGGAAGCAGGCACCATGACCCGCGCCGCCCTCGCACTGCTCATGATGGCCGGGATGGCCGGCGCCCCGGCCACGACCGAGCCGCCCATCCGGCCCGACAGCGCTCATCGGGTCAAGTCCGTCCACATCACGGTCGTCTCGACCATGCTGGCCGACAAGGGCGTGGGCGAGTGGGGGTTCGCCGCGGTGATCGAGGCCGACGGACACCGCCTGCTGTTCGACACCGGGGACCGGCCCGAAACGGTGCTCCAGAACGCGCGCGAGCTCGGCATCGATCTCTCGACCATCACGGACGTCGTGCTCAGCCATCACCACGCGGACCATACGGGCGGCCTGCTCACGCTCCGGCGCGAGCTGGCCAAGGTGAATCCGGCCGCACTGTCCCGCATTCACGTCGCCCCGGGCATCTTTTTGAGACGCCGGAAGGCCGGGAGCGACGCGGAGTCGAATCCGACCATCGCGCTGAAGGGCGCCGTTGAAGCGGGCGGCGCCGTGTTCATCGAGCACAGCGGGCCGGTAGAGCTGCTCCCCGGCGTGTGGCTCACGGGAGCCGTCCCGCGCCGCTACCCGGAACGAAACTGGGGTCCGCCGATGAGCATCGTGACGGCGCGGGGCCTCGTACCGGACTCGGTCCCCGAGGACATGGCGCTCGTCCTCAACACGGACAAGGGGCTGGTCGTCGTCACGGGGTGCGGTCACGCCGGGACCATCAATACCGTGGAGTACGCCCGGGAGGTCGTGGCGCCGGGACCGGTGTACGCGCTGATCGGCGGTCTTCACCTGTTCGCGGCGTCGGACTCGACGCTCGCCTGGACGGCGGCCAAGCTCCGGGCGGCGGGCCTCGTCAACCTGCTGGGCGGGCACTGCACTGGCATCGAGGCGGTGTTCCGTATCCGCGAGCTCGCCGGGCTCACGCGCCGCGCCGCGGTCGTCGCGGCGGTCGGGTCATCGTTCGACCTGGATCGGGGCATCGATCCGCTGGCTCTCGCCCAGTAGGGCCGCACGCCTAGTCCGCGCTTCTCGAAGACTCGGGGGCTCTCTGCTATGTCGCGCCAAGCCTGGTTCCAGCGCTACTTCTTCGTGTACTGGCTCGTCTTCGCGGGCTTCTTCCTCGTCAACTCCACCTACCGCGTCTACAGCTTCCTTCACGACCGCACCGACATCTGGTGGACGCCGCTCACGATGCTCGTGCCACTCGGCACGAGCCAGGACCGCGTGGCGGTGTACGTGCGCGGGAATGAGCTGCAGGACCTCGTGGGCGCGGGACGGCTGCGCCTCGTGACCGACTCGGGCCCGAGCCTCCTCTCCGCCGCCGACATCGGCTTCCGCTTCAACAACTGGGATCGGGTGCGCGCCGAGCGGGCTCCCGTCGTCCTTCAGTACGCCGCGGCGGCCGGGGTCGCGGGGGCGTTCCTGCTCGTCGGGTTCGTGTACCTGCTGCGCCGGCGTCAGGGAGTGTCCCCTCCCTGACGTGGGTCTTACGGACTCCGCAGGCCGAGGGCTATGTTCAGCGCCGCTGCCACAGGAGACCGCCATGAAGACCCGCGTCCCGCTGTTGCTATCTCTCGTTTTCGCCGCCGCTTGCTCCGACTCGAGCGTGACGGGCCCCGCGCCGCTCGGACGCGTGGTCGCGGCGCCCACCGTGGCCGGAGCGGCCGCCGCGACTCGCATCACGGTCATGACGCGGAACCTCTACATCGGCGCGGACGTGGACCAGGTCATCACGGCGCTCGTCTCCGGCGGCGATGTCCTGGCTGCCCTGGAAGGCGCGGTCGAGACGGTTCTGGCGACCTCGTATCCCGCGCGGGCCGAGGCCATGGCCGACGAGATCGCCCGGACGCGCCCACAGTTCGTCGGACTCCAGGAAGTCACCGAGCTCCACCTCGACCTCAGCGCCCTTGGCATTCCGGTGATTGATCAGCCGTTCCTCACGATCCTGGAAGGAGCGCTCTCGGCCCGCGGATTGAACTACCAGCTTGCGGGCCAGAACACAAACACGGCGGCAACGCTGGTCTTCGGACCGGTCAGCGTGAGTGTCGTCGATCACGACGCGATCCTCGTGGACGCCAGCCGGGTGGAGACCTTCCATCTTATCGCGGCACCGCACTTCACCAACAACATCGGCCCTCTGGCGGGCGGCTTGATAGACCTCGAGCGCGGCTTCGTCTTGATCGACGCGACGATCAGCGGGGTAACCGTGAAGGTCGCGAACACGCATCTCGAGGCAGGTGTGACGGGCGTCGACGTGTCTCTGCTACGCGCTGCCCAGGCGGGTGAGCTGGTCACCGCAGTGGGAACGGGGCCTGCCATCCTGCTGGGCGACTTCAACTCCACCCAGACATCGTTGGCGTACGCGGTGGTCACGGGGGCGCCGCCCGCCGGCGGCGGCTTCACGGACGCCTGGGCGGCGCTGCGCCCGGGCGCGCCCGGCCTGACGTGCTGCGAGCTGCCCGACTTGTCGAATCACGTGAACGTGCTCAGCGGGCGGATCGACTATGTCTTGGTGCGCGGGCTCGCGGGGCCCCAAGGCAGGCTGCTGGGCCAGGTCACGATCGTGGGTGACCAGCCGGGCGATCGGGTGCCGGGCCTGCTGTATCCGGTCTGGCCGTCGGATCACGCGGGCGTGGTCGCCAGCTTACTCCTCCCCCCGGCGCAGGGGCTGGCCGCGCGGTAAGCTGCTTGCCTGCTCGCGGTCGGGTGGCTAAGTTGTTGTCTGATGCCGACCTACGAGTACAAGTGCCCCGCCGGGCACCGCTTCGAGAAGTTCTACGCGACGATGAACGACAGTCGCCGTGTGAAGTGTCCCACCTGCGGCAAGCAGGCGGAGCGGCAGATCTCGGGCGGGACGGGGCTCGTCTTCAAGGGCAGCGGCTTCTACGTCACCGACTACAAGCGCGCCGGCGAGAAGCAGAAGACCGAGGGTGACAAGGGCGAGGCTAAGCCCACGGCGGACGCCAAGCCCAAGGCCGACGCGCAGCCTGCCGACGGCGCCAAGAAGAAAACAGATTCCGGCGACAAGTGACACCGCACGACGTGATTCCCGAGGCGCTCGTCAACGCAGCGCTGAGCCTCGATGCGTCTCTGTCCCGCGCCGACCTCGTTTTCACCTTTGGCGAGACGCGCGATCCCACCCACGGCGACTACGCGACGAATCTCGCCCTGACGCTCGCCCCGAAGCTCGGCCAGAAGCCGCGCGCGGTGGCCGAGGCGATCGTGGCGCGGCTCGCGCTGCCGCCGGCGTACGTGAGCAAGATCGAGGTCGCGGGCCCCGGTTTCATCAACTTCTTCCTGGCCCGCGAAGAGCGGGCCGCCGTCCTGGCCCGCGTCGTGGCCGCTGGGCCACGCTACGGCCGGGCCAACGGGGGAACGGCACGGGGCACCAAGGTGAACGTCGAGTTCGTCTCCGCGAACCCGACGGGACCGCTGCACGTGGGCCACGGGCGGGGGGCGGCGCTGGGCGACGCGATCGCCGCGCTGCTCGAGTGGACCGGCCACGCGGTGACGCGCGAGTTCTACGTGAACGACGGCGGCGCCCAGATCGACAAGCTGGCCCGCTCGCTGTGGGCGCGGGTGCAGCAGTGCGCGGGCCGCGCGGCGGAAATTCCCGAGGGCGGCTACCACGGCGACTACTTGAAGGAGCTCGCCGCCGCCATCCTCGCCAGGGAGGGGCGCGGGTTCGCGGATCTCCCCGAGGAGGAAGGCGTCAGCCGGTGCCGCGCGATCGCGGTGCAGTCGCAGCGCGCCGAGCAGGACGCGGACCTGCGCGAGTTCGGGGTCAGGTTCGACGTGGTGTTCTCGGAATCGCAGCTGTACCGCGAGGGGGCGATCGACCAGGCCCTGGCCGAGCTGGCGCGCCACGGCGTCACGTTCGAGCGGGACGGGGCGCTGTGGCTGCGCAGCACGGCGTTCGGCGACGATAAGGACCGGGTGCTCCGGAAGTCCGACGGGACCTACACCTATCTTCTGCCCGACATTGCGTATCACCGCCACAAGCGTGAGCGCGGGTTCGCGCGCGCGATCGACGTGTGGGGTGCGGATCACCACGGCTACGTGCCCCGGATGCGCGCGGCGCTGCGCGCGCTGGGGTACGGCGACGACTTCCTCCACGTGCAGATCGTCCAGCTCGTGCGCGTGATGCGGGGCGGGGAGGAGGTGCGGTTCTCCAAGCGCACGGGCGAGTTCGTCACCCTGCGCGACCTGTTTCAGGAAACGGGCGTGGACGCGGCGCGGTACTTTTTCCTGATGCGCCGCGGCGACGCGCAGTTCGTCTTCGACGTGGACCTCGCGAAGAGCCAGACCGAGGAAAACCCGGTGTTCTACGTGCAGATGGCGCACGCGCGCATGAGCGGCATCTTTCGCGTCGCCGCGCGCGAGCCGGCCCAGGTCACGGCCGACGGCGTCGACCTGGGAGCGCTCACGATGCCCGAGGAGATCGACCTGTTGAACGAGCTGACCGCTTTCCCCGGCCTGGTGGCGCGCGCGGCGGATGCGCTCGAGCCGCATCGCATCACGGGCTACCTCGAGGGGCTGGCCCGGATCGCACACGCGTGGTATCACAAGTACCGCGTCCTGGGCGAGGTCGAGGAGGCGGCGCGGCTCGTGCTGGCGCGCGCCGTGCGCCAGGTGCTCGCCAACGGTCTCACCCTCCTGGGGATTCGCGCCCCGGATCGGATGTAGCGTGGGCCTGCTCGTCGTGGGATCCATCGCCCTCGACTCCGTCGCGACGCCATTCGGTGAGACGGCGGACGCCCCGGGCGGCTCGGCCGTGTTCTTCAGCGCGGCGGGCGCGATCCTCCATAACCCCGTACAGGTCGTGGGCGTGGTGGGGAGCGACTACCCCTGGGGTGCGCTGCACCAGCTCGAGGCGCGCGGCGTGGACCTGACGGGCGTGGAACGGGCGCCCGGCGAGTCGTTCCGCTGGAAAGCGCGGTACTCCTACGACCTCGCGAGCCGCGAGACGCTGGAGACGCGGCTCGGCGTGTTCGCCGCCTTCCGCCCCAAGCTCCCCGAGCGGTTCCGCAACGCGCGCTACGTGTTCCTCGGCAACATCGACCCTGAGCTGCAGCTGGGCGTGCTCGACCAGGTGCGCGATCCGATCCTCGTCGCCTGCGACACCATGAACTACTGGATCCATTCGAAGAAGGACCTGCTGCTCGAGCTGCTCCGCCACATCGACATCCTGATGGTGAACGACTCCGAGGCGCGCGAGCTTTCGGGCGACTGGAACATCTACCGCGCGGCGCAGTGGGTCCTGTCGCGCGGGCCCACGATGACGGTCATCAAGCAGGGCGAGCACGGTGCGCTCCTGGTCGATGCCGAGTCGGTCTTCAAGGTCCCCGCCTACCCGCTGCAGGAGGTGTTCGATCCCACCGGGGCAGGCGACGCCTTCGCGGGCGGCTTCATGGGCTACCTGGCGAAGAGCGGCGACCGCTCGCCCGCGAACCTGCGCCGCGCCATGGTGTACGGCGCGGCCATGGGGTCCTTCGCGGTCGAGAAGTTCGGCATCCAGGGGTTCGAGGGCGTCACGCTCGCCGACGTGCGGGCGCGCGTGCGCGGCTTCAAGCAGCTGGTGGACTTCGAGGTGGAGCCGTGACCGACCGCTACGCGGCGGCGGGCGTGCACCGCGACGTCGCCGAGGAGGCGAGGCGCCGCATCGTCGAGTTGGCCCGCACCACCCGCACCCCGCTCGCGCTCGGCCGGCTCGGAGCGTTCGGCGGCATGGTGCGGGTGCCGCCGGGCTTCGAGCGGCCGGTGCTCGTACTCTCGACGGACGGCGTCGGCACGAAGGTGCTGGTGGCCGCGCGTGCCGGCGTGCACGATACGGTGGGCGAGGACCTGGTGAATCACTGCGTCAACGACGTCCTGGTCCACGGCGCGCGCCCGCTCGCGTTCCTCGACTACATCGCGACCGGCACGCTCGAGCCGGCGGTCGCCGCGGCGCTCGTGGACGGCGTCGCCCGCGCCTGCCGCGCGCACGAGATGACGCTCGCGGGCGGTGAGACCGCCCAGCTGCCGGACCTCTACCAGCCGGGTCACTACGACCTCGCGGGCACGATCGTGGGCGTCGTGGAGGAGCGGGACGCACTGCACGGGGACCGCGTGCGTCCCGGCGACGTGTTGCTGGGATACGCGTCGACGGGCCTGCACACCAACGGCTACACGCTGGCGCGCCGCATCGTATTCGAGACCCTGGGGCTCGACCTGGACGCCGAGTTCCCCGACACGGGACGGTCGGTCGCACAGGTGCTGCTCGACGTGCACCGCAGCTACGCCGCGGCCGTGACGCCCGTCCTGTCCCGCGTGCATGCGCTCGCCCACGTCACGGGCGGTGGGATTCCGGGGAACCTCGTGCGCGTGCTGCCGGACGGCTGCGAGGCGGTGGTCGACGCGGGCGCGTGGCGCTGGCCCGCCGTGTTCCGCGTGCTGATGCGGGCGGGCGGCGTCTCGCTCGGGGAGATGCGTCGGGTCTTCAACCTCGGTATCGGCATGATCGCCAGCGTCGCCCGCGACGACGTGGAAGGGGTCGCGGCGGCCGCGACCCGCGCCGGCGTGGAGACCTGGATCGTCGGCGAGGTGCAGGCGGGGGCGACGGGCGTCCGGTTCGCCGAGCGGTGAGCGGCTCGAAGGGACCGGCCTTCCCGTCGGCGGAAGTGGACGCGATGCGGCGCGCCCTCGACCTCGCGTGGCGGGGTTGGGGGCGCGTCGCTCCCAACCCGCTCGTCGGCGCGGTGGTACTGCGGGGCGACGCGGTGGTGGGCGAGGGGTGGCACGCCGAGTTCGGCGGGCCGCACGCCGAAGTCGCGGCGCTCGCATCCGCGGGCCGGCGCGCCCGCGGTGGCACGCTCGTGGTCACGCTCGAGCCGTGCGCCCACCACGGCAAGACGCCCCCTTGCACGGACGCGATCCTCGCGGCGGGAGTGGCGCGGGTGGTGGCGGCGCTGCGTGACCCCGATCCCGAGGCGCAAGGCGGCGCCGCCACGCTGCGCGGGCGCGGCGTGGACGTCGCGATGGGGTTGCTGGCCGAGGAGGCGGCGGCGCTGAACGCGCCGTTCCTGTTCAGCCGGCTCCAGTCGGACCGCCCGTTCGTCGCCCTCAAGCTCGCGACCTCGATCGACGGCCGCATCGCGGACGCCGCGGGCCGCTCGCAGTGGGTCTCGGGCGAAGAGGCGCGCGCCCACGTGCACTGGCTGCGGGCCGGGTTCGACGCGATCGCGGTGGGCGGCACCACGGCGCTGCAGGACAACCCGCGCCTCACCGTGCGCGGCGCCGTGACGCCGCGCAAGCCTCCCGTGCGCGTCGTCTTCGACCGCCGCGCGATGCTCAACCCCGGCGTCACCCTGGTCGCCACCGCGCGCGAGGTGCCGACCTGGGTGATGTCCTCTCCCGAGGCGCCCGCGGCGAGTGTCACGGCGCTCGAGCAGAACGGGGTGCGCGTATTCCGGCCGGCCTCGCTCGCCGCCGGCCTCTCCCTGCTGCGCGAGGCCGGGATCCAGTCGGTCTTGTGTGAAGGAGGAGGCGCCCTCGGCGCGCGGCTCCTCGCGGACGGGCTGGTGGACCGGCTCTACTGGGTCCAGGCGCCGGTGTGGCTCGGCGACGGCGCCGTTCCGGCATTTCCGGGCATGCCCGGCGCGCCGCTCGAGCGGGCGCCGCGCTGGATCGCCGTGGAGCGCCGCTCCCTCGGCCCCGATACATTACTGGTATTGGACAAGCGGCTATGTTTACCGGGATCGTAACCGCCGTGGGGCGGGTCGAGGCCGTTTCCTCGAATGGGGTAAAGGGCCGGGGAAGGGGGACCGGGGAAGCGGGCCTCGTCCTGGAGATCCGGGCGCCCTATAAGGGTCTCAAGCGCGGCGAGAGCGTCGCGGTGAACGGAGCCTGCCTGACCGTGGAGCGTGTGGTGAAGGGCGGGTTCAGGGTCCAAGTGGTGGAGACGACCCGGGACCGGACGCTGTTCGCCGACTATGCGCGGGGCCGGCGCGTCAATCTGGAGCGCGCGCTGCGCGCGGCGGACCGGCTGGGGGGCCACCTCGTGCAGGGGCACGTGGATGGCGTGGCCGAGGTGGTGCGGGTCGAGGGACCGGGCGAGGGCGACGCGCTCGTATGCGACTTGCGTGTGCCGCGAGGCGTGCGCGCCGTGTGCATTCCCCAGGGGTCGATCACGGTGGACGGCGTGAGCCTCACGATCAACGCGCTCCCCGGGCCCGACCTGGTGCAGGTCGCGCTGATCCCGTTCACACGGGCGCACACGACGTTGGGCGCGCTGCGCGTGGGGGAGCGGGTGCACGTGGAGGGGGACCTTCTGGGCAAGTACGTGAGACAGCTATGCGGGACGGAACGATAGAGCGGGCGATCGCGGACATCCGCGCGGGGAAGCTCGTCATCGTAGCGGACGACGAGGACCGCGAGAACGAGGGCGACTTGGTCGGCGCGGCCGAGCAGGTCACGCCCGAGATGATCAATTTCATGGCGACGCACGGGCGCGGGCTGATCTGCCTGACGCTCACGCCCGAGCGCTGCCAGGCCCTCGGGCTCTCGCAGATGGCGGAGCACAACACCGAGTCGCGGGAGACGGCGTTCACGGTGAGCATCGACGCCGCCCCCCGCTTCGGTGTGACGACCGGGATCTCGGCCGCCGACCGCGCGGCGACGATGCGTGTGGCCATCGATCCCGCCGCCACGCCGGGCGACCTGCGCCGGCCGGGCCACGTGTTCCCGCTGCGCGCCCGGCCGGGCGGCGTGCTGCAGCGCGTCGGGCAGACGGAAGCGAGCATCGACTTGGCGCGCCTCGCGGGGCTCTATCCCGCGGGCGTGATCTGCGAGATCCTGAACCCGGACGGCACGATGGCGCGCCGGCCGGACCTCGAGCGCTTCGCCGCGCGGCACGACCTCACCTTCATCACGGTCGCCCAGCTCGTCTCCTATCGGCTCGCGAACGAGCGGCTGGTGCATCGCGTGGCGGAGGCCCGGCTGCCGACGCCGTTCGGCGAGTTCCGGATCATCGGCTACCGCAACGATGTCGACGGGGCCGAGCACGTGGCGCTCGTGTACGGCGAGGTGAAGGGGCAGCCGCGGGTGCTGGTGCGGATGCACTCCAAGTGTCTCACCGGCGACGTCTTTGGCTCGGCGCGCTGCGACTGCGGCTGGCAGCTGCACAGCGCGATGCGGATGATCGCCCAGGAAGGGCGCGGCGTGGTGGCCTACCTCGATCAGGAAGGGCGCGGGATCGGGCTGCTCAACAAGCTCAAGGCGTACGAGCTGCAGGACGCCGGACACGACACCGTCGTCGCCAACGAGAAGCTGGGCTTCAAGCCCGACCTGCGGAACTACGGGATCGGCGCCCAGATCCTCCTCGATCTGGGCCTCTCCACGATCCGGGTACTGACCAACAATCCGATGAAGTTGGTGGGGCTGGAAGGCTACGGGCTCGAGATCGTCGAGCGCGTGCCCATCGTCCCGCCGCCCTCGGACGAGAACCGCTCCTACCTCGACGTCAAGCGGGACAAGCTCGGTCACTTCCTGACTCACTGACCGTGGCTACGGTGCGGGGCCGCGTGGCGGTCGTCGTCAGCCGCTACAACGAGGTGGTGACGGCGCGGCTGCTCGAGGGCGCGCGCCGCTGCCTCAAGGACAAGGGTGTGCCGGAGGCGCGGGTGGACGTCATCTGGGTGCCCGGCGCGTTCGAGCTGCCGGTCGCGGCGGAGGCCGCCGCGGCGACGGGGCGCTACGCCGCGATCGTGGCGCTGGGGTGCGTGATCCGCGGCGAGACGCCGCACTTCGAGTACGTCGCCGGCGAGGCGGCGCGCGGGCTCGGCAACGTGGCGCTGGCGCACCGCCTCCCGGTGGGCTTCGGCGTGCTGACGACCGAGACCCTGGCCCAGGCGCAGGCCCGGGCCGGCGGCGCAGCCGGCGACAAGGGGTACGAGGCGGCGGAGGCGGCGCTTGCGACGGCCGACGTCCTGGCCCGGCTCAGTGGTGCAGCGCCCCGAGACTAAGGCGCGGGCCCGCGCCCTCCAGCTCCTCTACGCGTGGGAACTCTCCGGCCGCCCCTCGATCGAGCGGGTGGTGGCGCGGCTCGCGACGAGCTCCGGCCGCGCGGCCGAGGGCTTCGACCGCGGGGCGGACCTCGCCGCCAAGGCGATCGCCGGGCTTCCCGAGTTCGACCGCCAGGTGGCGAGCGCGACGGAGCACTGGCGCCTCGAGCGCGTGGGCGTGGTCGAGCGCAACATCCTGCGCCTGGCGCTCGCGGAGCTCGCCGAGGGCTCGACCCCGCCCCGGGTCGTGATCGACGAGGCCGTGAAACTGGCCCACTGGTTCGCGGGGGCCAAGGCGCCGGCGTTCGTGAACGGCGTGCTCGACGCCGTCGCGCGGGAGTTGGGCGCGCTGTGAGGCTCCTCGTCGTCAACTGGAACGACCGGGAGAACCCGCACGCGGGCGGCGCGGAGATCCACCTGCACGAGATCTTCGGGCGGCTGGCGCGGGCAGGCGGGGGAAGCCGCCACGCGATCGACCTGGTGACGAGCGGCTGGCCGGGGTGCGCGCCCGCGGCGGAGCTCGACGGAATGCGGGTGCACCGCGTGGGCGGGCGTCACAGCTTCGCGCTGCTCGCCCGGGGCGCGGTCCGTTCCCTGCTCGCCGCGCGCCGCTACGACGCGGTCGTCGAGGACATCAACAAGCTGCCCCTCTACCTGCCGCTGCTGACCCGGCTGCCGCTGTACGCGATCGTGCCGCACCTCTTCGGAACGACCGCGTTCGTCGAGGCGAGCTGGCCCGTGGCGACGCTCGTGTGGCTCGGCGAGATCCCCATTCCCCGCGTGTACCGTCGCGCCGCGTTCCACGCGATTTCCGAGAGCACGCGGGACGACTTAGTACGCCGGGGCGTGGCGCGCGACCACATCGAGGTCATCTACCCGGGCGTGGACGCGGCCTGGTACTGCCCCGACGGCGCCACGCCGCGCGCCGCGCAGCCCACGTTCTTGTACGTGGGCCGCCTGAAGCGTTATAAAGGAGTGGAGATCGCCCTCCGCGCCCTGGCGGCAGCCCGGGCGCGGCGCGCCGACCTGGTCCTCGAAATCGCGGGGCACGGCGACGACCGTCCGCGGCTGGAACGCCTGGCCGAGCGCTTGGGGGTGCGGGAGGGGGTGCGGTTCCTCGGGTTCGTCACCGACGAGGAGAAGCGGCGCCTGCTGCGCGCGGCGTGGGCGGTCGTATTTCCCAGTCCCAAGGAGGGGTGGGGCATCTCCAACGTGGAGGCCGCGGCCTGCGGGACGCCGGCCCTCGCCTCCGACAGCCCAGGGCTGCGGGAGTCGGTGCGTCACGGCGAGACGGGATTCCTGGTGCCGCACGGCGACGCGGGGGCGCTGGCCGAGCGGATGCTCGCCCTCGCGGCCGACCCGCCGCTCGTCACCGCGCTGGGCCGCGCGGCGCGCGCGTTCGCCGAGGGGCTCTCGTGGGAACGGGCCGCGCGCGCCACCGCGGCCCATCTCGAGCGCGTCATCGCGCGGGGAGGTTGACGATGCGGATCACCGTCACGGCGCGACATTGCGACATCGCGGACGATCTGCGCGCTCGTGCGGAGGCCTTGCTCGGGCGCATCGGGCGCGTGGCCTCGCGACCCCATGACGGCCAGGTCGTGTTCGGCGCGGACCACGGGACTCCCACCGTGGAGGTGCGTCTCCACACGGCGCGCGGCCGGGTGCACGTGGGCATCGCGAGCGCGCACGATCACCGCACGGCGCTGGACCGCGCGGCGGCGAAGGTCCGCCGCCAGCTCGACAAGGCGGACCCGCGACGGCGGCGCGCCGCCGCCGCCCGCCGCCCACGGCGGGAGAGCCGGTGAGTCCCCCCCGGGTGCGCGACCTGCTGGAGCGCAAAGGCGAGCTCCTGCAGCTCGAGCCGCTCACCGGGGAGGTGGGGCTGGATCGGGTGATCCCGTCGGCGGAAGCGTCGAGCCCCGGCCTCGTACTCGCGGGCTACACCAAACGCTTCGCGACGCACCGCATCCACATCCTGGGCGAAACGGAGATCACCTACCTGGCCTCGCTCGACGGGCCGGCGCGCCGCCGGTCGCTCGAGACCCTGTTCGGTTTCGACATCCCCTGCGTGGTGATCACGAAAGGCCAGGAGGCGCCGGCGGAGCTGCTGGGGCTGGCGGGGGCGAAGGGCATCCCGGTGATTCGCACCAAGCTCAAGACCGCGGAGTTCTACAGCCGGCTGAAGCCCTTCCTCGACGACGCGTTCGCGCCCCGCACCACGGTGCACGGCTCGCTCGCCGACGTGTTCGGCGTGGGGCTCCTCTTCCTCGGGCGCTCGGGGATCGGCAAGAGCGAGTGCGTGCTCGATCTGGTCGAGCGGGGCCATCGCCTCGTCGCGGACGACGTCGTGCACATCACCCGCCGCGGCAACGACGTCCTGATCGGGCGCGGGCACGAGCTGTCGCGCCACTACATGGAGATCCGCGGCGTGGGGTTGATCGACATCCAGGCCCTGTTCGGGATCCGGGCGGTGCGGCAGCAGAAGCGCATCGAGGTCGTCGTCCAGCTCGAGGACTGGGACGCGGCGCGCGAGTACGACCGCACCGGCATCGAGGGCCAGGAGACGAAGGTCCTGGAAGTGGCGCTGCCGCTCGTCACCGTGCCGCTCAACCCCGGCAAGAACCTGACGGTGATCTGCGAGGTCGTGGCCATGAATCACCTGCTGCGCTACGGCGGAGTGGACTCGGCCCGGGCTTTCAACGAGCGTCTCATCCGCCGCATGGCCGAGAAGCGCGAGCTACAGGAGTACCTCGAGGAGGACTATGAGTGAGCCGCTGCGCGGCGTGATCGTGTCGCACTCGGCCGTCGCCCAGGCGCTGCGGGCGGCCGTGGCCGCCATCACCGGCATCGGCGACGCGCTCGTCCCCGTGAGCAACGACGGCTGCGATTCGGGCGCGCTCACGACGCGGCTGGCGGAGGCGATCGGCGGGCGCCCGGCCGTGCTGTTCGTCGATCTCCCGGGCGGCTCCTGCCTCACGACCTCGATCCGCCTCGCCCGGGGCAAGACGGACGTCGCCGTGGTCACGGGGGTGAATCTCGCGATGTTGCTCGACTTCGTGTTTCATCGCGAGCTGTCGCCGGCGGACGCGGCGCGCCGCGCCGCGGAAGCCGGGGGCAAAGCGATTCGCACGCCGGCGGCATGACCATTGCGCTCTACCGTATCGACGACCGTCTCATTCACGGGCAGGTCGTGGTCGGCTGGGGCCAGCCGCTCAACCTGGGGTTCATCGTGCTCGTGGACGACGCCGTACGCGACAGCCCGTGGGAGCAGGACCTCTACCGCATGGGCGTCCCGCCGCACATCGAGGTCGTGTTCGCCTCGGTGGCGGAGGCGGCGCGCCGGCTGCCCGAATGGGAGGCCGACCCACGCACCGGCATCGTGCTCGCGGGCGACATCGCAGCGCTCGCCGCGCTGGGCGCGAATTCCCACCACATCAAGCGCATCAACGTGGGCGGCATCCACCATCGCACCGGCCGGACGGAGCGGCTGCGCTACGTGTACCTGACGGACGCCGAGGCCGCGCAGCTGCGGGAGCTCGCGGCGCGCGGCATCGAGATCACGGCCCAGGACGTGCCCACCGCGCGTCCGGTGCCGCTCGGGGAGTTCACGTGACCCTCGAGCTGCAGCTCGTGCTGCTCGCCTGGGGGACGCTGGTGGGGCTCGATCTCATCAGCGTGCCGCAGATGATGATCGCGCGCCCCGTCGTCGCCGGGCCCGTGGCCGGGGCGATCCTCGGCGACGTCGCGACGGGGCTGGCGCTGGGAGTCGTGTTCGAGCTGTTCCAGTACGACATCTTGCCCCTGGGCGCGGCGCGCTATCCCGAGTACGGCCCCGCGACCGTGGCGGCGGTGAGCGCGGCGCAGGCGGGAGCGGGGACCTTCGGCCTCGGCTTCGGCGTGCTGGTGGGCCTCACCACGGGGCTGGTGGGCGGCGTGAGCCTCCATCTCGTGCACCGGCTCAACGCCCGCGCCGTGGAGGCGGCCGTGCCGGCGCTCGAGGCGGGCGACCCGCGGGTGCTCGTGCGGTTGCACGTCGCCGGGATCGTGCGGGACGGGGCACGCGCCGCGCTCGTCACGGGGGTGGGGCTCGTCTTGGCGCAGCTTGTGCGCGTGTTTCTCGCGGGCGCCTACACGCTGCGCGGCGTGGCGGGGCTCGCCGTCGCCGGTGTGGCGGGGGCCCTCGCGGTAGGCACGGCCGGCACGCTGCGTCGCGTGGGACGGGGGACCGCCCTCCGCTGGTTCGCGGCCGGGCTCGCCGGCGGCACGGTGGTTGCGTGGCTCTCGTGAAGCCGGCGCTCGGGCAGAGCCTGCTGCGGCTGTTCACCGTGCAGGGCTCGTGGAACTACGAGCGGATGCAGGGGATCGGCGTGGGTGTGGCGGAAGAGCCACTCCTGCGCCCCCTGGTGCGGAACGGCGACCAGACGGCCTATCGCGCGGCCGTGGCGCGGGGGGCGCACTTTTTCAACGCGCACCCCTATCTGTGCGGCCTCGTGGTGGGCGCGGCGGCGCGTGCGGAGCACGAGCGCGCGGCGCCGGAGCAGGTGGAGCGGCTGCGCGCCGCACTATGCGGCCCGCTCGGCTCCCTGGGCGACCGCCTCGTGTGGACGGGGTGGCTGCCGTGCACGACCGGCCTCGCCATCGCGGGCGTGGCGCTCGGGCTCGACCTGAGGGCGGTCGGGGCCTTCCTCGTGGTCTACAACCTCGGCCACGTGGCGCTGCGCTGGTGGGCGCTGCGCGCGGGGTGGGCGCACGGCCTCTCGGTCGGCGCGGCGCTGCACCAGCCGCTGCTGCAGCGGGCGGCCGCCTGGAGCGGGCCGGCGATGGCGCTCGCCGTGGGGTTTGCCCTGCCGCTCGCCGCCCGCTACCTGGCGGCCCCGTTCCCGGCAGGCGCCCGGGTGGTGCTCGCCGGGCTGGCGGCGATTGGGACGGCACTGCTCGTGTGGCGGCGGGGCCAGCTGGACGGCCTGCGCTTCGGCCTGCTGCTGCTGGTCGGCGCGCTCGTGGTGGGGCAGGCGTGGCGGTGATCGAGCGCGAGGCGAGAATCGTGAACCCGCTCGGGCTGCACGCCCGCCCAGCGGCGGAGCTCGTCAAGGTGGCGAACCGGTTCCAGTCCGCGGTCGAGCTGCGCAAGGACGAGCTGACCGTGAACGGCAAGAGCATCATGGGCGTGATGATGCTCGCCGCGGAGTGCGGCTCCTCGCTGTCCATCAAGACGGACGGCGCGGACGCGGCGGAGGCGATGGAGGCGCTGCTCGCGCTCGTCGCCGACGGGTTCCACGAGATGGAGCCGCCGGCCGACGCTGCGGAAGAAGAAGCCGAAGGTCACGAGACCCCGGAGACGCCATGAGCGAGCGGCTGCTGAAGGGAATCGGGGTCTCGCCGGGCAT
This sequence comes from Gemmatimonadota bacterium, assembly GCA_003222115.1. GTDB lineage: Bacteria > Gemmatimonadota > Gemmatimonadetes > Gemmatimonadales > GWC2-71-9 > AG29. Next base: position 41,182 of record QHUL01000053.1, on the reverse strand, counting down.
CGCCATCGCCCCGGCCGTGGCGGTGCGCTGGACGCTGCCCGAGGTGCCGCACCACGTCGTGCCGCGCTCCCAGGTGGAGAAGGAGGTGCGCCGCCTGCGCGCCGCGGTGCGGGACGTGAAACGCCACATCGAGGAGGTCAAGGCCCGGGCCGCCGAGCGCGCCGGGCCGGACGAGGCCCGAATTTTCGATGCCCAGCTGCTGATGCTCGAAGACAAGGAATTCCTTGCCGGCGCCGAGGACCTGATCCGCGAGAACCACCTCACGGCGGAGAAGGCGTTCGAATTCAAGGCGCTCGAGGTGCGCGACCTGTGGACCGCGACGGGGAGCACCCGCCTCAAGGACCGCCTGGCGGACCTGAACGGCGTCACCATCCGGGTGGTCCGCCACCTGATGCACCGCTCGGAGGACGACGACTGGGAGCAGATCACCGAGCCCTCGATCGTGGTGACCAAGGAGCTGGGCCCGGGACTGACGGTGCAACTCGACCGCGAGCACGTCGTCGGGCTCCTGAGCGAGGAGGGGACGCGCACCTCGCACGCCGCGATCCTCGCGCACTCGATGGGGATGCCCGCCGTGATGGGCTGCGCCGGCGCGCTCGAGAAGATCCCGCCCGGCACGGTGCTCGTGCTCGACGGCACGCGGGGCACGGTGCTGCTCGACCCCACGCCCGCCGAGATCGCCGACGCGCAGGGGCGCGAGCAGCGGCGCCGCGCGCTGGCGGCGCAGCTGGAGGAAGTCGTGGCGCAGCCGTCCGTCACGGCGGACGGGGTGCGCATCGTGCTGATGGGCAACGTGGACCTTCCGGACGAGCTCAAGGCCGCGCAGGCGCATCGCGCCGAAGGGGTGGGGCTGCTGCGGACGGAGTTCCTCATCACGAGTCACAGCACGCTGCCCACGGAGGACGAGCAGGCGGCGTACTTCCAGCGCGTGGGCGAGGCGTTCCCGGGCCAGCCGGTCGTGATCCGCACCTACGACCTGGGCGGCGACAAGCTGCCGCCGCCGTTCCGCGTGTCGTGGGAGGCGAACCCGCAGCTCGGCTGGCGGGCGATCCGGGTCTGCCTCGACGAGCCGCAGATCTTCCACGCGCAGGTGCGCGCGGCGCTGCGGGCGGCGGCGCACGCCGACATCCGGCTGATGATCCCGCTCGTCACGCGGCTCGACGAGGTGGAGCGCACCCGCGCCATCGTCGCCGAGGAAGCGGAGCGACTGGCGCAGAGCGGCGCCCAGGCTGCGCGGACGCTGCCGGTGGGCGTGATGGTCGAGACGCCGGCCGCCGCGGTCATGGCCGACCGGCTCGCCGCGATCAGCGACTTCCTGAGCGTGGGGACGAACGACCTCACGCAGTACACGCTGGTTGTGGACCGCGGCAACGCGCGGCTCGCCGACCGCTTCACGCCGCACGACCCGAGCGTGATCCGTTTGCTCAAGATGGTCGCGGACGCCGGGCGCGCGGCCGGGAAGCCGGCGAGCGTGTGCGGCGAGATGGCGTCGGAGCCGCTGTTGGCCTTTCTCCTCATCGGCTTGGGCTACGAGACGCTCTCCGTCGCGCCCCCCGCGCTGCCGCTCGTGAAGTGGACGGTGCGCCAGATCAGCGCCGCGCAGGCGCGCGCCGCTGCCGAGAGCGCGCTCGCCGCGCGCACCGCGGACGAAGTGCTCGACATCCTGCGACTCACGCTCGCCGATGCGGTCGATCTCAAGCTGCTCGACCCCGACGCACGGTTGCCCGCTGGACGGCGGGCCGCTAGTTTGAACGTCTAATGCCCGCGCAACGGCACGTTTTCACGTCCGAGTCCGTCACGGAAGGCCATCCCGACAAGATCGCCGACCAGATCTCGGACGCCGTCCTCGACGCCATCATCGCCAAGGACCCGGACGCGCGCGTCGCCTGCGAGACCCTCGTGACGACCGGGATGGCGGTGATCGCGGGCGAGATCACGACGTCCACCTACGTCCACATCCCCGACATTGTGCGGGGCACGATCGCCTCCATCGGCTACACCGACGCGAACTTCGGCTTCGACGCGCAAACCTGCGCCGTCATCACCACGATCGACCGGCAATCGGCCGATATCGCGCGGGGCGTCGACACGGGCGGCGCGGGCGACCAGGGGATGATGTTCGGGTACGCGACCGACGAGACCCCCTCCCTCATGCCCCTCCCCATCGTCCTCGCCCATCGCCTCGCCGAGCGGCTCGCGATCGTCCGCAAGGGCGGCGACCTCCCCTGGCTCCGGCCCGACGGCAAGACTCAGGTCAGCGTCGTGTACGAGAACGGCCGGCCGGTGGGCGTCAGCAAGCTCGTCGTCTCCACCCAGCACTCGGACAAGATCGACAACAAGGAGATCCGGGCGGGCGTGATCGCGCTGGTGGTGCGGCCGGTGCTCGCGGAAGCGGGCCTCGCGGTCGCCGACCCCGACCTCTACGTCAACCCGACCGGGCGCTTTGTGGTGGGTGGCCCGCAGGGCGACGCGGGGCTCACGGGCCGCAAGATCATCGTGGACACCTACGGCGGGATGGCGCGCCACGGCGGCGGCGCCTTCAGCGGCAAGGACCCCTCCAAGGTGGACCGCAGCGCCTGCTACGCCATGCGCTGGGTGGCCAAGAACATCGTGGCGGCGAAGCTCGCCAAGCGGTGCGAGACCCAAGTCGCGTATGCGATCGGCGTGGCGGATCCCGTCTCCGTCATGGTGGACACGTTCGGGACCGGCGTCGTGCCGGACGAGGCGCTGGAGGACGCCGTGCGGGAAGTGTTCGACCTGCAGCCCCGCGGGATCATCGAGGCCCTGAGCCTGCGGAACCCCATTTACCGCTGCACCGCCGCGTACGGCCACTTCGGGCGCGCGCCCGAGCGACGGCGCTTCGTCGATCCCGACGTCACCAAGGACGTGGAGTGGTTCACCTGGGAGCGGCTGAACCGCGTGGAAGACCTGCGGCTCGCGGTGCAGCGCTCCCGGCACTACCAGGCGGCGAAGGCGACGGCATGACGACCACCGCCCCGAACGTCGCCTCCGACATCAAGGATCTCGCACTCGCGGACGAAGGGCGCCGCCGCACCGATTGGGCCGAGCGCTCCATGCCGGTGCTGCGGCAGATCCGGGAGCGCTTCGCGCGCGAGCGCCCGCTCGCCGGGAAGCGGCTCTCGGCCTGCCTCCACGTGACGACCGAGACCGCGAATCTCGCGGTCACGCTGCAGGCGGGCGGGGCGGACGTGGCGCTGTGCGCCTCGAACCCGTTGTCCACGCAGGATGACGTCGCCGCCCACCTCGTGAAGCACCATGGGATCAAGGTGTTCGCGATCAAGGGCGAGGACCACGACACCTACTACGAGCACATCCGTGCCGCGCTCGCCCATCGGCCCGACATCACGATGGACGACGGGGCGGACCTGGTGGGCGCGCTGCACATGATCGCGCTCAACCGGCTGGACGACCTCGCGCCCCCGGTGCGGGGGTGGGTGGAGACGCTGGCGCCGCGCGAGCGCAAGGCGCTGGTGGCGGGGGTCGTGGGCTCGACGGAGGAGACGACGACGGGCGTGATCCGGCTCAAGGCAATGGCGCAGGACGGCGTGCTCCAGTTCCCGGTGGTCGCGGTGAACGACTCCGAGACGAAGCACCTGTTCGACAATCGCTACGGCACGGGCCAATCCACGCTCGACGGCATCCTGCGCGCGACGAACTTCTTGATCGCCGGGAGCACGGTGGTGGTGGCGGGGTATGGGTGGTGCGGGCGGGGCTTCGCGCTGCGGGCGCGGGGCGCGGGGGCGAACGTGCTGGTGACCGAGATCGACCCGCTCAAGGCGCTCGAGGCGCAGATGGACGGCTACCGCGTTGCCTCGATGGCCGAGGCGGCGCGCGTGGGCGACGTGTTCGTGACGCTCACGGGAAACATCCACGTGATCCGGCTCGAGCACATGCGGCTGATGAAGGACGGCGCGATCATCGCGAACTCGGGTCACTTCAACGTGGAGATCGACCTGGACGCGCTGCGGGGGGCGGCCCAGGGTCCCACGCGGTTGCGCGAGCTGGTGGAGGAGTGGCGGCTCGACGGCAAGCGGTTGTACGTGCTCGCGGACGGGCGGCTGGTGAACCTGGCGGCGGCGGAGGGGCATCCGGCGAGCGTGATGGACATGTCGTTCGCGAACCAGGCGCTGGCGGCGGAGTACGTGGTGAAGCAGGGGGCACGGCTCGGCCGGGACGTGCACCGCATTCCACGGGAGCTGGATCGCGAGATCGCGCGCCTGAAGCTGCAGGCGATGGGGGTCGGGATCGACACGCTGACCCCGGAACAGCGGAAATACCTGGCCTCTTGGGACCTTGGAACCTAGCGACGGCGTCATCGAAGTGCGGGTGGCCCACCTCGGGCTGGATCGGACGACCAACACGCCGGTCGTGATCCTGCAGGAGCGGGAAGGGGAGCGCGTGCTCCCGATCTGGATCGGTCCCGCGGAGGCGAGCGCCATCGCGATGGAGCTCGCCGGAGTGAAGTTCGCGCGGCCCCTCACGCACGACCTCCTGAAGCAGGTCATCACGGGACTCGGCGCCGACCTCCGCAAGGTCATCATCACGCAGGTGAAGGACAACACCTACTACGCCGAGCTGCACATCTATCGCGGCGACGCGGTGATTCAGATCGACGCGCGTCCCTCCGATTCCATCGCTGTCGCGCTGCGGCTCAAGGCGCCCATCTTCACGAGCGAGACCTTGCTCGCGCTGACCTCGATCGAGACGGCCGAGGCCGGGGGCGAGTCCGGCCCAGCGGCGCTCGACGCGGATGCCCTAAAGACCTACCTCCAGAACCTCGATCCTGAAGATTTCGGCAAGTTCACTCCGTAGCACGCTCGTGCTCCTCGCCCTCCTGGGCGGAGGAGCGGTCGATCTCGAGGCGCAACGGGTGGCCGTGACGGGCCGGTTGTATCACGGAGGGCGCGCGGCGACGCCGCTGGCCCGCGCCTGGGTCGTGCTCCACGAGGTGTCGATGGGCGGCAGGGGCGGGCCGATCGATTCCGTCCGCAGCGACGCGCGCGGCGCCTACGCCCTCGCCATCGCGCGGCCCGACAGCGACGCGATCTACGTGGTGAGCAGCTGGTACCACGGGATCGCCTACTTCTCGGAGCCGATCCGGCCCGCCCGCCGTACGGCGGTGAGTGTCGCCCCGCTGACCGTGTACGATACCAGCGCGACGGGGCCGGCGGTGCGGGCGGCGCGCCGGGTGATCACGATCGCGCGGCCGCAGCGGGACGGGACGCGGGACGTGCTCGAGCTGGTCGAGCTCGAGAACCCGGGGACCGCGACCCGCGTCGCGGCGGACAGCGCGCATCCCGTGTGGGCCGGCGCCCTCCCGCCCCGCGGCATTCAGTTCCAGGTGGGCCAGGGCGACCTCTCCCCCCGGGCCGTCGCGCGCAACGGCGACGCCGTCGCCGTATTCGCCCCGATTCCGCCCGGCGACCCGAAACAGCTCACCTACACGTACGTGCTGCCGGCCGACGCGGACCACGTGGCGATCCCCATCGATCAACCCACGACGGAGGTGGACCTGCTCGTCGAAGACACGACGGCCACGGTCGCCGCTCCGGGGGTCGAGGCGCTGGGCGTGGACGCGGTGGAGCGCCGCCGCTTCGCGCGCTACCGCGTACGCGCGCCCGCCGTGCCGGCGCAGGTCGTGGTGACCATGCCGCGCGGGCCCTTCCACGTACAGCAGCTCGTGCCCGTGGTGGTCGGTGTGCTCGCCCTGGCGCTGGTCGTGGCGTTTGTAATCGCGCTGCGGAAAGAAGATGTCAGACATTAGACGTCAGACGTCAGGTAGGGTCGAAGGTGAGGTCTGATGTCTGACGTCTGACGTCTCTCTTGCGCCCCGAAGCTCCCTCGCATAGACTAGCCTCCGTCGTTCCAGCGAACGCGGGTCACGGAAGCCGGTGCGAGTCCGGCGCGGCCCCGCCACTGTAACGGGCAACGCAGCACGGCTCAACGCCACTGGGATCACCGGGAAGGCGAGCCGTTCGCCCGAAGCCAGGAGACGTCCCCGTTCGCGCCACCTCGAAAAATCCCTCGTGGGAGGGACGGTGGAGCGCCGCTCGCCACTTCGCACTCACCTCGCAGTCGTCGTTGCCATCCTCGCGGCATGCCGCGGGTCGGAGCACGTCCGCCCACCCGGCCGCGTCGCTGCGCTCACGGTTACCGACGACGCCGGCCGCACGGTCGCGTTGGCGCGGCCCGCGCGCCGTGTCGTGTCGCTCTCCCCCACCGTCACGGAGCTGCTGTTCGCGCTGGGCGCGGGGGATCGCGTCGTCGGCCGCACCACCTGGTGCGACTACCCGCCCGCCGCACGCGCGGTGCCGAGCGTCGGCGACGGGCTGAATCCGAACATCGAGGCGGTGAGCGCGCGCCGCCCGGACCTCGTGGTGTTGTACCGGTCGACCCTCAATGAGACGGCGGCACGCCAGCTCGAGCGGCTGGGCGTGGACGCGGTCGTGCTGCGGCAGGACCGGCTGGAGGACGTCGCCCGCGGGGCGCGACTGCTCGGCCGCCTGACGGACCGGGCGGCGGCGGGCGATTCGATCGCCCGGTTCCTGGACAGCGTCTTGGCCGCCCCACGCCCCGCGCCCCACGCCCGTCTGGCCTTCGTGGCGTGGGACAACCCGCCCATGGTGATCGGGGCGGCGAGCTACCTGGACGAGCTGGCGCGGATGGCGGGCGGGAGCAACGCGTTCGGGGACATTGGCGCGCCCTCGGCCACCGTGTCGCTCGAGACGATCGCCACCCGCGATCCCGACGCCATCGTGGTACTGGCCGACTCGGCGCGCGCGCCTCTGCCGGCGTACGCATCGCGCCCGGAGTGGCGTACGATCCGCGCGGTGCGCGAGCGGCGTTTCGTGGTCCTCCCCGGCTCCCTGTTCGGGCGGCCGGGCCCGCGCGCGGCGGAGGCCGTGGCGGAGCTGCGGCGGCGTCTCGAGGCCCTGCCATGACCCGGTGGCTCGGCCTCGGCCTCGCCGTCGCCCTCGCCTTCGCGCTGGCGGTGCTGCTCGGGCCCGCCCACATCCCGCTCGCCCAGCTGGCTTCGTCAGACATCGTGCGGTCGCTGCGGCTGCCGCGCGCCGTGCTCGCCCTCCTGGTGGGTGGCGCGCTCGGCTTGGCGGGCGCGAGCCTGCAGGCGCTCGTTCGCAATCCGCTCGCCGACCCGTTCCTGCTCGGCCTCTCGGGCGGCGCCAGCCTCGGCGCGGTGCTGGCGATCGCCCTGCACGTCACGGGCCCCTGGGCGCTGCCGCTCGCCGCCTTCGTGGGGGCGCTCGCCGCGATGGCGCTGGTCTACCGGCTCGGGCTCGTCGGCGGCGCGGAGCTCGACCCGCGCGTCCTCATCCTCGCAGGGGTCGCGGTGGGCGCCTTCGCCTCCGCCGTCACGACCGCCATCGTGTCGCTGTCCGAGGCCGCGCAGCTGCGCAACACGTTCCTGTGGCTGTGGGGCGGACTCTCGGGCGCGTCGTGGGACACGGTGCTCGTCGTGTGCGTCTACTTCCCGCTCCCCGTCGCCGTGCTGCTCGCGGCGGCGCGGCCCCTCGACCTCCTCGCCCTTGGCGAGGAGCCTGCGCGCCACCTGGGCGCCGATGTGGAGCCCCTCAGGCGACGCGTCTACCTCGCGGCGTCGCTGCTCACGGCCGCAGCGGTGGCGGTGTCCGGCGTGATCGGGTTCGTCGGGCTGATCGTGCCGCACGCCATGCGGCTCCTGTGGGGCCACCGCCACCGCTCGCTGCTCCCCGCGTCGTTCCTCGCCGGGGGCGCGCTGCTCGCGCTCGCCGACACGACCGCGCGCGTCGCGGTCGCACCGCGCGAGCTGCCCGTCGGCATCGTGACCGCGCTCGTCGGCGTTCCCCTCTTCGCCGTGATGCTCCGACGATGGACCGCGAGCTGATCCTCGACGTGCGCGGGGTCGCCTACCGCTACCGCGGCACGGCGCACGACGCGCTCGCCGGCGTGAGTCTCGCGGCCCGCGCCGGGGACTTCCTCGCGGTCATCGGGCCGAATGGCAGCGGCAAGACCACGCTGGTGCGGGTCGCGCTCGGCCTCGTCGCGCCGCACGCGGGGACGGCGCAGGTGCTCGGCCGGCCGCCCGCCGCCTGGTCGCGGAGGGCGCTCGCGCGTGTGGCGGGTGTCGTGCCCCAGCGGGAAGACAATCTCTTCCCGCAGCGCGTCCGCGACACAGTCATGCTCGGCCGCTACCCCCACCTGTCGCTGTGGGGCGCGGAGCGTGCCGAGGACCGAGCGGCGGTCGAGCGGGCGTTGGAGCGGTGCGACGCCCTCCGGCTGGCCGACCGCTGGCTGTGGACGCTGTCGGCGGGGGAGTACCAGCGGGTGCGCGTGGCGCGCGCGCTCGCCCAGGAGCCGCGCCTGCTCGTGCTGGACGAGCCGACCGCCGGTCTCGACTTGCGCCACGAGATGGACCTGTTCGAGCTGGCGCGCGGGCTCGCCGACGGGCGGGGCCTCGCCGTCATCATGATCACGCATCACGTCAACCTGGCCGCCCGCTTCGCCGATCGCGTGCTGCTGCTCGCCGACGGCCGTCCCGTGGCCGACGGCCCGCCGGGCGACGTCCTGACGCGCGAGACCGTGGAGCGCGTGTTCGCCTGGCCTGTCGCGATCGAGGCCTTCGACGGCCGCCCCCAGATGATCCCGCTGCGCAAAGGAAGAGAACCATGAGACTCCGCACCGGGCTGCTGCTCTGCTCCCTCGCGCCGGCCGCGCTCCCCGCCCAGGAGCCCACCGACACCGTCACCTTGAGGCCCGTCGTGGTCACCGCGACCCGCGTTCCCACGCCCGCCGACGCGGTGACGGCCGCCGTCACCGTGATCTCGGGCGCCGACCTGCGGGCGCAGGGCATCCGCACGGTGCTCGACGCGCTGCGTGGCGTCCCGGCCGCTGCCGTCGTTCAGACCGGCTCCTTCGGCGGGGTGACGTCGCTGTTCCTGCGGGGGGGCCAGAGCAAGTACGTCAAGGTGCTGGTGGACGGCGTTCCGGTGAACGAGCCCGGCGGCGCTTTCGACTTCGCGCACCTCACGACCGACAACGTCGAGCGCATCGAGGTGCTGCGCGGCCCCGCGAGCGTGCTGTACGGCTCCGACGCCGTGACCGGCGTCGTGCAGATCTTCACTCGGCGTGGGCTCGGCACGGCGCGCGCGACAGCGAGCGTGGGCGGGGGGACGTACCGGACGCTCGCCTGGGACGCCGCGGCGTCGGGGGGGAGCGACGCGGCGAGCTACGCGTTGTCGGTGTCGCGCTTCACCAGCGATGGCGTCTATGCCTTCAACAATCGCTACACCAATACCGTCGTCTCGGGCCTCGTCCGCGTGGCGCCCGACGCCCGGACCGACGCGACGCTGTCGGTGCGATACGGCGACGACCGGTATCACTTCCCCACGAACGGGGCGGGGGTGCCCGGGGACCACAACCAGTTCAACTACGGAAGCGGCCCGACTCTGGGACTGGAGATCGGACACCGCTTCAGCCCGCGGCTCGAGACGCGCCTGCTCCTCGCCGCGAACGAGACCGAAGGCGGCCTGGACAACCGGCCCGACAGCGCGGCCGACCAAAACCTGTTCCGCAGCCTCGACAACCTGCGGCGGGCGAGCGCCGATGTCCGCGCCAACTGGTATTTGCCGGACGGCGCGGTGCTCACCGCGGGGGCGGCGCTGGAGCAGGAGCGGGACCACAGCTTCAACGTGTGCGCGACGCAGTTCGGCGATTGCAGCACCCCGCCGATCGACACGGCGCGCTGGAACGGCGCCTTCTACGCCCAGGTGGTCGCCACCGTCGCCGGCCGGGTGTCCGTGACGGCGGGCGGGCGGCTGGAGGACAATCAGCGCTTCGGCACCTATGCCACGTATCGCGCGGGGGCGGCGTACCGGCTCCCGGGCGGCACGCGCGTCCGCGCCACCGCCGGCACCGGGTTCCGCGAGCCGACCTTCTTCGAGAACTACTCGACCGGCTACTCGGTCGGGAACCCGGACCTGAGGCCCGAGCACTCGCGCAGCTGGGAGCTGGGAGTCGAGCAGTCCCTGGCCGGCGGACGCGCCAGCGTCGCGGCCACCTTCTTTGACCAGCGCTTCCTCGACATGATCGACTACGACCCCGGCGCGGCGGCGGGAGCCCCGAACTACGCCAATGTCGCGGCGGCCAGCGCGAACGGCATGGAGCTGGGCGTGCGCGTCGCTCCCGTCGCAGCGGTGTCGCTGGCCGCCAGCTACACGTACCTCCACACGGACGTCACGAACCCCGGATTCGATCCGTCCTCGGGCGCCGCGCTCGCGGCGGGGCAGCCGCTGTTGCGCCGCCCCGAGCACTCGGCCCGCCTCGACGCGCGCTATCGCGCGGCGGCCCGCGGCACCGTGTCGCTCGGCGTGACCTACGTCGGCAAACGGGTTGATCAGGACTTCGCGACCTTCCCGTTTCCGCGCGTCGAGCTCCCCGACTACACCCGGGTGGATCTCGCGGGGCAGCTCGCGGTGATCCCGGCCGGGGGACGGGGGCAGGGCGCACGGGTCGCGCTCAGCGCGCGCGTCGAGAACCTGTTCGACCACCGCTACGAAGAGGCGCGGCATTTTCCGGCGCGCGGCCGCACGATCCTCGTGGGGGCGGAGGTCGCGTTCGGCCCCTGAGGCGCCGCGCGAGCCGCGCGCTCGGGGGGCGACGCGTCTATCTTTCCAGACGTGAAGCGCGTGCTGGTGTGCGGCTTGGTCCTCGCGGCGGGTTGCAGCGACGCGCTCGAGCAGGACACGACCGCGGGGCAGGTGGTGGCGGTCGTGAACACGGACCCGGCCACCCTATCGCTCCTGTCCGCGTCGACCTTCTCGGCGACGGCCGTCGACCTGTTGAACGCCGCCGGCCGACCGGCGACCGTTGCGGGGCGCGTCAGCGTGCTCGCGGTGCCGCTCCCCGCGGTCGATTCGATCGTGTTCCTCGACTTCGGCTCGAGCGGCGCGGGTCGCCGCGTGCCGCTCGCGGTCGGCGCGGGCGCGGCCGGCGTCGCCATCGCCGACGAGTCGACTGCCTGGGTCGCCAATCCCAACAACGATCGCGCCACGTGGGTCAATTATCGCAGCGGCGACACGGCCTCGATCCCGGTGGGGCCGACGCCCCAGGCCGTCGCGGTCACACGGGGGACACTCTACGTGGTGAACGCGAACCTGAGTGGCTCTGTCCCGGTGGGCCCCAGCTCGATCAGCTGGATGGCCCTTGGGCAGGTCCCGCCCGTCACTCTCCCGACGATCCCTCTTACCGGCACCAACGCGCAGTTCGCCGTGGTTGGTGGGGACAGCCTGCTGTACGTCATTGACCGCGGGAGTCCAGGCGCCGGCGACGGTAGGCTCTCCATTGTCGATCCGGCCATCAACCAGGAGGTCGTCGTGATCAACGGCCTGGGCGAGCTCCCTGGGCCGGCGGTGTTCCACCCCTCCGGCCGCCTCCTCATCGCGTCGGAGCAGGAGGGGATCCTGGAAGTGAACACGCTGACCCGGACGCTGGTGCACGGCGTGGGCGCGGGGAACAAACCCGACGGCCACGGCGTCGCGGCGTTGGCCTTGGATCAGCGCGGCCGGATTTACGCGCTCGATCGGGGCGACTGCACCGCGCCCGGCGTCGTGCACGTGCTTTCTGCGCCGCCCGGCTACGCCGAGCTCGAGACCGTTCCCGTCGGCGTATGTCCCTCGGCAGCCGCCGCGGTCTTCACGCAGGCCGCTCCCTGATGGGCGATTAGCTTTAGACCATGGCGCTCGTCACGACCTCCGCCGTGGTGCTGCGGACCTATCCCTACAGCGAGACCTCCAAGATCGTGCGGCTGGCGACGCGCGACCTCGGGGTGCAGAGCGCCATTGCGAAAGGCGTGCTGCGGCCCAGGAGTCGCTTCGCGGCGGGGCTGGAACTCCTGAGCGAGGGGATGGCGCAGCTGTACCACCGCGAGACGCGCGAGCTCCAGACGCTCGCCGCGTTCGACCTGCTGGTGCTACGTCGCGAGCTGGCGCAGGACGTCGGCCGCTTCGCGGGGGCCACGGCGCAGGCCGAGCTGATGCTCAAGATGGCGCCGGAGGCGCCTCTCCCAGGGGCCTACGACGCGCTCACGACCGGTCTCGACGCCCTACGGGCGGCCGTCCCGGACGCGGTCGACGCCGTGGCGTTGCGCGGCTTGTGGCTCTTGCTCGGAGCGCTGGGCTTCGCGCCGGCGCTCGGGTCCTGCGTCCGGGATGGAACGCCGGTCCCCACCCTCCCTGGGGGGGGTCAGGTCGCCTTCAGCACGGCCGAGGGCGGCGTGCTATGTGCCCGGTGCGCGCCCCCCCCGCCCCCCACCTCTAACCAGGCCACCCGCCTGCCGGCGCAGGCCCACCGCGATCTCGTCGCCCTGAACGATCCGGACGCCCCGCTGCCGGCGCTCGCCCCGCCGCACGCCGCCGCGCACCGCCGCCTTCTCGCCCGCTTCGTCCGCCACCACTTTGGGGAGGCGAGCACCCTCCCCGCCCTCGACTTCTGGGAGCGCCACGCGTGGTCCCCTCCTCTCCCTCCCCCAAGCGCGATCCCGGCCCCCGCCCCCGCCCCGGCTCCGGCTCCGTCCGCCGCTTCGTAGTCGGCACGGCCGGGCACATCGACCACGGCAAGACAGCGCTCGTCAAGGCGCTGACCGGGGTCGACACCGACCGCTGGGAGGAGGAGAAGCGGCGCGGCATCACGATCGACTTGGGGTTCGCGCCCCTGCCGCTCGCCGACGCCGTGCAGGCGAGCATCGTGGACGTCCCGGGCCACGAGGCGTTCGTCAAGAACATGCTGGCCGGAGCGACCGGGATCGACGTCGCCCTGCTGGTCGTCGCCGCCGACGAAGGCACGATGCCGCAGACCGAGGAGCACCTCGCGATCCTCGAGCTGCTGGGGGTGCAGCGTGGCATCCCCGTGATCGCCAAGGCCGACCTCGTGGACCGCGAGTGGCTCGAGCTGGTGCGTGCCGAGCTGGTGGAGCGGCTCGCGCAGAGCCGGGTCCGCTGGGAGCCCCCGGTCACAACCTCGGCGGTCAGCGGAGCGGGGCTCGCGGAGCTGCGCGCTGCGCTCGCAGGCCTCGCGGCCGGGCTCGTCGAGCGGCCGGCGGAGGACCTCTTCCGCCTCCCGATCGACCGTGTCTTCGCCGTGGCGGGCGCGGGGACGGTCGTGACCGGGTCCACCTGGAGCGGCTCGGTGGGCGTGGGCGAGTCAGTGCGGCTGCTTCCCCTCGATCGCGAGGCACGGGTGCGCTCGATCGAGGTCCACGGCGAGCCCACGCAGCGCGCCGCCCCCGGCCGGCGCACGGCGCTCGCGCTCGTGGGGGTGGACAAGGACGAGCTCGAGCGCGGCCACGTAGCGGTCACGGGGACCGGGTGGGCGGCGACCAGCGTACTCGAGGCGGCGGTCGAACTCCTGCCGGGGGCACCGCGGCCGATCGCCGCCCGCACCCGCCTGCGGGTGCACCACGGCACCGCCGTCGTACTCGCCCGCGCGGTGCCGGCTCGGCCGATCGCCCCCGGGGAGCGGGGCCCTGTTCGCCTGATGTTGGAGACCCCCCTCGTGGCCCGCGGTGGCGACCGCTTCGTGCTCCGCTCCTTCTCACCTGTCACCACGATCGGCGGGGGCGTCGTGCTCGACCCGTTTCCTCGCCAGGCGGGGGGGCCACGGGGGGCCGGGGGGGCCGGGCGGCGCCGCCAGCCCCGGCTGACAGCGGACCAGACCCCTGCCGAGCGGCTGCAGTGCATGGCCGCTGACGCCGGCCTCCAGGGGATCCCCCTTTCGACGCTCGCCGTGCGGCTGGGCGTCCAGCCCGCCCGTGTGACGGCCGTCATCGCGGAGGCGGGTGCCGGGCTGCTAACGTGCGGCGACGTGCTGGCCGCCCGCACCGCGATCACGGCCGAAGTGACTCGCCTCGCGGAGGTACTCCGGCGTCACCACGAGGAGCATCCGCTCGATCCGGGGATGTCGCTGCAAGCCCTCCGAGCAGCGGTGGTGGCGCCGCCTCCTCCACCCGCCGTCATTGACCAGATCCTGGACCTCGGTACCCGAAAGCAGGCGTGGGAGCTGGCCGGCAGCGTGGCCCGTGTCCCGGGGTGGCAACCGGCACTCGACGCCCGGGCCACGGACGCCCGGGCCCTGCTGGTCCGTCGCCTAGAGGCAGCCCGCTGGCAGATTCCCACGGTCGCCGAGCTTGTCAGGGAATTTCCTGACACACCGATGCGGGCGCTGCTCGCCCATCTGATCCGGGAGGGGGGGATCGAGCAAGTGGACCAGGAGCGCTACGCTACCAAGGCGGCGCTGGAGCAATTCCGAGTGGCTCTGGAAACGGCGCTCACGGAGGTCGGTGCCGCCACGCCGGCGGTGTTGCGTGACCGCCTCGGGCTCACGCGCAAGTATTTGATTCCCTTGCTCGAATGGGCCGATCGGCGCGGCATCACCCGCCGCTCCGGCGACGCGCGGACGCTCGCGCGGTTGACAGCCGGGAGCGGTGGCGCATAATTTTTCTCGAGCGCCCTGCAGCACCACGGTTGACCCGTAACAAGGAGAGCGGTTAAGGCATCTGTCTCGTTCGCAGAGGAGCGGTGATGAAGTACGCCTGGGCAGTGCTGGGGCTCGGGCTTTGGGCGGCTGGGGCGGCGGTGAGCGGCGCGTGGGGCCAAACCCCGCCACCCGTCGTGGAGCTCAAGCAGAACTACCCGAACCCGTTTAACCCGGCGACCACGATCCCGTTCGTCCTGAGCGGGGACTTGTTCGCGAATGGTCACCGGCCGAGGGTCACGCTGAAGATCTACAACGTGCTCGCGCAGCTCGTGGCCGTGCCGATCCTCCAGGGCACGGGCGAGTCCTTGGACAATCTCGAGCTGACCTGCAACAGCCCGTCCGGGTGCGCGTACAGCGCCTATTGGGACGGGAATATCCCGCGTACGGGCGAGCAGGCCGCGTCGGGGGTGTACATCTATCAGTTGGTGGTGGACGGTAGGCGGTTTACGAAGAAGATGATCATCATGAAATGAGTAGTTGGGGTCGTCGAAGGCAATCGGGGGCGGTCGAGGCATGCGCTTCGGCCGCCCTCGCGGGTTTCTAGAAGACGTATCTCACACCGAGCTGGATCCGCCAACGCGACGCGATGTCGTCCACGACTCCGCGCGCCGGCAACGTGTTGTTGGAGAGCCGGTACACCCCACGCGTGTTCACGACGTCCCACCCGACGAGGTTCAGCAGCGTCACAGAAGGGCCGGTGGTGGTGTCGAAATAGCGGCCCCACCGTGAGCTGATCAGGTTCGGCACGTTGAAGACGTCGGCAGTGACCTCGATGTGCCGACCTCCAGCCATCGGCACGGCTTTCGTGAGCCGGGCGTTCAGGACGCCGAGCCAACCGTTCCGACAGCTGTTGCGAGCCATGATCCGTCCCCGTTGTTCGCGCAAGCACGGCTGCTGCTCGATGAACGTGTCCAGCCGCGCATAGGCCGACGCGGGCACCAGGGTGATATCGGCCGCGTTCCTGGGAACGTACACAATGTCGTTCTTAAGCGACCCCGCGCCGCCGATGCCGTCCGCGTTCGCATCGCCGTCGATGACGTATGTGTAGGGCGGCTGCGACGCGCCCAGGTAGAGCAGGGAGAGCTGCACCCGGTAGGGGAGGTCGAGCGTCGCGGCGACCGAGACCTTGTGGGGCGTCTCGAAGAAGGACGGGCCGAGCCGGCGGTCCTCCAGCGTGCCGTCGAGGGGCGTATTGCTGAAGTTCGCCCGGGCCGGGAAGTTGACCCAGGACATCCGATCCCGCACGTGCGAGTAGGCGTACGACGCGTACAGCGCGAGCGTTTCGCCGAATCGCTTTCGCAGCTGCAGCGAGAGGGAGAAGCTGTTGTCCCCACCCCGATTCGACACCCGGTAGATCTCGTTTTCTCCGAAAGACGTGTCGCGCCAGGCTGGGTTCGTTACCAGAGTCGCGCTTGTGGTACCGCTTATCGTGCCGTACAGAGGGCGTCCGCCCTCGCCGGCGGCCGCGCTGGTCGGGGCACCGAGGTTCGCGTCGCTCTCATAGATCTGGTGGACCGCCCGCGTGTATAGAAAGTCGATCGTAGCCACCACACCCGATGGGAAACGCCGGTCCACGCCCAGCGCCAGCTTCAGATTCTGCGGCAGCTTGAGACCGGGGTCGAAGAAGCTGATTCGCGGACTCGTGCCACCTCCGGAGGGGCAGGTCTCGGGTTGGTTGAGCGGATCAAACGGCGGCACGTCAGGCCGATTACAGAACACGACGGTTTCGTCGCCGGTCTCCCGGTACCCGTTCCCCAGCCAGCGGTAGGGCGGAGGGCCGCCGAACAGTCCGATCCCGCCGCGGAGAAACGCGTCGCCGTCGCCGCTGAGGTCGTAATTGACGCCGAGGCGAGGCGACCACAGCACGTTGCCGCTGGGCAGCCGCCCGGTGTCGGTGCCGAGGGCGGAGGCCACCAGCCTCTGGTTCGTCATGGCCGCGTCGAGCAAGAAGGGGACGTCGAGGCGCAGCCCGCCGGTGAGCGTGAGGCGCGAGGTCGGCGCCCACCGGTCCTGTGCGTAGAGGCCGAGCCCGAACACGCGGAAGTCGGCTCCAGGCGGTCGCGCCGAGCTCCCAAGCCCCCGGTCGTAGTGGTTCGCGACTCCCCGCGCGAGCAAGTCGAGACTGCTAAAGAGCCATCTTCCGGCCGACACTTGCACCAGGGGGTCGCGGAAGTGAAACAGCTCGCCGTGCGAGCCGATGGTCAGGAGGTGCCGTCCGGCGCCGATGGTCAGGTTCTCCGTGATCTCGAGGGCGTTCTGGTCCACTGCCGTGGTCGGGCACACGCTGTTGGGCCCTGCGATCAACGTGCCGGAGTCGGCGGCGACCTGGACCAGCGGAAACGCCGCGTTGGGCCGGCAGGAGTCCCGCAGGTGCTCGTAGCTCAGGATGAGCTCGTTCTGCGCCCGGCCGCCCACGAGCGCGCTCCAGATCAAGCGCCACGTCTCTGCGGTCGACGAGCTGCGACCGGCGACCGAAGAGAGGGCGTAACTGCCGTACGTCCGACCGGTATCGACGAACTCCCGGCGGTCGCCGTGGGCGTAGTGCTGAGACAGCTCCAGGTGGCCGCTCGCGCCGAGCTGCACGGTGATCTTTGCGAAGATGTCTTGAGCGGGCAGATGCCCGTCCGACGGCCCGACCGACCCGGGCTGCAGGCCGAAACTGTCCCTGAGGATCTGCTGGAACCGCACGGCGCTGGCGTAGGAGATCCCGGTCTTGCGCAGATCGGCGCCGCCAACCGTGTCCGCCGTGACCAGGAATCTGGCGTCCGGCACGACGCGTTGCTGCAGATCGGCGTTCAGGAAGAAGTGAACCCGGTCGCGCACGATCGGGCCGGACAGGGTACCACCGAATTGCCAGGTCGTGAAGTCGGACCGGTTCCCGGCCGCGTCCTGCGCCGTCAGACTTCCGTCTTGGAGGAAGCCGAACGCCGAGCCGTGGAACGCGTTGGTCCCCGACTTCGTCACCGCATTGAGGAGCCCCCCCGCGAAACTCCCGAGCCGGACGTCGAACGGCGCGGCGAGCACCTGAAACTCCCTGACCGTCTCCAAGGAGATCGTGTGGGGCAGCACCTCGGGGAGCGCCGCGCTCGGACTCGCGCCACCGGGCGTTCGACCCAGGTACAGGTCGGCGTTCACGCCGCCGTCGATCTGAAGGCTGTTGAACCCCTGGTTCTGTCCGCCGATCGAGATGCCCCCGAGCGGTCTCAGCGTGGCCAAGGGACCGAGCGCCGCCAAGACGCTCAGGTCCCGAGCCGAGTTCGGCAGACCGGTGACCTGCGCCTGGGAGACGATGTGCGCGGGCCCGCTGCGTCCAGTGTTCAGCTGCGGGTCCAGACCCGCGCTGACGGTCAGTGCCTCGAGCTCGATGACCGCGGGCTCGAGCACGAAATCGGCGCGGTGGCGTTGGCCGAGGACGAGGACGATGCCCGTCCGACGGACCGGTCTGAACCCCAGGGCCCGCGCGTCGATGAGGTAGGGACCGCCGGCCTCGACATTCTCCAGAAAGTATCGACCCGTCGCGTCAGTCGCGTCATGCCAATGCGCGCCGCTGGCTGCCAGGGTCGCCGTGACAACGGCGCCGTCGATCGGCGTCCCGTCGCCCTGGACGACGCTTCCCTGAAGCGCCGCGGATGTGATCCCCTGCGAGCCGAGTGGCCGCGTGGTCAGGCTGAGCGCCAGCACGCCCATCGCGAGCGGTCGCGGGCGTGGGCTCATCCCTTGGGGCGCAGCAACGCTTGGAACCGCGGGTATTCGCGCAGCGCCGCGAAGCTGGGCTCCATGTGCGCATTGAGGAAGCGCACCTGGTAGACGTATCCCGCGTCGAGGGCCCGCGCGAGCAGGTCCACTGCGGTGTCGCGCTGGCCCAAGAGCGCCGCGATGCACGCGCGCCAGTAGGTGGCCTGTCCGCGGCCGAGGGGTCGCTCGAGCGCGACCAGCAGCCGGTCGACGCGGGTGGCCTCCGCGCGATCGCCGCGCTGCGCGGCCAGCACCCCGAGCAGCCCCGCGTACTGCTCGTTCTGCGGGTGCGCGCGGGCCAACTCTGCGGCGATCGCGCGCGCGGAATCGGCGTGGCCGGCCGCGTAGTGCGTCTGAGCCCGCTCGAACCGCAGGGACTCCTCCGCTTGCTCCGCCGCAGGGCGGCTCGCATGCCACGCGAGCAGGCGGCCCAGCGCCATGCGAGCGGCAGTGCTGTCGCCGTGGGCCGCGAGATCCAGCGCGATTTCGCGCATCACCGGGGCCGGCAGGCGGATCGGGTCGGGCGGGAGCGCATTTATCTCGTCGAAGCGCTGGCTCACTTCCCGCGCGCGCCCGAGGGCCGCCAGCGCCAAAAGCTCCATGCGGAGGGTGGCGAGGTTCCTCGGAAATCGCCGCCGGGCACGCCGGGCAGCCTCCAGCTCGCGGTCGTGCTGGCCGAGCAAGTGGTAGGCGTTGGTCAGCCAGTTGTAATAACCCGCGCGCCCGTCAAGGGCGCCGCTGTCAGGGTGCAGCCGCTCGAGAATCGTGACCGCTTCGCGCGGACGATCGAAGTCGAGCGCGTCGCGAGCGAGCTGCTCCCACATCAGCTCCGAGCGGGGAAGCGCCTCGGTGAGCGCGCGTCCTAGCGCGTAGGCGGCCGGCAGGTCTCCGCGGCATCGAGCCATCACGCGGTCGATTTGCATCTGCTCGAGACCCGTGAGACGCATGCCGGTCAGGCGCCCGGCGATGACCGCGGTCGAGTCGCACTGATCGAGCGCGGTCCCCCCGTGGGCCCAGGCCGCCCAGATCAAGGGCAGCGCGTACGTCGAGTCCAGGGCGGCGGCGCGTTGGAAGTACGGCAATGCGTCGCGCGCCCTCCGTCCGCCGTAAAAGATCTCGACGCCGGCGCTGAATGCGAGGTACGCGTCGTAGCGCGGGGGCTGGCCGGCGGCCGACGCCAAAGCGCCGAGCCGCGAGTCCAGCGCTTCGGCGAGCACGGCCATGATGCGTTCCCGCAGGATCGTGAGCGCCGGGCGCGGCTCCTGCGGACGCCCTAGCACCGGCTCGAGGGGGTGCAGGATTCTCCCGCGCACCTCGTCGGTGATCTGCGCGTCGAACTCGATGGAATCGCCGCGGCGGTACATGGAGCCCCACACCGCGAGGCCCGAGCCGCTCGCAAGGGACAGCGCCCGCACAGCCGCCGCCTCGTGGCCCGCCTCTCTGGGCCGATTGGCGCTGCCGGTCGTGCCCCCCAACACCATCGGGCCGGGGTCGGCGATCTCGACCCTCCCGGTCAGCGCCAATCCGCGCGTGATCCAGTCGGCGGCCAGATTCCCGAGGGGATCGAGCGTACTGTCGTCGGTGCGGTTCGCGAAGGGGACGACCAGCACGCGCTTCGCATTCAGCGGTGCGGGTTCGCGGGAGCGCAGGCTGACTGCCGCGATCACGACGGCCAGACCGAGCAGCGCCGCCGCGACGCCGAGCCAGCGGCGGCGAAGGCGGGGGACGCCGGCGGCTTCGGGGAGCTCCGCCGCCGTCTCGAGCGGCGGCAGCTCCGTGGCGTTTGAGGAGAGAGTCGCCACACGCTCGCGGACGGCGCCTGCGAGCGCCCGCGTCTCCGGTGCGGGGTCGGCCTCGAGCTCCGCCGTGAGGCGTTTCGCGAACGCTTCGTACGCTTCCAGCGCTCCCGCCCGGTCGCCGAGCCGGTCGAGCGCCTGCATCAGCCGCCGCAACGTCGGCTCGTCGAGCGGCGCAATCCGCAGCGCTCGCCGCCCCCACTGCACCGATTCGGCGAGGCCGCCGCGCTCGGCCAGCAAAGTCGCGCTGCGCAGCGCCATCACCTTCAGCCGGACGCGCTCGTCCTCGAGCCACTGCTCGAACGCCGGCGCACCGCGGATGAAGAACCCCTCGAGCAGATCACCCCGGTAGAGGTCGAGGGCGTCGGCCAGTCGTCCTGCTTCGGCCGCGCGCTCGAACTCGACAACGTCGCAGCGGATCTGCTCGTGGTCGAGGCCGATGTCCTCGTCCCCGCGGCTCACGAGCACGCCCTCACCGAGCGCATGACGTAGGCCGTGCAGTGCCTGGCGCAGCGCGGCGCGGGCGTGCTCCTGGTCGAGCTCGGGCCAGAACAGTGCGACCAGGGAGTCGCGGCGGTGCAGCCGTTTGGGGGTAGCGGCGGCGAGGTAGGCGAGCAGGGCGACGCGCTTGGGCTGGGCCAGCACCGACTTGAGCTCGTGCCCGCCGACCCCGAGGAGGTTCAGCCCCCCGAGCATTCGAAACTCGACCACGGGAAACCCTCACGACGCCTCGGGCACCGCGCACGCCCCAGGCTACGCGGGCGGCGTCATCGCCGCGTTACGGCGGGCGTAACGACCCGCTCACACGGCGCCGCTAGTGTGTGGCGTCGACCCGAACGTACGGCGTCGAGAATCGCTCCGCAACGCTGCCATTGCGCGCCACCCGAAAGGCGGATCGGAGCGCCTACAGGAGGTGACCCATGTTACGCGTCGCACGCTACACGCTCGCCGCTGCTTCGATAACGCTCGCACTCGCCGGCTGTCAGGACGTCACCGGTCCCAACGATAGGGCGGGTCCGCTTGGCACAGGGCCGATGATGTCGCGCGCGGCGGAATCCACGGCGCCCCTCATACAGTACATCGTCGCACCGCAAGCGACCGACGATCGCATCGACCGCGCGCTCGCAAACCACTACGTCTGGCTCGACACCGCAGCCCGGTCGAACCACAAGCTGTTTCTGTTCCTGCCCAGCGGTCGCAGCGCTCCTGACACCTTCCAACTCGTCGGACAGGAGGCGGCCCGGCTCGGATACCACGTCATCAGCCTGATGTATCAGAACGACCTGATCCTCGTGGCGCTATGTGGCGCGGCCGCCGCGCGCAGCGCCGCGGATGGCAGCGCCTGTTATGAGAGCGCGCGCCTGGACATCATCGATGGCCGCGGCCGGAGCGCCGCCATACCAGAGCTTGCCCAGGCCGGATTCGCAGTCAGCGAAGCGAACAGCATCGACAACCGGTTGACCAGGCTCCTCGATTCTCTGGACGCGTGGCACCCGGGGCAGGGATGGTCGAGGTTCCTCGTCAACGGGGCGCCGAAATGGTCCCGTATCGCGGTCGGCGGACACTCGCAGGGGGGCGGCGAGGCGGCGATGATCGCGAAGATCCGGCTCGTCCCTCGTGTGGTGATGTTCTCGTCTGTGCCCGACACCGTACCTGCCGGGCAGGCACCAGCCTGGATTTCGTCTCACAAGACGCCCTCGCATCGCTACTTCGCGTTGGCACACGATTGCGACCAGTTCTTCCGCTCCATCGTGGCCAGTTGGGACTCCCTGGGCTTGGATGCCTTGGTCGCTTCGTCGCCCCGGACCGATCGACCCGGGACGTTTTGCCGGAATTGGACCTCTACGTCGCGGAACGCCCCCGTAGCGCCGGAGCACAGCGCGCCGCCGTACGGCGGGACGCACGTGCTCATCACCGACCTGCAGCCGCAGGTCTGCCCGCCGCCGCCGGCGGGCGCCTACAAGCACCGGTGCTCGCACCAGAGTACCGCGAGCGACCTCTTCACGCCGCGCAACCCCGTCGATGGCACACCGCTGCTACGGGACGCGTGGCGCTATCTCCTGGGGACACCGCCTGAAGACGACGATGATGGCGACGACAACGCCGCTCAAGTAGCGGGAGATCGCGATCGGACGAACGCCTCCGGGGCCCGGCATCACTCCGTGCTGTAAACCTGCTGCTCACTTAACCGGAGGTGAACCATGTTACGCGTCGCCCGTTGCACCGTGGTCGCTGCTTCGATCACACTCGTGCTTGCTGGCTGTCAGGACGCCGCGGCTCCGTCGCACGGCAGTCCGGCGCTAGGCGCAACACCCACGATGTCCATTCAGGCAAATCCGCCGTTCGTGCTGCACCAAGTGCCCCCGGCCTCAACTGACAACAACATCGACAAGTGGTTGAGCGATCATTTCGTCTGGCTCTACCCCGGGGCGGAGCGAGGGGAGAAGCTCTTCGTGCACCTGCCGGGTGGGGCCAATCCGATCCAAGTGCCTGCTTCGTTCCAGTTCTTGGCCCGGGAGGCGGCCCGGCTCGGCTACCACGTCATCGTCTTGACGTACCCCAACCAAGACAGGGGGATCGAACTGCTCTGCGGCGGGAATCCGGCCTGCGAAGAGAACGTGCGTCTGGACATCATCGACGGTGGCGACAGGAGCTTCCCAGTAGTGGACGTCAGCCGCGCGAACAGCATCGACAACCGCCTGACGAAGCTGCTCGAACGCCTCACGCTCGACCATCCAGAGGAAGGGTGGTCCCAGTTCCTGAATGACGGCGAGCCGAACTGGTCGCAGATCGTGCTCAGCGGCTTCTCGTTCGGGGGCTCCGAGGCGGCGATGCTCGCGAAGCTCCACCGCGTGAACCGCGTCACCCTGTTCGCGGCGCCGCGCGATGCTGATGCCACCGCCGGGGGCCAGCCACCCCCGTGGGTCGCGCTCGGTGAAACCCCTTCAGAGCGCTACTACGGGCTGGTTCACCAGCAGGATCCCCTCAGCGCGCTCACGCTCACCAGCTGGCGGGAGAAGTTGGACATGCAGCAGTTCGGTGAAGCTGTGTTCGAGGACGCGAGCATGAGCGCGCCTCCCTATGGGAACACGCACATGCTCGTGACCAACCGGCGGACGCGCGTCGGAACAGATCTGAACCCATATTTGAACGCGCACGGGAGCGCTGCGACTGACCAGTTCACACCGCTTGACGCCCCGACCCTCGACTACCCGGACGGCAAGCCGCAGCTGCGCGATGCGTGGCGCTATATCTTGGGGCCGGACCAGGAGCCGCCTGCCCTTACCGTGCCCGCGGACTTCACGGTGAATGCCACGAGCCCGAGCGGTGCGCTCGTGTCCTACGTCGTGAGCGCGAGCGACAATGTCGCCGTCGCCAGCTTGACCTGCAGCCCGATGTCAGGGAGCGGCTTCGCGATCGGGACGACTGGCGTCACGTGTATCGCGACCGACCCGAGCGGCAACCAGGCGAGCGCGACGTTCCGCGTCACGGTGCTCGACCAGGAGCCGCCTGCCCTTACAATGCCCGCGGACTTCGCGGTGAACGCCACGAGCCCGAGCGGTGCGGTCGTGTCTTACGTCGTGAGCGCGAGCGACAATGTCGCCGTCGCCAGCTTGACTTGCAGCCCGACGTCAGGGAGCGGCTTCGCGATCGGGACGACTGGCGTCACGTGTATGGCGACCGACCCGAGCGGCAACCAGGCGCGCGCAACGTTCCGCGTCACGGTGCTCGATGCCCCGGCCCAGCTCGCCAACCTAGACGAGACTGTAGGGGGCCTCGGTTTGCCCAGGGGAATCGCCACGAGCCTCAAGGCGAAGCTCAATGCGGCGCTCGCTGCGGCCAACGTGGGCGACGTCGTCACCGCATGCACGAAGCTGCAAGACTTCATCAACGAGACCCGGGCGCAGGCAGGGAAGATGATACCGATGACGGACGCCGCCTTGTTGGTGACCGAGGCCGAGCGGATCCGGGCCGTGCTCGGTTGTTGAACGTTAGACGGCGCGCCCGGGCCTAGGATCTCGGCAAGGAGGGCGGGACCGCACTCCCGCCCTCCTCTTTTGACTTTCCCCCTGCCAGATCGGCATTTTTCCCCGGCACGGACGTTGCCTTGGGGGCCGGCGCCATGATCAGACCAGAACGCTTGACGGTGAAGGCCGCAGAGGCCTTGCAGCAGGCCGGCGCATCGGCGCGCTCGCGTGGCAATCCCGTCGTCAACGACGCCCACCTGTTTCACGCCCTCCTCACGCAGGAGGAGGGGATCGTCGTCCCGCTGCTGCAGAAGGCCGGGTTGAACGTCACCCAGCTCGCGGCGGACACGGAGCGGGAAATCGAGCGGTTCCCGAAGCAGTCGGGCACCGCGGCCGAGCCGACGTTATCACGCGAGGTGAGCCAGGCGTTCGACCGTGCCGAGGCGGAGGCCAAGGCGCTGGGCGACGCCTACGTCTCGACCGAGCACCTGCTGCTCGCCCTGGCGGACTTGAAGGGCACGACGGCCCGGCAGCTCTTGTCGGGGGCGGGCGTGGGCCACGACGACCTGCTGGCGGCGCTCGAAGGCGTGCGCGGCTCCCATCGCGTGACCGACCAACAGCCGGAGCAGAAGTATCAGGCGCTCGAGCGGTTCACGCGCGATCTCACCGAGCAGGCCCGCAAAGCGAAGCTCGACCCGGTGATCGGCCGCGACGAGGAGATCCGCCGCGTCATGCAGGTGCTGTCGCGCCGTACCAAGAACAACCCGGTGCTGATCGGCGAGCCGGGCGTCGGGAAGACCGCGATCGTGGAAGGACTGGCGCAGCGGATCGTGAACGGGGACGTCCCCGACTCCCTGCGGGACAAGCACCTGATCGCGCTCGACTTGGGAGCGCTGATCGCGGGCACCAAGTACCGCGGCGAGTTCGAGGAGCGCCTCAAGGCCGTGATCAAGGAGATCACGGCAGCCGAGGGGCGCTACATCGTCTTCATTGACGAGCTGCACACGCTTGTGGGAGCGGGAGGCGCCGAGGGCGCCGTGGATGCCTCGAACCTGCTCAAGCCGGCGCTCGCGCGGGGCGAGCTGCACGTCGTCGGCGCGACCACGCTCGACGAGTACCGCAAGTACGTGGAAAAGGACGCGGCGTTGGAGCGCCGATTCCAGCCGGTGTACGTGGGCGAGCCGTCGGTCGAGGATACGATCGCGATCCTGCGAGGCCTGAAAGAACGCTACGAAGTGCACCACGGCGTGCGGATCACGGACAACGCGCTCGTGGCGGCGGCGACCCTCTCCCACCGCTATATCGGCGACCGCTTCCTCCCCGACAAGGCGATCGACCTGGTGGACGAGGCGGCGAGCCGGTTGCGGATCGAGATCGATTCGCTGCCCCAGGAGATCGATGAGGTCGAGCGCCGCATCGTGCAGCACGAGATCGAGCTGGCGGCGCTCGCCAAGGAGAAGGACAAGGCGTCACGCGAGCGGCGCGCCAAGGTCGAGGCGGAGCTGGCCGAGCTGCGGGACCGGTCCCAGGTGATGAAGGCCCAGTGGCAGGCGGAGAAGGACACGATCGCGGGGCTGCAGGCGAAGAAGGCGCAGCTGGAGCAGCTGCGCACGGAGGCCGATCAGGCGACCCGCCGGGGCGACCTGCAGAAGGCGGCCGAGATCACCTACGGCAAGATCCCGGCGCTCGAGAAGGAGATCTCGGGCGTCGAGCAGCGCCTCGCCGAGATCCAGAAGAAGGGCAAGTATCTGAAGGAGGAGGTGGACGCGGAGGACATCGCGGAGATCGTCGCGAAGTGGACGGGGATCCCGGTGACCAAGATGCTCGAGTCGGAGCGCGAGCGGCTCACGCGGCTCGAGGGCGAGCTCGGCCGCCGGGTGATCGGCCAGCCGGAGGCCCTCGCCGCCGTGGCGAACGCCGTGCGGCGCGCGCGGGCGGGCCTGCAGGACCCGAACCGGCCCACCGGCTCGTTCATCTTCCTCGGCCCCACCGGCGTCGGGAAGACGGAGACCGCGCGGGCACTCGCCGAATTCCTGTTCGACGATGAGCGCGCGATGGTGCGCCTCGATATGTCGGAGTACATGGAGAAGCACGCGGTGGCGCGGATGATCGGGGCGCCGCCCGGTTACGTCGGCTACGAGGAGGGCGGCCAGCTCACCGAGGCCGTGCGCCGCCGGCCCTACGCCGTGGTGCTGTTCGACGAGATCGAGAAGGCGCACCCGGACGTCTTCAACGCGCTGCTCCAGATCCTGGACGACGGCCGGCTCACCGATGCGCAGGGCCGCACCGTGGACTTCCGCAATACCGTCCTCATCATGACGTCGAACGTCGGGTCGCAGTACCTGCTCGACGCAGCCGCCGTTGGCTGGGAGCAAACGGAGACCAAGGTGCTGGACCTGTTGCGCCAGACGTTCAAGCCCGAGTTCCTGAACCGGGTCGACGATGTCATCATGTTCCGTCCGCTGTCGCACGAGGACATCGCGAAGATCGTGGACCTGCAGATCGCCCGGGTCGCGAAGCTCGTCGCCGATCGCAAGCTCACACTCGACGTGACGCCCGCGGCGAAGCAGCTGTTTGTGGCCGAGGGCTACGATCCGGTGTACGGCGCCCGGCCGCTGAAGCGCGCCATCCAGCGCCTGCTCCAGAACCCCCTGGCGCTCGCCGTGCTGGAGGGGCGCTACGGCGAGGGGGACCGGATCCGGGTGGACCGCGCCAAAGATGGAGCGCACCTCAGCTTCGAGCGGATTGCGACGGCGGCGGCCGAACCCGCGCGTGCGTAAGGCCGGGGATAAAGCCGGCGAAGGGGGAAGAGGGAAAGGGCCGCCTCCCCTCTCCCCCCGGGATCAGGCCGGCATGCGCGAGGCTCTCTGCCAGGCGCAGTGCGCAGCGGGGTTGCACGAGGTTCCCATCGGCGCGGCGGTGCTGCGGGACGGCGCCGTCATCGCGCGGGCGCACAACGAGACACGGGCGAGGGGCGATCCCACGGCCCACGCCGAGCTGCTCGCCATCCAGGGCGCCTTGGGGGCGCTCCGCACCGATCGCTTGGAAGACTGCACCCTGTACGTGACGCTCGAGCCCTGCGCCCAATGCGCCGGGGCGATGGTGCTGGCGAAGGTGGGGCGGGTCGTGTTCGGCGCATACGATCCCAAGGCGGGGATGGCGGGGTCGGTCGGCGATCTCCTCCGGCACCCCCGCTTGAACCATCGCGTGGAGGTGATCGGTGGGGTGGACGCAGACACCTGCGGCCGGCTGCTGGAGGCGTTCTTCCGCGAGAAGCGCTAGGCTGCCGCGAGCTCCCGGACCACGCTTCCCAGCGCGTCAATGGCCGTCCTGAGCTGCAGGTCCGACACATAGGGGGCCGGCCCGAGGCGGAGGGTATCTGCCCGGAAGTCGGCCGCCACGCTGCGGTCTCGGAGTCGCCGACACAGCTCTTCGGCTCGGGGTGACTGGAGCGCGAGGAAGCCGCCGAGCTCCGAAAGGGTGACGGCACGGTCCCGCGTGATCACCCGCGGGTCGGCGTCGAGCGCGTCGAACAGGCTTGCGAGAAGGCCTACCTGGTGCTGGCTCACCTGCCGCAGCAGGTCCGGCGTCAGCTCCAATTCCTCGAAGAAATCGAACACGCGCGCGGCGCGGTAGTGGCTCGTCGGATCGAATGTGGCTCCGGCGAACCGCGCCGCGCCGGGGCCGTACGTGACCGGACCGGCCGCGCCGCCCGCGGCGAGCGCCTCGAACTCGCTGAACCAGCCGGTGATCACCGGTCGGAGCGTGCACTCCGGAGGGATCCGCAAAAAGCCGTTGCCCTCGCCCAACTGACAGTACTTGTAGCCGCCGCCGACCATGAACGCTTCCGCGAGCCCTTCGGTGCGGAGCGAGAACGGCACCACGTTGAGCGCGTGATAGGCATCCACGAGCAGCTCCGCGCCCACCCGCCGGCACGCCTCGAGCACATGGGCGAGGTTGGGCACGATGTGGGCGTTTTCGTACAGCACGGCCGAGACGAGCACGGCAGCGGTGCGGTCATCGACGGTCCGGGCGAGTCGCTCGGCGAGCGTGGCCGCCGGGAGCGCAGGGACCTTCACGACGGCGATCCCTTCCTCGGCCAGGCGGTCGAGCTGCCGACGGATCGTGTGAAACTCGGCCGTCGTCGTGACGAGACGGGGTCGGCGCCCGAGGCGCAGTGCGGAGAGCCAGCGTACCACCAGCTCGTGCGTGTTGGCGCCGAGGGCGATCGTCCCCTGCGGATCGTCGAGCAGGCGCGCGAACCCGCGGCGCACGCGGTCGGCCATGGCGAACGCGCGCTCCCACTTGGCGTCCAGGTGCTCGGCGGCGTCGAGCCAGGCCTGCTGCTGGGCCTCGAAGCCCACGTCGGGCCAGGCCTGATGAGAGTGGCCGGTCAGGAGCAATCGCTCCGCGACCCGAGAGCGGCGGTAGTGCGGCGCGAGCGCGTTCGGGCTCGCGTACAGCGGCTCCGGCCTCACTACCGGGTCACAGCTCCGTGCGGATCGCCCAGAGGTCGGGAAAGGCAGGTTGGTTCAGCGTGGTCGTGAGGTACTCGGCCCCAGCGGTTCCTCCAGTGCCCGACTTCGTGCCGATGGTGCGCTGGACCATCTTCACGTGCCGGTAGCGCCACTCCATGAGACCCTCGTCCAGGTCCACCAAGCGCTCGCACACGGACGAGACTGCGGGGTTCGTCCGGTACACCGTGATCAGGACCTGCTGCATCTCGCGCGACGGCTCAGGGGGCCGCGTCACGTCTCGGGCGAGGAGTGGCGGCGGCACCGGGTACTGGTTCTTCGCGAGATATGCGATAAAGGCATCCCACAACGTGGGCTGGCCATACCGGGCCTCGAGCCGCCGCCGCGCCTCGCTCCCTTCGGGGTAGCGCCTGATCGCCTGGGCGTTCTTCACCCCCACGACGAACTCGAGCTCGCGGAACTGGAACGATTGGAATCCGCTTCCGGACTCCAGCCGGTCTCGGAACGACAGGAATTCGAGCGGCGTCATGGTCTCCAAGACGTCGATCTGCGCCACCAACACCTTGAGCACGGTGAGGATCCGCTTCAGGGTGTGCAGGGCGCGCGGCGTCTCGTTGTCGCGCAGCAGCGCCTCGAGATAGCCGAGCTCGTGGAGCATCTCCTTGAACCAGAGCTCGTACACCTGGTGGATGACGATGAACAGCATCTCGTCGTGCTCCGGACCCGCGGAGCGCGGCTGCTGCAGGGACAACAGCTCGTCGAGCTTCAGGTAGCTGGCATAACTCACCGGCATCGGGAGCGCCTCACGTGAACCGCGGCTTGTAGGTGTCGAGTGTCGCGTACTGGGACGGCCAGGGCAGCTGGTAGCCCATCTCGTGGGCAGCATGGCGCGTCCAATAGGGGTCCCACAGATGCGCGCGCGCCAGGACGCAGAGATCGGCGCGCCCCGCCGCGAGGATCGTGTTCACGTCGGTGTAGGACGAGATGTTGCCGACCGCCATGGTCGCTATCCCGGCCTCGTGCCGGATGCGGTCGGCGAAGGGGGTCTGAAACTGGCGCCCGTAGACGGGCTTGGCGTCGGGCAACGTCTGGCCGGCAGACACGTCCACGATGTCGCAGTCGTGCGCCTTGAGGAGCCTGCCGATCTCGACGGCATCGGCGGGCTCGGTGCCGCCCGGCGACCAGTCCACGGCGGAGATGCGCACCGAGATCGGCTTGTGCTTGGGCCATACGGTGCGCACGGCATCGAACACCTCGAGCGGGAACCGCATCCGGCTCGCGAGCGATCCGCCGTACTCGTCGATCCGGCGGTTCGTCAGCGGCGAGATGAAACTCGCCAAGAGGTAGCCGTGCGCGAAGTGGATCTCGAGGACGTCGAAGCCCGCCTCCTCCCCCATTTGCGCTGCGCGCACGAAGTCGTCACGCACGGCGTCCATGTCCCGCCTGTCCATCTCTCGGGGCACCTGGCTGTAGGGGAAGTAGGGGATGGGGGAGGCGGCGATGATCGGCCAGTTGCCCTCCGGGAGCGGCTCGTCCATGCCGTCCCAGGCGAGGCGGGTCGAGCCCTTGCGACCGGCGTGGCCGAGCTGCAGCCCGATCTTCGAATGGCTGTGGGCGTGCACGAAGTCCACGATTCGCTTCCAGGCCGGCACGTGCTCCGGCTTGTACATGCCCGTGCACCCCGGCGAGATGCGACCCTCCCGCGAGACATCGGTCATCTCCGTGAACACGAGTCCCGCGCCGCCCAGCGCCCGGCCGCCCAGGTGGACTAGATGCCAATCAGTAGGCGTGCCATCCTCCGCGCAGTACTGGCACATCGGGGATACGACCACCCGGTTCACCAGCAGGAGGTCTCGCAGCCGGAACGGCGTGAACAAGGGCGGTGGGGGAGGGTCGCGCGGCACGTCCACGCCGCTCTGCTCGACCGTCCGTGCGGCGAACCAGCGGTCCACGCCCTCGACGAACTTCGGATCGCGCAGCTTCAGGTTGTCGTGGGTGATTCGCAGGCTGCGGGTGAGCAGGTTGAAGGCGAACTGCAGCGGCTCGAGGTCCAGATAGCGCTCGGTGTCCTCGAACCATTGCAGGCTAACCTGCGCCGCGCGCTGCAGGCTCTCGACCGCGGGGCGCCGCTCTGCCTCGTATGCGGCCAGCGCGGCGGCGACGTCGCCTTGGGGCGTGCGCTGGAGCGCCTGGGCCAGGGCGACGGCGTCCTCCATGGCAAGCTTCGTCCCCGAGCCCACGGAGAAGTGGGCGGTGTGGGCCGCGTCGCCCAAGAGCACCACGTTCTCGTGATGCCAGCGCTCGTTCCGCACCGTGCCGAAGTTGCGCCACACGGAGCGGTTGTTGAGCAGGCGGTGGCCCTCCAGCTCATGCCGGAACAACGACTCACAGAAGGCGAGCGTCGCATCCTCGTCGGCGCGGTCCATTCCCGCCGCTCGCCAGGTCGTTTCGGTGGCCTCGACGATGAACGTCGAGCATCCGCGCTCGTACTGGTAGGCATGGACGCGCCACAGGCCGTGCCGGTCGCGCTTGAAGTAGAACGTGAACGCCGGAAAGGGGCGGGTGGTACCGAGCCATACGTAGCGGTTCGGGCGCCAATCGACCGTCGGCTTGAACCGGTCGGCGAACTGCCGGCGCACCACGCTGTTGAAGCCGTCGGCCGCGACCACGAGATCGGCGCCCAGGTAGGGGCGGACGTCCGCGGCCTCCGTGCCTACCTCGAGGCACACGCCGACCGCCTTGGCGCGGCGGCTCAGGATCGCGAGCAGCGCCCGCCGCGACAGCCCGCTGAAGCCGTGGCCGGTCGAGGTGATGACGGTGCCGTTGAAATGGACGTCAATGTCGTCCCAGTGATGGAACCGCCGCGCCATCTCCTTGTACGTTTCGCGGTCTGCTTCGGCGAGGTTGTCCTGGGTGGCGTCTGAGAAGACCACGCCGAACCCGAACGTGGCATCGAGCGGGTTGCGCTCGATCACCGTGACGTCGTGGGAGGCGTCGGCCTTCTTCATCTGGATCGCGAAGTAGAGCCCGGCCGGCCCGCCACCCAGCACGACGATCTTCATGCCTCCCCCGCCGCCTGCTTGAGGAGCTGCCGCGCCACGATGAGGTGCTGGATCTCCGTCGTGCCCTCATAGATCCGCAGCGCCCGGACGGCGCGGTACAAGCGATCCACCGGATGCGACGCGAGCACGCCGCGGCCTCCCAGGATTTGCACGGCGTCGTCCACGATCCGCTGGGCGGCCTCCGTCGCGAACGCTTTCGCCATCGCGGCCTCGAGGGTCACCCGCTCCGCGCCGCGGTCTTTCTCCCAGGCCGCGCGGTAGGTGAGGAGGCGAGCGGCGGTCAGGTCCGTCGCCATGCGCGCGAGCTTCTCCTGCACCAGCTGGAACTCGGCGAGCGTGCGTCCGAATTGCCGGCGCCGGGTGGCATGCGCCAGCGCCTCCGCGAGCGCCCGCGCCGCCATGCCGCACGCGGCCGCGGCGACGGTGGCGCGCAGCCGGTCGAGCGTGGCGAGGCCCAGCTTGAACCCCTCGCCCTCGGCGCCGAGACGGCAGGACGCCGGCACGCGGCAGTCTGCGAACGCGATCTCGCCGAGCGGGTGCGGCGCCGAGAGCACGAGGGGGCGTACGAACCGCAGCCCTGCGGTGTCGGCCGCCACCACGAACGCCGAGATCCCCTCGTGGCCCTTCGCCGGGTCGGTGGAGGCGAACACCGTATAGAAATCCGCGATCCCCGCGTTCGAGATGAGGGTCTTCGTGCCGTTCAGGAGGTAGCCGGAGCCGTCGCGGCGCGCGCTCGTCGCGATGGCGGCCGCGTCCGAGCCGGCTTCCGGCTCGGTCATCGCGAAGGACGCCATGGCCCGGCCCGCGAGCACGGCCGGTACCCAACGGTCCTTGAGCTTGGGGTCACCGGCCAGCAGAATCGGCACGGTGCCGAGGGCCTGGAGCGCGAATACGGCGTCCGCGAGTGGCGAGGCGGCCGCCAGCGCCTCGCGGACCAGGCACGCAGCGCGCAGGTCGAGGCTCCCGATCGGCGCGAACCATCCCGCCCCACCGAGCCCGGCGACGAGGTCGCGCGCCTGCGCGCGCGCCGCGGCGTCGTCCGCGGGCTCGGGCCGGGGCGCGATCTCGCGCGCTGCGTACTCGGCGATCCGCGCCGCCAGGGCGACGTGGGCCTCGGTCAGGAAGGCACTGACAGCGGTGGGATCGGGCATCATCACACGAATTTGGGCTCGCGCTTCGCCTTGAAGGCCTCGTAGGCTTCGCGGAAGTTGGGGCTCCGCATGCAGCCGGCCTGCGCCTGCGCTTCCGCCTCGATCGCCGTGGCGAGGTCCATGTGCGCCTCGCGATTGAGCGCGTCCTTCGTGATCCCGAGCGCGACCGACGGCCCGCGGGCCAGCCGCTCGGCGAAGCCGCGGGCCTCCCCCATCAGGTTGGCGCCCGCCACTACCCGATTGTAGAGGCCGATGCGCAGCGCCGTCTGGGCGTCGATGAAATCGCCGGCCATGAGGAGCTCGGAGGCGTGGCCGTGTCCGACGATGCGGGGCAGGAGCCAGGCGGCGCCCATGTCGGCGCCCGACAGGCCGACCTTCACGAACAAGAACGCGATCTTCGCCGACTCGGCGGCGATCCGCACGTCACTCGCGGCGGCGATCACGGCCCCAGCGCCCGCCACGGTGCCATTCAGGGCGGCGACGATCGGGCGTCGGCATTGACGCATCGCGAGGATCAGGTCGCACGTGAGCCGCGTGAACTCGAGCAGCCCCGCGTCATCGCGCGCGAACAGCGCTCCGATGATGTCCTCGACGTCGCCCCCGGAGCAGAACGCCCGCCCGGCCCCGGTGATGACCACGGCGCGGACCCCCGGCTCGCCGTCCAGCGCGCGGAAGGCGTCGCGCAGCTCGCGGTACACATCGAAGGTGAGCGCATTCAACCGGTCCGGGCGATTGAGCGTGATCGTCGCGACGCCGGTGTGCGGGTCGTGCTGGTACAGGAACGACTGGGGCGCGAGCGGCATGCGAGGGTCTCCGGTAGCGGTCAGGGGAGCACGGCGGTTGCTTCGATCTCGACGGCGGCGTGCTCGTCGGCGAGCGCCCGCACCTCCACGAGCGTCATGGCGGGGTAGTGCCGTCCCATGAGGCGGCGGTGCACCGCGCCGAGCGGCTTGCGGCTGGCGAGGTAGGCCTGCCGGTCGGTTACGTAGACCGTCATGCGGCCGATGTGCTCGGGGCCGCCGCCGGCCGCGCGCACCACCTCCAGCACGCGTTCGAGCGCGCCGGCCCACTGCTCCACGAGCCCGGCGCGCTCGGGGGCCGTCTGCCCGGCCACGAACAGCACCCGCCCACCCGCCGCGGCGAGCATCCCGTTATTCCAGCCGCTCGGGCGGCCGAGTGCGTCGGGGTTAACGATCCGCAATGTCATCGGCATCCCTCCCTCGGCAATCACGACGGTCTCCCCGTTGGTATCGCGCGCGGCGTCGTCACACAGCGTCAGCACCGCGCGCGCCACCTCCTCGGGCGAGATCAGCTGGCGCTGGCCTGTCGATTCGAGCGCCGCGTGCAGCGCGGCTTCCGGCGACATCCCGGTCTTCGCCGCGATGCGCGCTACCGACTCGCGCGTCATGTCCGTGTCGACGTAGCCAGGGCAGACCGCGTTGACCGTCACGCCCGTACCAGCGACCTCCGTCGCCACGGAGCGCGTGAACCCGATGACCGCGTGCTTCGAGGCGCTGTAGGCGGCGATGTACTTGCCGCCCCCGAGCCCCGCCACCGACGCGATGTTCGCGACGCGCCCCCAGCGCCGCTCGAGCATCCCGGGGAGGAAGGCCTGCGTGCACAGGAACGTCCCGGTGGCGTTCACGGCCAGCAGCCGGTTCCAATCCTCGAGGGTGAGCTTGTGGAGGGGCGCGGAGTGGGCGGCTCCGGCGCTGTTGACAAGAATGTCCACGTGCCCGAGCTCGGTCTCCGCCGCTTGCGCGAGCGCCCGCACGTCCGCCGGGTTCGTGACGTCTCCCGCCACGGCCCGCGCCTGTCGTCCCGCGGCGCGGAGCTCGGTCGCGAGCGCTTCGACCTGGTCCCGGGTGCGGGCCATGGCGACGACGGCCGCGCCGGCGCCGGCCAGCGCCCGTGTCACCGCCATCCCGATGCCCCGGCCGGCGCCCGTGACGACGGCACCCCGTCCGGCGAGCGTCACCGGGCCAGCTCCGCGAGTGCCGCTTCTTCGAGGATCGCTCCCAGGACCTCGATCGTGCGCGCGCCCTCGTCCGCCCCGGCGTCGGCCGGGGAGCCGAAGTACGCCCGCGGCCCGCCCGCCTCCTCGAAGCTCGTCTGGCCGGATCGGATCGCGGTACTGAGCGAGCGCGGGTTGGCAGGCAGCGAGCGGCGGATCGCCTCGCGCACGAGCTCCGGGCGCGCCGCCATGACGATCGAGCTCTCGTACTGCCCCGCGTGACAGGCGCCGCTCCGGAATTCCTCCGTGAGCCGGAGGGCCCAGGGCCGCTTGGTGACGTCGGGAAAAACGATGCGCGCGCCGTTGTCGCGCCGCTGCTGGCCTACGGCGGCCTCGATGGCGGCGACGTGCGCCGGGTCGAGGTGCGCGTTCGCGACCACGACGACCCGGAAGCCGTGCTGCCCCAGGCTGCGCGCGACGTCGACGAGCAGCGCAGTCACGGTAGCGGGCCGGAGCGACACCGTGCCGGGGAATCGGGCGGCGAACTCGGCGGCGGTGTAGGCGAGGGGCGGGAGCAGCAGGGCGTCGTAGCCACGCGTGGCGAGCCGCGCCGCCGCGGCGCGGGCCATCGCCTCCGCGATCACCACGTCGGTGGCGAGGGGCAGATGAGGACCGTGCGCCTCGACGGCGCCGACGGGCAGGATCGCCACCGCCTTCGTCCGGTCGAGGTCGCGGACCTCCTCCCAGGTCAGGTGCGCGAAGTCGAGGACCGCCATGAGTCGCTGTATGGTAGGGGACAGGGCGGTTGACCGCCAGCCGTCGGCGGCCGATATCTGTCACCATGACCTTCCAGCCGCCCGAGCAGTTCAACATCGCGGACCATTTCCTCGACGCCCGGGTGCGGGAAGGGAAGGGCGACCGGCCCGCGGTGCTCACGGACGCGGGCACGCTCACCTACCGGCAAGTCCAAGCGCTGGCGAATCGGTTCGGCCACGTGCTCACGGAGGCCGGCGTCGGGCCCGAGCAGCGCGTCATGATCGCGCTGCCGGACGGGCCGGCGTTCGTCGGGGCGCTGTTCGGGACGCTCAAGATCGGCGCAGTGGTCGTCATGGTAAACCCCGAGCTCAAGCCCGAGGCGATCGAGTACTTCTACGCCTACACGCGCGCCCGGGTCGTGATCGCGTTCCGCGACACGGTGGGGTCGTTTCGGACCGCGGCACGCGGTGCCCGTCACCTCAAGACGATCCTCGTGGTCGGCGAGCAGGACTTCGAGGAGCGGCTGGCGCGAGCTCCTGTGACCTTTGACAACTTCCCGACGCACCGCGACGACGCGGCGATCTGGCTCTTCTCAGGGGGCACCACCGGGCAGCCGAAGGCCGTCGTGCAGACGCACACGTCGTTCGCGAATACCACCGAATGCTACGCCAAGGGCGTGATCGGCTACAGCGAGCGCGACGTCACGATCAGCGTGCCCAAGCTCTACTTCGGCTATGCGACCGGCTCGAACCTGTTGTTTCCATTCGCCGTCGGCGCGGCCACGGTGCTGTTCCCGGAAGCCGCGACCCCCGACGTCCTGTTCCGGAAGATCGGCCGCTTTCGGCCGACGATCCTGGTCAACGTCCCGACGATGATCAACCAGATGGTGAGCCACCCCGGCGCGGCGGCGCAGGACCTCTACTGCCTGCGCCTCGCCACCTCGGCGGGCGAGCCGCTCCCGGTGGAGCTGTACCACCGCTGGCGGCGGGCGTTCGGGGTCGAGCTGCTGGACGGCCTCGGTACGGCAGAGATGTGGCACATCTTCATCTCGAATCGTCCGGGCCAGGTGCGGCCGGGGACGCTCGGCACCGTCGTGCCAGGCTTCGAGGTCAAGGTGTGCGACGACGACGGGCGGGAGCTTCCCGGCGGCGAGGTGGGGGCGCTGTGGGTGCGCGGCGACTCCCGGGCGATCGGGTACTGGCAGCAGATGGACAAGACCAAGCAGGGATTCCGGGGAGAGTGGTATGTGTCGGGCGACATGGTGCGGCGCGACGCCGACGGCTACTTCACCTACTGCGGCCGGGCCGACGACCTGCTCAAGGTGTCAGGGAAGTGGCTGGCGCCGCAGGAGGTCGAGAATTGTCTGCTGCAGCACCCGGCGGTCAAGGAAGTCGCCGTGGTCGGCGTCGTGGGGGAGCACGGCCTCGTCAAGCCGCATGCGTTCGTGGTCGCGACAGCGGCGCACCACGGGCTGGCCGAGGAGCTGCAGGCGTTCGTGCGGGAGCGGCTCGAGCCCTACAAGTATCCGCGCGAGGTCATCTTTCTCGACGCGCTGCCGCGGACCCATCTGGGGAAGGTCGATCGGGCGCGGCTGCGCCGCGCCTAGCCCTGCTTCCCGGCTCGCTCCTCGAGCTTTGCGATCAGCTTTTCGATCTCGGTCTTGAGCCGTTTCAGGGCGGGGAGGAGCCGCGGCTCGAGGTCGCGCTCCAGGTCCTTGCCTTCCTTGATGAAGTCCTTCATCACATCGCGCACCCGCTCGCCCAGCTCGCGCCAGGTGGCGGTGGCTTCGATCT
The DNA here is from genome assembly GCA_003222115.1 of Gemmatimonadota bacterium. Lineage (GTDB taxonomy): Bacteria > Gemmatimonadota > Gemmatimonadetes > Gemmatimonadales > GWC2-71-9 > AG29. The sequence continues at coordinate 3,945 of QHUL01000053.1, read as the reverse complement.
CGGGCTCCCTCGAGGGCTCGCGTCTCGTCGGCAGCTTATTCATGTGACCGCTCCATTCAGGGATCGCCGGGGTGCCGGAATGCTCCAGGTGATACGGGTGTGAGGGGGTTTAGGGTTCACCGGGAGGTCGGCCCGTAGCGCTACACCGGACGCTTATGTATTTACTACCCGTCTGTGCGTCTACCCGTCTCGACGTCTAGCAGTTGGACAGGTGCGTGAGCGGTTGAAACGGCCGGTCTCGAAAACCGGTGTACCCGCAAGGGTACCGTGGGTTCGAATCCCACCCTGTCCGTGGTGCTCCGGCGAGGCTCCGGATGGAGGAGCTCGATGACCTTCAAGCCAGCCATTTGGTACCCGATCGCCGCCGTGCTGAGCGTGATCAACCTGGTCGGAGCCGGGTTCGCGGTCGGGCAAGCCGAGCCGGGGCATGCCGCGATTCACGTGGCGCTCGCCGGGGCGTTCGGGTTGTGGGCCCAGCGCCTGCGGCCGCGTCGCGGCGGGAGCGAGCTCCAGCCTGGGCTCGAAGCGCTCGAAGCGCTCGAAGCCGAGGTGAGCAAGCTGCGGCAGGAGCTGAGCGAGGCACAGGAGCGCCTGGACTTCGCCGAACGGCTGCTGGCGCAGGGACCGGAGGCGCGCCGAGTGGACCCGCAGCGCTAGGGTCCGAAGCCACCATGGAGATCACCCGCATAAACGAGTTCCAGGCCAAGCCGGACCAAGCCGCCGCGCTCCGCGACTTTCTTCGCTCGGTCATCGCCCGCATCATAGACGCTCCGGGCTGTCGCTCGTGCGAGCTGCTGGTGCAGCACGACGATCCGACCCGTCTGGCGATCATCGAGACATGGGACAGCGTGGAAGCGCATCAAGCGTCTGTGTCTCGGATTCCGCCCGGCCTCCTCCAGCAAGCGCAGACGTTGTTCGCGGTACCTGCGCGAGGCGCCTACTATCATCGAGTGTCCGAGTAGGCCTCGGCGAGGGGGTCGCCCGCAGCGCAAGGACGATCCGTTGGGCGGCAGCTCGCCGAGCTGTCCATCCGTGCCTACGCCGAAGGCTGCCACAGCGACCGCGTCGCCTACCTTGAAGGCTGGTACGTCGTGCCGGACGCCCGCAACCAAGGGGTCGGACGCGCGTTGCTGGCAGCCGCGGAGGCGTGGGGACGGTCACAGGGGTGTGTAGAGTTCGCTTCCGACGCTGAACTCACGAACGAAACCAGCGCGGCCGCTCACAGAGCCCTGGGCTTTGTCGAAGTCGGGCGGGTTCGCTGCTTCCGAAAGGACCTCTGATGGAGCGAGTGACAGGCATCGGCGGTCTGTTCTTTCGAGCGCAGGACCCTTCAGCACTCGGGCGGTGGTATCGAGATCACCTCGGCGTGACGCTCACTCCGTCCAATTACGACGAGCGTCCTTGGCAGCAGGAAGCAGGACCTACCGCATTCGCACCATTCCCCGTCGACACTCCATACTTTGGGGACAGTCGTCGGGTGTGGATGGTGAACTTCCGGGTCCGTGAGCTCGATGCGATGGTTGCGCAGCTCCGCGCCGCCGGAATCGAGGTCACGATAGACGCGGAGTCTTATCCGAATGGCCGTTTCGCTCGCCTCCACGATCCTGAAGGCAACCCTATTGAGTTGTGGCAACCTGCCGCAAATGGCGCCGCCTAATGCCCCATCCATCCGGGAGGTCCTAATGCAGTATCTGTTCCTAGCCGGTCGTGTTCTCTACGGTGGGTTCTTCCTGCTCGCGGGGATCGACCATTTTCGTCACGTCGGAATGATGACGCCCTATGCGGCAGCCAAAGGCATTCCGGCCCCGCGCCTGAGCGTACTCGGCTCCGGCTCGCTCATCGTCCTCGGCGGCCTGAGCGTGCTCCTGGGAGTCCGCCCCACCTGGGGAGTCCTCGCGCTGACCCTCTTCCTCGTACCGACATCGTTCCGGATGCACAACTACTGGGCGGCGACCGATCCGTCAGTCCGCCAACTGGATGCAACCAACTTCAAGAAGAACATCGCGCTCCTTGGGGCAGCCTGGATGCTGCTCTTCATCCCGCAGCCGTGGCCATTCAGCCTCCTGCGGTGAGACGGTCCTCCCACCTCGGCATGCGGGCGAGGAAGTAGGCGCCGCAGATCCACAGGAGCGTCACCGTGAGCCATGCAACCAGGGAAGCGCTCAGCCCAAACGTGTTCGTGGCGCCCGGCGCTGCGGAGGGGACGATGTCTTTGGCATTATTCACGGCCGAGTGCAGCAGCATCACCAGCAACAGGCTCCCGTTGGTGCGCGCATAGAGCCACGCCATGGCGACGGACAGGGCGGTCACCTGCAACACGTACACGAAGAATGACTGTCGGTAGGTGTCGGCTTCAGGGATGAAGAACTGAGGCAGGTGCCAGCAAGCCCAAATGAGCCCGAGCAGGAGGCTCGCGCGCGCGAGTCCGAAGCGCGCCGCGAGGCGGGGCAGCGCATAGCCGCGCCAGCCGATCTCCTCTCCCGCCTGGAACGGGGTCGAAAAGGCGATTGCCAACGGGATGATGTACCACGCCTCGTTGCCAAAGCGCGGCCACGCTCCCGTGGCTACACGATGAACGAGCGCGACCGTGAGCTTGATGGTGGGAATGTAGCCGGCGGCGAACAGGTACCATTGCGGAGCTACCCGCCACCGCAGTACGCCAGCAAGCAGAATGCGGATGCCTCTCACTCCCTCGGCCCGCGCCGTCAGTCCGAGAGCTACCAGGGAGGGGGCGAACGTTCCCAGAAGCACGAGCAGAGCACCGAGGGGTCTGCGCGCGGGAATGGCGGCCGCCGCGACCGTGATGAAGCAGGTCCACATCACGGCGTAGGTCAGTATGAAGAATTTGACGAGGGCCCCCCCGGGTATCCGTCTCATTGCGACCAAGTAGGGTACAATTCCAAGTGTGCGTCACTCGAGTGTCGGTAACCGAATGATCTCCATGATGCGTCACCCCGCAAGGCCGCCCCACGTCGCGCTGGCCGATCACTTCGCGAACCCGGCATCGTCCAGGCACCCCCTCCGCATTCGGCTCACGTCCGGAGAGGAGTTCGACTGCCGCGCTCCCTGCTTCGACGTCGACCACCTCGCTCTTTCGGTGACCACCTCTGAGGGTGACGTTCGCAAGGTCCGGCCCGCCGACATCCAGGTCGTCTACGAGCGTCGCCCGCGGTGGCCAGCATACGCCGGCCTGAGCGTGACCACGGTTGCACTGGGGGCGGCCATGAGTGCGGTCCTGGTCCCTCTGCTTGCGCCACTCACCGCGGCTGACGGGGCGTTCCTCGGAGCGCTCGGCGGCGCCCTTGCCGCCGCCGTCTTGCCATGGTTTCTGCCCAGCCTCAGCCCGTTCGCGTACGAGCGACTGCTCGAGCGCCTGGGCCCCTTCGCATCCTGGCGCACCGTCTTCCGCAAGGCCGACGCCTGACGAGCGCAGGCAGCCGACGGCGCGCGTAGATTAGGGAAGCAAGGAGGTCGTCATGACGGACCACGTGTCCCATCCCTACGACACTCACCTCGACATCCGCTACGGGCCGCTCGAGCTCGTCGACGTCCAGGCGCTGGTCGATGCCTCCACCCATCCGTGGTACAACCAGACACTGTGCAAGGTCAACGATTCCGTCGTGCGGCTTGGTGTGGTGCGGGGCGAGTACCACTGGCACCAGCACGACGCCGAGGACGAGTTCTTCTACGTCGTCGCGGGGCGCTTCATCGTCGATCTCGAGGGCCGCTCGGTCGAGCTCGCGCCGCGCCAGGGCTTCGTCGTGCCGCGCGGCGTACGGCACCGCACGCGGGCTCCCGAGCGCACCGTGGTGCTCATGGTGGAGGGAGCGGGCATTGTGCCAACCGGTGACTAAGCTCGGCGACTTCCGCTGGCGCTAGCTTGTCCGCGCTGCTCGACGCCATCAGATTGCATCCCCAGCTGGCCTGTTGGATGGGTGGCCGAGC
>QHUL01000088.1 GCA_003222115.1 Gemmatimonadota bacterium | reverse complement strand
GAGGTAGAGCGCCACCACCGCATAGAAGTCCGTGAGCAGGCCGCACAGCACGACGCTCGCCGCCTGCACCGCGACGGAGAGCATCAGCATCCCCGTCCGCGTGCGCACGACCCGCGACACCGGGCCAACCAGGGCGTTCCCGGCGATGAGGCTCAGCCCGACGAGCGAGCTGATCACCCCGTCCACCCACACGAGGTTCCTGCCCAGCAGGTCCAGGAAGTACCGCTGCCAGCTGTAGAATCCGAAGATCATGAAGCTCATGGAGACAAGCGAGGCGAGCATGACCGGTCGCACAACCGGATGCTCGAGCCCATAGCGCATGCCCTCGACGAACACGCGCCGCATTTCCGCCGGCACGCGCCCGAGCTGCAACGTGCGCGGGGTGTAGCCCGGCTCCGGCATGTGGAACCACGCCAGCAGGAAGAGCGGCACGACGACGGCGGCGCGGACGAGGTAGGGGATGTACAGGTGGATCTGCCCGAGCAACCCGCCGCCGATCGTGCCCACCAGCATCGCCGCGCCGAACAGCATCTGGCCGCGCGCGAACACGGGCTCGAGCGGCTCCGCATAGCCCGTCGCCTTGAGCGCGTCCACGAGCCAGGCGTCCACGGCGCCCGTGTAGAACGTGTAGCCGAGCCCGAGGAACACCGACACCGCGGCGAAGGGCCAGAAGCCCCCGCCCCGCCACGCGATCCCCACGTACAGGAGCGTCGTGACGAACAGCGTGGCGAGGCACAGCAGCAGCGAGATGCGCCGCCCTACCGTGTCGGCCACGACGCCGGTCGGAATTTCGAACACCATCGAGCCCAGCGTGAAGGCGGCGTTGGTGAGCATCACGTGGAAGATGTCGAGCCCGGCGCCGAGCTTGAACAGCGTGTCGATGCCCCAGATGAGAGACATCGCGAGATTGAACAGCGCGGTGATCGCGTAGTAGGTGCGGATGATGCGGGCGCTCACGGCAGGGTCCGGGCGAGCCACTCGCGCGCGATGGCCGCGACATCCTGGTGCTCCACGTCCGCGAGCGCGTTGAGACGCCGCATCGCGTCGTCCGAGATCTTCCCGCCCAGCTCGTCCAGCGCACGGGCGATCTCGGGGTGGCGCCCCAGCAGGTCCGCGCGCGCCACCGGCGCCGCCTCGTATGGAGGGAAGTAGTGTCGATCGTCTTCCAGGGCCACGAGGTCCAGGGCCTGGATGACGCCGTCCGTAGAGTTGCCGGCGATCAGGTCCGCCTTGCCGTCGGCGAGAGCGCGGTAGGTGAGGCCGAGCGCCATTGCCGTCGGCGGCGCGTCGAACTTCAGGCCGTACACCCGCGCCAAACCGGCGAAGCCGTCCGGGCGCTCCAGGAACTCGTAGCCGAACGCCGCCTTCCAGCGGGGTGCGACGCGCGCGACGTCGGAGATCCGCCGCAAGCCGTACCGCTCGGCGTCCCGCCGACGCACGACGATCGCGAACGTGTTGTCGAACCCGAACGGCCTGCCCCAGGTGAGCCCGAAGCGCTGCGCATACTCGGCGGCGACCGCGCGATAGACGCTGTCTCGATCCCCGAGCGGCGCGTGGTTCAGGATCGCGGTGAACGCCGTTCCGGTGTACTCCACGTACACCCCGATCTGCCCGGCGGTGATCGCGCGATGACACACGAAGGTCCCGCCCAAATGCAGCCGCCGGTCGACCGGCAATCCCGTGCGGCGCTCGATCTGCTGGGCGACGAGCTCGGCCAGCAGATCGGACTCCGTGAAGTTCTTGGCCCCCACGACGATGCGGTCTCCGCGCCCGCAGCCCGCCGCGAGCAGCACCCCGCACGCGAGCGCCAGCGCGCGACGGCCCGTCACCGCGCGCGCCACGCCAGCCGCCGCTCGGCAAGACCGAGCAGACCATCGGCGGCGAGTGCCATCAGCGCCGCCGGGAGCGCCCCGGCCAGGATCAGGGTGTTGTTCACCATGTCCGCGCCGCGGAAGATGTAGACACCCAATCCCCCGGCACCGATGGCCCCCGCGAGGGTGGCCGTGCCCACGCTCACGACCGTGGCAACCCGGATCCCGGCTAAGATCACCCCGGCCGCGAGCGGCAGCTCCACCATCGCCAGCAGCTGCCCATCCGTCATCCCCATGCCGCGTCCCGCCTCGCGCACCGCGGGATCAACGCCCGCGATCCCCGTGTACGTGTTGCGGACGATGGGCAGCAGCGCGTACACCACGAGCGCCACGATCGCCGTACGGGCGCCGATCCCTCCGATGAAGGGCAGCGGGATGAGGAAGCCGAACAGCGCGAGGCTCGGGATGGTCTGCAAGACGTTGGCGATCCCGAGCACCGGCCCGCGCCATGCCGGCCGCCGCGTGAGCAGGATGCCGCCCGGAACGCCCACCGTCAGCGCGATGCCCGTGGAGACGGCGACGAGGAAGAGATGCTGGCCGATGAGGGTCAGGGCCTCGCGGGAGTTGTGCGCGTAGAACTGCAGGAGGTTCACGCGATCATCCTGCGGCGGCGAGGAAGGCCCGACAGGCGGGATGCTCTGAGCGCCGGAACTCCTCCGGCGTCCCGAGGAACACGATCCGGCCCTCCTGCATCAGCCCGATCGCGTTGCCGAGCAGCAGTCCCTCGCGCACGTCGTGCGTCACGAAGACGATCGCCTTGCGGAGACGCCGTTGCAGCGCGAGGAACTCGCGTTGCAGCTCGACGCGCGTGATGGGATCGAGCGCCCCGAACGGCTCATCCAGCAACAGGAGCGGCGGATCGGCGGCGAGCGCCCGGGCGACGCCGACCCGCTGGCGCTGCCCGCCCGACAGCTCGTGGGGGTAGCGAGCACCGAACACGCCGGGATCGAGGCCGACCAGGGCGAGGAGCTCGCGCACGCGCGCGGCGATGCGCTCGGCGGGCCACCCCTCAAGGCGCGGCACCAGACCGACGTTGCGCTCGACCGTGAAGTGCGGGAACAGCCCGATCTCCTGGATGACGTAGCCGATGCCGCGGCGCAGCCGGGTGGCCTCGAGCGCGTGCGTGGGCTGTCCGGCGATCCGGATCTCGCCCGCCGTGGGCTCGAGCAGGCGATTGATCAGCTTGAGGGCCGTGGTCTTGCCCGAGCCGCTGCGCCCGAGCAGCACCAGCGTTTCCCCGGGAGCGACGCCGAAGGACACGTCCTCGACCAGGACGCGGCCCTGCGGGAGGGCGTACCGCGCCCCCCGCACCTCGAGGACCGCGCTCACCCGGGTCCGGCCAGCGCCATGAGGAATCGGCGATCGTCGCTCGTGTCCTGCCACCGCACGGCGAGCCCCGCGTCCGCGAGAATCCGGAGCAGGGTCTCCGGAGCGTACTTGTAGGAGTGGTTCATGGCGAGCCGCTCGCCCGCATCGAGGCGCAGCTCTTCTCCGCCCATCAGCGCTGCGACGGGGCGGCCGGCACGGAAGTGCTTGGCGATGACGTGGAGACCCGGGAGGCGCGTGTCGTCCCGGGCCTCGAACACGAGCTCGCCGTCCGAGTCCCGGATCCCGACGGCGTGCAGCGGGGCCCAGGCGAAGCGACGGTTGAGCGGATTGTCGTAGCCGGCGAGGGTGGCCTCGCCGCCGTACAGCTCGCCGTCTACGACGAGCAGGTCGCCGGGGCGCAGCAACCCGCGCAGCTCCCGCGCCGCGGCGATCGGGTCGAACGCGCCGAGCGTATTGCCGAGCAGCAGCACGAGGCGGGCCGGCGTCTCGGGATCCGGCGCCAGCGCGGCGAGGTGGTCGGGGCGCGCGAAGTCCGCCTTGATCCCGTGGGCCGCGAAGCGCGCTGCGAGCGCGCCGCCGCACGCCAGCTCGAGCAGCGCCTGGCTCGTGTCGACTGGGAGGTAGGCGACGCGCATGCCGTGCGCGCGTAGCGCCTCGAGCAGCAGCAGGTCCTTGTCACCCTGGCCCGCGCCGAGGCTCAGCACCTCGACCGGGCCGGGAACGAAGTGCCGGGCGAGATCGCCGGCCGACCGCGCGATAAGTGAGCGGGAGCGCACGTAGTTGCGGTACGCGCCGTCGGAGCAGAGGGCCAGCCAGGCCCGCACGGACAGCGGAAACCAGTAAAAGAACTTCTCGGCCAGGCGTCGGTCCCGGAACGCGGAAACGAATTCCTCGGCGAGATCGTTCTCTGTGAGCAGGGCCTGAGTCGGGATCATCGGCCTCAGAGTTACCGGTTGACGGGTTCGACGGCAACCCGTAGGATTGACCAGACGGCCGTCTTCCTTGTTGTCCCAATTACCCGGAGGAAGCGATGCAGATCATCGAGACCACGGACCTCGTCCCCAGCTGTCATCGTCCCGAGATCGTCGAGACGAGCGAGCTCCAGCCGACCTGCCACTCCTGAGGGAGCGGTTCGATGCACCCGGGGGCCCGGACTGACGTCGGGCCCCCTCCGCGTTTCATAACGTCCGAGCCGCGCCTCGGGTTCGGCGCCTGGGCGGTGGGGGGCCGGAGCTGGGGAGCGACGGACGATGCCGCGGAACGCGAATCCACGATTCGGCTCGCGTTCGAGCGCGGCATCACCTTCTTCGACACGGCGCCGACCTACGGGGACGGCGAGTCCGAGCGCCTGCTCGGCCGCGCGCTCCGGTCGCACCGCGGTCGCGTCGCGATCGCGACGAAGGTCGGCCCCCACGACGATCCCCGCGCCTCCCTCGAGGGGTCCCTGCGTCGTCTCGCGAGCGATTACGTGGACCTCATCCAGCTGCACGAAGCGCTGCAGCGCTGGGAATGGTCGCTCGAGAAGCTGCTCAAGCTCCGGGAGGAAGGGAAAGCCCTGGGGATCGGCCTGTGTAACGCGACCCATCTGCAGATCGCCCGCGCCACCGAGCTCGCGCCGCTCGTGAGCTACCAGGGGCCGTACAATCTGTTCGACCGCGACGTGGAGCAGCGCGAGCTGCCGCTGTCCCGGGTGCGCGGGCTCGCGTTCCTCGCCTACCGGCCCCTCGCCTCGGGACTGCTCGCCGGCACGTACCCGCAGCCACCCGAGTTCCCCGAAGACGACCACCGGCGGAAGATCTACTGGTTCAAGGGGCCGGAGTTCGAGCGGCGGCGCCGCGTGATCGAGCGACTGCGGCCCCTGGCCGAGCGCCTCGACACGACCCTCCCGGGGCTGGCGCTGGGCTGGCTCCTGTCCCGGCCCGGCGTCAGCGTGGTGCTGGCAGGGGCGCGGACCCCGGAGCAGGTGGCTCAGAACCTGGCCGCTCCCAGACACCTGGCACCGGCCACCGTCGCCGCAATCGACGAGATCGTCGCGGACGTGTTCCGCCCGGCCGTGGCGACGGAGCAGGCCAGGCGGCAGGCGGCGACGTGGGGCGAGCGGGAGCGGTTCATCGTCCACAAGCTGGACGGCCGCACCGCCTATGAAGCGATCGCGGCCGAGTGGACGGACCGCGGCGGGACGCCGATGATTGCGGCGCAGATCAAGGTCTTCGTCGACCAGCTGGCGGAGGGTGGCCTGGTTCATGGCTAGCCTCTCCATCGGCGCCTTTTACAACCCCCACCTGGGCGCGGAGCTCGTCCGGGGGGACGGCATCGATCACCTCGCGATGGCCGACCCGCCGGCGCCAGGCGACCCCCACTGGCCCGCGATCCGCGCACGCCACACCCTGCTGCTGCACGACTACCTGGGGCAGCTCTCCGAGCCTCTCGACGAGCGCTCGATCGAGCGGGCCCGCACGCTCGCCGAGCTGTATCGCACGCCGTGGGTCGCCGAGCACTTCCAGTGCCTCCACACGGTGGACGGCACGTACAACCTCAACTACGTCTTTCCTCCGCTCTACACCGAGGATTTCCTCGAGCGCTTCGTCCGGAACGCCACCGCCCTGAAGGCGCGGCTCGATCAGCCGCTCGTGATGGAGAACATCCCCGGGTTCTTCGACGTGCAGGCCAGCCAGCTGCCCGAGCCGGTGTGGCTGCGGCGCTTCTTCGACGCCACGGAGACGGGCTTCCTGCTCGATCTGCCGCATGTCTGGCTCGAAGCGCACTACCGTGCCGTGAACCCCGAGCGCTGGCTGGCCGGGTTTCCGCTCGACCGCGTCGTGGAGCTGCACGTGGCGGGAGTGGAGGAGGACCGCGACCTCGGGGGCCCCTGGATCGCGCCGGCCGAGCCGTCGGACGAGATGCTCGGGTTCCTCGCCCACGCGGTGACGCAGTGCCCTCAGGCCAAGGCGGTGACGTTCGACGCGTTCTCGCCGTCACTCACGGCGGAGGCGCTGTTCCGCAGCGTGGAGCGGATCCGGGCGGCGCTGTGAGCGACCGCGCGCTGCAGGACGACGTCATCCGGGCGCTCGCCGACGCTCCCTACCGCGAGTCCGCCGCGTGGCGCGCCCGCCGTCTCGCCGACCCCGATCGCGTCGAGCGGTTCGCGCGCTTCCTGGCGCGGCACTTCTACTACGAGCGCGTCGTCCACTTCTTCAAGTATTCGCGGGCGCTCGCCCGGGTCACGGGTCGCGGCCCCGAAGCGGTACTCACGCGCCCGGGCTTCGAGGCCCTGGTGCCCACGATCGTGCTGGGCAGCCGGCAGACGGCGCAGGCCGTGGCGCAGCTCGTCGTCACCCACGTGGGCGGCGCGGGGCCCGTGATCCCCTATCTCGCAGACCTGCTGCGGTACGAGGCGGCGATGATGGTGGTCGAAGCGGGTCCCCGGATCTGGAGAGATGGTCCGGAGAGGAAGGACGAAGGCGTGGGGAGTGCGGAGTGGTCCGCGCCGGAAAAAGTGGAGGGGACGGTCCTCCTGGAGCTCGCCTACGATCTGCCGCTGGTGCTGCCGCAGCTGCTGCGGCCGTGGAGCGACGTACCGCAGGCGCCGGCTCGCTCCACCACGCTGCTCGTGGCACGCTCACCGCACGGACGCGTGGCGGTCGCGCGCAGCACGGCCGCCGTCGCAGCCCTCCTCCGGCTCGCAGACGGGCGCAAGACCCTCGCCCAGCTGGCCCTCGACGCGGGGCTCGAGGTGCGCGAGCTGGAGCAGACGCTGCACGGGCTCGTCGAGCTCGGCGCCGTGCGGTTTTCCACCGGCAGCTAGGTGGGCGCGGGTGCCCTAGCCCCCACGCTTCAGCGTGACGATGATCGCCGCCTGGCCCTCCGTGGGACCGAAGCGGCTGGCGGCCTCGAACGGGCTCAACCACCGCAGCTCGAGCACCCTGACAGCCGGGATGTCTTTGAGATAGTCCAGGTCGCCCATGGACACCTCGTTGACGTAGACCGAGATCCCGGCCGGGCGAGCCGCTGCGTCCGCGTTAGCGGGCATGCGGTTGAGCTCTCTCGGCCCTTGCAGCCAGCGCGGCCGTAGCGTTTGGACCGCATCGTACGCCGACCCGACGTTCGCGCGCTGGATCTCTTCACTCGTGAGCACGTTGTTCCGGCGCTGGGCCGCGAGCGGCGAGCGGCCGACGAGCGTCGCGACGGACAGCGTTAGCAGGGTCAATGCGACTGTACGCATGGAAGCCCCCCTTACGGGCTGTTCCGCCAAACATACCCGCCGACAGCGCGCCGCGCTTGCCGCGCGGGCGGCTGGCAGTCGCGCGCAGCACGGGCGCCGTGAGCGCGACGGGACTAGGGTGAGGTCTTCAGCGTGACGATGATCACGGCCTGGCCGTCCGTGCGACCAAAGCGGCCAGCGGCCTCCGACGGGCTCAACCGACGTAGCTCGAGGACCCTCACGGCCGGGATCTCCTTGAGATAATCCTCGTCGCCCATGGACATCTCGTTGACGTAGATAGACATCAGGGGCCCGCGGTCGGATGCGGGGGGATTCGGAGTCCCGGCTGGTCCGGGAACCCCGAGGCGCGCGGGTACGCTGTTCAGGTCTACCCCAGGCTGCAGCCAGCGCGGCCGCAGGGTTTGGACCGCATCGTACGCCGACCCGACGTTCGCGCGCTGGATCTCTTCACCCGTGAGCACGTTGCTGCGGCGCTGGGCCGCGAGCGGCGACCGGCCCGCAAGCGCCGCGACGCACACACTCAGCACTGCCAAGGCGACCGTTCGCATAGAAGCCCCCTCCCGTGCCTGCAAAGATAGTCGCCGATCGGGAAGGGCGCCCGCCGGCTCAGCGGTACCCGGCCGCCTGCAGGGAGAACAACTCGGCGTACAACCCGCCCCGCGCCACGAGCTCCTCGTGTGTCCCCTGGTCCACCAGCTCGCCCCCCTGCAGTACCAGGATGCGGTCGGCCATCCGCACCGTGGAGAAGCGGTGCGAGATGAGCACGGCCATGCGGCCCTGCGTGAGCTCGGCGAACCGCAGGAACACCTCATACTCCGCCCGCGCGTCCAGCGACGCCGTGGGCTCGTCGAGGATCAGGACCTGCGCATCGCGCATGTAAGCCCGCCCCAGCGCCACCTTCTGCCACTCGCCGCCCGACAGGTCGACGCCGCCGTCGAACCGCCGGCCCAGCATCTGGTCGTAGCCGCGCGCGAGCCGGGCGGCCACCGAGTCCGCCAGGCTGCGCCGCGCCGCCTCGCGCACTCGTGCCTCGTCGCCCAGCGCGTCCACCTGGCTCACGCCGATGTTCTCCTTCAGGACGAAGTCGTAGCGTACGAAGTCCTGGAAGATCACGCCGATGCTGCGGCGCAGGCTGTCCAGATCGTACTCGCGCAGGTCCACGCCATCGAGCAGGATGCGCCCTTCGTCGGGGTCGTACAGCCGCGCCAGCAGCTTCACCAGCGTCGTCTTCCCCGCCCCATTCTCGCCCACGAGCGCGATGCGCTCGCCCGGCTCGAACAGGAACCCGAGATGGCGCACGGCCCAGCGGTCCGACCCGGGGTAGCGGAAGCCGACGCCCTGGAACTCGAACCCACGCCGGATGGGCACGGGCACCGGCCGCGCGCCGGGCCGCGACGTGACCCGAGGCCGCACGTCGAAGAAGCTGAACAGGTCCGAGAGGTACAGGCTCTGCTCGAACACCTGCGACACGGACAGCAGGATGCGCTGGATCAAGTCGCGGCTCTGGCGAAACGAGCCCGCGAGGAAGGTCAAAGCCCCAATGGTGAACCGGCCCAGCACGGTGAGATAGATCGTGACGGCGTAGGCACCGTAGTAGCCCAACGTCCCAATCGTCACGAACAGCGTCGAGACCAGGTTGCGTTTCACCGCCAGTCGCTTGTTCGCCTCGTAGAACTCATCGGAGAGCTTCGCGTAGCGGCCGACGAGGAAGTCGGAGAGGCTGAAGAGCTTCACCTCTTTCGCCATTTCGTCCGAGGCGCCGACGTAGCGCAGGTAATCGAGCAAACGCCGCTCGGGAGTCCACTGGAACAAGAGCGAGTACCCGAGGGCCGCGTAGTGCGTCTCGCCCAGGAATGACGGCAGTACGGCGACGACCAGCAGGAGCAGGAGCCACGGCAGCTGCACGGCCAGGACCCCGGCGAGCAGGACGAGCGTGACGAAGTCTTGCACCGTGGAGAGCAGCAGCGCGATCAGTCCCAGCCGTCCTACCGTCTGGCGCCGGGCGCGCTCCAGATGATCATAGGTCTCGGCGTCCTCGTACTGGGCGAGGTCGAGCGTGGCGGCGTGCTGCATCAGGCGTACGCTGATGCGGTTCGAGAACAGGTCGCCCAGCAGACTCTCGAGGAGGGAGGAGAGGCGCGCCAGCCCCTCGCCGCTGATGGCGATCCCGAGCTCGAGCGCCACGAGCCCGCCGAGGTGCCACCAGTCCACGGGCGCGTCCCCCGTGCGCGCCCGCGCTGCCCCGATCACGCCGTCAATGATGAGCTTTCCGATCCACAGGACCGCCAGCGGGACGAAGGACCGGATGGCGCGGAGCGCGAGGATCGCGACCGTGTAGCCGCGGTGTGTCTGGTACACGAGCCGCAGCAGCGGCGGGACGTATCTGAGCGCCTCCAGCCGCTGCCCCCAGTTGGGCGGCTTGCCGTCCCCCTGGGACAGCAGACTCTGGGGCCTGGGCAGCATCCCGTGCGAGACAAAACGCGGCGGCGCGGTCACACGCTTAACTTCCTTGGGGGGCGACTCGTCAATATAACCGCATGCAAAACCATGTCCTGGCGCGTCTTCTGATGCTCGCGGCGGCGGTGGCCTCGCTCGGGGCGCGCCATGCCGCGCCGCGCCAGTCGCCGCCGCGCCAGCTCCCGGCCCTCACGCCGCACGACTCCGCACTGCATGCCCTCGACCGCCTCGCCTACGGCCCCCGACCCGGAGAGGTAGACGCGGTGGCGGCGGGCGGCGTGATGAACTGGATCGACGGCCAACTTTCCCCCGACCAGCTCGACGATCGGCTGGTGGCCGAGCGTGCCACCGCGTTCCGCATCCTGCGCTACGACCCGCGCGACCTCGCCCGCCTCTACGCCGCGGCGCGCAACGAGCGGCGGGAGGGCCGGCAGGGCGGCAAGGACGAGGAGATGGGCCGCCGGCTCGCCGGGGAGGTGGAGCAGCTCGCGGTGGTGCGTGCCGCGCTCTCCCGGCGCCAGCTGTACGAAGTCATGGTCGACTTCTGGGCCAATCACTTCAACGTGTTCTTCGGCAAGGGAGCCGATCGGGTGCTCGCGCCGTCCTACATCGAGGAGACGCTCCGCCCGCGCGCGTTCGGGAAGTTCGCGGACTTGCTGATCGCCACGGCGCGGAGCCCGGCCATGCTGTTCTACCTCGATAACTGGGAGAGCGTGGCCCCCGGTTCCGCGCCGCCCGCGGTCACGCGACCCCGCCTTGGGGCGCGTCCCTGGTTCGGGCGCGGCCGCTACGTGCCGGGGTTTTCGCGGGAGCCGGCGCAGGCCGACTCCCAGCGGCAGCGCGTCCTCGAGCGGATGCCCAAGGGGATCAACGAGAACTATGCGCGCGAGCTGCTCGAGCTGCACACGCTGGGGGTGGACGGGGGCTACACCCAGCAGGACGTGATCGAGGTCGCTCGGATCTTCACGGGGTGGAGCATCAAGCGTCCGCAGCAGGGGGGCGGCTTCGAGTTCCACGATTGGGCGCACGACGACGGCGAGAAGACGGTCCTGGGCGTCAGGTTCCCGGCGGGCCACGGGACGGACGAGGGCGTCCGGCTGTTGAAGCTGCTCGCGAGCCTCCCGGCCACCATGCACCACGTGAGTCGCAAGCTCTGTCAGCGGCTCGTGAACGACGACCCACCGGACGGCTGCGTGGATGACGCCGTCGCCGCCTGGAAGCACTCGAGCGGCGACATGCGAGAAGTGGTGCGGGCGATCGTGCACGGACCAGACTTCTGGGCGCCCCAGAACATCCGGGCCAAGGTGAAGACACCGCTCGAGTTCGTGGTGAGTGCCGTGCGCGCCGTCGGTGGCGACCCGGACACCACGCCCCGGCTGGCGCAGGTCGTCGCACGGCTCGGTCAGCCCCTGTACCGCCACGTCGCGCCCGACGGGTACCCCGAACGGGAGGAGGCCTGGGTCAACAGCGGTGCGTTGCTCGACAGGATGAACGTGGCCGTGGCGCTGGCTGCCGGCAGGCTCCCGGGGGTCACGGTCGCCCTCGAGGCGGTGGCTCCAGCAACCGCGGACGCCGAGCAGCTCATCGCGGCGGTGAACGATGGCGTGCTCGGGGGCGCGATGTCCGACAACACGAGGCGCGTGATCCGCGACGAGCTGGCGGCCGCGCCGGACCCGGTCGCTGCGCGCGCGCTGGCGGTGGGCCTGACGCTCGGAGGGCCGGAGTTTCAGAGGCAATGACGGTAGAAGACGGTAAGGGACGGTAGAAGACGGTAGAGGTCTGAGGAGGGAGCGATGTCAATCTCGCGAAGGGTCTTTGTGAAGTCCGGTGGCCTTGCCCTGTTCAGCCTGGGCCTGGATCCCCTGTTCCTAGCCCGCGCAGCATTTGGCTCCTACCGTCCTCTACCGTCTTCTACCGCCCTCTACCGTCCGGTGTTGGTTTGCCTCTTCCAGCGCGGCGCCGTGGACGGCCTCAACATGGTCGTGCCGCACGGCGAGTCGCTCTACTACCGGGAACGGCCCCGCATCGCCGTGCCGGCGAGCGACGTGGTGGATCTGGACGGCCACTTCGGCCTGCACCCGCAGCTCGCGGCCCTCAAGCCCCTATGGGACAACAAGAGCCTCGGTGTGATCCACGCCGTCGGCTCGCCCGACTCCACGCGCAGCCACTTCGACGCGCAGGACTACATGGAGTCGGGCACGCCGGGGGTGAAGTCCACCGCGGACGGCTGGCTCAACCGCTACTGCCGGCACGACCGGGAGCACGACGACACGCCGTTCCGCGCGGTCGCGTTCGGACCGCAGCTCCCCCGCATCCTCGCGGGGTCGGCCCCATCGCTCGCGATCGACGACCTGCAGGCGTTCGGGCTGCGCGCGCCCGAGGGAGCGGCGCGCGACCGCCTCACCCGCGCCTTCGAACAGCTGTACGCCGGCTCGGCGACGGGCCTGCTGTCGTCGTCCTCGCAAGAAGCCTTCGAGGCGGTACAGCTGCTGCGGCAGGCGAATCCGGCGCAGTATCGGCCTGCGAACGACGCGGAGTACCCGCGGGGCCGGCTGGGGCGGTCGCTGCAGCAAATCGCGCAGCTCATCAAGGGGAACCTGGGCCTGCAGGTGGCGTTCGCGGACGTCACCGGGTGGGACACGCACGTCAACCAGGGCGGGAGCGAGGGGCAGCTGGCCGCGCGCCTCGCCGAGCTGGGTCAAGGGCTCGCGGCGTTCGCCCGGGACCTCGGGGACAGGCTGCGCGACGTCGTGGTGCTCACGATGTCCGAGTTCGGCCGCACGATCCGCGAGAACGGCAACATTGGCACCGACCATGGCCACGCCACCGCGATGCTGGTGATGGGCGGACCCGTGAACGGCGGGCGTGTGCTCGGGCGCTGGCCTGGTCTCGACCCGGCGAGCCGCTTCGAGGGGCGCGACCTCGCGGTGACGACGGACTTCCGCGACCTGTTCGGCGAGATTCTCGCCCGCCACCTCGGCGCCACGGATCTGTCGGCGGTGTTTCCGGGGTTCACGCCCGACCCCACGCGATTCCCCGGGGTGATGAGAGACTAAAGACGTCACGGAAGAGGCGTCACGGGAAGAGCGTAACGAAGAGGCGTGACGACTGCGTGCACGCCGTTACGGAATCAGCAGCACCTTGCCCGTCGTCTTCCGCGCCTCGAGCTGGCGGTGGGCCTCCGCCGCCTCCGCGAGTGGAAACTCGTGCCCGATCCGGAGCGCCACCTTGCCCTGCCGCACCCAGTCCAGCACCTCCTCGGCGCGCGCCACCAACTCGTCCCGCGTGGCGATGTAGTGCGCCAGAGTTGGCCTGGTGAGAAACAGCGACCCGCTGCGGCTGAGCACCTGCGGGTCGAACGGCCCCACGGGCCCGCTCGACTGACCATACAGCACCATCATCCCTCGTGGCGCCAGGCAGCTCAGCCCCTTCGCGAAGGTCGTCTTGCCCACCGAATCGTAGATCACCTGCACACCGGCGCCCTCGGTGAGTCGCTTGACCGCCGCCTCGAAGTCCTCCCGGGTGTAGAGGATGACCTCCTCCGCGCCCGCCTCGCGCGCGAGCTGCGCCTTCTCTTCCGTGGACGCCGTCCCGAACACGCGCGCGCCGCGCAGCTTCGCGATCTGGCACAACAAGAGACCCACGCCGCCCGCCGCCGCGTGCACGAGGCATGTGTCGCCGGGTTTGAGCGGGTACGTGGTCGTGGCGAGGTAGTGCGCGGTCATCCCCTGGAGCATCGCCGCCGCGCCTTGCTTCGTGCTCACGCCGTTCGGCAGCACCACCAGCCGCTCCGCCGGCACGGCGGCGTACTCCGCATAAGCGCCCAGCACGTGGGCGTAGGCGACCCGGTGGCCGACCTTCACTTCGCTCACGCCCGGGCCCACCGCCGTGACCGTGCCCCCGGCCTCCTGACCGAGGATGAGCGGCGGCTGCACCGGATACAGCCCGGTGCGCTGATACACGTCGACGTAGTTGACCCCGGCCGCGTCGATCTTCACGAGCGCCTGCCCCGGCCCTGGGGTGGGCTGGGGCACGTCCACGTGGCGCAGTACTTCGGGCCCGCCGGCCGCCTCGACTCGGATCACCTTCACTGGGCGTGTGCCTCCACAAACAGCTCAGCGGGGGGCGGGGGATTCCTCTGGCACGATCGGCAACTCGAGCTTGTCTGCCCCGCGCAGCAGGGCAACGACGGCGGGCGTCCCGATGCGGTCCGTCGCGAGCAGCCGGTGCAGATCATCGATGCCGCCTACCGCGTGGCCGGCGAACCCGACGATGATGTCGCCCTGCTTGAGGCCCGCCCGCTCGGCGGGGCTGCCCGATTCGACGCCCGTCACCAGCACGCCGCTCTTCGCCTCGAGCCCGTGCGCGCGCACCGCGAGGCGCAACAGCGGCACGTGCTGGCCGGCCACGCCGATGCGGCCGCGCCGGATGCGGCCGTGCGCGATCAGCTGTCCGGCCACGAACTTCGCCGTGTTGATGGCCACCGCGAAGCAGATCCCCTGGGCGGGCAGGATGACGGCCGTGTTGACTCCGACGACGCGTCCCCGGGAGTCCACGAGCGGCCCGCCCGAGTTCCCCGGGTTCAAGGCGGCGTCCGTCTGGATGACGTCGTCGATGAGCCGTCCGCTCACCGACCGGAAGGAGCGGCCCAGCGCGCTGACGACCCCGGCAGTGACGGTGCTCTGGAACCCCAACGGGTTGCCGATCGCGATCACGAGCTGACCCACGCGCAGCGAGGCCGAGTTGCCGAGCGGCGCGGCGACGGGTGGATCCCCACCGACGCGCACCACCGCGAGATCGGTGTCGGGGTCGTCGCCGATCAGGTCGGCCGGCAGCTCGCGGCCGTCGGGCAGGCGCACGGCGACGTGCGTGGCCCCATGGACGACGTGGCTATTCGTCAGGATGAATCCGTCGGGCGTGAAGACGAACCCCGACCCGTGGCCCGGCAGCTCGCGCTCCGGCCGGCCACGCCGCCGCACCGGCTGCCGCACCTCGACGCTGACGACGGCGCGGCCGACTCGCTCCACCGCGCCCGCCACCGCCGCTGAATACGCGTCGAGCGGCTCGTCGGATGGCGCGGGAGCCGGCTCGGCAGGCTCGCCGCGCCGCGCCTCGGGGCCGCCGATCAGAGCGATGGCGTCGCTCGAGAAATTTCGCATACCGCCTCCTTTTCCCCCGCTAAACGCCGCCCCGCACCTACGGTTCCCCTCGACGCCTGTCCTCGACGTCTGTTAAGGGCACGAAGGCTTGCTGCGGGGGTGCGACTTTGCGCCTAGGCTTCGAGGATGCGCTTCCGGTAGAGGCTCAGCACGATCAGCCCGTATGCGCCAATCCCGACCAAGAGGGCGGTGAGCCGCCAGTCGAATCCGAACCGGGCGGCGCCTGCGAGGCCGGCCAGCAGGAACACGGCGCTCGCGACGTACCCGAGCACCACCACCTCCCTGCGGGCCATCAGGATGCCGAAGACGTAGCCCCAGCTGAAGCCGCAGACGAGGAGGAACAGGATGCCCTGCGGAATCTTCACGGGGTCGACCAGATTCAGCACGCCGGCGAAGAAGCAGAACAGCCCGAGCACCGTGTGGCTCGCCAGGTGCAGGGCCAGCGGCAGGGGGACAGTGCCCATCCGATTGAACGTCATGCTGTTAAAATAGACGCCACGACGCTGGGACGCCAAGTTGCATGAGGGCGGACGTGGAAGCGACCAGGACCTATCTCGAGCTCAAGTATCGCGACCAGTTCAGGGCGGCCTTCGGGGACTTTCCCGACGTGGTCGCGGAGCGCGTCGCGCACCCCACGCCGGGTCTGTATCGCCACTGTTACCGCACGGTGGGCGCCGAGTACCACTGGCGCGACCGCTGGGATTGGAGCGACGCCGAGATTCGCGCGCACCTCGCGCGGCCCGAGATCTCGCTGTTCGTGGCCGTGCGCGGCGGCGCGCTGGTCGGCTGGTACGAGCTGCGCCGAGTGGCGGAGGATGATTCGGTCGAGATCGCCTACTTCGGCCTCGCGCCGGGAATGATCGGCCAGGGCCTGGGGAAACATCTCCTCTCGTGCGCCGTGCGCGACGCGTGGACCCTGCAGCCAACACGGGTGTGGCTGCACACGTGCACCCTCGACCATCCGCACGCGCTCTCCAACTACGAGGCACGCGGGTTTACGCCTTATCGCACCGAGGTGTACACTGTAGATTCCGCCGGGTGAACGTCACTCTGTCGCGCAGGCAGAAGCTCCTCATCGCCGCGTTGGTCGTCGCGCCTCTGCTCGGTTTCGTCCTGTACACCTGGTCCGCGCTGTCGTGGAGCTACGCCAAGGGCGAGCGCGCCGGCTACGTGCAGAAGTTTTCCAAGAAGGGGTGGATCTGCAAGACTTGGGAGGGTGAGCTCGCGATGGTGGCGCTCCCCGGCGCGATGCCGGAGATGTTCTACTTCACCGTGCGACACGACTCGGTCGCGGCACTCGTCAACGCGGCCCTCGGCAGGCGGGTGGCGCTGGCGTACGAGCAGCACAAGGGCCTGCCGACCCGCTGCTTCGGCGAGACCGAATACTTCGTGACGAACGTCAAGGTCGTGAACTGATGGCGGCGAACAGCTTCGGGAGCAGCGCCACGCTGGGCATTGGCGGCCGGACCTTCGAGATCTTCCGGCTCGACGCGCTCGAGCGCCGCGGGCTGGGGATCGCGCGCCTCCCTTACTCGCTCAAGATTCTGCTCGAAAACCTGTTGCGGCGGGAGGACGGCCGCACGGTGCGCGCCGTGGAGATCGAGAAGCTCGCCCGGTGGGACCCGAAGAAGGCCCCCGAGGACGAGATCGCCTTCATGCCGGCCCGCGTGCTGATGCAGGACTTCACCGGAGTCCCGGCGGTCGTGGACCTCGCCGCGATGCGCGACGCGATGGCCGCGATGGGCGGCGATCCGAAGACGGTCAACCCCCTCCTCCCTGCCGAGCTCGTGATCGACCACTCCGTGATCGTGGACGAGTTCGGCACGCCGACGGCCTTCCAGGTGAACGCCGACCTGGAGTTCCAGCGCAACCGCGAGCGGTACGCGCTGCTGCGCTGGGCGCAGCAGGTGTTTCGGGGGTTCCGCGTCGTGCCACCGGACACGGGGATCGTGCACCAGGTGAACCTGGAATACCTCGCGCGCGTGGTGTTCACGGGCGAGGGCCGCACGCCGCAGGCGTATCCCGATACGCTCGTGGGGACGGACTCGCACACCACGATGATCAACGGGCTGGGGGTGCTGGGGTGGGGCGTGGGCGGGATCGAGGCCGAGGCGGCGATGCTCGGCCAGCCGGTCTCCATGCTCATCCCCCAGGTCGTGGGCTTCCGGTTGACGGGCCGGCTCCCAGAAGGCGCCACGGCGACCGACCTCGTGCTGACGGTCACCGAAATGCTCCGCAAGAAGGGCGTCGTCGGAAAATTCGTGGAGTTCTACGGGCCGGGCGTCGCCAGCCTGCCCCTCGCCGACCGGGCCACGATCGGCAACATGGCCCCCGAGTACGGGGCCACGGTGGGCATCTTCCCCGTGGACCAGGAGACGCTGCGCTACCTCGCGTTCACGGGGCGCTCCAAGGAGCTGGTCGCGCTGGTGGAGGCCTACACGAAGGAGCAGGGCCTCTTTCACACGCCGGGCGCGCCCGAGCCCGAGTTCTCCGACACGCTGGCGCTCGACCTCGCGACCGTGGTGCCGAGCCTCGCCGGCCCGCGCCGGCCGCAGGACCGGGTGCCGCTGCGCGAGGTGAAGAAGAACTTCCTCGACGCGCTCCCCACGCTCATGAAGGCGACCTCGCCCGTGGCGCCACCCGCGACGCCGAACGCGCGGCGCTGGGAGGAAGAAGGGGGTAACGTCGCCGTGGCCACGGAGGCGCCACCCGCCCGCCGCAGCCACGTGAACCTCACGCTCGACGGCGCGGAGCACAAGCTGCGGCACGGCTCGGTCGTGATCGCGGCGATCACGAGCTGCACCAACACGTCGAATCCCTCGGTGATGGTCGCGGCGGCCCTCGCGGCGAAGCGGGCGGTCGAACGGGGCCTGCGCTCTCAGCCGTGGGTCAAGACGAGCCTCGCGCCCGGCTCGAAGGTGGTCACGGACTACCTGCGCGAGGCGGGCCTGATGGCGTACCTCGAGCAACTGCGCTTCCATCTCGTCGGCTACGGCTGCACGACGTGCATCGGCAACTCGGGGCCGCTGCCGGAGGCCGTGTCGGTCGCCGTCGCCGAGGGCGAGTTGGTCGTGTGCGCCGT
Organism: Gemmatimonadota bacterium; assembly: GCA_003222115.1. Lineage (GTDB taxonomy): Bacteria > Gemmatimonadota > Gemmatimonadetes > Gemmatimonadales > GWC2-71-9 > AG29. Next base: position 4,907 of record QHUL01000088.1, on the reverse strand, counting down.
CCTCTCCGGCAACCGCAACTTCGAGGGGCGGATCCAGTCGGAGGTGCGGGCGAACTACCTTGCCTCACCGCCGCTCGTGGTCGCCTACGCCCTCGCCGGGCGGATCGACATCGACATCCACAAGGACCCCATCGGCACCGGCAAGGATGGCAAACCGGTGTACCTGCGGGACATCTGGCCCACGGCCCAGGAAGTGGATCGCGTGGTCCGCAGCGCGATCAAATCCGCGATGTTCCACAAGCAGTACGGCGAGGTGTTCGAGGGCGACGAGCGCTGGAAGAGCCTCCCCGTCCCCGCCGGCGAGCGCTTCGCCTGGGAGCCGGACTCCACCTACGTCCGCCGCCCGCCCTACTTCGACGGCATGCCGGATACGCCGCCACCGGTCGCGGACATCCGGGGCGCGCGGGTGCTGTGCCTGCTGGGGGACAGCATCACCACCGATCACATCTCTCCGGCCGGCTCCATCCGCAAGACGCACCCGGCGGGTCAGTACCTGATCGCGCACGGCGTCGAGCCGAAGGACTTCAACTCCTACGGCGCCCGCCGCGGCAATCACGAGGTCATGGTGCGGGGAACGTTCGCGAACGTGCGACTCAAGAACCAGCTCGCGCCCACCACCGAGGGGCCGTTCACCGTCCACCTCCCGGGCGAGGCGGCCACAACGATCTACGACGCGTCGGTGCAGTACCAGGCCGACGGGGTGCCGCTGGTCGTGCTTGCGGGAAAGGAGTACGGCTCCGGTTCGTCACGCGACTGGGCGGCGAAGGGCCCGCGCCTGCTCGGCGTGCGCGTCGTGATCGCCGAGAGCTACGAGCGCATTCACCGGTCGAACCTCGTGGGGATGGGAATCCTGCCCCTGCAGTTCCAGCCCGATCAGGGCGTACAGGCGCTGGGCCTGACAGGCCGGGAGCGTTTCGACATCACCGGGCTCGCCGCCGTGCTCGCGGAAGGGTTCCCGCACGGCAAGGAGCTTGGCGTCAAGGCGACGCGACCCGACGGGACGTCGTTCCAGTTCCGCACGATCGTGCGGATCGACACCCCGCAGGAGCTTCAGTATTACCGGCACGGCGGGATCCTCGAGTACGTGTTGCGGCAGCTCGCGGGGAAGGAGGTGTCGTAGCGACCATGCGATACGCCGGTGGCGCGCCTGTGCTTGCACTCGCGCTCGCAGCGTGCGCGTCCTCCCAAACACCGGTCCCCGTCGTGGGGGCGCGCGCGGACGTCGCCGCGCTGGCCGGCCGCTGGGATGGATCCTACAGCAGCTCCACCACGGGCCGCAGCGGGAGCATCTCGTTCACGCTCACCGCGCGCGGTGACTCGGCGTACGGGGACGTGGTGATGATCCCCGTCGGATGGAACCGCCCGATCAAGGCGTGGAACGACCCGCAGCAGCCCGGCCAGACCCCCCCGGCCCCCGCGGCCCCTGAGATCCTGACCATCAACTTCGTGCGCGTGCAGGGCGATCGCGTCAGCGGCACGCTCGCCCCGTACGCCGATCCCGAGACCGGCATGAAGCTGTTCACGACCTTCGACGGCCGCATCGCCAGCGACACTATCGCAGGCACCTTCACGACCCGCCCCGGACCGGCCCCCACAACGCAGAGCGGTCGCTGGAGCGTGACGCGCCGGCGCCCCTAGCCCGCTAGACTCGGCGGATCCGCCGAACCGCACTCCTACAAGCTGAAGTGCAACCCGACGCCGATCGACGACACGTTCTCCAGATAGAACTGTCCGTAGGGCGTTGGGCCGCGATACGCGTGGATCTGGATGCTCCAGCGGCGGCTCACCTCGGTGCCCGGCGCGCTTGGGCTAAACTCCAGGCCGGCCCGCGCGCCCCATCCCACCTGCCATTCGCGTTCCTGGGGAGCCTTGGCATCGAGCGCCGCCAGAAAGCGCCCCGACCCCGTTCGGCCCAGGTGAACCAGGGGGGTGCCGGGGCGCCACTCCAGTCCGGCGTGCAGAACGCCGGGCTTGAGATCGGAGGGCTCGTGCCGGACGAGGTATTCGCCGCCCGCGTACCCTCTGAGAGTGCCGAAGTCACGGGCGACGATGAGCTCCGCCGCTTCGAAGCTGAGGTTCACGCGCTCGGGATGAACACGCAGCAAGTACTCGTCCCCCAGATGGGAGCTCTGGTGATAGACTCGCACCCGGCCGGAGAGCACGCCGCGGCGCCAAGTGAACGGGAAGCCGACGATGAAGTCGGTGTTGATCAAGTCGTACGACGGCCTCTCCATGTCGAACTGGGAGAAGACGCCCGCGGCGACGCTCACCTGCCACCATCCGCCCCGCCCCCGCACGAGACCGATGTTCTCGCCCAGCCCGACGCTCGCGACCTGGTCCTTCACCTGCGCGGACTTGGCCCAGAGAAAGGCCGCGAAGAACTGCGGCTGCTTGGGGTCGGCCAGGAGCGGTCGGAACAGGTCGCCGGGTGGCAGGGCCTCCATCTCCCCCGCCGTCTGAGCGCCGACCGGCGCCGTCATGGCCAACCCCAAGAGGCACGTCAGGAGGGGAGCGGCAAACCGGTGGCCGGACAGCGTCAGCGCGCCCCCAGCACGGGTCCGAGCGACACGATGATGGACAGCGCGATGAGCACGATGATGATCCACTCGAGCAGCTCCATGCGCCGGCTCGCCGCGCGCTCGGCCATCTTGGCATAGATGCTGTCGATCGTCTGCAGTTTGCGGGTGATGCTCGCGTCCCATTCGGCCAGGTGGAAGCGGCGGGACGCGAGCGAGTACACCCGCGCGAGGTACTGCTCTCCCACCAGCTTCAGGGCGTTCGTCACCTGTTCGAAGAGGATCGCGCCGTCGAGCTGCAGCCGCGCGAGGCGTCGGAGCTCCGGACGGTACTGGCCGAGCCCGAAGAGACGCGCACGGCGCGGCATCAGCGTCTCGTACGCCCGCTCCAGGGCGTCGTCGAGCTGCTGGTCCAGGAACCGCATCTCGAGCAATTGCGTGTTCGCGAACTCGATCACGGCGCGGACATCGTCCGCTTCGGGGTCGAACAGCAGCGTGGCGTCGGTGTCGATGAAGGTCGCGTCGTCCAGCCCGAAGGAGATCCGGGAGGCAGTGGCGTCGTTGATCTCCTGTTGCGACAGGCTGCGCGGTTCGGCGCGCAGGATCTGGGCGACCGTCTGCGCGTGGTGCGTCCACAGGGCGGCGGCCTCGCACGGCGTCGTGAACGCCTCGACCTGGAAGATCGAGTAGTCCTCCACGAAGTCCGCGATCCGCGGCCGGACCGCCGCGTCGCCCAGGGTCCCGAGCACCCGCTCCACGTGGCGGCGGGACTCGGCGACCAGCCGGTCGTTCCCCCACAGCTCGGCGCTCAGGGCCGCCAACCCCGCGAGCGGCCCGGCGATCGGCACCGCGTAACTCACCGAAATGGCGCCGAAGTCGTAGAGCACGAGCTCCACGCTCGGCGCCGTGTGGTAGGCTGCCAGGCCCAGCGACTCCGCTTCCTGCGTCACCCGCAGCGGCGCCGGCCGGTACTCGAAGTAGGCGGGAGCGCGGCGCTTCTGCTTGACGCTCAGTCGTTCCGTCGCGGCGGCGAGCACCCGCCGCTCCGCCGCGTCGAGGTCGATCGACAGCGCGACCTCGTAGGCGAACAGGGGGTAGCAGGTCCCCGTTGCGACGATCAGCTCTGGCGCGCCACTCATCTTCGCGCGCCCCGCGCCCCCGGCCGCGGCGTCTCACGCGCCACTGTCGGCGTCGCGTACGCCGGCCGCGGGACGGCCGGCAAGCCGAGGTGGGCGCGCGCCCGGTTCAGGGCGTCGTCGATGTGGCCGGTGACGTTCTCCTCTCCGATCTCGTCGAGGAAGCCCGAGCGCTCGAGCGCCACGACCGGCTGGGCGTGCACATCCGACAAGACGACCAGGGACCCGTCCTTCCGGCTCCGTGCGACGAGGTCGCGCAGCGCGTGCAGGGCGGTCGAGTCGATCGCCGGGACGTGGCGCATCCGGAGGATCAGGACCTTGGGTTTCCCGACGATCCGCCCCAGCCGGTCCTTGAACATCTCCGCCGCCCCAAAGAAGAACGGCCCGTTGATCTCGTATACCTCGACCCCCTCCGGCACGACGCGCCGGCGCACCGCGTTGGGGTCGCTCTCGAAGTCGTCGACGGGATCCCGGAACTCGTGCGTGAGCGCGCTGATGTTCGTCACCTCGGCCATGCGACGCATGAACAGGAACGCCGCGAGCACCATCCCGACCTCGATCGCGACCGTCAGGTCCACGAGCACGGTCAGGAGGAAGGTCGCGAGCAGCACGGCGACGTCGCTCTTGGGCGCCCGCAGCTCGGAGCGGAGCGTGCGCCACTCGCTCATGCGGTAGGCCACCACCACCAGGATCGCGGCGAGCGTCGCCATGGGAATGAGGCCGGCCCAGCGGCCGAAGAACAGCGTGATGAGGAGCAACGCGAACGCGTGCGTGATCCCCGCCACCGGCGTGCGGCCGCCGGTCTTCACATTCGTGGCCGTGCGCGCGATCGCCCCGGTCGCGGGAATCCCGCCGAAGAGCGGCGACGCGATGTTCGCCACTCCCTGCGCCACGAGCTCCATGTTCGAGCGATGACGGCCGCCGATCATCCCGTCTGACACCACCGCCGAAAGCAGCGACTCGATGGCCCCGAGCAGCGCGATGGTGAACGCGGCGCCGAACAAGCCGGGGAGCTGGCCCAGGGGCACGGCGGGGAGCGCCGGCTTCGGAAGTGCGGCGTTAATCACGCCGAAGCGCGCGCCGATCGTCTCCACCGGGATGTGCAGGAGCTGGACCAGCGCCGTCGTGAGGATCAGGGCGACGAACGGACTCGGGATGCGCCGGTTGATGTACGGCCAGCCGACGATGATGCCGAGCGCGAGCACGGCCACCGCCAGCGCCCAAGGATTGAGCGTCCCCAGCCGCGCCCCGAATG
>QHUL01000044.1 GCA_003222115.1 Gemmatimonadota bacterium | reverse complement strand
AGACGCTCCGTATAGCTCTCGTGCCGGTCCTTACCTTCCTCGCCGTGGCGGCCCTGGGCGCGCAGCAGCCCCCGCCTCCCCAGCCCGGCCAGCCGCCGGAGGACCCGCTCGGGCGGGTGCTCTTCCCTCCCGAGCTCGTGATGCAGCACCAGCAGGAGATCGGGCTGCGGCCCGAGCAGCGCGCGACGATCACCAAGGCGATTCAAGACTTCCAGACCCGGGTCGTGGACCTGCAGTGGCGGATGCAGGAGCAATCGCAGCGGCTCACCACCCTCCTCGACAAGCCGGTCGTCGATCAGACGGCGGCCCTCGCCCAGGTGGACGAGCTGCTGGGAGTGGAGCGCGAGGTGAAGCGTTCACACCTCACTTTGCTGATCCAGATCAAGAACGCGCTATCGGCCGAGCAACAGGCGAAGCTCTCCGCGGCGCGGGCCCAGGCCACGCGGTAGCGATCAGCCGCTGGCGCCCGTGTAGCGCCGCAGCGCCGCGCGCCAAAACAGGCGCGCCAGCACGAACGCGAGTGCCGCGACAGCGGCCGCGGCGAGCGCGATCTCGGGCCCGAGGCGGCCCGTCAGCGCCGAGGCGGGGATCGTCGTGGTCCAGGCGATCGGCAGGAGATACACGAAGACGAAGCGCAGCGCGCCCGGGTAGGCCGTGACGGGGTAGCGCGCGCCCTCGTACACCGCGTCGAACAGCACCGACAGGTTCTCGACCGACACGAACCAGAAGGCGAGGCTCATCAGCGCCACCCAGATCGCGTAGACCACGATCCCGGCCGCCGCGAGGGCCACGACGAAAGCGGCGAGCTGGAGCAGGCCCGGCACGCGGCCCAGCCGGGACAGGGCGTACCCGGCGAGCCCGAGGCCGAGCACGAAGTCCGTGAGGCGCCACACGTCGAGCCGCCGGAACGAGACGAAGCCCTGGGCGTCCACCGGCTTCGCCAGCACGAGGTCGAGACCGCCGCTTCGCACCTCGCCGGCCAGCCGGCCGATTCCCGGCCGCAGCACCGCCTCGATCACGCCGGTGAGCGCGTTGAACACGCCCAGCAGCACCACGACCTCCCAGTAGTCCCAGCCGCCGAGCCGGGTGGTGTGGCGGAAGAACAGGGCCAGCGTGAGCAGCGCGGTGCCGATCCAGAACAGCGTGCCGAGCACGCTCGCCACGAAGTTGGCGCGATACTGCAGCTCCTCGGCGAGGTTGAGGCGCCAGAGGGCGGCGAGAATGCGGAGTGCGGAATGCGGAATGCGGAGTGTCCTCACTCGACCCTGCATCGCAAACTCCGCATTCCGCACTCCCCATTCCGCAATCTGTTCACCCTCCCACCGCTCCATAGCGTCGCAAGCCCCGCGTCCACGCCAGCCTGTAGGCTCCCACCCACAGCGCGAGCCACACGATCTGCCCCGCGAAGCCGTGCAGCAGCGCCGCGGTGCCGTGCACCGAGCCGGTGAGCAGGTTCACGGGGAACGCGAGCATGTAAGGGAACCACAGCACGGCGGCGACGCCCGCCACCGCGGGCGGCAGCAGCGCCAGCGGGGCGATGCGGCCCGAGAGAAACAGCGCCACACCGCCGTGCAGCCCCATGATCGCCGTGGCGCGGGTGGTCCAGAACGCGAGCAGGCCGGTCGCGAAGCTGATGAAGAACCGCATCGCCGCGGCGAGCACCACGGCGAGGGCCGTGAGCGCCCAGCGGCCCGGCGCGAGGGGCAGCCGCACCGCCGGCCATACCAAGGCGGCGACGAGCCACACCACGAGGATGACCCCGGCGCTGCGCGCCTTGTAGGCGATGTTGTCCGCGACCGCCTCGTGCGCGGGGTGCAGCGGCCGCGCCAGCCGGTAGTTGAGGTCGCCCTCGCGGATCCAGCGGTCGAGATACCAGGAGTCCCAGGCGATCGTGAGCTGATTCACGAGCATCAGCGCGAAGAAGTAGCGCGCAAAGTCGGCGCGGGCGTAGCCCCCGACCTGCCCGTCGCCCGCGATCGCCCACCAGATGCCGAGCGCGATCGTGGGTTCCGTCACCCCCCAGATGATCCATAGCACGATGGACGCCCGGTACTGGAGATCAACGAGCCAGGCGTTGCGGATGAGCGCTCCGTAACGACGCGCCCACTCGGCGAGGCGACTCACGAGTCGTCCTCCTCCACGCCGTGGGTGAACGCCTGGCGGATGACCTCCTCGATCGGCGGGTCCTCGATCGAGAGGTCGGCGATGGGCAGCGCGGCGAGCAGCCGCGCGCTCGTGGCGGCGGCTTCCTGGCGCGGCACCTCGAGCACCGCGTTGGGGAAGCGGAAGCTCTTCACCGCGCCGAACGCGGCGAGGGTCTCGGCCGTCACCCCGTCGCCGCCGCCGAGCACGAGCTCCAGCCGCTTGGTGCGGGCGATGCGCGCCACCAGCGCGTCCAGGGCGCCGTCGTACAGCAGCCGGCCGCGGTTGATGATGAGGACGCGCGTGGCGAGGGCCGTCACGTCCTGCATGTAGTGCGACGTGAGGAGCACCGTCGCGCCGTGGCGGTCGCGGTACTCCGCGAGGAAGCGGCGGATCGCTTCCTGAGCCGTCACGTCGAGCCCGAGCGTCGGCTCGTCGAGGAACAGGATCGGCGGGTGGTGGAGCAGGGCGGCCGCGAGCTCGCACTTCATCCGCTCGCCCAGCGAGAGCTGGCGCACCGGCTTGTCCAACACGTCGCCGAGCTCGAGCAGCGTCACGAGCTCGGCCAGCCGCTCCCGGTAGGCGGCCGGGGCGATCTCGTAGATCGCCCGGTTCAGCTGAAACGTCTCTTCGGGGGGGAGATCCCAGACGAGCTGCTGACGGTTGCCAAGCACCAGGGCGATGCGCCGCTTGAACTCGGGTCCGCCGCTCCACGGCACGAACCCCGCGACCTCGACCCGCCCGCTTGTGGGGTAGAGCAGGCCCGCCAGCATCTTGAGGGTGGTGGTCTTGCCGGCGCCGTTCGGCCCGAGGAACGCGACGATCTCCCCCGGATCGATGCGGAACGTCACCTCGCGTACCGCGTGGACATCGCGGTAGCGCGGCCGCAGCAGCGCCTCGATTGCGCCCCGGAGCCCGGGACCGCGCACCTTGACGCGGAAGGTCTTGCTGAGCTGCTCGGCGGTAATGGCGGGGGGCATACGCCCCCCTAATCTACCGCCCCTGCTGGACCTGCTTCAGGGTGTGGCCGACATGCTGACCGCGGCCGTCGCCACCCGGCGGTCGCCTCCCGACCGCCGTTCCCGGGTGAGCCGGCGGTCGCTCCAGTTGCGGCGCTCGAGTCGCGGCCCGGTGGTCACCGCCGCGGCCACGCGCGGCAGCTCTTCGTGCACCAGCACGGCTCCCCGCGCGAGCTCGGGCGGGACCGCCTGGAACACGGGCCAGTCGTGCCGGAACCAGTCGTTCAGGAGCCGCTCGCCCACGGCCGCGCTCTCCTCGGTCTGAAACAGGGCGATGCTCGCCAGTGTGTCGTTACCCGCGTGCACGAGGTAGTACGCCGCGAACCCTTGAACCCGCCGGAGGTCGGGCACGAGGCCCTCGTGCGCCCGCTCGGCGGCCGCCTCGACGGCACCGAGTCGGATCCGGTAGCGCCGAAACACTGCGTGCATGATTCGTTCTCCTGTTGCGTGGGACCCACGCTCGGCAAGGGCGACCAGGGGCGGGGGGCAAGTCAATATCGCCTCCGCTCACGGCCGAGGCAACGTGATCCGCGTCACACTCCCCAACGCTCGATGAAATCTTCCGGCTCCACGCCGAGCCCATCGGCCACGCGCGTGATGTAGTTGAAGTAGGCGACGACCTGCACGGCGTCGTGCACGGCCCGGTCGTCGAACCCGTGGCTGCGGAGCCCCGCAACATCGTCGCGCGTCATCCCGTGCTGCTCGTGCGTCAGCTTGGCCGCGAACTCACACAGCGCCCGATCGGCGGGAGCGAGCTCGGCCCCCCGCCAGTCGCGGGCGACAGCGTGCACGAAGCGGTCGGCCTGAGCAGCGTCCGCCAGCGACCCGGCGACCTCGGCCCGGAGGTCGTGCGCGTGCGCCTGCACTCAGTAGAAGCAGTCGAGCTCGGCGGAAACGACGGTGGCGAGGAGCTCCCGCTGCACCCGCGACAGGGGGGAAGGGCCGTACATGATCGCGAGGTACTGCTCGATGCTGGCCTTCAGCACTGTGGGATTCAGGCTCATCACGTGCACGATGTGCCACAGCCGCCCCGCCCGGCGCAGCGCCGCGTCGAACTCCCGCTTGAGCGGCCCCGTCGCCTCGGCGATCGGTACTTGCTTGATCCAGGGCATGATCCCAGTCGGGGCAAAGATCGAGCGCGCCGCTCGCGCGGGCAAGGCGCGGAGCCCTCGTCCCTTGCGCCGGGCCCGCGCGACGGCCCAACCTAGATCGTATGCCCCCCCGCGCCCCCCGCGCTCCCCGGCCGGAGCTCCCCCTCGTCGCCCGTGCCCGCGCGCACGCCGACCGCACCGCCATCGCCGCCGCGGATGGCACGTTCACCTATCGCGAGCTGCTCGACGCGTCCGCCGGCGTCGCGACCTGCCTCCTCGCCGGGCGGGCCGACCTCGCCGAGGCACGGGTCGCCTTCCTCGCGCCGGCGGGATTCCGCCACGTCGCCACCCAGTGGGGCATCTGGCGCGCGGGCGGGGTCGCGGTCCCCCTTGCGGTGTCGCACCCGCCGCCCGAGCTGGAGTACGTGATCCGCGACGCCGAGGCGGAGATCGTCGTCGTGCACCCGGACCTCGCGGGCAGCCTGGAGGGGGTTCGACTGCCACCGGCCGTGCACACCGTGACGACGCATGAAGCGGTAGGTACCACTCCCCACTCGCCACTCCCAGGGGTGGCGGAGGGGAGACGGGCGATGATGGTCTACACGAGCGGCACCACCGGCCGGCCCAAGGGCGTCGTCACCACCCACGCGAATCTCGCGGCTCAGGTGACGAGCCTCGTCGCGGCCTGGGAGTGGCGCGCCGACGACCACATCCTGCTCGTGCTGCCGCTGCACCACGTCCACGGCATCGTGAACGTGCTCACGTGCGCGCTGTGGAGCGGCGCGCGCTGCGAGATGCTCCCGCACTTCGATGCGGTCTCGGTGTGGTCGCGCCTCGCGGCGGGCGAGCTCACGCTGTTCATGGCCGTTCCGGCGATTTACACCAAGCTGATCGCCGCGTGGGAGGCCGCCCCGCCCGAGCGCAGGCGCGAGTACTCGGCCGGCTGCGCTCCTCCCCGCATGCGGCTCATGGTCTCCGGTTCGGCGGCGCTCTCCGTGGGCACGCTGGAGCGCTGGCGGGACATCAGCGGCCAGGTGCTGCTCGAGCGTTACGGGATGACCGAGATCGGCATGGCGCTCTCCAATCCGCTGCGCGGCGCGCGGCGGCCGGGATTCGTGGGCGCGCCGCTCCCCGGCGTGGAGGTGCGGCTGGTGGACGACGCCGGCCGACTCGCTGCCGCAGGCGCGCCCGGTGAGATCGAGGTCCGGGGACCGGCGGTCTTCCTCGAGTACTGGCGGCAATCCGACGCCACGGCCGCCGCGTTCCGCGACGGCTGGTTCCGCACCGGGGACGTCGCCGTGATCGAGAACGGCGCCTACCGCATACTCGGGCGCCGCAGCGTGGACATCATCAAGACGGGGGGCTACAAGGTCTCGGCGCTCGAGATCGAGGAGGTGCTGCGCACCCATCCCGCCGTGCTCGAATGCGCCGTGGTGGGGGTGGACGATGCCGAGTGGGGCGAGCGGGTGTGCGCCGCCGTCGAGCTGCGCGGCAGTGGCGAGCTCACGCTCGCGGCGTTGCAGGCGTGGGCGAAACAGCGGCTCGCGCCCTACAAGGTGCCGCGCGCCCTCCGCTGCGTGCGCGCGCTGCCCCGCAACGCCATGGGGAAGGTGATGAAGCCGGACGTTGCGGCGCTGTTTCGCTCGGCCGGCAGCGCCTGACTAGGGCAGCGAAACGAACTGGCCCAGGAACGCGCGCGCCGTCGACGTGTCCAGCCGGTAGTCCTTGCTCGTCGCCCGGCAGACGGCGTCGCCCGTGGTCACCGTGGCGACGATCAGCTCGGTGTTGCCGTCGAAGAACTTGGGCGACCCGGAGTCGCCGAAGCAGTCGCCGCCGAGGCCGGTTGCGTGCGAGTTCATATTGAGCCAGAGCCAGAACAGTTCGAGCGCCTGGAAGGGCGACTGCGAGACCTTGCGTACGCCGTCGAACGTGTAGTGCGGCTTGCCGCGCAGCGTGGCATCCACCCCGTAGCCGACGTTGAGAAAGATCTGGCCCTTCAGCCCGTTGTGCGCGGTCAGATCGTCGAGCAACCCCGCTCGAGGCAGTCGCAACGGCTGGATGTTCGTGGTCGACCCTGCGGGGAGCAGGACGACGGCGACGTCGTGCAGGTCGCCCAGATCGTGCCCGAAGCCCGGGTCGAAGTGGAACGCCGTGGCTGCGATAACGTGGAGCCCCGACGCAAACAGGTCTGCATCGAATGAGACGTACAGCTGCGCGTCGGCCGGGAAGAACGAGACGCAATGCGCGGCCGTCAGGAACACGGTCGGCGCGATGAGGCTGCCGCTGCAGAGGGCGTCGTCTCCCGTAATGATGCCGTTCCGATCAAAGTCGAAGAGCAGAGCGCCGACGTTGGAGAAGCTGTTGTCGCCGGTGGGCTGGCCGTTGATGATGAAGGAAGGCCGGTCGAGCGGGGCGGTCGGAGACGGGGCGTCACGGCATGTCGCCGTCCCGATGACGAGAACGAGGAGTGCGAGCGCCGTCTGGGCGCGTTTCAGCCCTGATCCGTTCATGGCGAGCTCCT
>QHUL01000043.1 GCA_003222115.1 Gemmatimonadota bacterium | reverse complement strand
CTTGATCCAGATCACGGCGTCGACGAACGGGGCGAGCGGGGCGAGGTGGGAGATGGGGAAGTTCTGGCGGGCCCGCTCCGTCTGGACACCGTACAGCGCCTCGGCCGGCACGGCCAGCTCGCCCAGGGGATCGCGCTCGACGCGGGTTGCGCTCATCGCCTCCGTCCGTTCGCTGCGGACACCATCGGTCTCGAGCCAGGAATCGCCCATGGCGCTCACGGATTTCATTCAACACCTGCCGTCCCGCGCCGCGTTCGCGCCGGACAAGATGACGAAACTCGACTGCTTCCGCTCGCCGCGCCTGCTCGTAGGGCTCAACTGCTTCGAGGCCGGCCAGTCGCAACCGATCCACGCGCACGCGGGCGCCGACAAATTCTATTTAGTTGTCAGTGGAAAGGCGAGATTCAGCGTGGGCGATCGGACGAGCGAGGCCGGGCCCGGGGACTTGGTGCTGGCGCCGGACGGCGTTCCGCACGGCGTCGAGCGGGCGCTGGAGCGAACGGTCGTGCTCGTGGCCATCAGTCCGGCGCCCAAGGGCTAGGCCGGTCACTTCGTCGGTTCTACCCTGAGCGCATCGTTGAACCGATTGAAATACTCCGTCATCCCGATCACCAGGGTGATCTCCACGATCTGCCCCGGATCCCACGCGGACGCGAGGCGGCCGTACAGCTCGTCCGTGACGTCGTGCCCCGAGCGATGGACCACGTCGGCGTACTCGAGCGCCACCCGCCACCCGGCCTCGAGCCGCTCGACGACCGCGCGAGGACCCCGGTTCTGCACGGCCTCGACCAGGTCCGCAGCGGCTCCCTTCTGTCTTGCCAAGACAGTGTGGGAGTTGAGTCAGTAGCGGCACTGGTTGAGATGTGAGATACGCACCCACAGGAGCTCCTTCAGGAGGGGCGGCACGGTGCCCTCGTTCATCACCGTGCGGAAGTGGGCGATCATCGTCCTGAGGTGCGACGGGCGGAGCGCGACGGTGCGGAACATGTTGGGCACGTTGCCGCGCTCTCGCAGATATGTCTCGAAGATCGGCCGCACCTCGGGCGCGGCCTGTTGTGGAGGGAGTGGCGGGATGCGCGGGTCGCTCATCGGACGGTTTCTTCTCCGCCGCGCCCGTGAATCGCAGCGTTTGTGCGTGCGGCCTTGCGCCACCCGATCTTGAACAGCTCGGTGGCGGCGTGGTAGCCGAGACTCCGAATCATCGCATACACGCCGAGCCCCGTCAGCAGCACCACGGTGTAGAAGCGCCACAGCAGCAGCATCGGCACCTGCTGCGAGCCGAAGTCCCCGGCGAATCCCGCGACGAACGCGACGTCTACACCCCCGCCCCCGGCCGGCAGCGGGACGACGACCGGCGCGTGCAGCAGCGCGAGGGCGCCGAAGAACATGACCGCGAACGGTGGGGCCACCGCGACGCCCCAGGCGAGGGCCGGCAGGATCAGGGCTCGGCTCGCGAGACTCACGACGGTGAGGACGGCCATCACCCCCAGCACCCACCAGGGGGCACGCCGCACGTGGGCCAATGCCACGCGCCACTGGCGACGCGCCCGGTGGGGGATCGTGCCCGAGCGTACCAGGCGCTGGAGCAGGTAGACGAGGAGCAGAACGGCGAGCGCGATCAGCTCGACCGTGACGAGCTCGCCGGCGCGGTGCCGGTGCAGCCACACCCGGGCGGCATCGTGCCAATCGGGCACGTAGTGGACGAACAGCGCCCCGCCCAAGAGCACGAAGACCGGCCATTCGCCGGCCACCTCGACGCCGATCGCCACCAGCCCCGTCACGGGCCGGAGGCGCGCTTCGTTGAGCCCGAGGAACCGCGCCGGCTCGCCGCCCAGGCGATTCGGCGTGAGCTGTGACGCTGCTTCCCCGTACAGGTTCAGGCGCAGCGCGTCGCCGAACGACAGCCGGCCCCCCGCCGTCCACACCGCTAGCTGGATGCGCCAGGCGCGGACGAGACAGTCGAGGGCCAGGAGGACGAGCGCGATGACGTGGCCTTTAATCAGAGCAGTCGCCGAGTGGGTAGGTGAAGCTGCAGTTGGGGCAGGGCTGCCTGCAGCCCCACGGCTTGGGGAGGACTTCCGCGCCGCACCGCAGGCAGGTCGGCCGCGCGGACTCAGGCGAGCCGGTAGAGGCCCGTGAGGAAGGGGTTGCCGCGCCGCTCCTGTCCGATCGTGGTTTCGGGTCCATGGCCGCTGTACACGATGGTGGAATCCGGCAACACGAGCAACTCCCGCTCGATGCTCTTGCCGAGGGTCTCGAGGTCCCCGCCCGGAAGGTCGGTACGGCCGATGGACCCGGCGAACAGCACGTCGCCGGTGAACACGACGCCGTCCCCCACGAGACACACGCTCCCGGGGGAATGGCCCGGGGCATGGCGCACCGTGAACACGCACTCCCCCACCCGCACGGCCGCCCCGTGGGCGAAGGGGCGGTCGGGGGGCGGGGGCGGATCCACCGGAATCCCGAACGCCAGGCCCTGCTGCACCGCGTGATCGTACAGCTCCCGATCCGCGGGGTGCAGATACACGGGCGCGCCGGTCTCCCGCTTGAGGCGGGCCACCCCCATCACGTGGTCGAGGTGCGCGTGCGTCAGCCAGATCGCGACGGGCGTGACGTCGAGCGTCGCGACCCGGTGGGCGATGAGGTCCGCTTCCTCCCCGGGATCGACGATCGCGCAAGCGCGGCGCGCCTCGTCCACGACGATGTAGCAGTTCTCGGCGAACTGGCCGTTGGGGATCGGAATGACCTTCACGACGCGACCGACGCGCGCTCTTTCTCGCGCAGCGCGGCGACGTACTTCTCGACCGCGATCGCCGCCGTGGTGGCGTCGCCCACGGCGGTCGTGATCTGGCGGGTGAGCTGGCTCCGCACGTCACCCGCAGCGAACAGCCCGGGCAGGGAGGTCATCATGCGGTCGTCGGTGACGAAATAGCCACCGGCGTCGTGCTCCACGTGCCCGTGGACGAGGTCGGTATTGGGCCGGAAGCCGATGAACACGAACACGCCGCCGACCTTGAGCGTGGAGCGCTCGCCCGTCACCGTGTCCTCGAGCGCCAGGTGGTCCGTGCCCTTCGCATTCCCCTTGATCTCCAGCACCTTCTTGTTCCAGATCACCTCGATCTTCGGATTCGCGAAGGCCCGCTCCTGCAGGATCTTCGAGGCCCGGAACTGGTCGCGCCGGTGCACGATGTAGACCTTGCTCGCGTAGCGGGTGAGATAGTCCGCCTCCTCCACCGCTGCGTCGCCCCCGCCGATGACGGCGAGCACCTCGCCCTTGAAGAACGCGCCGTCGCACACCGCGCAGTACGACACGCCCTTCCCCGCATACTCCTTCTCCCCCGGCACCCCCAGCTTCACCGGCGTGCCGCCCGCCGTGAGGATCACCGTGGGGGCGCGGTACACGCGGCCGCGGGCGGTGCGCACCTCGAACACCCCGTCCCCGCCCTTGCGCACGCTCTCGACCATATCCGTAACGATCTCGGCCCCGAACTTCTTGGCATGATCATGCATCTTCTGCGCGAGCTCCCACCCCTTGACGCTCTCGAATCCGGGATAGTCCTCAATCAGGTCGGTGTTGAGGAGCTCACCACCGGGGGCGCCCCGCTCGATCGTGATGGCCTGGAGCATGCCGCGGCCGGCGTACATGGCGGCGGTGAGGCCGGCGGGGCCGGCGCCCACGATGATCAGGTCGTAGCCGTTGCTTACAGTCTCAGGCATCGCTCCGGAATTCCAATCGCGGGAGATCGCCCTCCCCCGCCAGAGCCCGCGCGAGGCGCGCGCGGAAATGCACGGTTTCGAACTCCACGTCCGGGCGCTGCGGGCCGCTGAGCTTGTCGAGTGCCGCCCCACCCACCACCGCCACGCCGTGGCGGTTGCCGCGCTGCCAATGCAGCAGCGCCGCCGCCGCCTGGATCAGACCCTGCCACGCCGGCGCCGCGTCGTCGCTAATAATAGAACGCCAGACGGTTTCCAGGGCCTCGTGGGCGGCCCAGTAGTCGCCGGCGTTGAATAGCTCGCGCGCGCGGATCAGGTGCGCTCGACGCTCTTCGGGAGACATCAGACGTCAGACATCAGAGGTGAGCAATGATGTCTGACGTCTGACGTCTGATGTCTGAAGTCTCCCTCGCCGCCCCGATTCTGAGCAAGTTCAAGGCCCCGTGGCAGCTCGAGATCGTCCCCACCAGCACCTCGGCCGGCTGCGCGCCCGCGCCCGCGCGCGCCACGATGCGGTCTCCCTCGAGCACGGCGGCCACGGCGAACGTCCCCACGCCGAAGACGTGATGCCGGCACACGAACAGCGCCGTACCGGACAGCGGCCGCCCCGCGGCGCGCAGCCGCGCCGCCAGGGCGCCGATCGCCTCGCCCATCTCCCAGGTGCGCGGGGCGGCGATCGCCGGACAGATGGCGGGCTCGACGCAGTGGGTGGGGCAGAGCCAGTCGGCGAAGGAGACGTAGCGCGTGTGGTCGGGCGCCGCACGATCGTAGGGCGTTCCCAGCTCGCCCGGCACCGGGGCAATCTCGACCGGCCGCTCCGGCCAGCGCTGGCGGGCGCGCCGCACCACCCACTCGAACATCAGGTGCGGCATGAGCGGTGACGGGACGATGTAGTCCTCGGGCTCGCCCGGCCGCGGCGTGCGAGCCCCGGCGAGGAACCGGTCGAAGAACGCGCTCCACTCCTCCACGGCGAACACGCGATCGGGCGCTTCCCCGAGCTCCCCGCGCGCGCGGCAGGTGGCGGAGCGGTCCACGACGACCACGCGACGGAACTGTGCTTTGCCCTTCGCCTTCGCCTTCGCCAGCTGGCCCGCGTAAAACGTGCCGTAGCAGCCGCCCCCGATCACGACCACGTCCCGCATCGCGACCACATCGCTCACCGGATCAGCCGCCCTCCATCCACCACGAGCGTCGTGCCCGTCACGTAGTCGCCGCCCTCCAGCAGGTAGCGCACCGCCTGCACCACGTCGTCAGGGCTGCCCAGGCGCTGGAGTGGCGTGGTGCGCGCCAGCCGCTGGCGGGCCTTGTCGTCCCAGGCATCGGGGGGCAGCACGGCGCCCGGCGCCACCGCGTTGACCGTGATGTCCGGCGCGAGCACCCGGGCGAGCCCCTTCGTCAGCATGACGACGCCCGCCTTGCTGACGCAGTGCGGCACGTAGCCGGGCCAGACCTCGAACGCCGCCTCGTCGGCGAGGTTCACGATCCGGCCCTTGGTCCGTCGCAGATGCGGAATGGCGCCCTGCGCCACGAAAAAATACGCTCGGAGGTTGAGATCGAGCGTCTTATCCCAGCCCTCGGGGGTGACGTCCTCGACGCGCTGCTCCCGCATCACCCCCGCCGAGTTGACGAGGATGTCGAGGCCCCCGAGCGCGCGGGCCGCCTGGTCGGCAAGGGCGCGCGCGGCGGCGGCGTCGCGCAGGTCCGCCTGCACGAGCTCCGCCCGACGACCCGCCGCCCGAATCCGCTCGCCGGTCTCCCCCGCTCCCGCCGCGGAGCCGCGATAGTGCACCGCCACGTCGCAGCCGGCGCGTGCGAGGCCGACGGCGATCGCCTGCCCCACACGCCGGCCTGCTCCCGTGACGAGCGCCCGCCGGCCGACGAGCTCCACGCTAGACGTCACCCGCGACGGGCAGGATCTCGCCCGTGACGGCCTGCGCGTCGTCGCTCGCGAGAAACAGCACGGCGGTGACGAGCTGGTCGAGCTCCACCCAGCGCACGTTGGCATCCTTCATCTGCGCCAGGTTGTCCGCGGTCTTCATCGTCCCCGGCGCCACCGCATTGACCCGCACGCCCCGGTCGCGGAACTCGCGGGCGAACGCGCGGGTGAGCCCCGCCACCGCGGCTTTCGCCGCGATGTAGGACGCCATCTGGCTCTGCGGCTTCAGGACGGCCATGGAGGCGAAGTTGACGATGGCGCCACCACCCCGCTCCAGCAGCGCCGGGACGGCGGCCTGGGAGACATAGAACGTGGTCTTGACGTTCACGGCGAGCTCCTTCTCGAGCTGCTCGGGCGCGAGCTCGAGCGCCGAGCCGAAGTTCACGAGGCCCCCCGCGACGTTCACGACGACGTCCAGTCCGCCGAACTGCTGGCGCGCGACCGCCACCGCGGCCCGAGCGGCGGCGGGCGTCGTGAGATCGCCGGCCGACGAGGCGACGCGGTGACCGCCGGCCTTGAATTCCCGCACGCGGTCCGCCAGCCCGACGGCGTTGACGTCCGCGAGCACGAGCTTGGCCCCGGCCTCGGCAAATCCCTTCGCGACGGCGTGGCCGATCTGCCCCACGCGGCCGACGCCGGTGATGAGCGCGACCTTGCCGTGCAGGTCAGGCACGGCTCCCCCCGTCGACGGCCCCGACGATCTCGTCCACGGGCGGGGCCCCGCGCTGGGCGAAGGCGATCGTCCCGTCCCGGCGCACGACGTACACCGTGCGGGCGATCCCGTGTCCGTCGTCTTTCAGCGCCCCGTAGGCGCGGGCGATCGCCCGCTCGGGGTCCGACAGGAGCGGGAAGTTGAATCCCAGCTTCGTCACGTAGCTGTGGTGGCTGTCCACGCCCGCCGGATTGACGCCGAAGGGCTGGATGCCACACTGCTCGAATTTGGCGATCTCATCGCGCACGGCGGAGAGCTGGCGGTTTCAGCCGGGGGTGTTGTTCCCCGGGTAGAACACCAGCGCCACGTGACGCTGCTTGAGCACCTCCGCCAAAGAGTAGGTCTTGCCGTCCGACGCCTGCGCGGTGAACGGCGGTGCCTTGGTGCCGACTGCGAGCGGTTC